>LFSR01000015.1 GCA_001513155.1 Syntrophomonas sp. DTU018
GCGGAGGCATCCAAAAATGGGGTCATGAGTATCCTGCATAAAAATCGTGGTCGTAAACCTGCTAATGCTTTAGCTTCTGAAGTGGCTGAAGCAATTGTTAGTATTTATCAAACGGAGTTATCTGGTTATAACTTTTGCCATGCTACCGATGTTCTAGCTGAAGAAAAAGGCATCTTTGTATCTGTCAGTACTGTTTCAAGATATCTTAAAGAAAGGGGAATTCGCTCTCCAAAAGCCAAGCGCCGGCCTAAAAAGCACCGTTCCAGAGATGCCCGAGAACGTGAAGGGGAAATGGCTCAGATGGATGCTTCCAAGTTTGATTGGCTTGATAATGGTTCTTACCTGCATCTGCATGGTGCCATTGACGATGCAACTGGCCGCATTCTGGCCCTGCACTTTGACAAGGAGGAAACCTTGGAAGGCTACTGTGAACTGATGTTTCAGATGAATCGAGATGGTCATTTGCCAAGAGAAATTTACACCGATGGCAGGACTGTTTTTGTCTATGACAGTAAAACGAAACACAAGTTAACCCTTGAAGAAGAACTGGCCGGTAAGCTGGAGAAACAACCCCACTTTGCCCGGGCTCTTAAAGAACTTAATATTTTACATATTGTTGCTAGGTCTGCTCAGGCTAAAGGCGGCATCGAAAGACTCTGGCAAACACTGCAGGATCGCCTGACCAAAGATATGAAACGCAACGGTATTTGCACTGTTGAGCAAGCCAATGAGTTCGTTAAAAAGTATATTCCCTACTACAACCGTAAGTTTGCTGTTCAGGCTAGTAACCCGGAAAAGGCCTACTTGCCTAAGCGAGATTTGTTTGAATTACAGCTCATCTTCGCCAAGCATGAAACTAGAAAGCTGGATTCGGGTCTTAGCTTCTCCTTTAAAGGTCAAAAGTACAGGCTGCCTGTTAATGCGGGGAACAAAAAAGTACCTGCATCCCCACATGATACCATTACCGTAGCCACCAGTAAGTATATCGGAGTGCAGGTACTCTACAAGGGTTTGGTTATTGAGCCTGAACCGCTTAAAACTAAACCCAAAGAAAGTATATCACAAAAACCTCAGCAAAAAGACTCTTTGTTGGGCTTACCGGCTCAACCCCAAAGTAAACCTAAAAACAAATCCCCTTGGTTTGGCTATACCAGAATGTTTTATTCCAAAACAAACAGGGGTGACATTTCTGCTGCTCAGTTATCCAGGTAAAGGGGTGACATTTTCGCTGACTATTGACAGGCCTTGACTTGGGTAAGCCAGGCATTTCCAGCCCTTTTTAGCTAAGAAAAGCATGAATTCTCTTATCTGCTAACGATCCCAGTGCATAATCTCAATTATGTTTCCTTCCGGATCCCGGGCATATACGGCGGTCAGGGTACCTACACCCGGTACCTGGTTATGTATCACTTCTCCTAGTTTCTGGCCTCCATGCTGCAGCAGCTTTTCCAACACTTCCTCTACTGAATCCACCTCAAAAGCTATGTGAGAATAACCAGGACGATTTACTGCAGGCTCATTTTCCCCTTCAGCCTTGGGTTCATACTGGAATATTTCCAGGGTAGGCCCATTGGTATAACCAGGTAACCGTAAGTGAGCCCCCCGGATGCGGACATTATTGATGCCAGTTAACTGATCAGCCCAGGTTCCATGCAGGTCCCGTTCCGGTGGGGCCACCTGGCATTCAAAAACATCGATATAGAACTGGGTTAGGCTTCTCCAATCCCGGGCAATGATGTTAGTGTGTACATACTTCATTTCCTGTCACCTCTTAAATTTACCTTTTTAATAATCTCTTTGCCTGACTAATACTCTCCCACAGCAATAACTGTTAAACCTGCCATTTTTGAGGGTTATTCAATATTTTCCAAGCCAAACTTCTTATGTAAAGCCCTAACCGCATCCTGGATCCGGTCCTCATCAATAATGCAGGATATTTTGATTTCCGAAGTGCTTATCATGTGAATATTGATATTCTCATCAGCCAAAGCCTCAAACATATCGGCGGCTACACCGGGATTGCTCTGCATGCCTGCGCCTACTATTGAGACTTTGCCTACCTCATTTCCACAAAACATCCCAGAGGCGCCGATCTCCTGCACCAGCTTTTCCACTACCGGAATGGCCTTTTGCAGGTCATTTTCCTCGATAGTAAAAGCAATATCGTTGCGGTTGTCCCGCATGGCACTTTGAATAACCATATCCACATTTATCCCTGCATCGGCCAAACCTCTGAACAGGGTTTTGGCAATACCGGGTCGGTCAGGCACGTCAAAAATAGCAAAGCGGGTACAGTTTAAATCATGGGCAACACCAGTTACAATCCTCTGTTTTTCCATATTTCCAACCTCCGTAATAATGGTCCCGGAATGATCTTCAAAACTGCTTAATACTTCCACATCGACTCCGTAGAGCATAGCAAACTCAACGGCCCGGGGCTGCATGACCACCGCTCCCAGGCTGGCCAATTCCAGCATCTCGTCATAAGAAATAACGGACAGCTGGCGAGCTTCGGGTACAATACGGGGGTCAGCAGTATAAACACCTTTAACATCGGTGAAAATCATGCAGCGTTCGGCATCTAAAGCTGCTGCCAGGGCTACGGCACTGGTATCAGAGCCGCCCCGGCCCAGAGTGGTGATATCCCCTTCCGGGGATATGCCTTGGAACCCGGCTACTACTACCACATTTCCCTGTTCCAGTTCATGGAGAATCCTCCGGGGCTCTATATTGGTAATGCGTGACTTGCTGTAGTTGGCATCGCTTTGCACCCCGGCCTGCCAACCAGTCAAGGATACTGCCTTGCAATTCATATTGTTTAAGGTTAAAGCCAGCAATGCTGCTGATTGCTGCTCCCCAGTAGCCAGAAGCATATCCATTTCCCGGCTGCTAAGCTCGGGTCCTGTCTGTTTGGCCAGTTCTATAAGGTCATCGGTAGTGTCTCCCATGGCGGAAACAACCACGACTACTTGTTTACCCTCCTCTTTCATACGTTTGACCTTTACTGCCACATTTCTGATGCGCTCCATGGACGCTACCGAACTTCCTCCGAACTTTGCCACTATCAAACTCAAACTTCTCACTCCCCAGTTAATTTACACCAATATATTTATATTATTTGAATCTCTGTTCCCTTATTGTCTGCCTGCAAATAAAAGACCCGGCTCTTTACCTGGGCATTCCGGAAGGCTTCCTGCATGGCCTGAGCTACCCGTTCCTGCTCCCCGGCGGAACAGAAGGCAAGCATAGAAGGTCCGGCCCCACTCAGAGCAGTTCCCATAGCCCCATGGCTTCTGGCCGCATTTATTACCTGATCAAAACCAGGTATAAACTGCTTGCGCAGGGGTTGGTAAATCTGATCATCCATGGCTTTGTCCAGGTTGCTGAAATCTCGATTATGAAGACTGGCCAGCAGGAAACAAGCTCTCTGCAGATTGTTGACGGTAACTTTCAGATCGATTTGCTGAGGAAGTACCGAGCGGGATACTTCCGTTGACAGCTCGAATTCCGGCACCACTACTACCACGCTGATATCCTCAGGAAAGTCAACCTTCTGGCAGTATACCTCATTATTGTCCTCCATGGCTACCGTCAATCCACCTATTAGGGCGGGAACAACATTATCGGGATGGCCTTCCATGTCAACGGCCAAGGCCAGGAGTTGCTTTTTATCCAACGGATTGCCCAGCAATTCATTGGCTGCGGTCAAACCGGCTACAATAGCCGCAGCACTGCTGCCCAATCCCCTACCGATAGGTATTTCGTTGTGGATGCTCAGCTTCATTGCCGGCTGACGACCCGCAGCTTGAAATACCCGCCGGGCGGCCTGCCATATCAAGTTATGTTCGGGAAGGCTGTTAATGTTCTGAACACCTTCGCCGGCAAACTCAATGATGTTTGAGTCTGACCATTCAATATCCACCTGCAGGTAAAGGGACAAGGCCAAACCCAGGGTATCAAAACCAGGGCCTAAATTAGCACTGGTAGCGGGAACTCTTACCCTTATCATTAATGACCTCCCGATCAGACAGCTTTCCTCTGGGTGCCTTCTAAACGAATAACGTTGTTTATCTGGCCGACAATACTCATACCGCTGAGAACAGCCAAAGCATCCCGCAGGCTCCTTTCCCGTACCTGGTGGGTAATCAGGATCAGTTCAGCCATCTCATTATCACTGGATTTCTGCAGAACCGTAGCTATACTAACATTATTGTTGCCGAATACACCCGCAATACCGGCCAGGACTCCGGGACGGTCGGTGACTCTCATGCGAATATAATACTCTACTTCCAGTTCGTCAATGCTCATTATTGGTTTTTGTTCATAACAGGTACAGCCAATGCGGGCCTTGGTATTATGGTTCAGGTTGCGGACAATTTCAATAATATCCCCCACCACTGCACTGGCAGTAGGCATCTGTCCTGCTCCCCTGCCAAAATGCATTATTTCCCCTACGGCGTCTCCCTGGACAAAAACCGCATTAAAGACATCATTGACGGCTGCCAGGGGATGATAGACCGGCAGGAATGCCGGGTGCACCCGCACTTGTATTTGACCTGAATCATCTTCCTTGGCAATAGCCAAAAGTTTAATAACATAACCTAGTTCATAGCCATAACGTATGTCTTCAGGGGTAATACCGGTAATGCCCTCTACGTAAACATCATCCAGGGTTACCCGGCTGTTAAAGGCTATGGAAGAGAGAATGGCAATCTTACGGGCTGCGTCCAGGCCGGAGACATCCGCAGTGGGGTCAGCTTCAGCATAGCCCAGGGCCTGAGCTTCAGCCAAGGCCTCATTAAAGTCACGTCCGGAGCGGCTCATTTGGGTCAATATGTAGTTGGTGGTGCCGTTGAGGATACCAATGACCTGTTGTATGCGATTGCCAGCCAGGGACTGCTTGAGGGGAAATACAATGGGAATTCCCCCGCCTACACTGGCCTCAAAATAGAAGTCCACCTGGTTTTCTTCAGCTGTCTCAAACAGTTCCTTACCGCTGACGGCGATCAAATCCTTATTGGCCGTAACCACATGCTTGCCCTGGCGCATAGCCTGCAGGATATAGCTGCGAGCCGGTTCGATGCCCCCGATTAATTCCACCACTATATCTATTTCCGGATCATTAACTATATCTTCAATGCTGTTAGCTATCTGCTCCGGTGCGATGCCCACCGCCAGGCATTTATCCCTATCCCTTTCCAGGACCCGGTAGACTACTATTTCATCCCCGCTGCGCTGAGCAATAGTTGCTGCATTCTTCTCCAAGAGTTTTACCACTCCGGAACCTACTGTTCCGCATCCCAACAATCCAATTCGTATCATTTAACGCCCTCCTGCAATTTAATTTCAGCTCTTGCCAACAACTTCCACATTCAATACTCCTTCCAGAGCCTGCAATTGCTTCAGCATTTCCTCCACCGGCACAGACATTTCGTCCACGTTTAAGGAAATGGTCACATAGGCCACCCCGTGCAGGGGAAGATTTTGATTAATAGTCAGAACATTAGCCTGCAATGATGCAATACAATTGAGTACCCCCGATAGGATACCGGGAATATGGCGCAGAAGCAAGGAGATGTTCAGTATGCTCATATTTTCGGCGTTGAAGAAGGAAAAAACGCCATCCTTATACTTATAAAAGGTGCTCCGGGCTATACCCAGGCGCTCCACTGCTTCCATAATGCCTGAAACCTCACCGCTGGCCAGCATCTCCTTGGCCAGAGCGGTTTTTACTATCGATTCCGGGAGAATATCCTCCCGCACCAAATAGAATCTTTTCTCAGCCTTACCCATAATTCCCTCTGTCTGCCATGGGCGGATTTTTTTCTTCGCAACACGGACATTATAGCACGAGGGGTTAAGGATGGCAATGGAAAAGTCGAAGGCGATCATGATTTTTATCATGATTGTCGAAAAATAGCTCGAACCGTATAATGAGGAAAATGGATCCCAGGATCCTGCAATTATCTGTTCTGTCAAAATGGAGTCCTAACAGGTCATTGCTGTGAAAATGCCTAGGCTGTGTCATCGCGAGGAGCGCAGCGACGTGGCGATCTCTTTTTCGTAGCCTGCGAGTCTCTTTTGAGATTGCTTCGCTACGCTCCATAACGCGCAAGATTGATTATGTAAAGGAGAATAAACAATGAAGAAAGTTTTTTCAATTCTTTTCATGGCAGTTTTCTTGCTGTCAGGCTGCGGTAGTAGTGAATTAAACAATAATATAGTATTTCAAGCCACCGTTGAAAACGTCCAGGCAAACAGCATGGTGGTAACCACCACTGATGATATGTGGGCTTTAATATGGCCCGGGTTGATTTTGCGGAGAACCTTGAAATCGCCTTCGAGCCATCGAAAGGGCAACTAGTGGAGATTGAAGCTTTGCCTGAAATCCGGGAGAGCTATCCTGTGCAGATTACAGCAGTAAAAATAAGTTTACTGGAAGAACCAGAAGAAGAGCCCGCTAAAAATAGTTACAGCAAAATAACCGCCCAGGAAGCTCAGGAAATGATGGACCAGGAGAATGTAATCATCCTGGACGTACGCACGGAGGCGGAGTTTGCTGAGGGACATATTCCCAATGCCGTTCTGCTTCCCGATACCGAGATAAAGCAGAGAGCGGAAGAAGTGCTGCCTGACAAGGAGCAGACCATCCTGGTGTATTGCCGCAGCGGTCGCCGCAGTGCCCTGGCAGCGCAGGAATTGGCCGATATGGGCTACACCAACGTCTATGATTTCGGGGGAATTCTAGACTGGCCTGGAGAAGTGGTGAAATAAGTGAGATAGTAAAAAGGGGCGGATTCCTTTTCTGAAAACCAATCAGGGAAAACCGCCCCTCTTTTTACGCAAATGGTTCTAGTCCATATTTACTTTAATATTCTTGTATTCTTTGGTAATCGCAATTACCGCCTGTTCGGTGGGCATGCGTTCCCCGCTGGAACCGGAAGCATAGCCGTCTGCATCGGAATTGGCTACGGAATATTGAGCAGTGGCTGCGTCAGCAAAAGGTCCGCCATGGGTCAGTATGAAAACCTCCGGATTCACATCCCGGGCGGCCAGGCACATTTTCTGTACCTCCTCGGTGGCCTCTTCCAGGGTCATGACCTCTTTGGCTCCGGTCAGCCCTCCGGTAGTTACACCAACTATAGCACCAATCACATCAGCGCCTGCCTCCGCCATAATTCTGGCCTCTTCCGCATTGAAAGCCCACCCTACTGTAAAAATATCTTTCCGGTGGGCAATTCGTATAAGCTCCACCTCCCGGGAAAAGCCAATGCCTGCAGCTTCCAGCTGTTTGGCGAAGAATTCCCCATACAGCCCGCAGAAGGGTTCATTGGTTATACCGGAAAAGCCCAAATCCATCATTTCGTCAATTATCCGTTCCAGGTTCACCGCCGGATTATGGGCACCGATACCAGCAATACAGGGTGCGGTTTTTACCACCGGTATTATTTCCCGGGCCATTTCTTTCACACATGCATTGCAGTCTTCATAGGGCATCCAGGCCAGGAGAGTGGGGAGACCCATCATACGGAATTTGGCAGTGGAATAAACCGCTATCAGATCAGCGCCGCCCAAATCAGCACATTTAGCTGTTAAACCCGTTCCAGCACCAAACATAAGCAAAGCCCGGTTTTGTTTGACTTGCTCACGTAATCGGGACACAATTTCCCTGCGCTTATACTGTATAGCCATGGTTTGCCTCCCACAACTTATTTCTCATAAAAAGGTACTACATAGGGCAGATCAGCCTTGTTTCCTTTCTTCCATTTGCCGTCCAGCATTTCTAGCAACAGCTCGGCAAGTAATTCAGCAAACTCAGGCTCATTCATGTGTTTGTCTACTAAGATAACTTCTAAGTTTTCCTTGTTAGGATCAATATTAGCCTTGAGAGCTTCTACAAAACGTACGGCCCGGCGTGACCAGTTGGGATTCTTTTCATCGGGAGCCCACACCGGTCCAGGTCCGGGGCCAGCCCATCCCAGTTCTAAGTTTGGTTCAGCCAGGTCGCAGGCTCCCCAACCCCGCATAGGTACAGCTAAAACACTGGGGCCTTTAGCAGCGTTGAGTTTCTTGGCCATATGCTCACCTATCATGTAAGCCTCTTCCATTGACACGCCGATACAAGTAACAGTGGGATTGTGTTCGTACAGTCCGCGCCCGGGCTGGTCAGTTTCTTTCAGCAGCCGTTCCGGCACAGTATTCTTCGGGCCGAAATTGATTAAGTCAAGTCCTCCAGGGGCTACTACCTGGGGAATGCCCATATCTCCGGCAGCCGTCAAACGGTCGGGTCCGGCACTTAGTACGCCTCCCAGCATTTCATCGCCGATTTCATGAGTAGTTATATCGAGAATTCCGGCAATATAGCCATCCCGGATCAGTTCTTCCATGGAACGGCCTCCGCTGCCTACTGCGTGGTTGATCATAACATCGTAGCCGGCTTTTTCTACGATTGAGGAAGCACGCAGTACACAGGGGGTGGTAACTCCAAACATCATACAGCCGATCAATGGCTTTTCCTCAATGCCTTCCATAGTCGGAGGGGAAGCCATGCCAACAATGGCTGCAGCAGCGTTATTCAGTATCTGGCGGGTTACTTTGTTGAGTCCGGCTTCAGCTATGGGGTATATCATGCAAATATCCCGGGTACCCACATAGGGTGATACATCTCCTGACGCCATGGTAGTCAACATAATTTTAGGAAATCCAATGGGCAGTGATTGCATAATGCGGGTTGCAATACTAGCACCCATGGAGCCGCCATAGGCAATAATGCCGTCTGCCTCTCCTTTTTCCCTCATCTCATTGACCAGTTTTATGGCTCCCTCGGCAACTAAATCAGAAGCGCCCTTGCGATCCAAGGCGAAAATGTCTTCCGGTTTCTTGCCAACCTTGCCAACAACCTGACTCAAACTGATGTCAGCCCATCCCACTTCATGTCCCACGCTTAGTTCCAAGACGATCGGATCGCCGCCGGCCGCTTTGACCCTTTGGCTCAGGAATTTAATTTCCTCGCCCTTGGTATCAAGAATTCCCGCCACTAAAATCTTTTTCGCCATACTCTTCCCTCCTGATGTTTACTGTTGTTCCTCCCAATTGACAAACCATATTAAGTCGTCCTCTACCTGCAGGCAGGGGACTACCTGAGACGTGTTGTATTCCAGGCAAACTTCAAAATCCTCATAACCTTTTGTTCCCAGCAATACTTTGCCGCTGGCAGATTCCTCAAAAGCTGTCCGGGCATCCGGGTAGGCTTTGAACACTGCTTTGGCAGCCCGGCAGGCATCAGACTCTTTCAATTCGATACCCAGTTTTTCAGCCTGTTTTTCCATCTCTTGCAGCAAATAGCCTGCACAGAAGGCATCATCCAATACGAATTTGCCATACTGCCCCGCACATACGATGGTAATACCGCAGGATGCATCCAGCGCTGCCGACAAACCGGCCTGCACACAAGCCTGGGCATTCATGAGGCTGGCAATAAACAGCTTTACGCAGTTTTTAACCTGGTGGATAACACGGGTACCATTGCTGGTGCACAGGACTATGTCTCTGCCCTTTATCGGATGTCTCCTGGCTTCAGCCGGTGAGTTGTCCAGATCGAAACCGGGCAATTTGATACCCTTCCATTCGCCGGCGGTCAGCATTTGCCTTTCAGCACCTAATTGCCGCGCTTTTTCTTCCTCGGCTACGGCATATACACGGCGACATCCGTTATCCAGAAATGAAACGATAGTAGTGCTGGCTCTGATGACATCAATTACCAGGCAAACAGTTTTGTCCGCCTCCGGACTATAATCTTGCACAGACAAAGCTGTATCTACTTCAATGATTCTCGCCATTTCCTCACCATTTCCCGCTGATTAATCAAAGTTCCCCCTGCTGCACGAGCAGCAGGGGGAGCATGCAAGCTTATTTCTTTTTAATCGGGATATTCTTGAACTGCTGACAAGCTTCTTTGAGGGGTACTTCGATAGGAATGCGTTCAATACTGGAAGCACCCAGGAATCCGACCGCTTCGGTATGCTCATAAATATAACGGGTATCTTCCGGATAAGCTATCGGTCCGCCGTGGGCGAATATCATGATATCCTTGTAACCTTCACGGGCAGCCTGGGTCATCTGGTTAATAAGCTCAGCTGATTTTTCCAGGGTGAGTTTTTCCTCAGCATACTTGGAACCGATGGAACCACCGGCAGTCAGACCCATGTGGCATATCAGAACATCCAGTTGAGCTTTACCAACCAAACGGGCTTCCTCTACGTTAAAGGCATATCCCAGAGTGAAGAATCCTAATTCCTTAGCCAGCTTCAGGGTCTCAATTTCCACTGAATAACCCATGCCGGTGTCTTCCAGTTCCTGGCGGAATCTGCCGTCAATAAGTCCCACAGTGGGGAAATTCATAACCGCTGAAAATCCTAATTCTTTCAGCTGCTTGAGGTAGTAGCGCATGTCCCTGGTAGGATCAGTTCCGCAGATACCAGCAATCATCGGGGTTTCCTTTATGACCGGAAATACGCGGTTAGCCAAATCAATAACTATTTGGTTGGCATCACCATAGGGCATGAGACCTGCCAGTGATCCTTTACCGTCCATACGGAAAAGTCCCGAATTGTAGACCCCGATCAGGTCCACTCCGCCCTGCTCGGCGAATTTCCCCGAAATACCGGTGCCGGCTCCAGCGATAATGATGGGTTTACCCGCATCAATTTGCTGCTGCAGCCTAGCCTTTACTTCTTCCCGAGTGTACTGTTTGGCCATAATGCATTACCTCCTTAATCTAGCCCTTTATATCAAAAAGGGCATTTTCGTCTTCATCCATTACTCCCCAGGCATCAACAGCTGCTTGTAATTCGGGATATTCTTTAGCGGCTTCCAGCAAAGGTATCCCCTTAACGGCTGCATCTATTACCTGCCGCATCGCTCTGGCACCTGCTACCGGGCCCATGGGATGGCCATGAATGGCGCCGCCGCAGCCCATAATGCAGTCCGGTCCCAAGTCGCGATAAATAGCATGCACACAGTTAGGCATTACGCCGCCTCCGGGCATCGGGAATACCCGTTTAACGCCACACCAGGGATTGTTAAGATGGTTGCCGATTTGCAGGTAGCGTTCCCGCAAGAACGGAAACTTCCCAAAAGGACTTGGATAAACCACCATATCTGCACCAGCCATGCGCGCCAATTTGCCTAAAATCAAGTGAGAACTCATGCCGGATATGGGGGATTCATACATGGTACCGGCAAAATCCAGATGGGCCATGATGGGGACATTGATGTCCGGGTGTTCAGCCAGCCCCTGCAGGGCAGAAATACCAACGGTAAGGTAGTTAATCATAATAGCATTGGCTCCGGCATCAATGGCCCTGCGCGCATTATCCAAAACTTTCAGGGCGTTGTCAGTAACATTAGGAGTATATAATACTTTGTGCCCGGTCTCCTCATAATGCTGCCGGACTACTTCCATATACATCTTGATACGGGTTTCACGGGGATTAAAGGTGGGATCGGCTATTAACTCGTCGTCCTTAACAATATCTACGCCCCCTTCAACCGCCCGGGCAAACAGGCGGGTGCCCACTTCCGGGGTATATCCGGTACAAGGCTTAATCATATTGTTCAGCAAGGGCCGGTCATATACTCCCAATAAATCGCGTACACCTTCAACACCAAATTTGGGTCCTTTGAATTGAGCAAGGAATTTAGGAGGGAATTTTATATCCAGTAGTTTTAGGGGGCCGATCATAGAAATGTTGCCGATTATGGTAGACAACATCATGGGGATTTGAGGTCCGAAATTGACTGCCGGGTAAGCTAACTGAAATACCCACTGGCGGGTATCAACTCCTCCTGGCACTTCGTATTCATAACCAGGTATTTCATGGATGCTTACAACTTTGGCGACATGTTTTTCTCTTACTTCGGGAGTCTCTTCCGGGACCGGCACCCAGGTACCGGTGGTTTGCTCGACGGCAATCGAAGTGATCTTCTTGACGATGTCCACATTTCTTCCTGTCTGTAGGTAATAGGTGGCAATTACATAATCTCCATCTTCAATTTGCTCCGGTATAACTAGCATATCTAACTCTGACACCTGCAATTGCTCCTTCCCTTTTTTGATTTACATTATACCACTATTTTCTACACAAAATGTCATGATTTTTAGCACTATTCTGTGCTCTCACTAATAAAGCTTTTGCAAACATTCTTGTCCTTATTCAAGTTAAAATGGCAAAAAGCTTGAATAATATGCAAAAAAATCACATCAACCTTTATCATTTCTTCCTGCGTGGCAAGAAATAACCGTTTTCAGGACATGGCTGAAAACGGTTATGGGGTACGTCAGGATGTAGTTTTTCTGTCAAATTATGATGCAGATAAGTCCTCCGCTGCCTTCGTTGACAATGCGCTGCAGGGTATCCTGCAGTTTGACCTGGGCGTTTTCCGGCATGCGGTGCAGTTTGTTCTGGATGCCTTCCCGGACCAGGTCATGCAGTGATTTGCCGAAGATATTGGACTCCCAGATTTTAGCGGGATTTTCTTCAAACTCATCCAGCATGTAGCGCACTAATTCTTCACACTGCTTTTCAGTACCGATGATGGGAGTAATCTCCGTGGTAATATCAGCACGAATGATGTGCAGTGAGGGTGCTTTTGCCTTGAGCTTAACTCCAAACCGGTTGCCCTGGCGAATCAGTTCCGGTTCCTCCAGGAACATCTCTTCCAGGCGCGGGGTCACGACCCCATAACCGGTTTCTCTTACTTCTTCCAGAGCAGAGGCTACCTTGTCATATTCTCGTTTAGCCACGCTCAAATCCTTCATTAGACGCATGATATCGTGAGTTCCCTGCACTGGAAATCCGCTTACATCGCTGAGACAACGGTAGAACAAATCTTCAGGAACGGTTACATCTATGGCAGCAGTACCAGAACCCAGATTTATCTGTTCCAGACTGACATAGCTGATGTTTTCTACTTCGGAGAGCCGTTCAATGGCTTTATCTATGTCCCGGACCTTACGGACGTCATTCAGTATTTCACGGATAGCATTTTCCAAGCCTTCCCGGAGCCAGAAATCCTCATCCAGTTCATCCACCCAGAGGGGCAGCTTGATATTGACTTCTTGCACCGGGAATTCGTAAAGGACTTCCTCTAATATTCCGTAGATTTGCTCCACGGTCATCTGGGCGGCGTCTATAGGGATTACACTAACCCCGTACTTCTCGTTTAGATCTTCCGCCAGCTTGAGTGTTTCCCGATCATAAGGTTTGGTTGAGTTGAGCAGGATAATGAAAGGTTTGTTCAGTTCTTTCAGTTCATTGATGACCCGTTCTTCTGGAAACTCATAGTTTTCTCTGGGGATATCACTGATGCTGCCGTCGGTGGTGACGACTATACCGATGGTGGAATGATCTACTATCACTTTCCTGGTTCCTATTTCGGCCGCTTCTTCGAAGGGAACCTCATAGTCAAACCAGGGAGTCTTCACCATACGAGGTTCATTATCTTCTTCGTAACCCAGTGCCCCTTCCACAGTGTAACCCACGCAATCCACCAGCCTGGCTTTAAAGCTCAGTCCGCTTGCTGTGGTGATTTCAATGGCTTCATTGGGAACAAATTTGGGTTCGGTGGTGGTAATGGTCTTCCCTGCTCCGCTCTGGGGGAGCTCGTCTTTCGCCCTTTCCCGATCGTATATGTCTTTGATATTAGGCAAGATCATCAATTCCATAAATCGCTTGATAAACGTTGATTTTCCGGTGCGAACCGGGCCGACCACCCCCAGGTATATATCGCCTCCAGTACGTTCAGCGATATCCTGTAAGATGTTGTTACCTTCCACTTCGCAATTTCCCTCCCTTGGATTAGACTTACAAAAGGCACCCTCCCTCCGATGCGGATACCCCTCTTTATTCATGGACATTTAACAGTACAAATATATTTATCAATATCCGGTAATATAACCAGAAAACAAAAAAAGTGTGATCTTCCATCACACTTTCAGACTATCGAAAAAGGCTATTCGCGGTTCGACGTTCGAGATTGCCACGCTCCTCCGGGGCTCGCAATGACACATAAGATGGCCTTTTGATATGTCATCGCGAGGAGTGTAGCGACGTGGCGATCTCTTTTAGCAACTTTTTGATACTCTCATAGTATGATCTTCCATCACACTTTATAGGTCACATCCCCTGGCTGAACTATATCCTCTATTTCATGTTTCTTGCCTCGTTTCATTAAATTACTAACTTCAGTCCCGGGATCCACTTTTTCATATAGGATCCGGTAACAGGCCCGGGTGATGGGCATATCCACCTGAAGGGATTGAGCAAGCCGGTAAGCTATCTGGCAGGTATAAACCCCTTCCACCACCATGCCTACCCTATCCAAAGCCTGCTCCACAGTCATTCCCTGCCCGATCATTTCCCCCGCCCGCCGGTTCCGGGAATGCCGGCTGCCGCAGGTTACGACCAGATCTCCTAATCCGCTTAGTCCGGCAAAGGTACGAAAGTCCCCGCCCATGGCCAAGCCTAAGCGGGTCATTTCCGTTAAACCGCGGGTTATCAGGGCAGCTTGAGTATTGTCCCCATAGCCCAGGCCGTGAATAATGCCGGCGGCGATAGCGATAATGTTCTTCAAGGCTCCTCCCAGTTCCACCCCGGCAACGTCCGGATTGGTATACACCCTGAACCAGGGAGCCATGTACAAATCCTGCACCCGGTGGGCAGTCTCCAGGCTGTCAGAGGCCGCGGTGACAGCCGTGGGGACCTGAAGGGCTACTTCTTCCGCATGGCTGGGACCAGAGATTACGGCATACCGGGCCATTATTTCCTCGCCCAAAACATTACTGGCCACCTGGCTCATACGTTGGCCAGTGGCAATTTCCAGGCCCTTGGCGGTGTTTATGATAATGGTATCGCCAGGCAACAAGGGGGCGATATTTTCCAGCACCTGCCGGACGGTCTGGGCAGGTACAGCCAGGACCACTGCTGAAGCCTGCTGAACTGCTTCCTGGATATCCATAGTTATATGTACGTTATCCGGGATAGTCACACCGGGCAAGTAGCGCTGGTTCTGGCGACTGGCTTGGATCTGGGGCACACCATCCTCTTCCCGTCCCCACAAAATCACCTTATGACCTACGGAAGCCAGTAGGATGGCCTGGGCCGTCCCCCAGCTGCCTGCTCCCAAAATACATACTGGCTGCATGGAAACCTCCCTGTTAATTTGACTAGGCTTTTGCTCCCAGCTTGGGTTCGGTGCCGCTGCGCAGCCGCTGGATGTTCTCCCGGTGCTGGTAAATGACCAGGATTGCCATTAAAAGACTCATTACTATTAATGCAGCAGGTTCACGCATTATGAGGGTCAGAATGGGGAATAACGCCGCGACGGTAATAGAGCCCAGAGAAACATAGCGCAGCAGGGCTACTAGGACTACAAAGACCACCAATAGTATCAGGAGCTCCCGGGGCAAAAGGTAGATAATAATACCAGCTGAAGTGGCTACTCCCTTTCCTCCGGCAAAACGCAAGAACACCGAATAGCAGTGACCAATAACCGCCGCCAGAGCACAGCCGGCGATCATCCATTCTGAGCCGGTCATGGAACCAATCCAGGCTGCCACTATTCCTTTAAACACATCAGCTATCAAAGCCGCGGCTGCTGCCGCCGGTCCCAGGGTGCGCAGCACATTGGTGGCCCCTACATTTCCGCTGCCGCGGGTCCTGATATCAACCCCCTGGGTCAAGGAGACCAGATAGGAAAAAGGAATAGCACCAATGATGTAACACAAGAGTATTAAAGCCAGGTTATACAACACAATCCCCCCGACAATTAAGAGTCTTGCCCGCTGCGGGCTCTCACAATCAAACGTATGGGTGTACCTTCAAAGCCAAAGTTCTGGCGCAGAGTGTTCTCCAGGTAACGCAGGTAGGAAAAGTGAACCATCTCCGGGTTATTGGCAAATAACACAAAAGTGGGCGGTGCCGTGCTTACCTGGGTACCGTAGTAAATCTTCACCCGCTTTCCTCCTCCGCCGGGCAGAGGGTTTAACATCATAGCCTCATTAAGCACCCGGTTTAACTCCGCGGTGGGTATTCGGCGATGATGCTGCTCCACTACAAAATCGGCAATATCCAGCACCTGAAAAATCCGCTTGCGGGTCAGGGCGGATATATACAGGAGCGGTGAATATGATAAAAACTTTAGTTCCTCCCGTATATCCTTGTCAAATTCGTTCATGGTACTGCCGGTTTTATTTATAAGGTCCCATTTGTTTACCACAATTATATTGGCTTTGTGCTGTTCATGAACATAACCGGCTATGCGCTTATCCTGTTCAGTAACCTTTTCTGTAGCATCCAGCAGGATCAATACTACGTCAGCCCGGTCGATACTGCGTAAGGCACGTATTACACTGTATTTTTCCGTTGGTTCTTTAATGCGTGATTTCTTGCGAATACCGGCGGTATCAATAAGAATATAATTTTTGCCGTTGTAGCGGAAGGGGGTATCAATGGCATCCCGGGTGGTCCCCGGTACGTCACTGACGATTACCCTTTCCTGTCCCAGCAGGGCATTTACCAGGGAAGATTTGCCCACATTGGGGCGGCCAACAATAGCTATTTTAAGGGCATCGGGATCTTCTGCATATTGAGAAGGAGGACCAAATTTGCTGATTACTGCATCCAAGAGTTCATCGGTGTTCATGCCGTGCATGGCAGAAATCGGTATAGGGTCCCCCAAGCCCAGGTTATAAAACTCGTAGTATTCCAACTGCTTCTGGAAGTTTTCCACCTTATTGGCAGCTAAAACCACCGGCCGCTGGGATTTTCTCAGCAGTTCGGCAACTTGTTCATCTTCAGGAGTGATACCGTCTTTGGTATCTACCATAAATATAATTACGTCAGCCTCTTCAATGGCTAATTCCGCTTGCAGCCTGACTTCCCGGGCAAAAATATCCCCGTCGTCGAAGCGAATTCCTCCGGTATCGATTATGATAAACTCCCGCCCGGCCCAATCGGTTTTGTCGTAAATGCGATCCCGGGTAACTCCGGGGACATCCTCAACAATAGCCTTGCGTACCCCCGCCAGGCGGTTGAATAAAGTTGATTTTCCTACATTGGGGCGTCCCACTATGGCAACCACAGGTTTAGCCATGTCCATCCTCCGTAAACATCAATATAAAACGGCTTCCACCAGGGAACGGGCACTTCCGTCGGTAGTCCTAATGACCGCTCCCGTGCGATCAGCTATCTCTTCCAGGGTAATGTTGTCCAGCAGCCTGGTACTGCCTTCCTGCAGCAATACTTCAGGTAGTACTACTTTTTTGCCCCGGTATTTGTCCTGCAGGCAGTTTATTATATCCGACCCGGTCAACAGCCCGGTTACGGTAACCCCGCCCCCAAAGTAGCGATTGGGTACGGCAATAACCTCAACCTGCAGGCCTTTTACCTGGTTGAAATCCTCAGCTATGCCCTGCATAACCGATCTAGCGGATTCCCCGGTAATAAGGAATACCTGCATTGGTTCAATCTGATTCGGCAGGTCCTCTTTTATCTCCTGCCAGTCATCCATAAACAAGCGGATCAAGCCGATGCCATTTTCAATCTGGCTGTAATCATCGTAATACTCAGCGGGCGGCACGGGAACGCCGGCTTTGACGTAAAACTCATCAGCCAGGTAAATAAATCCTATGCCAAATTCAGAACGGAAGGTCTGCTGCCACTGGTCTACCTGCTCAATTAATTCCCGGGCTTCTTCAGGAGTAACCAGTCGCAGTTGGGGCAATTTCTCCCGGTGTCCGGTCAGTCCAACCGGAACTATGCCCACTGATTGTACTGTGGGATAAAGATCGGCCAAATCATTCACGGTATTCACCAGTTCCTGGCCATCGTTTATGCCCGGACATAGTACGATCTGCGTATGTACTTCTATGCCCGCTTTCTGCAGGCGCTGCAAATGCTCTTTAATCTTGGCTGCCTCAGGATTGTTCATCATCTGCTGCCGCAGCTTGCCGGAAGTAGTATGCACTGAAACGTAAAGGGGGCTGAGCCGCATTCTCTCCAATTTATTCCAGTCATCTTCCGTCAGATTGGTGAGCGTAACAAAATTGCCTAATAAAAAGGAATAACGATAATCATCATCTTTTACATAAAGGGTTTTACGCATAGCGGGAGGCAGCTGATCTATGAAGCAAAACACACAGCGGTTGCGGCAGACCCGTATGCGGTCAAAGACCAATCCCTCAAACAGCAGCCCCAGTTCTTCATCATAATCCTTTTCTATCTCAATAGACCACAGTTCCCCGTTTGGTTTTTCAATTTCCAAAGTCAGCTGATCATCCTGGGAATAGAACTGGTAGTCCAGAATATCTACCACAGGCATGCCGTTAATACTGAGCAAGGTATCCCCTGGCTCTATCCCTACTTCAGCTCCGATGCTGTCCTCAATAACATCTACTATGCGGGCTCCCACTTATTTACTTCCTCCAGACAATGGCATCTCCTAACCAATTATCCATGAAAAGCCTGAGCCGCGCAAGTTTTGGAAAAGATTAGTGCATTTCCTTCAGCCTACCCTGCAAGTCTTCAACCGTTTTCTGTATGACATGAAACTGCCTGCGCAGTATATAAGTGGACACCAGCGCATTCAAGTGGGCTCCTCCCAGTATTTTCGGCCAACGACTGCAGAATTTGATCAGTGACTCTCCGGGAACGGAAACTGGCTCGATCACCAGTTCTCTTTCCGTAAAGCCCAATATATCACGCAAATCTTCCAGGGTCTTCTTGGCCATCAGCACGTCCTTGCCCACTCCCAAAGTATAAACCTTGCGGCTTTGGTTATCCTCTCCGATATAGATGGGAAACCCGCTTTTGTCATGAGCAACATCACAAAAACCTTTAATATAGCGAAAATTAGGGTTATGCAGGCGCCCCAGGAAGATATTGGCCGCTATCAATGCGTGGTGGACTCCTGTATTGGATATAAACATAATGTTCATGAGTCTACCTGCCGTCTATCCATAGTCTGTAAACGGGTTATCTCTACTAAGTTTACCAAAGCGAAGAAAGCCTTTCTGGTACCTACACCAACCAGGGGGCGACCCAGGAAGACCATGCCAATCCGCCGGGAGATAAAGCCGCCGATTTTCATAAGCCAGTTTACATTGGGCATGGTATTTACCGCCAAAACCTGATGGCGGGCACCTAGCATTTCCGCCGTACCATGGATGATGTTGGTGAAGCGATCGCCCAGGCTTTTTTTCCCCAGGACATATACTGCATTCTTATACTCATCCAATCCCATGAAGCGAATGGAGCCAAAATCGCTGTTGTCGGTATTATCAAAGTAAGGAACGGCCATTAGTTCCTCAAGGGTGGGAAGGCGGTCTTTAGGCAGCAAGCCGAGATGCAAGGCGGCAGCGGTCACTGAGGAATGAGCACCGCCAAAACAATGATAGATGATGTGCATGAAACCGTCCTCCTGAATAATGGTTTTTATAGATAAATGAGCGGTCCGCTTCGCACCGAAGTAAACCGATGTGGTGCAGGCGAGGAATACCGGAGCGAGTCGGCTAGTACTCCTGCCCAACCCTGCAGCGATGTTTATAATTAATGCCTCACTATTATGAAGACATCGTTTTCCAGATCGTGTACTATGCCACCTAAAATACGAGCCAGCAACAAAGCAGTCTTCTCCATTTCCTCCTGATCCTGGGCCAGGAAGATCGGGCAACCGCCACCGCCCACCTTGGCGGGATTTCGAGTCACCACCGCCAGGATCGCTTCTTTTAAGCTTACATCCAAGTTCATCTACCCTTTCCTCAATCAGCTGCTTTCCGCCCAAAATAGCTCTTCAAGGCGGTTCCCCGGGCTGATTCCAAAACCGGGATCTTGCGGATAATCTCCATTAAATAATCCAGATCCGGTTCATTGGCAACAATAAACAGTCCCAGATAGCCCTTGTCCACCTGCTTCCGTGCCAGGGGCATCAAATCAGGTTCGGCAATATCCACTTTGGATCCTAAAATGGATACCACATCGTGGATTATAGCCTGTCGCTGTCCCGGAGCATCCAGAGTCAGCCGGGCATCGTCGTTTTTGGGTTTAATGAGAACTCCCATACCTTCTTTGAGTATTTTTTCTTTGGTCTGGGGCAGGGCTACATTCATAATAATCACGTCTTCCACCATTAACAGGGAACCTTGAAAGTGGACTTTTCCAGGAACCACCTCGGCAATATCCCCCAGCCGTTGTCCGCTCATCAGCAGAGTAGATAAAAAAATGCATATAGGACCAGCTATAAAGGCAAAAGGCCATCCCCACCGGTATACTACCAGACTGGTTATCAACGCCGTTATAATAACCAAATAATTACGGGCTTCAAAAACCCGAGCAATACCTTCTATATAATCGGTACCGCGGCGAATAAGCTTGGTCTCTTCTAATCTGGTCAAAGTTTCCCTTTCCATGTTGCGGATATCGCGAAATTGCTGGGCCGCCAGTACCAGAAAAGTAACAGCTACAAAATCCGGTTTCATAATAGCCGGAACAGCTACGGCCCCTAAACTGGCAGCGATAAACCCTACCGCCAGGTGTACCAGCTGGCCATGGGGATAAGTGGGATAGTGCCGGTAATCACTTCTCAGCGTAATCCAGCGGGCCAGAAAACCAGCCACTATCCCACATACTATGACAATCAAATAATTATCCATTACCTGGTTTGGGCTCCTTTGTTGAGGAAATAATAACCAGCGGCAGCAGCGCCCACTACTACCAATATAATCAGTATGGCGGTACCGGCTCCGCTGGATCCGCCCTCACTGATAGGTTTGGCTGCTGCTCCCCCCTGACCGGACATACCCAAAACCACCGGCAGGGTACTGGCAAATAACTCGGCACCTTTTTGCGCCTCATCTTTGCTGTTGGTATGAGAACCTACTTCAATCAAAATTGAACGGGGACTGAGATCCTGGTTATAATCGCCTTTTCCCATAAAAATCCCGTTAGACAGGCCGGGAGCCTGTTGATCCATGGCCGATTTTATCTGCTTGGCAAATTCCAGATTAGCTTTCATGTTGGGGTTGGTGCGCCCAATCACCATTTTTATTTTGGTAGCTTCCTGTCCTTTGACTTCGGTTTGATATTGACTGGCTGGTACCGCATCCCTGTGCACGTCAATCACTACATCAGGTGAACTTTTCCGGATTAACTGCATAGCTGTGCGACGAGAGCGATTGTACGCATTTATATCATGGGGATTATGATTGGCATCACTGTAGATAACTTCAAATCCCAGCTGGCGCAGCCGGTCCGCCAGCATCCGGCCAACATCATAGATGCCGCCATTCCCTTCAACACTCTCAGTACCATCACCTTTAATATAAGATTCATCGCTGTGAGTATGATAAATGGCTATCGTAGGTTTCTTGCCAGTCTCCACCGGTATACTTTGATCCTCGAATATCCAGGCTTTCTTTTCCGAGCTATAGCTTAAGGCCGGCATACGTTCTTTACCCTGGTAAACACAGCGAGCCGTTTCTCCCACTACTTCAACCACTTTATAGCGGGAATTGTCACTGCTGATATACTCATCCCCGGGATGAACTTTTATAGCGGTCTGCAGGATTATATTGTTGTTGTCATCTACCAGAGTGTAGTATTTACCCCGGGGAGCCTCTTCCTGTTCACCCTGCGCTGCGGGAGGGACAGCTAATAAACACAAGAGGGAAATAACCAGAATAGCTATTTTCTTATTCATCTTGCTCATCACGCTCCCTTTCTTCATTGGCTGCAGGTTTGCGCGCTGGCTCCGGTTCAGGTTCACGTAGATTCTTGACTAGTTCTTCGGGACGTCCTTCAGTTTGCGGGCCTCCCTGAACCCGTTCCAGAGTTTCACCTATCAGTTCGGCTAGCAGCAGGGCTAATATACCGGCCAGAATCAGTGAATCAAAGGCTCCTGCACCGCCAATTGCCACGCTTCCCCGCACTCCGGTTGTGGTCAAATAGATGAATTGGCCAATATCCAAAGCCAGAACTCCCATTACCGCTGCAAAAAAGGCGCCTCTGCGGGAACGTCCCGCCAGGTAACCAACTATACCAGCTACCAGAGGATAAATGTAGATAGGATCCACGAAGATTTCCTCCGGTTCCGCTCCCAAAAACCTGCCTGCCAAAAACAAAGCCAGGGCGGTAACGGCGGCAGCAATAACAGCCCGTATTTTCTCCAGGGCAGTGCCTGCGCCTACCCAAATATAAATGGCTAATCCAACGGCAATGATTCCTCCCAGATTAATGGTTATCCGGGAACCGAGAGGAACATCAATGAAGCTGCCGACGATAATGGCGGCTATCCAGAATAAAGCGGCACGATCGGTAAGTCGCAGCCGGTCCAAGGCACGATGAGCTATTCCGAAGTATATTAGAATTGAAATGACAACCAAGGCTATCAATCCTAAGGGGAAATTAGCCATAGCACTCATCCTTTCGCCGATTTTAGGCTTATATTTCCCCGTTGGACTTCAAATATGTAATTAAAAAAAGCTGTCCAAAAAGACAGCTTTCAGACTACTGAAAAAGGCCCAGGTAACGAGATCGCCGTCGCTGCGCTCCTCGCGATGACATACCAAAAGGCCATCTTATGTGTCATTGCTGTGAAAACGACTTCCTTTTGTGTCATCGCGAGGCACGAAGTGCCGTGGCGATCTCGTTTACATACCTGCAGGCACCGTTAGAGATTGCTTCGCTGCGCTCGCAATGACACGAAAGGTGATTTTTCGTTCATCGTGGTCTGTACCACGGGTGATAATTGCGAGCCCCGACGGGGCGTGGCAATCTCTACACTAATTAACGCTAACCTGAAGCAGGAGTATGAGCCGGGCGAGCGACTTACGACGAGCCGTTGCAACACACGGCGAAACTGAGGGCTGCGAAGGGGAGCGAGAAACAGGACGTTTGGAGCAGCGAGTACTGAGGGCATGGATGCCGAATTACGAGCGGTCCCCTTCGCACTTAAAGTTTGCCGATGTGTTGCAGGCGAGGAGTACCGGATCAAGCCAGTTAATACTTCTGCTAAAGGTTTATCCCCTTCGAGCCCAGCGGTTGATGTCTATACCCCGGGCAGATAGCCAGTGGGCGGTTTTTCCTGATATGATCACTGGTTTTTGCTGCAATTTTTCAATACTATTGGCGCCGGCCAGCAACACCCCGGCTTTAAGGCGGTACAGAAAGCCCTGCAGGTAATTCTCTAATGCACTTTCTCCTTCATTGATAAGCAGTTTTAGCAGCGGCCCAGCCATGCCGATAAGGTGTGCCCCCATGGCCAGGGCTTTCACCCCATCCAGGGCAGTGCGTATACCTCCGGTAGCCGTCAGATGAACATGTTTTTCTAAAGTAAGCAGTTCAGCCAGACTTACTGCCGTGGGAATACCCCAATCATCAAATTCGTGGGCAAACAGCCCCTGTCGCTGATCTTCAATGGCTACGAAATTGGTGCCGCCTTTTCCGCCAATATCAAAGTGCTGTATTCCCGCAGTCAACAACTTTTCTGCGGCTTCCCGGCTGAACCCGAACCCCACTTCCTTGGCAATTACCGGTACAGGACTTTCCTTCACCAGGCGGGCCACATTATCCAGCACTCCCCTGAAGTCCCGGTCCCCTTCCGGCATGGCCAGTTCCTGGGCCACATTGAAATGAAGCTGCAATCCATCAGCCTTAACCATTTCCACAGCCTGCAATGCTTCATCTATCGGTGATAATGCGCTGACATTGGCCAGGATTACACCGTCGGGATTTTCCTCTCGTACTACGGAAAAGGTAGGACGCAGGGAAGGTTCATGGATGGCCAGAGTTTGCGAACCTACTGCCATAGCCAGACCGTACTTTCGAGTCAATGCGGCCAGGGAACGGTTTATGCGCCTGGCTTCATCGGTTCCTCCAGTTATAGCGTTGATTATCAAGGGATGGGTAAGATTCTTGGACAGAAATTCGCAAGAAAGGTCAATATCGGCCAGGCTCAGTTCCGGAACGGAGTCGTTTAGCAGGGAGATATCCTCAAATCCGTTGGTACTGGGCCCGTCTTCCAGTCGGGATGCTATGCGGATATGATCAGCCTTTCTTTTACTACGGATTATAATAACCTCCTGGCAATTTGCTGAGCTTTTTGCAAAGCTGCAGCGTCATTCACATTCAAAAATATTTCTTTCACCTGGCCAAATTGGGCCAGTTCTTCTTCTTTAACAACCCGGATATCAAGTTCCTCCTCAATAATCCGGATCAACTTTAACTTATCATTTTGCAAGTGGTATTCAAAAACCGGCAGGCAACTGCGGCTGTAAACGGCTGCCAGAGGCTGCAAACATCCCTCTATCTCTGGAACTGCCGCCTGGTATTTTCCCAGCTGATCTACCAGGTAAGCAATAAGGCTGGTATCTATAAAAGGCATGTCGCAGCCCATAACAAAAACTGTATCATAACTGGCATAATATAAGCCCGCATGGATACCAGCTACCGGCCCCCGCCGCGGAAAAAGGTCGGTTTCAATTCGCTGGGTATAACCTGCATACAGTTCAGGATCATTGGTAATAATGATGGTTTCTGCAAATATCTTGTGGAATTTATCCAGAATAATCTGCAGAGAACTTTTACCGCCAATATTGGCAAAAGCTTTATTAAAGTTCATACGTGAGCTTTGGCCGCCGGCGAGTACAACTCCCGTAACCTGCATATCATCCTTTTCCCCGTTCCCATAATGATAATAGAGTGGTGTTTTGGTATAAAAAAAGCTGCCAACGGCAGCTTTAATATTGCACTCCTCAGCCTCCGCTGCCTGCCGCGGGGCAACCAACGCTGCAGGATGGCAGTTCCGTCTTGCTCCCCCTGCTGGCAGTGTTAAAGACAGACAGCAACTGCTTCACCTGTGAGGAACCGCATTCAGGACAGGTTACTTTATCTTTATCCTTATTTGAAATCATGAGGTCAAACTTTTTCCCACAATCCTGACAGGCAAAATCAAAGATGGGCATAAAGGTCACCTCGAAAAACTTTATTCCTGGTTGTCCAGATACTCCTGAACTTCCTTGCGCTCTTCTTCTTTCTGAGCTTCTTTTATGGACAGCCCGATACGCTTTTCTTCGGGGTCAATACTCAGAATCTTGGTACGTACCTGCTGTCCTACTTTCACAACATCTTCGGGCTTTTCCACCCGGTGGTCAGCCAAATGAGATATATGCACCAGGCCATCCACTCCAGGTTCTACCTCCACAAATGCTCCGAAGGGGGCAATGCGGACCACTGTACCATCAATTATATCCCCTTCCTGGTATTTTTCCAGTACAATCTCCCAGGGGCTCTTCAAAAGCTGTTTGCGGCTTAATGATACCCTTTCCTTTTCCCGGTCCAGGCCCAGTATGAAAACATCCAGTTCGTCGCCTTCCTTCAGCACATTGGAGGGATGTTCAACCCGGTGGTGATCCAGTTCGGATACGTGCAGCAGTCCTTCATAACCTCCCAGGTCTATGAAAGCACCGTAATCAACGATACGTTTGACCCGGCCTTTGCGGACCTGACCCTCAGCGATGTTGTTCCAAAACTCTTCCTTGCGGCGGGCTTTTTCCTCAGCTACCAGGTCCTTGCGGGACACCACAATCTGGGATCCCCGGCGTTTATTGCGGTTAAATTCGATAATCTTGAAGGATAATGTTTTACCTATATATTCATCCAGGTTACGCACATACCCATCTTCCACATGAGAAGCCGGCAGGAAAGCTACAACTCCGACGTCCACCAGCAGACCGCCCTTGACGCTTTCGGTCACCGTGCCTTCCACCACCTGGCCGTTTTTGAAAGCCTCTTCCAGCTGATCCATAACCCGCTTGGCATCTACTCTTTTCTTGGAGAGCAGAATGGTTCCGTCATCGTCCCATTTCAGAACCATGACTTCAAGATCATCGCCAACCTTAACCAGTTCCTTGGCTGAATCCACTTCTTTCACTGACAGTTCCCGGAGAGGAATGATACCCTCCGATTTTCCGCCAACATCCACCATAACTTCATCATCGCGTACTTCAATTACAGTGCCATGTATTACATCCCCCCGTGAGGGAGAAGCAAAATCGGCCATCTCTGCTTCCATATTGGCGAAAGATTCTTCCTGAAGGGATTCATCCGATGTCTGCCCTTGCTCTCCAGGCTGTACCTCTGGGGCAGTTTCCTGCTGGATTTGATTCTCCTGGTTTAATCCCTGGTTTTCTTGTTCGTCCATCATTGTCATCCTATCCACTACCTCCTTGATCTTCCAATCCGGAGTTGAAGCCCCGGCTGTGATACCCACCCGGTTAACCCCCTTAAGCCAATCAGGTTGAATCTCTTCTGCTGATTGAATTAAATGGGTTGGTACTCCGGTATTTGAACACTCCTTAAACAGAGTGGTCGTGTTTGAACTTTGACGGTCACCTACTACTAGAATCATGTCAACCCGGTTGGCCAGGCTTTGTCCTGATTCCTGACGCAGTCTAGTGGCCGCACAGATAGTATTAAAAACCCTGATCTCCTTGGCCTTAGGTATTAATTCCTGAACTACCTGGAAATAATCCCTTTCATTTTTAGTAGTTTGGGACACAACCGCCAGTTTATTAGCCTTTGATACCTGGCTGGCGTCTTCCTTGTTGGCTACTACCTGCGCTTTGTCAACCCATCCTATTATGCCCTGCACTTCCGGGTGGTGGATATCACCGTATACAATAATATCATACCCTTCTTTTTGCAGAGTTGTAACTAAATCGTGGATGCGCTTGACCAACGGACAGGTAGCGTCAACTATTTCTATTCCCCGGCTGCGGGCCTCCTCCCAGATATGAGCAGGCGCACCGTGGGAACGGATAATTATACCTGCGGCTGAATCCCCTATATCTGCGAGGCAGTTGATAGGACTTATGCCCATGTCCTCCAGGGATTTTACTACTGCTTCATTATGAACAATCGGACCTAACGTATAATAGGTACCGTCCCGCTTGGCACAATCCTGGGCAATTTCAATCGCCCGTCTTACTCCGCTGCAAAAACCGGCGTGGGGAGCAATTTCGATATCCATAATACTCCTCCCACAAGACCATACGACTTACTATTTCGTATTAGTATAGATAATTCCTGCTTTATTTACGCAAAAGTCTCTCTATTTCATTCATGACTTCCTGGCTAATTTCATCCAGCAAAGCTGAGGTTACCTTTTTTCCGGTGTATTTTTCCATACTGATCGGCTCTCCCATCCGTACTTCAAAAGGATGCAGCCAACCGAAGGGAATAAACCAATCTGTTCCTACACAAGCTACTGGTAAAATAGGCGCACCAGTTTTGACAGCTATCATAGCGGTGCCAGCCTGGGCTTTTAAATCCTCGCTGCGGTTGCGGCCTCCTTCTGGAAAAATTCCCAGTACCTTTTGCTGTTCCAATAAAGCCATGGCATGACGCAGGGCAGTTCGATCTCCGGCTTTGCGATGCACAGGAAAAGCATTCAAGCTATAAAAGAACCAGGCCATCCAGCGCCGCTGGAAAAACTCTGCCTTGGCCATGAAACAGATGGGCCGCGGTGCAACCGCTCCTATTACCACCGGATCCCACATGCTGACATGATTGGCGGCAATGATTACCGGGCCTTTCTTAGGCAGATTGTGTATTCCGCTGGATTTCAAACCCAAAATTGCGAAAATAATACGGGCCAAGACTCGCAAGCTTTTATAGAGCATCCTTTATTACTGCTCCCCCTTGTATAATGCTCATAATCCTGGTCACTGCTTCTTCCACGGTCAAATCGGTAGTATCAATCACAATGGAATCAGGCAATATTTTTAAAGCCCCCACTTCCCGGTGGGCATCCTGGTAATCCCGTTTTTCAATATCCTTTCTAATATCCTCTTCATTAACTTGATAGCCTTTGGACTGCAGTTCTTTTATGCGACGCCGGGTACGTTCCTCCAGAGAAGCTGTCACAAAAAACTTGAAATCAGCATCGGGCAAAACACACTCGCCAATATCGCGGCCATCCATAACCACCGAGTGATTCCTGGCCATATCCTGCTGCATGCGGACCATTTGTTCGCGAACCGCCGGGTGAGCAGCCACTTGAGCCACTACAGAACTCACCTCCGGCGAACGGATGTCGGCAGTAACATCTTCACCATCACATATAACCTTTTGTTCTTGGGAATCGGGTAGAAATGAGATATGTGTGTGAAAGGCCAGATCCACTAACTGCTGAGGATCATTTATATCAATGGCAGCTTTAATGGCCTTGAGAGCCAGAGCCCGGTACATGGCACCAGTATCAATGTACAGATAAGACAATCTAGAGGCTAATGTCCTGGCGATAGTACTTTTGCCTGCTCCGGCAGGTCCGTCGATAGCAATCTTCATACAACAAAAACCACCCAGTAATGTTCGCATCTATTGTATCATATCTAAGCAGGTAATAGAAAGGAAAACTGGTCTCAGATTTCCACGGCGCTCATGGCAGACTGATCGCAATTGTCGCTGGCAGAGCAGATCACGATGAATGAAAAGTCACCTTTTGTGTCATTGCTGTGGAAATGACTGCGCTGTGTCATCGCGAGGAGTGAAGCGACGTGGCGATCTCTTTTCCACAGCCTGCGAACCTCTTTTGAGATTGCTTCGCTGCGCTCGCAATTATCACCTGAAGCACAGGCCACGATGAATGAAAAGTCCTCTTATGTGTCATTGCTGTGAAAATAGCTTCCTTTTATGTCATCACGAGGAGCGAAGCGACGTGGTGATCTCAACCGGTAAGCCCGGCTGATTTGAATGAGATTGCCACGCGCTACGCGCTCGCGATGACACAATGGTTGCCTTTTTACTGACATGAAAGCCATTTTCACAGCAATGACACTATAGCTGCCTTTTTACTGATAAGGGCTGTTTTCACCCCAATTACCCTAGCGGGACAAAATCTTGATGGTATCCCAGAAACCAGGGTAGGAAATATTTACTGCTTCGGCGTTATTGATGTAGGTAGATTGATCGGCAATGAGTCCTGCTACTGCCAGGCTCATGGCGATACGATGATCCCCAAAACTGTCCACGGTCCCTCCCTGTATATGCGATTTGCTGCCATCCACAATAAACCCGTCCGGGGTCGCCTCAATGGCTGCCCCCATACGGCTCAACTGGGAACAGATAGCAGCAATGCGGTCTGTTTCTTTTACCCGGAGTTCAGCCGCATCCCGGACCACCGACACCCCCTGGGCAGCAGTCATAGCCACGGCTATCACCGGCAGCTCATCAATGAGACGGGGAATAATCTCCCCTTCTATCTCCACGGCCTGTAAAGGGGCCGATTGCACCAGCAAATCGGCGACCGGTTCTCCGGCAATCGTCTGGGCGTCAAGAACGGTTATGCGGGCTCCCATCTGCTTTAATACTTCCAGAATACCGGTGCGGGTGGGATTAATTCCTACTCTTTTCAGCAAAACCTCGGAGTTGGGTACAATAGAAGCAGCCACCAGCCAAAAGGCAGCTGAGGAAACATCGCCGGGTACTTCCCAATCCTGGGGAGACAGTTTGGCACCAGGAATAACCCTGACCTGGCCAGGCTTTACCTCCAGCTTAGCCCCCATAGCCATCAGCATGCGTTCCGTATGATCCCGGGAGGCATGCTCTTCCAAAACAGCAGTAACACCCTCAGCCTGCAGCCCAGCCAGCAGTAGGGCTGACTTCACCTGGGCACTGGCTACGGGCATGTGATACTCTATGCCCTGGAGTTGTCCTCCCTGTACAGCCAGAGGCGGGTAGTTACCTCTCCGGGCCATAAAATTCGCCCCCATCATGGACAGGGGGGTGATGACCCTCTGCATAGGCCGCTGGTTCAGGGAATCATCCCCGCTGAGGACTGTCATAAAAGGCCTTCCCGCTAAAAGACCGGCCAGCATGCGCATAGTGGTACCAGAGTTGCCGCAATCCAATACCCTGGCCGGTTCCTGCAAGGCGTCAATACCCGGACTGTCAATGATTAATTCTTTGTCCTGTTTTTGTATGGTCAATCCCAGGGCCTGGAGGCATTTACAGGAAGACCAGGTATCTTCAGCTTCCAAAAAATTTTTAACCCGGCTGCGTCCTTCGGCCAGGGCAGATAAAATCACTGTCCGGTGGGAAATGGACTTGTCCGGAGCAACTTCTGTTTCTCCCTTTAAATATGACACCTTATTGACGACCGTCTGCATGGACTTCCTCCTATCTGATCCAGGCTTTAATGGACTCATCCTGCAAAGCTTTTACTGCCCTTTGCCCATCTTCAAGGCTGGAAACTCCCAGGCGAATGGTGCCTCCATCCCCTTCGCGGACCCGCAGGATTTCAATATCCACAATATTTATATTATGTTCTCCCAGAATCCTTCCCAAATTACCTATCACACCGGGCTCATCCGGGACAATACAGATGACATCGCACATGACCGGCAGCAGTCCCTTCTGACCGTGGGGTATCTGGCTGCGGATCGCTTGCGCCCGGATCAGTTCAGACAGCAGTTTTTCATGATCATTCTCCTCCAGGGCTGAGCGCAGCTGGATCAGGTTATCGATCAATTTGTTAAGCCCTTCCACCACGGCGGAACGGTTGGTGGTCAGTATTCCTTTCCACAGGGTGGGACTGGAGGAAGCCACCCGGGTAGTATCCCGGAAACCTCCCGCTGCCAGCATTAGCAGATCTGGCTGCCCTTCCGTAAGATTTACCAGGCTTACCGCAGCCAGGTGAGGTATATGGCTGATAGCTGCCACCATTTGATCATGTACCGAAGCTTCCATGATCTTTATTTTGGCTCCGGTTACAGAAAGCAAGTCGATTAGCTGCTGGATTATTTCCGGAGGAGTTTCAGGTCCGGGAGTCAAAACATAAACCGCATTTTCAAACAAATAGCGGTCTGCTCCCTGAATACCGTGAATTTCCGACCCGGCCATAGGGTGTCCGCCGATAAAATGGACACCCGCCGGCAGGCCTTTCATCCACTCCATTACTCTCTGCTTGGTGCTGCCTACATCGGTTACGATGGTTCCCGGGCGAACAAATCCCGCCATTTCAGCTATTAACTGAGGAAAGGTCTCCAGAGGAGTGCAGAGGAATATTACCTGGGCCTCCCGGAGGCCCTCCAGGGAAGCCATTTCATCAATAGCCCCAATATCCAGGGCTTTTTGCAATGCTTCATGGTCATTGTCAATACCAGTAATACTGCCCACTTCAGGAGATTCATGCAGGGCCAGACCTAAGGAACCACCTATCAAACCAATACCTATAATAGCTACATTGATGCCCATAATCAGTTCTCCTCAGCCGCAAGTAAAGCCATAACCATACTGCGGACACGCTTTACCATTCGGGCAAAGTTTTCCGGAGTTAAAGACTGGGGTCCATCGGACAAAGCTTCGCTGGGATTCTGGTGAACCTCCACCATTACTCCGTCTGCTCCTGCACCGACAGCAGCCAAAGCCATAGGCTCCACCAGTTTCCACTTGCCGGTGCCGTGACTGGGATCAACGATAATGGGCAGGTGAGTCAGCTGTTTAATCAAAGGCACTGCGCTTAAATCCAGAGTATTTCTGGTGTAGTTTTCAAAGGAGCGAATGCCCCGTTCACACATGATTACCTGATCGTTGCCGCTGGATATTATATATTCGGCAGCCATAATCCATTCTTCGATAGTGGCTGACGGTCCGCGCTTCAGCAAGACAGGCCGCTGGGCTTTGCCCAGTTCCCGCAGTAAAAAGAAGTTCTGCATGTTGCGGGCGCCCACCTGAAGAATATCAACATAAGAGGCCACCTCATCAACCAAACGGGGGTCCATGATTTCAGTAACTACCGGCAGGCCGGTAAGCTCCCGGGCTTCCGCCAATATCTCCAGGCCTTCATGTTCCAATCCCTGGAAAGAATAGGGCGAAGTCCGGGGTTTAAAAGCTCCCCCGCGCAGCATAGTTGCCCCCGCTTCTTTTACCGCCTGGGCTACTTCCAGGTATTTGCTGCGTCCTTCCACGGCACAGGGTCCGGCAATAATCTGGATCTGTCCTCCGCCCACCGTTTGCTGGCCTACCTGGATAACTGTGTCCTCGGGTTTAAACTCGCGCGATGCCATTTTGAAGGGCTGCGCAATGGGCACGACTTTCTCCACGCCCGGCAGGGTCTCAAACAGTTCCATGGTGGAGGGGGTCCTCTGCCCGATGGCACCTATTATAGTCCTTTCCACACCCCGGGACAGGTGGAACTGAAAACCCTTTTCCTCCAGCTTCTTGCATACCTGCTCGATTTGGACCGGAATCGCATGAGGTTCCATAACAATAATCATTTTCTACCAACTCCTTTTCCTTTGGAGATGGTGAGAAAACAAAAAAACCATGGCGTAAACGCCCATGGTTCCACATGGTACATTTTCCCACCATACTGCCATACTACTTATTTTTTTGGAAGCTTCCTACCGTACTACACAAACAGAATAGCATTAATCAGTTACCGGGTGCAAGTATAAAAAGCTCGTACTAAAGGATCAAAACAACACAACAGGCAGGAAACTCAAGCATAATAATAGAAAATGATGGTAAGTTCTTTAGAAAGGAGCGGTTTTATGACTGAGGCGCAAGGATTAGGTGTGCTGTTGGCTCTGGGAGGATTTCTGGCTCTGTTTCTCCTGTTGGGATTGGTATTCTATATCCTGTTTGCCCTGGGGCTGTATACTATGGCCAAACGGCGCGATCTGCCCAATCCATGGCTGGCCTGGATTCCCGTTGCTCAGTTATACACCATGGGAGAGGTTATTGGCCCGGTAAAACTGGGGAACTTTACAGCTGATAAACCCGGCCTTTACTTGTTGGTTGCTATACTGGGCTTGACAGTGCTATCGGGAATTCCAGTACTGGGGCCGATTTTTACTCTGGCCAGTGCGGTAGTATCCATAGGAGCCCTTTATCTCCTTTTCAGTCGCTATACCACCGGTAGTACCCCACTCCTTTATACTATCTTGGGTATCATCACCTGCGGAGCATTGGCGGCCATTTTCGTTTTTGTAATTCGCAATAACGAATACATACCTGCCGATATATCATCAGCGGCTTAACCTCCTATCATTAAAAAGGACGGTTTAGGTGATATCCCAAACCGTCCTTTCTTGTATTCTCTTTAAGCTTTCCCCAGATAGGCCTTCTTGACCTGTTCGTTTTCCGCCAGTTCCCGCCCTGGGCCCTGCAGGGTTATAGTTCCGGTCTCCAGCACATAACCATAATCAGCAATATGCAGAGCAGCGGTAGCATTCTGCTCAATGAGCAGGATGGTCATTCCGTCTTTATGAATGTCCATAATAACGCGGAATACTTCCTTAACCAGCAAAGGTGCCAGCCCCAGGGAAGGCTCATCCATCATCAGCAAACGTGGACGGGACATTAACGCCCTGCCTATGGCCAGCATTTGCTGTTCTCCTCCTGACAGGGTACCGGCTACCTGCCATTCCCTCTCTTTCAGACGCGGAAAGATATCAAATACCTTCTGGAGGTCCTGGTTTATACCCGCTTTATCTTTGCGGGCATAAGCCCCCATCTGCAGATTTTCCATAACCGTTAGATTGGAAAAGATGCGGCGGCCTTCCGGAACCAGGGTAATGCCTTTTTTGACGATATCCACAGTAGGCAATCCGGTAATATCTTCCCCTTCGAAATATATCTTGCCGGAAGCAGCAGGAACCTGGTTGCAAATAGCTCGCAAAGTAGTGCTTTTGCCTGCTCCGTTGGCACCAATCAGGGTAATAATCTTGTTTTCCGGTACCTCCAGACTTATTCCCTTTAGGGCATGAATTCCTCCATAGTATACATGTAAATCTTCAATTCTAAGCATCTGCATCCACCGCCCCCAGATAGGCATCTATAACCTGTTGGTTATTTTGTATTTCTTCAGGTGTGCCCACGGCCAGGTTTACACCATAATCCAGTACATAGATACGCTGGCAGATACCCATGACCACATCCATATGATGTTCAATCATAAATACAGTCAGATCAAATTCGTGGCGTATGCGCTCGACAAACTCCATTAACTCCAGTGATTCCTGGGGATTCATGCCAGCGGCCGGCTCATCCAGGAGCAGCAGTTTGGGTTCAGTGGCCAGGGCGCGGGCAATTTCCAGGCGGCGCTGTTTGCCGTAAGGGAGAGAAGTAGCTAGTTCAAAAGCTACATCATCCAACTGCACCTTGGCCAGCAATTCCATACATTCCTGAATATGCTTGCGCCGCTGCCTGCCGTAGCGGGGTAAACCAAGAATGGCTTCCCCAAGGGTAGCTTTCAAGCGCACATGCTTGGCGATCATGACATTTTCCAAAACCGTCATGGTATTAAATAGGCGAATATTTTGAAAGGTACGGGCAATACCCTGGGCTGTAATCTGATCAGGTCGCCAGCCGGTAATATCCCGGCCGTTAAAAATAACCCTTCCGGTAGTGGGACGATAAACCCCGGTGATAACGTTAAAAACGGTAGTTTTGCCAGCTCCATTGGGTCCGATCAAGCCGGTGATTTCTCCTTCATCGATATATAACTCTAAATCGGATACCGCCCGCAAGCCTCCAAATTCCATACTGAGCTGTTCGGTACGAAGTATTTCTGCCATTAGTTTGCTTCACCCCGTTTCGCTTCCAGGGAGTTTTTAATACCCAGCCGGGTTAAAATCCACTCCCAGTTAATTTCACGGGTACCCAGCAATCCCTGGCGATAGAACAGGATCACCAGCAGGAGGGTGATGGAGAATATAACCATTCTCATTCCTGGGATACCGGGTATGGCCAATCCAAACAAGTTCATAGGCTGCTCCACAAAGCGGAGCCATTCCATAGCTATTGCAAATATGATAGACGCTATAACTGAACCGGTCAGGCTGCCCATGCCCCCCAGCACCACGATGAGCAGAATCTGGAAGGTAAAGGTAAACCGGTACATGGTGGGGTCAATAGAGGTAATCAGGAAAGCCATGAGGGCCCCGGCAATACCAGCGAAGAAAGCCCCTATCGTAAAGGACATGAGCTTGTGCTTGAATATATTAATACCCATAGCCTGGGCGGCGATTTCGTTGTCACGAATGGCTTTGAAAGCATAACCCCAGCTGCTGTTAATGATCCTCATTAACACAAAGATAGTGACAATAGCAAAGCCCCAGTAAACCAGCAGGCTGTCCACTGAGGGAATATTTTTCAGCCCCAAGGCTCCGTTGGTAATAGAAATGGTATTGGTAACTATGATGCGGATAATTTCCGCAAAACCCAAAGTGGCTATAGCCAGATAATCATCCCGCAGGCGCAAAGCGGGGAAGCCAACCAGAAAGCCAAAAAAGGCAGCTACAAGTCCACCCAAAAGTATAGCAGGCAAGATGGGCCATTCCACATTGGCCAGCAGGGGATGAATCGGTACCATATAATAAATAATTTGCTTGCTGGCAGGTGACATAGTAAGGATAGCTGCCACATATGAACCGATACACATAAACCCGGCATGCCCCAAAGAAAACATTCCGGTAAAGCCAAGAATCAAGTTCATGCTCAAGGCTAATATGGCGTAAATAGCGGCCAGATTTAATACCCGAATATAAAAGCTGTTCATAGTGCCTTGCATTATATACAACGCTCCGAAGGCTAGGAGCACAACTACCAGCGTTAAAATAAATTTCAAAGTCCCGTGCCTGTCCATGCTCACACCTTCTCTACCACATTTTCGCCGAGAATTCCGCCCGGTCTGAATAACAGGATCAATATCAGAACCACAAAGGCAAAGGCATCACGATAACCTGACAGCTCGGGCATAAATCCAACCAGCATAACTTCACATATTCCCAGTACAAAACCACCGATCATGGCACCGGGTATACTACCGATGCCTCCCATTACCGCAGCAATAAAGCACTTTAATCCCGGGAACACACCCATTAACGGATCTACCTGAGGGTACTGCATGCTCCACATAATGCCCCCTACTGCTGCCAAAGAAGAGCCGACAGCAAAGGTAGCAGCAATAACTTTATTAACATCAACAGCCATCAGGCTGGAAGTTTCAAAGTCACGTGAGACCGCCCGCATGGCGATGCCCATTTTGGTCTTTTTGACCATGTAAGTTACCATAATGAGGAGTATTATAGTAACCACCGGAATAATGATGGTCAGGGACAGAAATGATATATTACCTATCTGAATGTTCCACACCAAATCTTCTGGACGGGGAAACGGTTTGGGTCGGGCACCCAGGGCTACAATACCCAGGTTCTCCAGCAAAAACGAGACCCCGATGGCAGATATTAATACTGATATGCGGGGAGCGCTGCGTAACGGGCGATAGGCTACCCGTTCAATACTTACTCCCAGCAAGGTGGTTAATACTATTGCGATGGCAAAAGAAACGTACCAAGGCAGGGTAAATACCAATATTCCGTAAAAAGCTATATAAGCGGCCACCATTAACAAATCTGCATGGGCAAAATTAATCAACCGTATTATGCCGTAGACCATGGTATAGCCTATGGCAATTAAGGCATACAGGCTGCCCAGAGTAATGCTGTTGGCCACGTTTTGCAGGAAAACGTCCAGGGACAACCAAACCCACTCCTTGTGATGAACTTCCTGACCAGGCAGGATGTGTAATTATTTCGACTTAACAAAGACATACTCCCCCTCAGTTCTGCCTAAGTTCTGAAGGGGAGTATGCGCAAATTCAATTAATTATTTCGGATCTACCTTGGTCTCGTAGACAAATTTGCCATCCTCTACCTTCTTGATAACTGCAGTCTTGGTAGCATCGCCATTCTCGTCCAGGGTAATTATACCTGTAGCGCCTTTGAAATCTTTGGTTTCAGCCAGAGCATCACGAATGGCCTTGGGATCTGCGGAATTGGCTCTTTCGATAGCATCCTTGGCTAAAATATAGGTATCAAATCCTAAAGCTGCGAAAGCATTGACTTCCTTGTTGGGATACTTCTTGGCAAAGGCATCCAGGAAAACAGTGGATACTTCGGTTACAGGCTCTTCAGCGGTGAAGTGAGTGCTGAAGTAAATATCCTTGTAATTAGCCACTTGATTCAGGAACTCTTCGGCTTCCCAGGTGTCGCCGCCCAGAATCGGAACGTTTATGCCCATCTCCCGGGCTTTAGCTACTAGAATACCGCATTCCAGGAAGTTACCGGGAGCAAATATAACATCCGGGTTCTTGGACTTAACTTCCGTCAACTGAGCGGAAAAGTCCTTGTCACCAGTATTGTAATTAACTTTAGCCACGATGGATGCATCGCCATTAGTGGCTTTGAAGGCCTTTTCAAAGTAACTGCTCAGTCCAACTGAGTAGTCCTGCTGTACGTCCTGAATTATAGCTGCAGTCTTGGCACCCAGTACATCGGTAGCATAGTTGGACATGACTGTTCCCTGGAAGGGATCAATGAAGCAAACCCGGAAATAGTATTCATTGTCCAGAGTAACGGCTGGATTGGTGGGAGAACAACCAATAACCGGTATACCTTCCCGCTTGGCAATCGGGCCGCCAGCCATGGACAGTGAGCTTCCGTAACTGCCGATAATCAGGTTGACCTTCTCCTGAGTGATCAGTCTTTCCACAGCGTTAGCTGCTTCTTGTTTCTCACTCTTGTTATCAACAACTACCAGCTCAACTTTCTTGCCCAGAATTTCCGGGTACATTTCTTTGGCCAGCTCAATACCCTCCAGGGTCATTTGGCCTCCAGCTGCATTGGTTCCGGTCAATGGTTCATATACTCCGATCTTGATGACGTCGGACTCAGCTGCACTCTGTCCTCCGTTCTGATCGGCATCCTTCTGGTTAGATCCACTGCACCCCACGGCAACCAGGCTCAGAATCAGCACCAGAGCCATCAGAACCACATAACTTTTCCTTCTCCAACTCAACAAATGCTCCGCCTCCCTTTAACTAGTCTTTTTTGTGCCTGACTTGCACTTGCTTTTCTAATTGTACGGATGATACTTGAGGTGAGCAATACAGCTAGTGTTTTTGTGCCTGACTTGCACTTGCTTTTCTAATTGTACTGCTATGCATGTACCAATGACAAGAAGAAACACCCGGTAACAATATCCTCCAATCACCGGGTGTTAAGCTTCTTTTTTTCCATATCAGCCAGTCTGTGGATCTGATTCACCATGATCAGGAAATTATCCTTGTTTAGGGATTGTTTGCCATCGGAAAGAGCGTGATCCGGATCCTGATGAACTTCTACCATAACCCCGTCCGCTCCGGCTGCAATAGCTGCTTTGGCTACCGGTATCACCATATCCCATTTACCGGTAGCATGACTGGGATCAACCATCACCGGCAAGTGAGACAATTTTTTAACCAAGGCTACTGCCCCGATATCTACAGTGTTGCGGGTATAGGGCTCAAAGGTGCGAATCCCCCGTTCACACAATATAACTTGTCCATTCCCCTGGGCTAAAATATATTCCGCTGCCAACAGCCACTCTTCAATAGTGGCGGAAAATCCTCGTTTCAGCAAAACAGGGGTATCCAGCTTGCCCAGCTCATCCAGCAAAGCATAGTTTTGCATATTGCGGCTGCCTACCTGCAGGATATCCACTTCTCCCACCAGGTAATCCAGGTCACGAATATCCATCACTTCGGTAATAACCGGCAGGCCGGTGGCCAACCTGGCCTCTTTCAATATGTCCAGACCTTCTTTGCCCAGACCGCGAAAAGAATAAGGCGAAGTCCTGGGCTTGAATAGTCCGCCTCTCAGCAGGTGAGCTCCTGAGCGGGCTAAAAACTGGGCCAGTTCAATATAATCATCCCGGTTCTCTACCGCACATGGTCCGGCAATAATAGTGCAGTATCCTTCCCCTATCTTAACCGAGCTGCCGGGTCCTGTTATCTCAATAATGGTATCTTCTTTTTTGTTTTCCCTCGCTGCCAGTTCAAAAGGTTTCATAAATCTTCACCATAAACCATTTTATAACAGATTGGGTCAGACTTTCATTATAATTAAACCCTACAGTATCTATTATGGTTTTATGGTTCCTCAATAATCAAGTTCCCTTCACAAAATAATCGACTCAATATACATTGGCTTGCTGTGAAGAAAACTAAGCTTTTTTTCCTTCAGCACATGATGGCTTTCGGTTGTGTCATTGCTGTGAAAATAGCTCCCCATTGTGTCATTGCGAGCGCGTAGCGCGTGGCAATCTCTATGGCAACTAACGGTGTGAGTTAACAGATCGCCACGTCACTTCGCTCCTCGCGATGACTGGCTTAAGTTTTCATTTATCGTGACCTGTACTTCAGGTGATAATTGCGAGGAGCGCAGCGACGTGGCGATCTCTTTACATGGCCTTTTTCGACAGTCTGCAAGTTTAACCTGTTAAACATTTTTATAAAAATTAAGGAGGCACAGACGTCCTCCTCCAGTTACATTCAAAGCTTCATTTAACCAGGGCAATCATCCCTCTGCCTTTATTTCGGCAGATTCCAGCCCAGATCAGGATATTGACAATAGGAGTTCAAGGCAGGATTTATCAATTGTTTAATAGAAATAGTAGGTTTGGTTCAGGTTGAGGTATCAAACCTACTATTAAATTATCTTTTTTGGGGGTCTAGCTGAAGGAGTGATAAGACTGTGAATTACAAAGAAATGTACAAGAGAAAACTCATGTCTGCGGAAGAAGCTGTCAAAATGATTAAAAATGGCACGGAAGTATGGATTGGTATTGCAGTTCCGGTGCCCCTGGCTTTAGTAAATGCACTGGTTGACCGGGAACCTGAGGTCAGAGACATAACCATCAACCACATTGTAGATATCCATCCTCAAAACACCTGGAAAAAACTAAACCGGTACACCAATATAAAAGTGGATTGCGGCTATCCTTCTGCCAGCCGCGACCTGGTGGTTAACGGTGATTTTACCCTAACCCCCAACCGGTTTTATGAACTCCCCAAAATATATACCGATGAAAATTTCCGGCCTATGCATGTGGCCATGCTAAATGTCACTCCCATGGACAAGCATGGCTATTTCTGCTTAGGTTTGGGTGCTGATGCCACACTGGCTATTGCCCATAATGCCGCTCGCAGGCGCCGGGAAGGTGACGACCGTTACCTGGTCCTAGCCCAGGTAAATAATAAGGTACCTCGCAGCCGGGGAGTAAATTATATTCATATTACTGAGGTTGATGCTATCGTTGAATATGACCAGGATCTGGCGGTATTGCCGGAGACCACTGAGATCTCTGAGGAAGAAATGACTATTGGCAGATACTGTGCTGAATTTGTCAAGGACGGTTCTACCATACAACTAGGAATTGGCAATATTCCTAATGCAGTAGCCAAAGCTTTTCTGGATGCCAATGTTCAGGACTTGGGGGTTCACTCGGAAATGGCCTGTGATACCATGCTGGATCTTTGGGAAGCAGGAATTATTACCAACCGGCGCAAGACTTTTATGCCCTACCGCTGTATTTTCACCTTCGCTATGGGCACCCAGCGTCTATACGACTGGATCGATGACAATCCGGGCGTAGAGTTTCATCCCGTTGATTTTGTAAACGACCCCCATATCATCGGCAAAAATGACAATATGGTGTCCATAAATGCCTGCCTGCAAGTGGATCTTACCGGGCAAATCTGCTCCGAGTCCCTGGGGTACAAGCAGTACACCCATCCCGGCGGCCAGTTGGATTTTGTGGACGGGGCTTTTAAGTCCAAGGGGGGTGTATCCATCATTGCCACCCCATCCACAGCTCGCCCCAGATCAGGGGACGGCACAGTCATTTCCAAGATAGCTCCCCAGATAACGCCGGGCGGCATAATTACAACTCCTCGATCCTGTGCTGACTACGTAATAACCGAGTATGGAGTAGCCAAAATCAAAGGACAGTCCATACGCCAGCGGGTCCGCAACCTGATCAGTGTAGCTCATCCCCAGTTCCGTGATGAACTGGAGTTCGAAGCCCGGAAGCGTAACTTGATCTAACTGACTGTATCACTATACTCAGTTAAGAAATAAAGCCTTGAGGTTCCAACTCTCCTCAAGGCTTTTATATTTAATATCTGCCGCTTGCTCGATTCAAATTGCCCAGTTCGGCACTATTGTTGTTTCTTTATAGTAAAATCGTGGTTAATTCCTGCTACTTTAGACACAGGCACTATAAAAGCTATGCCCTTATTGGGTTTATGCAGTTCGGCCTCTTTCAGAATGCTCTCCAGGACTTCCTGACTAATATCAGCAGGAACCAGGGTCAAAATAATCTCTTTTTCCGGTTCAATAACTATGCCGAACAGCTTGGCCTTCTCGTGGATACCACTGCCACGGCCATACAATATGGTAGCTCCTTCTGCACCGGCTTTTTTCGCAGCTTCCATTACCTTTTCTGCCCGACCCTTGTTCACGATGGTAACGATCAGATCATAGGCTATGCCTTCCATTAAGCATCCTCCTCATTTTTACTAACACGGTATGCTTATATCTATCTATGGGCTCATTCTATCAAGTTTCTGCGTTTTCATCATCATCAAATTGGGATAGCTTCCGGAAGATTACCCCTAAGGCTAATATCGTTAATATAGGAGCCAAGAACACTAAAGATATCATGCCGAACCCTTCCAGAACCGGGTCGCGCCCTTCTATGGCTGTGGCCACCCCAATAGCCAAAGCCATAATAAAAGATACCGTCATGGGCCCAGTAGCTACTACTCCGGAGTCAAAAGAAATAGAAATAAACTGCTCGCTGGTATAGCGCATCAAAAAAAAGGCTAGGATATAGCCAGGAATCAGAATATAAGCCAAGGGTATGCCGTATATTATCCTGGCCATGGCCAGAGCTACCGAAACAGCCACACCTATAGCAATGCAATAGAGTATGACCGGTCCAGGTATAGACCCGCTGGTTACATTATCCACCTGGTCAATCATAACATGTACAGTCGGCTCGGCCAAAATAGCTGTAAATCCTAAAATAAAACCAATGGGAATCAAAATCCAGTTATAAGACAACTCTCCTAAAGTGATTCCAATTTGCTGGCCAATAGGAATGAAACCCTGATATACTCCCTGCAGGAATAAAGCAATGCCGAAAAAAGTAAATACAAAGCCTATCAATATATGGGCAAACTTTCTCCCAGGCAAATGCAGAACAAAGCGCTGAAAAAATAACACAATGACAAACAAAGGGGCTAAAGCGATGGCTACTTCGGTGAGGGTATTAACAAAACCATCGAACAGGCTGAGCACAATCAACTATACAACACCCCCAGAATAAGAACTGCCAGAATAGGTCCTACAGAAGCCAGGGCTACAAAGCCGAAACTATCTCTCTTGCCGCTGAAAACTGAGGCCACTCCCACCCCTAAAGCCAGTATAAAGGGAACCATCATAGGTCCGGTGGTTACCCCGCCGGAATCCAGAGCTATGGGAACAAAATTGGCCGGAGTGAATAAAGCCAGCACCAGCACCAATATATAACTTATCAGCAGTAGATAGCTTAAAGCCGTGCCTTTGATCAGTCTTATTAAAGCTATAGCTACAAAAACAGCTACCCCAATGCCTACTGCTGAAACTAGGATAATCTTGGGTACTGCTCCCCCGGATGCCAGATCCACCTGAGCAGCCAGCACCTGGACATCAGGTTCGGCTACTGTCACCGCAAATCCCAAAAAAAGTCCGAAAAGTATAATCAAACTCCATTTCCCGGTGTTAGGGAGATATTCACCGATCAGTTCCCCTACAGGTACTATTCCGATTTTTGAGCCTATGAAAAAGAGGAACAGTCCCAAACATACCAGCACTACTCCGCCGACGAAGCGTATGTAATCTTCGCTGGAAAGCCTTAAAGCCATCATTATAATGATGCCTACTATAGTGATGGGAAGAATGGAATATACAACTTCTTTTAGTGTGTCTCTTAAATCTTTCATAATACCTCCTTGGTGTGATGATTTTCGCAAATATAGATTTCATTTATAAGGTGAGGTAGTTTACAGAAGGAAATTCCTTATTTAGTTTACATTGAAAATGCCTGGATATGCAAACCTGGCTTCATGAAGAGCTATAGTACCGGCCGCCGTCCCATAGGCAATAACAATATGGTAAAATTAATTACTTGCTGATACCGTATCGTACTTTCTGTTAATGCGAGGAGGATTGTATGCAGTCTATAGTCATCGGTATTTGCCAGATGCAGGTTGAGGACGATAAACCCACCAACCTTGCCAAAGCAGAACAGATGGTCCAGCAGGCAGTTGCTCAAGGGGCTAACCTAATTGTTCTGCCGGAAGTATTCCACGCTCCTTATGAAGCAGAAAAATTTGCCAACTACGCCGAAACTTATCCGGGTCCTTCTGCTGAAATGCTTTCCCGGGCCGCTGCCCGTCACAAGATTTGCCTGGTGGGAGGCTCGATTATAGAAAAAGATGCAGAGGGGAAACTCTACAACACTAGCTATACCTTCGGCCCGGAAGGTGAATTGTTAGGCAAACACCGCAAGGTTCACCTGTTTGATGTTGAAGGGACGGTTAACTTCACAGAATCCTCAGTTTTGACACCGGGCAATGAGCTTACCATAATAGATCATCAGGGATTCCGCTTTGCGGTTATGATTTGCTACGATATCAGATTTCCTGAATGGAGCCGGGCGGCGGCATTGGAAGGAGCAAAACTGCTGGTAGTTCCCGGCGCTTTTAATATGTCCTCCGGTCCGGCTTTCTGGGAACTGATGATGCGCACCCGGGCTGTAGACAATCAAGTCTACGTAGCCGCAGCATCCTCCGCTCGCAACCTTAACTCCTCTTATCAGGCCTGGGGTCATTCCATGATCGTCAATCCCTGGGGTAAAATACTAGCAGAAGCCGGCAGCGGCGAAGAAATAATTACGGCGGCTTATGATCCTGCTTATCTAGACAAAGTGCGTCAAGAGATGCCCTTGCTCAAACACCGCCGCCAGGACCTCTATCAGCTCAACTACAGCCCGGCACTTAAAGATTAGACCAAAGGAGGTAACCAGATGAAATTCTACACAGAGTATCTTTGGTTTAACACTGAGAAAAAGCGGCAATATATCCGCATAACCGATCAGGTGGAAAAAGCAGTGCAAAAAAGCGGTATCCGGGAGGGAATGGTTTTAGTCAGTGCCATGCACATCACCGCTTCCGTGTTTGTCAATGACAATGAAAGCGGTATTCTGCAGGATATAGATGAAATGCTGGAGAAACTGGCTCCTTACCGTCCTGACTACCGGCATCACCGAACCGGTGAGACTAACGGGGATGCTCACCTAAAAAGTCTTTTGATGCATCATGAGGTAATTGTCCCGGTAACCGAAGGCAAGCTTGATCTGGGGCCCTGGCAGGAAATTTTTTACGGCGAGTTCGATGGCCAGCGCCGCAAGCGAGTTATTATTAAGGTAATGGGGGAATAACCTTTATTCTCCCATTAAATCCCGGCGCAATTGCCGGGCTTCCCGCAAGTAAACGTGGCGTATCTCCTGCTGAGATTTATTGGTATTAACCATAACCAGCACTCTTATGCATAAGGGCAGGGCATCGGGTACTTCAATCTCCTGAAAACAAAGGAGAGGTACCTTGGCCCATCCCATCAACCGGGCGGCTTCAGCGGGGAAAACCGACCGTATATCAGAGGTTACGGTAAATAAGGCACTGGCAATGTCCTCGGGCTCAAAGCCGTTTGCCTTTTGCATTTCCTGAAGCAGTTCGCCGGTGGCAGCCAGTACCAGTGCTTTTTCGTCTCTTTCCACAGTAGTAGCGCCGCGAATACCCCGTACAAACATTATCCGTACTCCTTTAACTACCCATTTACTGCGCGATGTCCCAAGCCGATGGTTACTTCGTCCAGATGCAGCAAGCCTATTCCCATGAATATAGCTACACTGACATGATCCTTATGGCGAGCTATGCCGATTTTCCCGCCCACATTCAATCCCAAAGCCTTGGGCATAATCTGGGCAATGGCTTCCCGGGTAGCCCCGGCTACGGCTCCTTCATCAGCGTGGGAATCTTTGATAACTCCTTCCCGTTTAGCAGCCACTACGGCCCGTTCCACGATTTTGCCCACCGAGTTGATGAATTCTCCTCCATAATCAACAGCTACTGCTCGTATTCCGAACTCATCCAGCAGCTCCTTTTTCAGCTGGGCTTCCTCCTGGCGACTGGCACTTAAAGCCATTTTAATAGCTGAGGTGGCAACTACCTTACTACCAACTTCCACAGAACCTACCACCTTGTGTTTTATTATGGATTCATTTTACTATAACTTTGCCAATCATTACTATACTGTGATTAGCAGTATACACAGAATCTTTCTCCGGGAATGACAAGTTGTCAGATACTGAACGGATGCGGTAGTCGATAGGGAAATCATAAGCGGTGGAGTCAATCTCGATAGTATCGCCGGCCATTACTTCCAGGGTGACTTCCCGGTTTTCGAACCGGGCTCGCTCCCGGTTATTTACAAGGATAACCGCTTTCGGCAAAGCCGAGTATTTTTCAACTTCGATGGTCAGTACAGCATCAGGAGATTCCACCCGGGCAGGGGGTACAGGATCAGGCCTTTCGGCGATGGCGGGATATTCGAAAAGTTCTCCTTCCAGACGTTCCCCCCAGCTGAGGTATAAACGGAACGGTTCGTGGGTCATAAAGCCTTGAGCCAGAACTACTGCTGCCAGGCTTAAAGCTATTAAGCGGATTAAATATTTCTCCACCCTGTTGACAAAGTTGCGCAATGGCTCACCCCCCAGGCCTGTTCTTCACTATCTTATGCCTGGGGAGGGCAGATTATCCATGATTGGATTCAATAATAGCCAATGCCAGAGCGGCGGCTCCGTAGCCGTTATCTATGTTTACCACCCCTACACCGGGGGCGCAGCTATTCAACATGCTGAGCAAGGCCGCTAAACCGTTAAAGCTGGCGCCATAACCCACACTGGTGGGAACAGCTATAACCGGTCGGTGGGTAAGTCCACCAACCACACTGGCCAGAGCTCCTTCCATGCCCGCAACCACAATTACCACCTGGACTTCACGGATAACCGGCAGGTTATGCAGAACCCGGTGAATCCCGGCCACACCCACATCGAATAAGCGCACCACCGGCACTCCCATGGTTTCCAGGCACAGGGCGGCTTCCTCGGCGACCGGCAAATCGGCTGTGCCCGCGGTCACTACCGCAACTTTCTGTTCCGTTCGCCAGCCCGGAACCGTCCGGTACAGCAGGCGGGCCCGGGGATGATAGCATATATCCGGCACTCGTTCCCGTACCGCCTTGTACACTTCTTCACTGGCCCGGGTACCCAGCAGGCGGTCATTGTGCTCCGCCAGGTGAGCCATGATCTCTGCTACCTGGGCAGGCTCTTTGCCCTGGCAGAAGACAACTTCACAAAAAGTGTCCCGCAGGGAACGGTGGTCGTCAATACGGGCATATCCCATGTCAGTAAAGGGTTCCTGGACCAGCATATCCAGGACCTCATTAATAGATACTGACCCGGCTTTATATTCTTCCAGCATCTTTCTGATCTGCTCCCGGTTCATGGTACCATCTCCTTATTGCTATTATGGACCATAACCGGATAAATCCAAGCTGATCATGGAAAATCCCCGGTTCCGGGCCAGATCAATTACTTTATCCCGGTTAGCCATGATTACCGGGAAATCCTCACTCCTTACTTCCAGGCGTATTTCCCCGTTGTTCCACCTGGCTCTCACCAGGGTAATACCGAGACTGCGTATATCCTCTTCCAGTTCATCCAGTTGGGCCATCAAAGCAATATCCAACCGCTGTCCGGTTTTGATGCGGGTAGCCAGGCAGGATTCCATGGGCCGGTCCAGCAAAGGCAGCTGGTAGTGAACAGCCAGTCTCTTAATAGCCGCCCGGTTCAATCCCGCTTCCAGCAAGGGGCTCTTAACCCCAAATTCACCCGCTGCTTTCATCCCGGGACGGTATTCTTTCAGGTCGTCCAAATGGGTTCCATCCAGGAGGGTTCCCCAGTTATACCCCGGGGTTTGCTTTATATGCGCCAGGCGATTGCGCTTGCAGTAATAACAGCGCAAATCATCGTTGCGGCAAAAGTCCTCATCTTCCATCTCCGGGCTGGATAAAAGAATATGTTCGGCCCCGAAATTTTTAGCGGTCTGTATGGCACGGTCTAGTTCCTGACAAGGAGTAGTAGGAGAATAACAGGTAACTGCTTTGACCCGGTCCCTGGGCAGGAACTGGGTGCAGGCCCATAACAGAAATCCGCTGTCCATGCCTCCTGACAGCAGAACTGTTACCTGGTCATATTCCTGCAATATTGAAGCTAACCTGGTTAAAGACTCGTTCTCACCAGTTGTTCTGGGCATATTGGACACCAGCTAAAAACGCCTCCCGGTTCCTCTCAATAATTTCCTGTGATTTGCCCTTAAAAATGACTTCGAAATACTGGAGGGCCTGATCAACTTGTACCACCTGGGTCTTCTGCAGATAAGCCCCCAGCAGAATCATGTTGGCCCCGCGCGGATTGCCTATCTCCTCAGCCACTTCATTCATGGGCATTTCCAGTATTTCCAGATCGGTGCGCTGGGGCCGGCGGTCCACCATCGATGTATTCAGCACCAGGGTTCCATTTGGTTTAATCCTGGACTCAAACTTATCCAGAGAGGGCCGGTTGAGAATAACAGCCATAAGTGGGTTCTCGGTTAAGGGTGAGCTGATTTCCCGGTCGGATATGGTTACCAGACAGTTAGCTGTCCCCCCGCGCATTTCCGCGCCATAGGAAGGCACCCAGGTAACATGCATGCCAGCGCTTAAAGCGGCATGAGCCAAAAACTGGGCCATGGACAGCACGCCCTGACCGCCGAAACCCGCAAATAATATCTGCTTTTCCGCCATCCCTATCCCTCCTAGCTGACCTTAAACTCACCCAAAGGGTAGTAAGGAATCATGTTCTTCTCCAGCCATTCCAAAGCCTCCAGGGGGCTTAAACCCCAATTGGTGGGACAGGTTGATAAAATCTCTACCATGGAAAACCCTTTGGCTTGCATCTGGGTCTGAAATGCTTTCTTTATGGCCTTCTTGGTGCGCATTACATTAGCCGGGTTATTAACCGCAGTACGGCATATATAAGCAGCACCCTGGTTTTGGGCCAGCAATTCTGCCATTTTAAGGGGATAGCCAGCCTGTTCAGCGGTCCGGCCATATGGGGAAGTAGTGGTGACCTGCCCCAATAAAGTGGTAGGGGCCATTTGCCCTCCGGTCATACCATAGATAGCATTGTTGACAAATATAACCGTAATGTTCTCACCGCGGCCGGAAGCGTGAACAATTTCCCCCATGCCGATGGAAGCCAGGTCTCCATCTCCCTGGTAGGTAAATACTAACCGATCGGGCAGCAGGCGCTTAATGCCGGTGGCTATAGCCGGGGCTCGTCCGTGAGCCGCCTCCAGCATGTCACAGTTAAAGTAATCATAAGCCAGTACTGCACATCCTACCGGGCAAATACCGATAGCCTGCTCCCTCAGGTTCAGCTCATCCAGGCATTCAGCTACCAGTCTATGAATAATACCGTGAGTGCATCCCGGACAGTAATGAAAGGGAGCATCGGTTAAACTCTCTGGCCTCTGGGCTACAACCTTCATACCCACCCCTCCTGTTGCGCTATTTTCATTATCTGGCGGGTAATCTCTTCCGGATTGGGTATCAAACCTATCCTGCCGTAGAATTCCACCGGTACACGTCCATTAACAGCCAGCCTGATATCCTCTACCATTTGTCCCATGCTTATTTCTACCGACAGGAATTTGCTCACATGTTCAGCCGCTTCCTGAAATGCTTTTTCCGGGAAAGGCCACAGGGTTACCGGCCTTATTAGCCCTACCTTAATGCCCTTCTGCCTGGCATCCATTACCGCACGTTTGGCAATACGGGACATCAATCCGAAGGCTGCCACCACCAGATCAGCATCTTCCACCATAAAAGTTTCCGCCTTGGCTTCCCTTTCCTGGATGAGTTTATACTTGTGCTGCAGGTGAAGGTTGCGTTCTTCCAGGAATTCAGGGGAAAGGTGCAGGGTATTTATTATATTGGGTTTTCTGCCCTTGCATCCAGTGGTAGCCCAGGGCTTGGGCGGCAGGTCGGTTACCGGTTCCCGCACAATAATGGGTTCCATCATCTGTCCCAGGGTACCTTCGGCCATAATCATCACCGGTATTCGATAGTGATCCGCCAGATCAAAGCCCTGCATGGCAAAATCCATCATTTCCTGTACTCCCGAGGGGGCCAGTACGATAATATGGTAGTCGCCATGTCCTCCCCCGCGGGTAGCTTGAAAGTAATCGGACTGGGCGGGTTGTATTCCTCCCAAACCAGGTCCGCCGCGGGAAATATTAACAATCAAGCTGGGCAGTTCAGCCTCAGCCAGAAATGAAATGCCTTCCTGCTTAAGGCTGATTCCGGGTCCGGAAGATGCGGTCATTACCCGGTTACCGGTAGCTGCGGCACCGTATACCATATTAATAGCCGCCAGTTCACTTTCCGCCTGTAAGAAGGTCCGTCCCATTTTGGGCATCTTGCGGGCCATGTATTCTGCAATTTCACTGGACGGAGTTATCGGATAGCCGAAGAAGGCGCGACATCCGGCTAGGAGTGCTCCTTCGGCCAGAGCTTCATTCCCTTTCATCAGTACCTTGGTCACACCTTCACTCCCTTTCCACCGTGATGACCAGATCGGGACACATCAAGGCACATATTCCGCAGCCATTGCAGGCTTCTTCTCGAACCACAGCGATAGGATGATATCCCAGGGGATTGATCATGGTTTTGTTGAGAGACAAGATCTGCTGAGGGCAGAATCTAACACATAGTTCACAGGCTTTACAGCGCTCGGTGCGAAAAGTTACCCTTCCCTTCGCCATCTTTACTTTCTCTCCTTTAATCCCCCTGCAGCCAAGCAGGTCTGGTAAAAATCTTAATGGACTTAAGCAGAGAGCCGTACTCCGGCTTCAGCTGTTCATAAAAATCTTCCCGTACCGTAAGATAGCCTACTTTGAGCTGCAGGGCTTCAGCATACTCCAGCACCTGTTGGTGACCGCTGCGTATAACATCGGCAGTTGTTTCTTCAGCCAGATGAGGGTTGCTGATAATACCCGTAAAGGGCAAGCGAGCAGCGTCCTCAAACTGCTTGACTGATTCTTTGATATCGTACAGATTCTGAGCAAAAGGACGGTAGGGGTTGATGACCAGCCAAAGGTTAACCGGATCACGCTGCTGCAAATAACGATGCAAGTAACCGATAACCAGGCCGCCAGTATCATCTCCAGCTACATCTATGAGCAACTGGTTTTCCCTCTGAACCTCAGCTAATAATTTAGGGGGAAGCTGGGGTACATCTCCAAAGGACAGCTTGAGGGAAGGAGCCAGCAGTTTTACATGATGAGCTTTCAATTCAGTTTGATTCTGGCGTGATACAAAGTAGGGATTGACCAGGTCCAAATCAGCCAGTACCACATCTTGCCCTTGGGAATCGCTATTAATGGCGAAATTAAGGGCAAGCTCGGTTTTCCCGCTGCCATATCCGCCGGCAAAAATGTTGATGCTCCCCAATGCTCGTCCCTTTCTCCTCGTCGAATTTTCTGGTTAACAAAGTAACCCATTAATGAGTAATGTAACTCAGCCAGATAGGAAAATCAATACGGCAAAATCCGCGAAGCATTTGGCAGGCAAAAAGCAAAAGACCCCATCGGGGTCGCTGCAGGATTTATCTAATTGCAGAATAAGGTCATTTTAAATCAAAACTTTGCTGGTCTGAACAAATGTCCGCCATCTCCGATATAATAACATCAACATCGGCAGGCTGTAAGCCCAGTATTTCCAAAGCCTGAGAAGATACCGGGTAAAGTAAGCTGTCTATTCCCAGACCAATCCCCATAGTTGAACAAACTACATTGGCTAAATGGATAATGGCAGTAAGTTTGGGATTGACTTTGGCTTGCTCAGGTTCATGGTGGCAGGCAATGGTTTCAACTAATTCCGGGGGTAGGTTCCATTTTTCCGCTACCTGGGCTCCCACTTGGGCATGATCAAAACCTAAAATACTCTGTTCAGACTGGAGGAAAGGAATACTCTCACTTTGCACTTTGTCGAGGACTTCCCGGTAGGTTTCCTTCATATATGTGTTTAACACTACCTTGCCAATATCATGCAGCAAACCTGCTGTATAAGCTACTTCCAATCCGCCGAATTTAATCTTCCTGGCAATATGCCGGGCTGTCATCGCACAGCACTGGGAATGCTTCCACAGTTCTCCATACTCCAGGGCATAACCCTCTATTTTCTGGGATAACATATCACTTACCGAAGCTGCCATCACTAAACTGCGAATAGTCTTGAAACCCAATAAAACCGTGGCTTCTGTTACGGTTGCAATCCGCCGCGGGAAACCGTAAAAGGCTGAATTGGCCAGCTTAAGAACCCGGGCGGTCATACCCTGGTCCTGGGTCAGGACTTCATTGATATCCTGGGCAGTAGAATCAGGATCTTCAGTTAACTCCATCACCCGCAGAACAACCTGGGGCAATGATGGGAGATCATTCACCGCTTGAACGATATTTTCCAGGGAAATTTTCCCCATCCGGGAATCCTCCTTTATTTCCAGTTATCGAATTTGCGCTGCAAATACGACCGGTAATCCATCATCTCCTCGCTGATTTTGAGCAGCAGCCGTTCAATATCCAATCGGGACAAGGATAATCCTTCCGGCTCCAAAACCTCTACCGTGCGAAACTCCTCTTTCATAGTAAACTTAACGGCATCCTCCAGGGAATCCGCTGAAAAAGTAATGGTAACCGGGGCATAAGCATTCGTCTTTCCGGTAATCTCATCTATGACGGTATAGACTTCCTGGCTCATGTCAATATCTTCGATATATATACCTTGAATGGGAACGTTGCGAATTAAAGATATTTTATGCTGGCGTACTTCTTCGGCCACCTCTTCACAGCTTTTTCTGCCGAATAATTTCCCCTGCTTGGTTTTGCCCTGAAAATCAAAACGAACTTTCATTCTGATCCTGTTCATGTTAGTTGCTGCCCCCATTTGGCATCAAAATCGGTGTTGATTAAAAATGCTGCAGAGTACGTTCTCTTTAAATATCGTTTTTACTTCCGATAACCTTTATTTGCTCCTGAGTTGCTGTTGGCGCCCTGTCCTGTTCAAAATCTGTTTCTCATCAATAATCTATGCCCTTTTTGGCTGTAATCCCCATGGTAAAGGGATGTTTAACCATTTCCATATTGGTCACCAGATCCGCTGCCTGCTCCAACTCCGGGATCCTGCTGCGTCCCGTAAAGATCAAATCCACCTCAGCAGGGGCTTCCCCCAATATTTCTTTAATAACAGGTTGAGAAGGAGGCCAGATTGACCATAAATTTAATATTTCATCCGCCACAATTAAATTCCACTGCCCGGACTTAATTTCCTGCTGGACAAAATTTAGTCCCTGTATAGCCTGTTCCTCATCGGCAGAGTTCCATTGCCCAGGACTGACAATACATTCCTGCTGGCCGGGGCAGCAAGGCTGACCCAGGTACGGACAGGGCCGGCCAAAGGATTTTACCACCAGGCGCGGGCTGTTAATCTGCTGAGTTGCCTTCCACTCCCCGCTTACCCGCTGGTCCTTTAAGAACAGCACCACCAGCACCCGGCGCCCATGACCCCAGGAACGAAAAGCTATCCCTGCGGCTGCTGAAGTTTTACCTTTGCCATAACCAGTGAAAATTATCTTCAAGGTAAATCCTCACCATCGTCAATTTTTGCCTGCCCTGTTGCCAGAGCTAATAATTGCCGGACTTCTTCCGGAGTTAAATGGCGGTATTCCCCTACTGCCAGATTCCCCAAGGTTAAATGGCCAAAACCAGTACGCACCAGGTGGACAACCGGATGGCCAATAGCTTCAAACATTCTCTTTACCTGGCGTTTACGTCCTTCGTGAATCTCTATTTCCACCCGGCTTTCATTGCCGTCATACTCAATTAGCTTTACCTGTGCCGGAGCTGTTCTGCCATCCTCCAACTCTACTCCCCGGGCTAATTGCCCCAACTCTTTAGGTTTTACCCGCCCGGTTACCCTGGCTACATAGCGTTTGGGCACATTGTGCCGGGGATGAATCATCTTATTGGTAAAATCCCCGTCATTGCTAAGCAGTAAAAGCCCTTCGGTATCAAAGTCCAGCCTGCCCACCGGGTAAAGCCGCTGTCCTATGTCACCAATCAGATCCAAAACCGTAGGCCGGCCGAAAGGATCAGTAACCGTGGACAGATATCCGGCGGGTTTATTAAGCATAATATACTGTTTGGGCTCAGGGGCAATGAGGATACCCTCTATCTCTACCCGGTCGGCAGCCGGGTCCACCTCAAAAGCCGGAGTATCCACCAGTATGCCGTTGACCAATACCTTCCCCTGGCAGATCAATTCCTCCGCTTTGCGGCGGGAAGCAACACCGGCATGAGCTATATATTTAGCTAGTCGCATGGCTGCCCCTTTCTCTCCTCTTTGGCTCCATCCTGACATGAATCAGCAAGTTTTGCAAGGCATTATCTCCAATAATCCTGGTGTTTTATAACCACCAAAACCTAAGCTAATACTAACTGCAAGAAATATTTATGAGATAATTAAGGATATATTTGTTATCATTAGAGTTAACATATTGACCGGAGGATCCATCATGACGAAACGAGAAATCGACAAACCCAAGATTGAACAGGCTGTACGCATGATCCTGGAAGCAATTGGAGAAGATCCGGAAAGAGAAGGTATTCTCAATACCCCCACCCGGGTTGCCAATATGTATGAGGAAATTTTTTCCGGTATAGGTACCGATCCTCAGGAGTTACTGCAGGTATGTTTTTCCGAATACCATGATGAATTGGTTTTGATAAGAGATATTCCCCTCTATTCCATGTGCGAACATCACCTGCTCCCCTTTTACGGCAGGGCTCATGTAGCTTACATACCCAAAGGGGGCAAAGTAGTGGGAATCAGCAAATTAGCCCGAGTGGTTGAAATGTACGCCCGCCGCCCGCAGCTCCAGGAAAGACTAACCTCCCAGATTGCAGATTGTATTTACAATACCCTTAACCCTTATGGAGTGGGCGTAGTTATTGAAGCTGAGCATATGTGCATGACCATGCGGGGAGTTCGCAAGCCCGGCTCGGTAACGGTTACCTCAGCGGTACGGGGAATTTTCGAAACCAGAGCTGAAACCCGCGCCGAGCTGTTCTCGTTGATTAATCGAAATAATTAGGGTCAGGACTAGAAAATCCTGACCCTTAATTCTTAAAAGAGGCCTACCACTTGTCCGTTTTCCAAAATATCTATATTTTCCGCAGCGGGTCTCTTGCTTAAACCTGGCATGGTCATAATGGTCCCCGCCAAAGCTACCACAAACCCAGCCCCGGCAGAGAGGCGTACTTCGCGAATGGTTACCTCAAAACCTCTGGGCCGGCCTTTAAGGTCTGGATTGTCCGACAATGAATATTGGGTTTTAGCCATGCAGACGGGCAGGTTGCCATAGCCCAGCTCTTCCAAACGCTGCAGCATCTTGGAGGCTTCCGCAGTATAGTTCACCCCGTCTGCTCCGTAAATCTCCGTGCATATCCGGTGGATTTTATCCTTGAGAGGAAGGTCCAGGTCATAAAGATACCTGAATTCACTGGGCTGCTCAGCAGCAGCCACCACTTTGCGGGCCAATTCTTCACCACCGGCACCACCCTGAGCCCAGACCCGTGACAAAGCTACCTCTGCTCCCAAAGACTGGCACTGGCGAATAATGAAATCAATTTCCTCGGCAGTATCGGTGGGGAATTCATTGATAGCCACTACTACCGGTAAGCCGAACTTGCGAATGTTTTCCATCTGCTTAACCAGGTTTTCGGTTCCCTTGGCCAGGGCTTCCATATTAACCTCGCTAAGCCGATCTTTAGGCACTCCGCCATGGTTCTTCAAAGCCCGGATAGTAGCTACCAATACTACTGCATCAGGTTTCAGGCTGCCGTAGCGACATACAATATTGAAGAATTTCTCCGCTCCCAGGTCGGCACCGAAGCCGGCTTCCGTTACCAGGTAATCAGCCAGTTTCAATCCCAAGCGGGTAGCAATAATACTGTTGGCGCCATGGGCAATATTGGCAAAGGGACCTCCATGGACAAAAGCGGGAGTGTTTTCCAGGGTTTGCACCAGATTGGGCTTGATAGCATCTTTCATCAGCAGGGCCATGGACCCGGCTGCTTTCAAGTCATTGGCAGTAACCGGTTTTCCATCATAAGTGTAGGCTACCACCATACGTTTAAAGCGTTCCTTTAAGTCCATAAGGTCAATGGCCAGGCACAGGGAAGCCATTACTTCCGAAGCTACGCTTATATCAAATCCTGATTCCCGAGGTACTCCGTCCATGCGGCCTCCCAAACCGATCACTATTTTCCGCAGGGCCCGCTCGTTCAAGTCCATGACCCGGCGCAGCACTACCTGCCGGGGGTCGATATTCAATTCGTTGCCCTGGTGGATGTGATTGTCCAACATGGCCGCCAGCAAATTATGGGCCGTGCTGACCGCATGAATATCCCCGGTAAAATGCAGGTTGATGTCTTCCATGGGTACTACCTGGGAATATCCGCCCCCGGCGGCTCCCCCTTTGACGCCAAAGCTGGGACCCAAAGAAGGTTCCCGCAAGGCTATGATGGCTTTTTTGCCGATCCGGTTGAGGGCCTGTCCCAATCCTACCGTAGTAGTAGTTTTGCCCTCCCCGGCGGGGGTGGGAGTAATCGCCGTAACCAGCACCAGTTTACCGGAAGGATTGTTCTGAACTCTCTTCCATACGTCCAGGGAAACCTTGGCCTTATACTTGCCGTATAATTCCAGATCCTCTTCATCCAGACCAATGGAGCGGCCCACCTCGATAATGGGTGCCATCTTAGTCTCCTGGGCAATCTCAATGTCACTTTTCATTCTTTCTTCCTCCTCAACAACCTCTGGTATTTACAGAAACCCATTGTCTTTCAGCACTTTGACAGCCTGATCATAATCATCGGCTGCCACCATGACAATAGGGCCAGTACATCCCATACCGCTGGCCGCATAAATATTGTGCTTCCACAGGGATTTTACTGCGTCCTCCAGTTCCAGTATTTCCACCCCGGCTATTTGGGCATCGGTGACTTTCTGGGGAGGTACACGGACTTCTGCTTCCTGCTTTACCGTATCTACCACCGGTATTTTCCAGCCTGCCTGCCGGGCTTGGGCTATTTCCTGGTCTGCCACAGCCCGCCAGTTCCCTCGAACCATGGAAGCACAGTACTCTATTGCTCCCGCTACTACCGGAGTACCGGAAGCCCGCGATATTATGCACACCAGGCGGTCAAAGCCTTCACCAATACCAGGGCCATATCCGTAGCCGCTGGTCTCATAATTGCCGCCCGTGCTGAAAGCACCAAACAGCTTCATCAAGATATTACCGGTTAAGGTATCCGTAACCACAACATCCACACTACCCATTATTAAATCATTTCCACGCAGTATATGTCCACCTTCTCTGCGTAATGAATTTCCCCAGGTGAACAAGTAGCCCTGCTCCTGCATGCGTTTCAAGTGTCTTTCCACCTGCCGGGCTCCCTCTACATTGAGAATGCCCACAGAAGGCTGTTTTACTCCGTCAGCTTTGGCGGCCGCAATTCCGAATACAGCATTTTTAACCATGGCCTGGATTCTCTCGGTATCAGTGGTGCCGGTAGTAGTGGCAATATACATGGTTTTGCCCCGGGCGGGTGTTACAACTTTGCCCACGGTTGCCACACCAATAGGAAAAGGATAGTGCATGGCTACTACCCCGTCCAACTCCCGTTGATCCAAAAGGTTTTCCATTATAGCGTGAACCTCATCCTCGGTTTCAGCCGGGATGTGGGGCAGGTGCTTGCTGCTGGTGGGACCAATTATATGCACTTCTAGGTTATGGTTTTTCTGCATGGCTATTTCCGCCCCCCGTACCAGGTCGCTGACTTCGATCTCACTGCCCAGAGTGGTCAGCCCTATACGGCTTTTCTTTTGCATCTGGCCGGTACGCAGCCCTTGAGCAGCCTCCAGCAGTACTTCCCGGGTTAAACTCTGCCAATTATCCAACCCTCGTCACCTCCTGGCCAGGATATCAGCGGCTTTTTCTATGGCTTCAGCCAGAGCCAGGCGTATGTGCTCTTTTATCTCTTCCAAATCCAGTCCGGTTTCCCGCACCAAGCCCTGATTGGGTTCCAGAATAAGGCTGATGCCATCAAACAAGTCAGTCATCCTGCCCAAAAACAAGCTGCCCTTGCCGATGACCATTGCCCGTTTAATTCTCCCTTCCAGCAATTCATCCCTGATCATTCCCAACAGGGGTACCCCGGAAGGTATATGTCCCTGGGTAGGAGCAAAACCGGTCATACCGCGGGTGCCGGTAAATTGGGCCAGCTCGCTCTTGTCCAGCTCTCCTCGTTTTACCGCCATGGCTCCAATCATTTTATAATTAGCCAGGGGAACATCTCCGGCACCAGCGGGCACGGTTATTTCAGGGTTTTGCAGTTCGGGAGCAAAAATATCTACATCAGTTATCTTGAGACCGTTCCTTTCTAGAGGATCGGCTACAATGGCCTGTATTACCGCCTGAGGTGAGGAACCGGACCCTATCTTGTGCTTGCCGACTATATCGGTGCGAATTACCGGGTTTACTCCATCATTTTCGCTGATCAGAACTGCGTAGCCGCCGATCATATCCTCGAGGACCGGCATCTGTTTGTTAACATGATCCCGGCTGTTCATTCCCAATTTAGCTGAAGATCCTCCCGCCAAAACCACAACATTTTTAAAAATGCCTGCCTGCACCAATGCTGCCGCATTGAGTATGCCGTGGGCCGGTCCGGCACAAAAACCGCGTATATCGGCACCACTGGCATTAACACAGTTGGCAATCTCACCGATAGCTTTGGCCAGGTTGCCTCCTCCCCGCTGGTTCATATCGCCGATGGCTTCTTCGGAAGTCTCGATAATATAGTCAATTTCTTTGGGATCAATCTGGAAGCGCTCCAGCAGATTAACCAGAGCTAAAACCCCCGAGGCCTTGCAAACCAAGTTCTCAAACACTACATGAGCAGACAGGTTGGGATCAGTGTCATGGGCCTCCCGTACACAGCCCACTAATTGCCCGTTCAGATACAATCCATCCGCTTGATGACTGCCTACCATGTCAATTATCTCGCTAAGGTCCCGGGTCTTATCCAGCTGGGCCAGGTGCTTGGGGGATAAATTGGCGGCAGGCATCCTATCCTTTATGGAAGCAGCAAATTCTGCACTCAATTCCACCAGGTTGAAGCTGTCCGCTATTTTCATAAGCCCGTAAAACTCAGCCTGCCCCAATATTTGTCCATATTTCCCCTGGGTTTTGGCTTCCACCGGGTGCTGGTACCAGGGGGAAGGATGCTCGGCCAACTGGCGGGGATGAGCATTGCCAATATATACCTGATTGGGCAGGTAGCCCACTGCTTCCTGAAAACTGCGCAGGTGACCCGGCAGAGCCTTCAGATATTCTGAATCAGGATTCTTCAATCGTTCCATGGTAATGGTGGTGCCATGACCTAACAGAATATCAGGTGCATGGACCAATACATAAGCAGTTCCTCGAATAACTGGAAAATTCACTGGTGAGCCCCCTTTGGTTACTTTGCCGGCCTAGTTCAACCTTCCTGATACTGGGATCTGATATTGTTCATTTCGTTGATTATCTCTTCAACATCAAGAACCATTTCCATCATGGAGATCTGCTCATCGTAGACTTGCGGGTCAATTAAGTCCTTAAGCTCAAAAATATGGTAAACCGCCAGTCCCAAAGCCACATTGGTCAGAGGACCAGCATAAGTCGGGTCCCCGGCTATAACTGTTTCGGCGGTTAATCCGGCGGATTCCGCTTCGGCGCCGCCCAGAATGACCACGACTTTATCGGTACCATATTTTTCGGCCGTTTCTTTTATACGAGCTTGATTGGCCATGTCCATGGCCCCGGCAGCAGTTCAAACAAAGCATTCGTACTGGTAAAAAGAATCTCTCCACCTACTGTCTGCATACATTCAGCAATGGCTGGACCGGGGATTCCGTCCCGATCTCCCAATATACAGATTTTTTTATCAGCAAAAAATGCTTTATCAACCATAACGCTTCATCCTTTCTCTTAAGATCTTAAATTTTATCCATCTAGTTAAAAGTCTTGGCAGCCTAATCGATTAATTCTTTTATTTTGGCTTCAATATCTTCGGGCATAAGATCCTGGCCTGACAACTCAGCTACCCTCTGCCCGTCACGGTAGAACACCATAGCCGGCAACCCCAGTACTTTTTCTCCTATGGCCAGTCTCCGGTTGCCGGCAGTGTTGACTTTGCAAAACTTCATGCGGTCACCGTAGCGTTTTTCCAGTTCTTCCACATGGGGCATCAGTTCCAGGCAATGCTCACATTTTGGCCCCCACCAGTCCACCATTACCAGGCCAGAGCTGTTGCGCACTTCCTGGTCAAAATTATCCTTGGTCACTTCGATCATGCTCGCACCTCCTTAAGCGATCCCTGTCAATTCTTTCAGGCTTTCCAGGGTTATAGTCTGAGTCTGTTTCTGCAGCTGACCTTGCACAAACAAGTGCACCAGGGGCAGCTTGTCAGGTGTCACCTGGTAACGCCGGGCTACCAGTTCATTGCGGGTAGCATCCACTTTAACCAAAGACAGCTGGTCATTGTGATCCCGTACAAACTGGTCTACCAGGATGATTTTTTCATTCCCTGCCATGTCAGTGGGATCATAATAAGCAACCACCACCGGTTTGCTGGCCTGCAGCACTTCTTGCTCCCACAGTTCGGTTTCATGAACGTATTTTTCCGCTGCAACTGCGGCTATAGCCCCATCGGCAGCAGCCGTAATTACCTGGCGCAGGTATTTGTCCCGCACATCACCGGCAGCAAATACCCCTTCCAGGTTGGTGCCCATTTTTTCATCGGTTATGATATATCCCTGAGGGTTTACCTGAAGCTGGTCTTTAACCAACTCAGAATTGGGCACGGTTCCGATAAAAATAAACACGCCGTTGGTGGGGTAATCCCATTCTTCCCCCGTTTTGAGATTTTTCAAGGTTACACTTTCCACCAACTCTTCTCCATTAATGCGGGTTACGGTAGAGTTCCATATCCACTTCAGCTTGGGATTGCGAAATGCCCTTTCAGCAGAGGCCTGGTTGGCATCCACCTTGCCTTCTTCATGGATAACAATGATGGTAACGTTTTCAGCAAACTTGGTCAGGTATTCAGCTTCTTCAATAGCTGCATCGCCGCTGCCTACCACAACCACATCCAGTTCTTCAAATAATTCGGCATCACAAGTAGCACAGTAGCTTACTCCTTTGCCCCGCAGCCTGCCCTCCCCGGTAACTTTTAACATGCGGGGCTGGGCTCCCAGGGCTACTATTACCGATTTGGCCAGGTATTCACCTTTGCGGCCGGTTATGCTTTTGGGATTGGACCTTAGGTCCAGGGACAAAACCGTATCGGTTATAAATTCGGCCCCGAACTGGGCCGCATGTTCGGCCATGGCTTGCATCAAACCCGGTCCGGTAGTACCTCGTCCGAAACCGGGGTAGTTTTCCAACTCTTCGGTGGTAGCAGCCTGTCCGCCCGGTCTGCCCTTTTCAATAATGCCGGTTTTCATGCGCGCACGAGCCCCATATACTCCCGCAGCCAGGCCAGCCGGGCCTCCACCTAGAATCAGCAGATCATATAAGTTGTCCATATCTTCACCTGCCTTTTGTGTGATGTTTTCCGGACTGCGCAGCACTTGATATCCCAACATCGGCAACTAGGTATATTGTTAACCGAAGGATAGCTAGTTATGATAAGAAGTTGGCACTGCCCAAATTTGCCTTTGCACAAAATAAAAACAGGGGAAAAATCTCTCTCCCCTGTTTGCTAATTAAATGACCGTTATTTTTGGTATACCTTATAATCCTATCAAATGATTTTCGATAATTTGGTCGCGGTTAAAGTTTTCCAGTTTTAAAAAGTACTCAGCACAGCTGATCAGGGCTTCCTGGGGCAAAGTGCCGATAATCTGGGTTCCTACTACCGGGACCCCATAGCGGTTAGCTTCATCTACAATCAAATTGAAAACCCTGTATATAGGAGTTTTGTTAGTATCAAACATCGTCATGGATACAGCCACCTGGCCTCTTTGCTCAAAGTATAAGGCCATTGATCGAATAGTGCTGAATCCGCCGCTGGGTCCCCGCACAGCTCTGGCTATATTTTTAGCTATGTTCAGATCAGCTGTTCCCAAGATCACATTCACAGCTACAAATCCGGTCATAGCTGAGCTTACAATAGTGGCTCCGGCAGTCTGGTGCAGAGCAGGCGGGCCGATATCGGGAGCCCTTTCAGGAAGATGGGCTACTTCTCTCAAACCCTCGAACTGGCCTTTACGAATGTAGTCCAGGCTTTTACGCTCTTCACAGCGGGCATTTTCACCGCTGAAATATACTGGAACCTGATAGCGGTTATATATTTCCTGACCGATTTCTTCCGCAATCACAACACATTCTTCCAGGGTGATATTGACTAACGGGAAAATAGGCAAAGTGTCCAGGGCTCCGATGCGCGGATGGTTGCCCCGCTGTTCCTCCATGTTAATAAGCTCGTAAGCCTTGCCGGCCATGTTTAAAAGAGCTTCTTTCAGGGGTTCCGGTTTGCCGATGACTTCCACCACCGTACGATTGAAATCAGGATCCGGATAATAATCAATCAGTTTGACTCCATCAATATCCCGCAGTTCGCTGACTATTGCTTCGACCACTTCTTTGCGACGTCCCTCACTGAAATTGGGCACCGCGTGAATAAACTTCGATTCCATGTACCATCTCCTCCTAGATACTGCAGTAAAGTAGTGCGTGTTAATTCTGACTGTCGTGTAAACCCTGACTATATGTATGGTAACAATTCGCCTCTATCCGGTAAAGCAGCAAACCCCTACTTAAAAGTTTTTTCTATTATACTACGAAGAGCAACTGAAATAATCAGACAATATTTTTATAAGCCTTAATCTATACTTTTTGGATCAACAGCCCCTGCCTCTACCTGAAAAGCAGGTTGCATATATATATGGAGGCTATAAATCCGGTAATATCCGCAGTTAAGCCAGTTACAATAGCATAGCGGTATTTTTTAATACCCACGGCTCCAAAGTAAACCGTCAGCACAAAAAAGGTGGTATCAGTGGTTCCCTGCATGACTGAAGCCAGCCTGCCGATAAAAGAATCCGGTCCATAGGTGCGCATCAATTCTGTGGCCATGCCCAGTACCCCGCTTCCCGATAAAGGACGCATGATGGCCAGGGGCAAGACCTCACTGGGAGCATCCAGCAGAGCTGTCACGGGAGCAAGAGCTTGAGACAAATATTCCATAGCTCCTGAAGCCCGGAAAACAGATATGGCTACCATCATCCCCACTAGAAAGGGAATTATTTTTACTGCGGTGGTAAAGCCTTCCTCAGCCCCTTCTACAAAACTTTCATAAACCGGTACCTTCTTCAAATAGCCATAGATAGGAATAACCAGGAGGAGAAAAGGAATAGCCCAAGTGGAAATGACATTCAGTATGGTAAACAGCATCTAGAGCAACCTCCGCCAACGGCTGTAGGTTCGGAACCAGTAATCCAGCGATACCGCGATGAGCATGGCTATACTGGTGGCAAAAATACAAGGTCCCACTATCTCCGTGGGATTGGCTGAGCCAAAGGAAAGCCGAACTCCGATTATAGTAGCTGGTATTAAGGTAATGCAAGAAGTATTTAAGGCCAGAAATGTACACATAGCTGTGGAAGCCTCATCGGAGCCCTGATTCAGGGTCTGCAATTCCTGCATGGCCTTCAGGCCAAAGGGAGTAGCGGCATTGCCCAACCCCAGCATATTGGCACTTAAGTTCAGAATTATAAATCCCATGGCAGGATGCTGGGGCGGAACACTGGGAAACAGCCGAACCATAAGCGGCCGCAGTGCCCTAGCCAGGGCGGCTACCAAACCTCCTTTTTCCGCAATTCTCATTATTCCCAGCCATAAGGCCATGACACCAACCAGGTCAAAGCAGACTTCCACCGCTCCTTTGGCAGCACCCAGGGCTGCCTCAGTCACCACCTCGATATTCCCATTTATGGCCGCTACCACTATACCGGAAGCCAGCAACAGCAGCCAGATCAGATTCAGCAAGCTCATCCCCCCTCCCCGTCTTGTAGAAGGGTATGATAGGGCAGAAAAAATTAGAACAGCCCTCCTGCAGGCTGTTCTCGTTTACCCGAAGCTTATGCCAAAGGCTGCTCTCCCTGCTGGCGATTGCGTTTCTGCAGCAAAGCTTCTAATTTTTCCATCACCTGAGGAGCCAGATCCACCATTCTCTCAGCCAGGGGATTGCCATGGGTGGAGATTAAACGCACATCATTCATGCGGACCACCAGGAAACCCACTGGTTTAACGGATACACCGGCACCGCTGCCTCCAGCAAAAGGTAATTCTTTGCCGCTGCCGTTGGCTAATTCATAATCTCCCCCTCCGGCAGCAAAGCCGCACACCACCTGGGAAACAGGAATTATAACTGTGCCGTCATTGGTCTCCACCGCATCTCCTACTACCGTGTTTACATCCACCATTTCCTTAATACTCTGCATAGCTGTTTTCATTAACCCTTCGATGGGATGACTGCTCTGTTGTTCTTGTTGCTGTTCGCCCATTTAAATACCCCCTGATCATCCATACACAAATATGAGCACCTATAACCATAATATGTACCAGCCGTACCTGAAATATTCCCGTCCAATAGCTCCACAGCCGTTGAGCGGCAAAATCCGGCTCCACCTTGATATGAAAATGATGCAGGCGGCACAGGCTGCTCGCCACACCGATAATAATTCCTTTAGCTGCCCACAAACTACCGGTTCGCAAAGCTGTTTCCATGGCATCTTCACCCCCGCAGATGCTGTACCAGCGCAGTTCTTTTATGTGGACATACCGCAGAAATCGTTGGGTGACGGACAGCATTTTTTTTGTAAAAACAATTTTTTCCTGGGTACTTAAGTTACTGAACCATCCTGGTACCCGGTAATCTCTTTTTTGTTTAAGTTTTTTCATCAGGTAGGCATAAAGATCTGCAGCGGGCAATTCCAAGCGGCGCTGCCTTCTCCATTTCTCCCGGCCTAGAGGAAGCAGTTCCAGGTCCAGGAGGCTCTGCTCCTGGTCTACCACTAAAACTATACGCATATCTATTCTCAGTTTTACTGCGAACAGCACAAGGGTCAGCAGCGCCAGAACAGCCAAGGAAATAAAAAAGGCCAGCATACACAGCACCCCTATCTTGGTTAGGATTGCCAGACTGGCCTGGTTGTTATTCATATTTTGTGCCGTGTCATAGCGGACACGCAGGCTGTGGCGATCTCTTCCAACCTGCAGCCCCGTTCCAGATTGCCTTTCAACCTTTGTAATGCCACCCGATGAAAAGACAAGGATGAATGAAAACAGTGCTGCAGGATTTGGCAGGAGTATTAGCCGGGCGAGTGACTTACGACGAGCCGTTGCAACCCACGGCGCAACTGAGGGCTGCGAAGGGGAGCGAGAAACAGGACGTTTCGAGCAGCGAGTACTGAGTGCATGAATGCCGAATTACGAGCGGTCCCCTTCGCACTTAAAGTTTGCCGATGTGTTGCAGGCGAGGAGTACCGGAACGAGCCGGCTAATACTCCTGATTCCCGGACACTCCTGCTAGCCGTGGTTAGCATAGATCGGCGGGGATATTCACAGTAATGTTATGGCTTGGCTGCTTCCTCAATGATGGCGATTACCTTAGCCATTTCTTCCTCAATCACTATGTTGGACCTTCCTACGAAATAGGTGGGACAATGCAGGTTATAATCCAGGATCTTCTTGCTGATTTTATCCAGAGTCAACCGGCATTCATAATAGAAGTTATTTTTTTTGCGCAGGTATCTCTTATATGCAGGTGAGTCAGTTGCCAGATCTTTCATCATCAGCGTGTAGCGCTTGAAGTAGTCCACATCAGACCAAAATCGCTCCCAGTCAGCATCTATCTCCTTGCCCAGTTCAATCCAGCGGGGAGCACAATCATTATCTTTGAGGATCTTGAAAACCATCCTCATATCGGCAGGTTCAAAGGGATTCTCCTCCAGTTTAAGGGGTTTCCCGGCTCCTGGCAGATTATCGAACTTTCCTTCCTCTTGTGCCTTGAGAATCTGGTTTTCCACCAGATCTTCGATGCTGCTCATATACTTGGCCAGCTTCCGGGCTTGCTGGGCTTTAATTTTGACTTCTTCCTCAATGGATTTGTCAGCCATACCTATTCCTCCAAGGGGGGTAAATCTTTTAAGCTGGTTAAACCATAAAGCCGCAGGAATTCCGCAGTAGTACCGTAGAGGATCGGTTTACCAACCGTATCTTTAACTCCTACTTCTTCAATGAGCCCCCGTTCCAGCAAATTATTAATAACCCGATCCACTTTCACTCCCCTGATTTTCTCAATTTCCGCTCGAGTTATGGGCTGCCGGTAGGCAATGAGGGCCAAAGTCTCCAGAGCAGCCTGGGACAAGCGGCGCCTAATGGGCCGGGCCGCCCGGGCCAGAATATCCGAATATTCCTTTTTGGTGCACATCAGGTAACCATCATCTACCGGAACTATCTGCAAGCCGCGGCCGGGCTGGAAATATTCGGCTATTAATTCCCGCATTATATCACGTAACTCAGGCATCGGCACATCCAGTATCTCTACTAGTTCATCAGTACCGACTCGCTCGCCTCTCATAAAGAGTATTGCTTCCACGGCGGCTTTTACCTCATCGCGCATCAGCAATCCATATCACCACATCTCTAAATGGATGTTTCCCCAGGGAGTGTTTTGATAAGCTCTTACCTTCTGCAAACGAATCAATTCCAGCAGGGCTAAAAACATCGCCAGAGCTTCCCGCCTGCGGGAGACGGTCTTAAACAGATCAAAAAAGGTAATTTTACCCTTGTTTTTATGCAGAGTGTTTATTATTTCATTCATTTTGTCTTGTACGTTAACGTCACCTTCTGGAATTATCTCCTCCGGTTCAAATGAAGGCAACCGGCGTATTACCGTGCGGTAAGCTCTTATTAATGCGCTTAAATCCACCACCAGCTCTTCACGGCGGTTGGGTTCATCAGAAACTTCCCGGTAATATATTCTTTCGATCAAGCCCTGTTCCCTCTGTTGCAGATGCTCACCGGCTTCTTTGAAACGCTTGTAGTCCAGCAGTTTTTGCACCAGTTCTTCCCGGGGATCGATTTCCTCTTCCTCATCTTCGGAGCGATTGGGTTCAGTTCTAGGCAGCAATAAGCGGGATTTGAGGTTCAGTAAATAGGTGGCCATAACCAGAAACTCACCCATGTTTTCCAGATCAAACTCTCCGGTAGCCTGTAAATACTGCAGGTATTGATCAGTGATAAAGGCAATGGGTATATCATAAATATTGAGTTCATTTTTCTCTATCAGGAACAGCAGCAGATCCAACGGGCCGTGAAAAGCCTCGATATCAACCAGGTAAGTCACTGGACTCCCCCCTCAGAATACGATAACGGCCAACAACGTATAGAGCCCTCGTACCAGCGGTCCCAAGATACTGGATATCACTCCCGTTATCAGCAGCAGCAACAGTATCAGGGTTCCGTACTGCTCGAGAGTATACATCACCGCCGCCCCCCGATCGGGGAGCAGACCAGCCAGTATTTTCGAGCCATCCAAAGGCGGTATAGGTACCAGGTTAAATACCGCCAGGACCAAATTTATTTGTATCAGAGGATAAATCAGCATGATGGTATAATTGGCCCATTCTTGCCCCTGATAGGGCAAAACCAACCGCAGAGCAATCATGGACAGCAGAGCCAGCAATATGTTCATAACCGGCCCAGCCAGGGAAACCAGCATCATGCCGTTCTTTACCCCGCCTTTCAGTTTATAGGGGTTTACCTGCACCGGTTTGGCCCAGCCGAAGCCAGCCAGCAAAAGCATCAAAAACCCCAGCCAGTCAATGTGGGGCAGGGGATTTAGGGTCAGCCTGCCCTGGTAATAGGGGGTATCATCTCCCAGGTAATCGGCGGCCAGACCATGAGCGTACTCATGAAAGGTCAGACCTATAATTATGGCAGGAAGCGAAATAAGCATCCTGCTAATATCAAAATCAAACACTAGAGTATTTTCCCTCCTTAATCCATTCGGTCACCAGAGCTGCTTCCTGCTCCTTGGAAGTAACCACCCCATCCAGGCGCAGCTGATACAATTCACCTAAGATCTGGCTGTAGATGGGGCCCGGTTTAATTCCCATAGCTTTCAGCACATGGCCATCTGTCTCAACCCGCACCCTTTCCCGGGCATCCAGGTAACGGGTTACCCCTTCATATATATGTTCATCCCGCAGGGACAGCAGCAGGTATATCAAGCTCTCTGTATACCAGGAACCCAGCAGGTTGTATATATAACTGGGCCGCAGTTCTTGATCCTGCTGTAGCTGCTGGATTATATCCGGGACCAACCGGGACTCCCTGATAGCTTTTTGGGCATACAGATCCAAGCTATATCGATGGAATACACCCTCTACCTTCTCCTCCGTCAATTTGGACAGAAGCACCATCATATATATCAGCCAGGTTCGGATGTCAGTTTTGTGGTACCGTTCTGCCCACCAGGCTACCAGCACAGGGATCCGCCTCAGGGTAGTACGGCTGACCGTGCCCAGATCCACTTCCGGTAAAATATATTCCCATACTCCGATCTCTTTCATGCGATCCAGGGACAACCAGGGATCTTTTTCCCCTAAAATCAGGATTAATTCCTGCAGGATTCTTTTGTAAGACAGCTGGCCCAGCAGTTTGCGTTCGATGGCATCCTGAGCAAACCGCAGGGTATCGGCTTCGATAGTAAAACCATACCGCTGTTCAAAACGAATAGCCCGTAAAATCCGGGTGGGATCTTCAACAAAACTAAAATTATATAAAATACGAATCAGTCCCTGTTCCAAATCTCTCCTGCCGCCGAAGAAATCAATCAAATTGCCGAAACGGTCGGGATTTAGGCAGATGGCCAAGGTATTAATGGTGAAATCACGGCGGTACAGGTCCTCTTTTATAGAAGACTTTTCTACCTTGGGCAAAGCTGCCGGGAATTCATAATATTCGGTACGGGCGGTAGCCACATCCAGCTTGGTCCCATCAGGAAGGGAAATAACTGCGGTCTGAAAGCGTTGGTGTATCCTGGCCTTTCCTCCCAGGTAGTCAGCCAATTCCTGAATAACTTTTATGCCATCCCCTTCCACCACCAGGTCCACGTCAAAATTGGGAACCTGTAAAAACAAATCCCGGACGAAACCGCCTACACAGTATATACTGGCCCCGTGGTGTTCGGCCACTTCACCCGCTGCCTTTAGAATTGACATTAGTTTAGATGGCAAGCGATTGTTTAACAGATCGATACAGTTTACCGTTTCACCGCCGCCGTAGTTAAAAAGCACCTGGTGGTCTTCCGGATAGTCTTCCCCATGCAGGGTGCGCAGTATATCCGTACGGGACACAATACCTACCAGTCGCCCGTTGCTAATGACCGGCAGGCGGCCCACATCATTTTCTACCATGAGGCGCTGGACTTCTGATACCGGGGTGTCCGGCGTAACTGATAGAACGGAAGTAGTCATAAACCCTTTCACCGGAGCATGTCCCAGGTTATGAATGCGGGCTTTATCCACATCCCGGCGGGAAATGACCCCCACCATTTTATCTCCTTCTACCACCGGCATGCCGGTATGTCCGTAACGCAGCATGATCCTGCCGGCTTCCTCCATACTGATGTCCTTGGAAATGGTTTTAACCGGAGTAGACATAATGTCACCCGCTAATAATACCGGATGGGCTTTTTCTCCCAGGCCTTGCATTATAATCTCTACAATTTTCTCCGGTTTCTGGTCTTTTACCACCACGGAAGCAGCCCGCTCATGGCCTCCTCCGCCAAAAGGCCGCAGGATTTCGTTAATCTTTATGTTGGAACAGCGACTGCGTCCTACCACATGGACCCGGTCTTCCATATGAGCTACGGTAAAAATAGCATCACAATTCTCCACTTCACATAGCCGGTAAGTAACCGCATCCAAACCGGGAACAAATTCCTGGTTTTCCACCACGGCTACTACCACATCCAGGTTATGTACGTTTAAATGGCGGGCCGAGTTCAGGAGGCTCTGGAGAAGCTTCCTCTGCTCTCCGCTGAAGGGCTTATCCATAAAATTGGCCACCACCGATAGATTGGCTCCTTTGCTCAGCAGGTAAGCCACGGCAGCAGCATCTCTTGCGGTAGTGGAACTGAACAGCAGACTGCCGGTATCTTCATAAATTCCCAGAGCCAAGATGGTAGCATCAAAAGAACTCAGAGAAATGTTCCGTTCTATGATTTTTTCCACCAAAAGAGTAGTAGCCGCCCCCACCGCCTCGATTAGGCTCAGGGATGCAGGAAGGTTATCGGTACTTACCGGATGGTGGTCGTAAACGTGAAATTCTATGCCCGGCTGTTCGGCTAGTTTTTTCAAATGCCCCAAACGGCTGGCTCTGGCAGTATCCACCACAATCATGCGCCGCACTTCATCAGTGGGAATTTCCTTGGGGCTCTTAATAATCAGAGAATCTTTGTATAATGCCAGGAATTGCCTAACATTTTTGGATAAGGTGCCGGAAAACACTTTAACCGCACCTGGGTATAGCTTTCCCGCTGCCACCATAGCGGCTAATCCGTCAAAATCCAAAGCATTGTGTGAGGTAATTAGTTCCAAAAGCATTCCCCTCCGTACATGATAACTGCATTATACCATACCACTCCGGTTGATTAATAACGCAGAAAGTAAAGAGGTCAGGCTTGCCTTTATAAGCCTGACCCTGCCTGGCAAAAATTTTATTCTAATTTCAACCTGTCTGGCAGCAGATCATTGCGTAAAAGATCCTCATAAGTTTCCCGTTTCAAAATCAGATCGGCACATCCCTGGTTAACCAGCACCATGGCCGGACGGGGCAGGCGATTGTAGTTGCTGGACATGGAGTAATTATATGCTCCCGTGGCAAAAACCGCTAATATATCGCCGCTTTCCACCCTGGGCAGCTTAACATCCCAGAGCAGCATATCCCCCGATTCACAGCATTTGCCCGCTACCGACACCGTTTCTACCGGTTCCTGATCCGCTTTGTTGGCCAGAATGGCACTGTACTTGGCACCGTATAAAGCCGTACGAATGTTATCAGTCATACCTCCGTCTACAGCAATGTACTTGCGTATCCCGGAAACCTCCTTAAAAGAACCAATGGTATATAGAGTTACCCCGGCCGGTCCGGAAATAGCCCGACCTGGCTCTACGATAACCCGGGGCACGCGCAGGTTATAATGGCGAGCTTTTTCCTGCACGGTGGTCATTACCGCTTCCGCCCATTCTTCCGGGTCAACCGGCTGGTCTCCTGAGGCGTAAAATATGCCAAAGCCTCCCCCCAGGTCAAGTTCGGCTATTTCCTGGGCAGTTTCCTCTTTAATTTGGGCAATGAACTCCATCATCAGGGCGGTAGTATAGCGGAAGGGATCCATATCAAAAATCTGCGAGCCTATGTGACAGTGCAAACCGGTTAAATTGAGCCGGGGACTGTAAACAGCCGCTTTCACTCCCTCCATAGCCTGGCCGTCAGTTAAGGTAAAGCCAAATTTGGAGTCTATCTGTCCGGTTTGTATGTATTCATGAGTATGAGCTTCTACCCCGGGAGTAATGCGCAGCAAAATATCAACATTCTTACCGTATTCTTCAGCGATGCTGTTCAACAGTTCCAATTCATAAAAATTATCAACTATTATCCGTCCCACTCCCGCCTGCAAAGCCATGCGAATTTCCTCGGGATCTTTGTTGTTCCCGTGAAACAGAATCCTCTCCGCAGGAAAGCCGGCCTGCAAAGCAGTAAACAGTTCTCCCCCGGATACTACATCCAGAGCCAGCCCTTCCTGAGCCGCTATGCGGCAAATGGCTAAATTACATAAGGACTTGCTGGCATATGCCACTACAGCATCGCCCCAGCGGGAAAAGGCTTCCTTTAAAACCCGGCAGTTGTAACGCAGGCCTTCTTCGTCCACAACCCATAAGGGGGTTCCGAACTCTTTGACTAGTTCCAAGGTATCAATTCCGCCGATTACCAGGTGACCCTGGGCATTTATCTTCATGGTTCCGGTCAGGAACATACTTTTCCATCCCTCCAAGGTATAAATCGTCGACATTGTAACATTACCTTTCCTCAGGAGTCAACGCTTCCGGAACAGATATACACTATACACATCATAGTATGGCAAATACTCTATCCTCGTTCCTGGTCATAAAAAAAGCCGGGGCAATTCCCGGCCAGGTTTTTCTGCTATTCTGCCGTTTGCACCGGCGGTTCGTTAAGCTGTTCCTTTTCCTCTGAACAGGGTGCTGGTTCAACCGGTTTGCTGTTGCCATCCAACCGCTGCAGTTCCTTGCGTACTTTATTGGAAAGCACGGCCAGGGGGCTGGCTTTTGGTGCTTCTGTAGGCATTGTCTCGTCTTTTTTAAGCTTCTTTAACTCCTTTTCCAGCCGCCGGTTGGCGTTCGTCAATTCTTTCACCCGTTTTGCCACTTTATAATAGCGAATGGAATCCAGCAAAAAGGCCAGGAAAGCTCCCACCAATGCTGCCACTAAGGCAACCACCGCTATGGATACTTCCGGAGAGATCCAGTTAAGAAACCGCACGCTCACTAACACAGTGTTTTGCATGACAAATACCGCTATTCCGGCGGCGAAAATCAATGCTCCGATCAGATAAGCAACCATGGTCAATTACTCCTTTGCCCATTATAATGCTGGTTTCATTTTAGGAAAATGATGCGAAGCTTGTCTACCTAAATTGATTAGGTTGCCAAACAAAAAGGCCTGCCCTATGAGCAGGCCTCAGACTGTCAAAGAAGTCTATTAGCGGTTCGACGTTCGAGATTGCCACGCCCCTCCGGGGCTCGCAATGACACATAAGATGGCCTTTTGGTATGTCATCGCGAGGAGCGAAGCGACGTGGCGATCTCTTTTAGCAACTTTTTTAACACTCTCAGGCCTGCCCTATGAGCAGGCCTAGTTATTGTTACCTTTCGGTTATTAAGCTGCTGCTCTGCTGGTTTTAATTTCATACCAGGTGGAACTGGCAATGCATATGGAAGAATAACATCCTACTACAAAACCAATCAACATGGCCAGCACAAACAGCTTAATAGTTGACCCTCCTAAGATCAGCAAAGCAACCAACGGGAAAATTGAAGTCAAAACTGTATTTACAGAACGGTTGAGAGTCTGGGCCACACTGCGATTTACCAGATCCTCATAATCCTGTTTGCGCGTACCGCGCATGTTCTCCCGTACCCGGTCGAAAATAACAATGGTGTCATTGATAGAATAACCAATTACCGTAAGAATAGCGGCAATAAAGGCACTGTTCACTTCCCATTGGAATAGGGAAAATGCTCCGAGTACCACTAAAACATTGTGCAGGATGCTCACAATGGATGCTATACCGAAAGTCCACTCAAAGCGGAAGGAAATATAGATCAGCATTAACACCGCAGCAATACTTATAGCCAGTATAGCATTGCGAGTCAGTTCGCCGCCTATGGTGGCACCGACACTCTCGGCACTCATGAACACAACTTCGGAAAACTCCTCTTTCAGGGCCGCCATTAATTCATCAGTTTCTTCCTGAGTTAATTCACTGGTGCGAAGATAGAACTCATCTCCGCTCTTCTGCACTTCTGCTTTTTCCAGTCCCTGCTTTTCCAGAACTTCCCGCACTTCAGCGGTAGTTACCTGGGAAGGCAGCTTGATATGGGTGATAGAACCGCCGGTAAAATCTATGCCCAGGTTCAGTCCCTGCAAGAAGAGGGATATTAGGCCAGGTATAATGATTATCAAAGACAGAGCATAAAACCATTTGCGTCTCTTAATAATCTGCATGCCAATCCCTCCTTATATCCCGTAGGCTTTTTCATTTTTCGTAATATTAGCAAACAACACCAGCATATATCGGGTAAAGGTGAGGGCCACCAGCAGACTAGCTACAATACCGATGGACAAAGTAACCGCAAAGCCCTTTATGGGACCGGTTCCGAAGTACATCAGCACCGCAGCGGTTATCAGCGTAGTTATATTAGCATCAAAAATAGCAGTAAATGCTCGCTTGAATCCAGCTTCGATAGCTGCCACCAGCGTCTTGCCCCAGCGCAGCTCTTCTTTGATGCGTTCATAAATGATAACATTGGCGTCCACCGCCATACCAATCGATAAAGCGAACCCGGCAATTCCCGGCAGGGTCAGAACCGCATCCAGGATTGCCATCGTTCCCAAAACCAGCATGGTATAAATCACCAGGGAAAGATCAGCAATCAACCCCGGCAGGCGATAATAACCAATCATAAATACCAGAATCGCTATTAAACCTACCAGACCGGCTTTGAGGCTTTTATCCAGAGAATCGGCACCCAGGGTAGGCCCGATGGAGCGTTTTTCCATGACCTTAAGGCTGACCGGCAGGGCACCTGATCTCAACAATACCGCAAGGTCTTGAGCTTCCTTAGCGGTGAAATTGCCTGTGATTACGGCCTGGCCGTTAGTAATGGGTTCCCTTACTGTGGGAGCACTGATAGGCTGGCCATCCAGGACGATTATAATAGGTTTACCCACATTCTCACTGGTAGCTTTGGCAAACAGTTCAGTTCCCTCTTTGTCAAACTCCAGGGCAATTTCCGCCTCATTGGAGCCGTCCCGCTTCATCTGCGCCTGAGCATCCACCAGATTCTTACCGGTCAATACAACATTTCCCTCTTCATCCATGAATTGCAGCTGAGCAGTATTCTTAAGGATATTAACAGCTGCTTCCGGATCATCTTCGCCGGCAATCTCAATAACTACCCGCTTGTCTCCCTGGGGATACAAAACAGTCTCTTTTACTCCCAGGGCATCCACCCGGGTACGCAGAATACCTAACGCTTTTTCGATAGTATCTTGGGTTACCTTCTCCCCTTCAAGCTCTTCTGCTTCCAGCACGACCCGCAGGCCGCCGCGCAAATCCAGTCCCAGGTTGATATTGTTGAGCAGGGGCTGGTACACGAAGTAGGATATGATTCCGATAACCACAACTATCGCAGCTATAATCGCGATACTGGTGTTACGCTGCACAACTTGTCCTCCTTCCAACCACTCTGAAATCTATAATAATTTGGCCCCATTAATAAGCAGCCCGAACTCACACCCCAGGAAGTTTGCTGCTCTGCGGCACATGAGCATGCGGCTGAGAAATATCTCAAAATACTCCATAACCGGGCAGATGTTCGTATCTATGGCCAATTCCATTGTAATGCTTTTCTTCTCCTCGTCAATATTCAGTATCGAGTGTTCTACCGCATAATTCACCCGGTCATGAATATCAAAGGTAGCTATATCGGTGTTTCTGACACGATTTCGGTGAACATGGGATTTATCGGCAAGAATGAGAGCAGCCGCCACTTCATTAACCGGATGACCACTGCCTTCATCATGGTTACCTATGGCAGCACTGATTATGGCAATTTCTGCCGGATCCATACCCATGCGTCCCAGAATTTCCATAGCCATCAAAGCACCGCTTTGACTGTGGCCAGCCCGGTTGATAACATTGCCTATATCGTGGATATAACCGGCGATACCTGCCAGTTCCGCAAGGCGCTTGTCATAATCCAGTTTGAGCAAGATCTCCTGGCTGAGATAACTTACCAAGGTCAGGTGAAGGTGGCCGTGATCGGTAAATCCCATGGCACCCAAATGCTGGTTACCTTTGGCAATAAAAGCGTTGATAATGGGGCTTGCCTGAACTTCCTGTAAGGTCACCATTTTATATTATTGTTCCCCGTCCTTATATGCAATGGCTTTCTTTAGAAATTCTATTTCCACATTATCGCCGACTTTCAGCAGCACCGTTTCTTCCTTCACTTTAGCAATTTCCCCTTTGATACCGCCGATGGTCACTACCTTTTCTCCTCTTTTCAGGCTGCTGACCATATCCTGATGTTTCTTTTCCTGTTTTTTACGAGGCATAATGATAAACACATAGAATATACCGATAAACAATACGAACCAAATAGCTAGCTGTACCCATTGATTTTGCATTCAGCGAACTACCTCCTTAACATTTAACCTTTGTAAACTTAGATAATTATACCGTAAATCCTGCTCTCAATACTTGTATTCACGGAAGAATTCCTGAGAAAATCTCTCCAATTCTCCTTCGCGAATAGCTTCTCTTATTTTTGCCATTAAATTTACTAAAAAGTAAACGTTATGATAAGTCAACAGCCGGTGGGCCAGAATTTCTTCGGCTTTGATCAGATGCCGCAGGTAGGCACGGCTGTAATTGCGGCAAACATAACAATCACAGCGGTCGTCAATGGGGGAAAAATCCTCAGCATATACAGCATTGCGCACCGTTATTTTCCCCTTATGGGTGTAAGCCGTGCCATGCCGGGCCAACCTGGTGGGCAGGACACAGTCGAACATGTCCACTCCTCTTATAACCCCTTCAATCAGATCTTCCGGTTCCCCTACCCCCATCAGGTAGCGGGGTTTGTTTGCCGGCAGCAGGGGGTGCATAAATTCCAGGATTTCATACATTTTTTCTTTGGGTTCCCCGACACTGAGCCCGCCGATCGCATAACCGGGGAAATCCAGCTTCACCAGTTCCTCAGCGCTTCTTACCCGCAAGTCAGGAAATACATTACCCTGGACTATACCAAACAGGGCTTGATCCTCCCGGCGGTGCACTTCCCGGCAGCGTTTAGCCCACAGGGTGGTGCGTTCTACTGCCTGTTCCGCTTCTTCATAGCTGCAGGGATAGGGGGCGCATTCATCAAAGCACATGGCGATATCCGCCCCCAATTTTTGTTCGATATCCATAACTTTTTCCGGGGTCAGAAAATGGCGGGAGCCATCAATGTGGGACTGGAATTCCACTCCCTCATCACTGATTTTGCGGAGCTTGCTCAAGCTAAACACCTGAAATCCGCCGCTGTCCGTAAGAATATTCCTTTTCCAGTTCATAAACTTATGTAATCCGCCGGCTTTAGCCACCAGTTCTTCTCCAGGCCGCAAATAAAGATGGTAAGTATTGGCCAGAATTACACCCACCCCCATTTCATAAAGATCTTCCGGGGTCATGGTTTTTACTGTGGCCTGGGTTCCTACCGGCATGAATACCGGGGTTTCCACCTCGCCATGGGATAGGGTCAGTCGTCCCAAGCGAGCTTGGTTACGGGAAGATGTTACCTGGACTTCAAATTTCAGCACCTAACTACTCCTCCGTTAAATTCTTCCGTCAAATAATCAGCATAGCATCGCCGTAGCTGAAAAACCGGTATTTCTTCTGGATAGCATGCTGGTAAGCCGCTTTGGTCAATTCCATGCCCACTAGGGCTGCTACCAGCATAAGCAATGATGAACCAGGCAGGTGAAAATTGGTAATGAGGGCATCTACCGCCTGAAAATGGTAACCCGGGTAGATAAATTTGCTGGTTTCTCCGCAGCCTGCCTGGAAGCCCTGGTCAAAAATGGTCTCCAGAGTTCTTACTACAGTAGTGCCTACCGCCACCACCCTATGCCCTGCCTGCCGGGTCTCATTGAGAAGACGTGCTGTCTCCTGAGATACCTCATAGTGTTCGGTATGCATTTGATGCTGCCTTATGTCTTCCACCGTCACCGGGCGGAAAGTACCTAATCCTACATGCAGCAGCAAACGGGTCACTTTTACCCCCTGGTCCTCCAGTTTTTGCAGCAGTTCCGGGGTAAAATGCAATCCGGCGGTAGGTGCGGCTACCGATCCAGCCTGCCGGGCATAAATGGTCTGATAACGCTGGTTGTCCTCTGCCTCGGCAGGACGGTTAATATAAGGCGGAAGGGGCATTCTGCCCATCTGCTGGATGAACAAATCCTCATCGGGGCAATTGGCAAACCGGACCAGTCTTCCCCCGGGTATATCAATGGTATCAACTATCTCTGCCTGTACCGGACTGCCGGGGAATAAAACCCGGCTTCCCGGAGGCAGGCGACGGCCAGGTTTGACTAAGGCTTCCCAGCCGTTATCCCGTCTTTTCAATAACAATATTTCCACCGCTGCCCCGCTGGCTTTCCTGCCTAATAGCCGTGCCGGGATTACCCGGGTTTCATTTAAAACCAGGGCATCACCTTTATCAATAAAAGCCGGCAAATCGGCAAAGATGTGGTCAGACATTTCACCGGTTTTCCGGTTGACCACCAGCAACCGGCAGCGATCCCTGGGTTCTACCGGGTATTGAGCAATGAGTTCCCGGGGAAGATCAAATTGATAGCTGGAAATGGAGTATATATCGGGTTCGTCTTTATGCATTCAGGGCTATCTCCTTGCTAGCAGATTCAGTACCAGGGTCAGCAATAGGCTGACCAGCAGCATGGTGGTAATGGGAAAGAAAAAGGTAAAGTTCTCCCGGCGTATGAGTATGTCCCCGGGTAAACGAAAGCCAGTCAAACCCAACCGGGACAAAGCCAAAACAACAAATCCTGCCAGCAGCAGGATAATGCCAAAGGTAATCAAGATTCGCGCCAAACCTTCCATGTGCATAAACTTCCTCACTCCGATTTATCAACTAGCCTGAAATGATCCCAGTATGCCTCTCACTTGAAGTGCAGGCCATGCTGAATCAATACATCGCTGCACAGTCTTAAGCACGAGTATTAGACGGCGAGTGACTTACAACTAGCCGTTGCAACCCACGGCGAAACTGAGGGCTGCGAAGGGGAGCCAGAAACAGGATGTTTCGAGCAGCGAGTACTGAGTGCATGGATGCCGAATTACGAGCGGTCCCCTTCGCACTTAAAGTTTGCCGATGAGTTGCAGGCGAGGAGTCACGGAACGAGCCGACTAATATTCCTGCCAAACCGTGATTAACGTAAAACAACATAGAGATTATATTAATAGTCAACTGCTATGCCCGTGATCTGTACTACCCTGGGATTTCCGGGGAGTATAGCGTTCTATCTCACTGTACAGGCAGCCGCAGTATTGCTGGCGATATAGCCCCATTTCCTGGGACCTGGTCCTGGTTTCCGCAAATCCTTCCCGGAAATCATGATATAGAAATGGTACCCCGTATTTCTCCCCCATATCCTCGCCGATGCGCCTGATCAAATCATGTTTCTGATACTTGCTGACCAGCAAGGTGGTGGTAAAGTAATCGAAATTGCCCCGCTTGGCTATGTGCGCCGCCCTGTCCAGCCGGATCTGGTAGCAAAAGCGGCAGCGGATATTTTCCCGGAAAGCTACCTGCTGGAAGTAATTCTGGGGGTCATACAATTCGTCAAAAATAACTTTCAGACCCACCTGGTCAGCAAAACTTTGCAGGGCTTCCCGGCGTTTCTGGTATTCGGTAAAGGGATGAATATTGGGATTATAAAAATAACCCATCACATTATATCCATGTTCTCGCAGCCAGGGAACCGGGTAAGTAGCGCATGGACCACAGCAGATATGCAGCAGGACTTTGGGTGTTTGCTTTTCTTGCATAGCTGTTCCACCCCCGGTATTCATTCTTCATCCCAGGCAAAGAGCCCGCCCGATTCCAATGAGCGAGGGCTCTTCAACCCTAAATGCTGGTAGGCCAGTTCAGTAGCAATTCTGCCCCGGGGGGTTTTTTGAATTAATCCCATCTTTAACAGGTAAGGTTCGTAAACATCGGTCAGGGTATCCTGTTCTTCAGATACGGCTGCCGCCAAAGTCTCCAGGCCTACTGGACCTCCCTGGAATTTATGAATAATAGCTTCCAGTATCATTCTGTCCACCATATCCAAGCCCCATTCATCGATTTCCATCATCCTCAAAGCCTGATCAGCCACCTCTTTGGTGATACGGGCATCCGCTTTGACCATGGCATAGTCCCGGACTCGTTTTAACAGGCGATTGGCTACCCTCGGGGTCCCCCGGGACCGGCGGGCAATTTCCGCTGCCCCTTCAGGATCAATACTGATATTTAAAATACCGGCAGCGCGGGTGATTATTTTGGTCAAATCCTCTTCCGTATAGTAATCCAGACGACAGCTGATACCAAATCTGTCCCGCAGGGGAGAACTGAGCAGTCCCGGACGAGTTGTGGCGCCTATCAATGTAAAAGGCGGCAGATCCAGGCGCAAAGTACGGGCAGCAGGGCCTTTGCCGATTACTATGTCAATTACGTAGTCTTCCATAGCCGGATAGAGAACTTCTTCCACCGTACGATTAAGCCGGTGAATCTCATCAATAAACAGTATTTCCCCTGGTTCCAGATTGGTTAATATAGCCGCCAGATCCCCAGGCCTTTCTATGGCAGGCCCGGACGTCTTGCGGATGGGTTTGCCGATTTCATTGGCAACAATAGAAGCCAGAGTAGTTTTCCCCAGTCCAGGCGGCCCGCTGAGCAAAACATGGTCCAAACTCTCATTTCTTTCCCGGGCCGCGGATATAAAAACCCGTATGTTCTCCTTGACTTTATCCTGCCCTATATAATCATCCAGGTATAAGGGGCGCAGGGACCCTTCAGGATAATCCTCCTGTTCCTGCCATTCAGGTGATATTAACCGGTCATCTGCCAAGACTGTCCCCTCCTCTCCTGGACTTTTCGGCTGTATGTCTCAACACCCGTTTAATATTCTCTTCCACCTGGTCGCCTAACTGACCTGATTCAGTCAATTCCCGCAGCACCGGGTAGACTTCGTTACGGCTAAAGCCCAAAACTTCCAAAGCCTCCAGAACCTGTTCAATCATACCCGGTTCCGAAGTGTTATCAGCGATAGCAGCGGCTGCCGGAAGTTTATCCCGCAGTTCAAAGAGCAGGCGCTGAGCCATTTTTTTCCCCACCCCGGGGATTTTCAGCAGCAGTTTTTCATCCTGACTGGCTACCGCTGTATAAAACTGCTGGGGTTCCAAAGCCCCTAAAATGTTCAGCGCTCCTCGAGCGCCAATTCCCGACACTCCTAAGAGAGTCTTGAAAAGACGCTGTTCATCACGGCTTAAAAATCCGTAAAGCTTGAACTCATTTTCCAATACCTGGAAATACGTAAAAAGTCGTATTTCTTGCCCTACCGGAGGCAGACCGGCGATCGACCGTTCCGGTATGGCCAGCTCATATCCTACTCCATTAACTTCTAATATAATTGAATCCAGGGAAATCTCGGCTATAGTTCCCCGCAGGTAATCAATCATTGATTATAACTCACTCCTGTAAATTTGGGCCAGGCGCTGGGCATGCAAATGGCAGATGGCAATGGCCAGAGCATCGGCAGCATCATCAGGTTTGGGAATTTCCTTCAAGGAGAGGATCTTCTGCACCATAAGCTGGACTTGACGTTTGTCCGCTTGTCCGTATCCTACCACTGACTGTTTGACCTGTAAGGGTGTATATTCGCAAACCTGTATTCCTGCACTGGCAACCGTATATAGAATTACTCCCCGGCTCTGCGCTACTGTGATCACCGTTTTGGCATTATGGTGATGAAATATTTGTTCCACAGCAGCGCTTTCAGGCTGGTACTGGCTGATAATCCTGCTGAGCCCCTCATGGATAAGGCATAGGCGACCAGGCATGTCCATCCCTGCCGGAGTAGTAATAACGCCGTAATCAACCATTCGCAGCCGGCTGCCCCGGCTTTCCACCACCCCGAAACCTGTGGTAGCTGTACCCGGATCGATTCCCAAAACCAGCAATTCCTTAACCTTCCTAATACATCATTTAGTCTTATATTAATTGAAAATACAATAGGTTTCTATGCAGAAGATGAAAAAAGAAAGTGACAGCCTTATAATTACCGGCTGTCACCGTGGGAACTATTCTAAATATCAATGTGGTAATTACAAATACTCGTCAAGGTTTTCCAGAGCGTCGTTTAAGGCCTCTTCACTGGTGAACTCGTAGCTTCCTGCCCGGATCTTATCCTGGATCTCCTGGGGGAAGGCCGATACGGGCAGATCGGTAACCCGCAGCAGCTTGTCATTGTCCGGATCGGGTCCCTGGTAAATGGCTACCCGTCCCTGGTATTCCTTGAGACGGTACATGTTCTTGTCTTTAGGACACCAGTCATCAAGCCGGTGCCGGATAGTCAGAGTCTCATCCTGCAGGGTTAACTGGTAGCCGTCGCTGGACCTAAAGACGTTTTTCAATTCCGACAAAGTCTTTCCCATCAGCTTATCCCGCTGGTCATACTCGGAAATAACAATATGCTGGCAACGGGTATATTCCTGTTCGAATATTACCAGACTATCTTTATTGATTGTATAGGGCTTTTCGCTGGTGTTGATTACCGGTTTTTGCGCATGGTTATCTGGGCTAAAATGGTTCCACAGGAAAGCAATTCCCATACCCATTCCAAATCCTGTCAGCAGCACTAACACCAGTAATCCGGCAGATATCCTACCCATAGGTCTTTCACCTCTTCTGGATAGGGTTGCCATTTTTTTAGGGGAATATACATAGCCAATTTTATTGTGCAGCTTTTGAGCAAAATTTGATTATCTTTGATTAACAGTCAGTTGTAAATTTTTAAAAATTGCTTGTATATTTGTAGAAATTTCGGTTTATAATAGAGGTAGAAAAAGTCAAATGAATGTCAAATTTATCTGAATTTTCCTACAATTTGTGAAACGGCCTATCGCTTAAAGGAGGCGATTTTATGACAGAAAAATATAACCCCCAAGTAGTGAGGCTAGACGTTAATATTCTGGACCCCAACCTGGCTCTGGCAGAGCTATACGATCAGCCCCAGTATATTCCGTCTCCATCATTCTCCCTGAGCTCCGAGGATTTGGATCGTTTTGATACTTTAAGTATAGTGATACCTGCCGGACCAATAACGGATCTCAACGAACGCCATTACAATGATTTGAAAGAGCAGCTTGTTGCCCTGGAAGCCAGTCTGTCTAATGGTTATGCTTGGTATTTTGAGGATTTGAAAGCAGATGATACTGTGGAACAAACCAGCCGGCAGTTTTTCCAATCTGCTGTGGATTTCCTGAACCAGCAGCAAACCACTCAAAACATTGAAGAAGTACTGGCATTATTCGATTCCTGGGCGGGAACACCGCTGGACATCTTATCTCCTTATGGCGACATCGACTTTAATCACAATATTTTTGAATATGAAGAAACCTTTGAGATGAATGTACCGGTAAGTATTATCAGCCAAAAAGAGGAGATTATCGTCAAAGCCAATATCCCCTGGATAAAGCAGTTTGAAAATCTGGACAACAAAGGTGCTGCTCAGATTAATCTGAAAAGCGTACTGTCCTTGCTGCCGGTAAAAGTAAATTCCCAGGAAGTAAAGGTTAGCTTTGAAAACGGCGAATTCCGTTTGGAAGCACCTCGCCTGGACAGCAACACTTCACCGGCTCAACACCACCGTAATATCGGGTAAACCCAAGTTTCGATAAGGCCGTTCAAAAATAAAGGAGGCTAGCCCAAAGCAGCCTCCTATTTGTTTTGCTTATCAAGATATTACTTAAGACAGCTTTGCCAAAACCTCGTCGGACAGGGACATATTGGTGTATACGTTCTGCACATCATCATGATCTTCCAGCATCTCAATCAGTTTAATAACCTTGGATGCCAGTTCCACATCGTTTATTTCCACTGTGTTTTCCGGCAGGTATACGATATCGGCTTCTTCAGCCACCAGCCCTTCCTTTTCCAAAGCCTCTTTGATCTCCATAAATGAATCTATAGAGGTTATTACCTCAAATTCGTCATCTTCCTCCCGGACGTCGTCGGCGCCTAACTCCAGCGCTTTGAGAATAAATTCTTCCTCATCCATATTGACTTTCTCCCGAGGTATACTGATCAGTCCAACCCGCTTAAACATCCAGGCTACACAGCCGCTTTCACCTAAATTACCGTTGTTTTTGGCAAAGTAATGCCTGATCTCTGAAGCGGTGCGATTGCGGTTGTCGGTGGCTATTTCCATCATAACCGCCACTCCGCCCGGTGCGTAACCTTCGTAAACCATCTCTTCCAGGGCTTCGCCGCCCAGTTCACCGGTACCTCTTTTTATAGCCCGCATAATGTTTTCATTGGGCATATTGATAGCCTTGGCTTTCTGGATAGCCAACTTAAGCTTGGAATTGGTGTCGGGGTCTCCTCCACCGCCGGTACGAACAGCTATAATTATTTCCTTGGATACTTTGGTAAATTCTTTGCCGCGTTTTTCATCAGACTTAGCTTTCTTGTGCTTAATATTTGCCCATTTGGAATGCCCGGCCATGTGTTACCTCCTTTTCACAATCACCAAATACCCGGAATTATGCGCTTGCTATTCTGCTGGTAAGCAGAATACTCTTCAGGAAAATGTTCCAGCATAAAAGCCTCTTCTACCCGGATGCGCTTCAACACTGCGGGGATAACCAAAACCAGGATACCCAGCAAAGCGCCCCAGGAACTGAATATTAAAGCCACTGCCAGGGAATTCAGCAGGGCACTTAAATACATAGGATGGCGGATATACCGGTAAATACCAGTCTGTACCAGGTGATGCTCCTGGTACAAAGCTACCCGTAGATTATAATATGAACCCAGACGCGTCAAGGCTGCATATCTAACCAGCACATTAATCAAGAATACGGCAAATCCTGCATATATAACCCAAGGTTCCAGGGAAATCAAACGCGTCCATCCATAGGTGGTGAAATCAAATATAGCATAAAGCAATACCAGGAGGGAAGAAAGCTGCATAAAAAGATAGGTGTTTTGGTCGTCATCGGCAACAACCGGAGCCTGGGGATCTTTATAAATAGCTATCTCGATCACGGACCAGGCAAAGAATACTGCAAAGAAAGCCGTGATCACCATAAAATCGAAACGGGGCAGTGCTTGATAAGCCAGGTAAGCTACATACCCAAATACAACCACCGATATGGCAACTCTAATCAATACATTCCTCAGCCTTCGGTTCAATAATGATCTCCTTCCTTTCCATCAATCCCTGGGTATGATGGGTATGGGAGGCATCCGCCTTTTATGTTCGCTGTCTTTTATCATCTTTTCTATTTTCTCCACCACTTTAGGTTCACCCTGGCCTGTTGCCAGATACCGGTCCAAATCCCGGTAGGTTACCCCCATTTCTTCTTCATCGGTCTGCCCTTCCCATAACCCTCCTGAGGGTGGCTTGCTGATGATGTAATCTGGTATTTTCAGGTAACGGGCTAGTTCATATACTTCGGTCTTGAGAAGGTCTCCCAACAGCTGCAGGTCAACTGCATTATCTCCATATTTGGTGGAATAACCAACACTGAGCTCGCTTTTATTGCTGGTACCCAGTACCAGGTAATTGCGTCCCTGGGCTGAGTAATAAAGAGCTATCATCCTCAGCCTGGGTTTAATGTTAGCTCTCAGTAATCTGCCCTTTGATCCTTCTATTTTAATATAGGATTGAAATTGAGTTAACAGCAGGGTGTAAATATTGTCAAGCTCCACTACACGGTAGGGAATTTCAAACTCTTCCAGAAACATCTGGCTGTCCAGGCGATCACTAATCTGGCTTTCACAGGGCAGGATCAAAGCCATACAGTTGTCAGGGAAGGCTCGTTTAGCAATAACCGCGGCTACTGCTGAGTCCACACCCCCGCTGACTCCCACGACTACTCCTTCAGCCCCTGCCAGGGCTACTTGTTCCCTAAGCCAGTTGACCAGGTAATCAACCACTGTTTCCGGTTTCATGATTAAACCCCCTCAATGCTAAAACAGTTCGGTCGACATATATTTTTCCATCCCATCAGCAGCAATTGCCAACACCTGATGTCCTGAGCCCAGTTCATGGGCAATATGCAGGGCAGCATAAATGGCTGCACCAGAGGATATCCCCACAAGCAAGGCTTCTTTGCGGGCTAACATTCGACATGTTTCGAAAGCTGCTTCGTCTGAGACTGGAAATATGCGATCAACCAAGTCAATATTCAACACCGGGGGTACAAATCCTGCTCCTATGCCCTGGATTTTGTGAGGACCAGCTGGTTTTCCGCTTAAAACCGCCGATGAAGCCGGTTCTACTGCCACCACCTGCAAATTGGGCAGGGATTCTTTTAGCAAGCGGGCGATTCCGGTAATGGTTCCTCCGCTGCCCACTCCACACACCAGAGCGTCCAGATGTCCTTCGCATTGTTCCAGTATTTCCGCCGCTGTAGTGCGATAGTGGCTTTCTACATTAGCTGGATTCTCAAACTGTTTTACCAGGAAGTAACGCTGGTCTTCCTCGGCCATCTGCCGGGCTTTTTCCACCGCTCCCTGCATGCCCAGTTCTGCGGGAGTGAATACCAGTTCGGCACCGTAAGCAGATAAAATTTTCCGGCGTTCCTCGCTCATATTTTCCGGCATCACGATTACCAGCCGGTATCCCTTAATAGCTGCCACCATAGCCAGCCCGATACCCGTATTGCCGCTGGTAGCCTCCAGGATAACAGAATCACTGGTGAGCAGACCCTGTCTTTCGGCTTCCTCTATCATAAAAAAAGCCGGACGGTCTTTAATACTGCCACCGGGATTAAATGACTCCAGCTTTACATATACTTCCCCATCACCGGCTTCCCCCATGCGATTCAAGCGCACTATCGGGGTGTGCCCGATTAAATCCAATACGGTACCAGCTGCTTTCATGATTTAGCCTCCTTCAAATAGGTACTAATTCAATGGCCCCCCATGCAGCCATAGTATCATTTTTTATGAGCAGCACTCCGGTAACACCGGGGATCCCTTGAGCTGCCTGCAGGGCCTGGGGCAGGTCTTCTTCACTGGTTATCATGTTGCCTATCCGAGTAGCCGCTGCATCAGCTAGAGACGCCGGATAACCTTTTATGACCACGGCATCAGCGGTGCCAAAGCTAAGGCTGGGACCTACGGTGCCAGATGAGGTACATATACCCAGGGGCTGTTCCTCAGCACTGATTTTAATGCCCACCCGCTGGCTGAATTTGGATTTCCCGGCATAAACGGCTACTACCCGCTCTCGTCGGCTGTTGAGGTATATGTCACCGCCATTTTCTACAATAACACTTTCTGCTATAGAATCAAGTTTTTCACCGATAGCCTGGGCTATGGCTCCGGCCACAGCCGCCATGGGGCCTACACCGGTCAACTGGGCGGCTTCGGCCATTGAACAGGCTATTGGCGGTGCGGAGGGCAGCAGCTGGATGGGACAAAGGGAGGTGCGGAACTCAGGGTGCAGGATTATATAGCTTTCCAATTGAGCCCGCAGGCAGATTAATTCCTGGCGGCATAAGGAAATAAGGCTATCGGAGTAGCTGGCGGCATCTACTCCAATAGCCAAATCACTTTCCTTCAGCTTGACAGTAAAGTACACCAGGTCCTGGCCTCCATGGAGCTGACGATATACACGATTTACATGCTGGCCTTCCATGGAATCAGCGCACGGCCTCCTTTATCTCGAAATGCAGCTGAATGGCCCGGGTGGGGCAGCACTCCAAACACATACCGCATACTACGCACTTGCTGTTATCAAAAGATACTTCCATGGTTTCCCGATCTATAAACAGGGCTTCCGTAGGGCAGAATGAGGGACAGGCACCGCACTGTATGCAGATTTCCTCATGCCATACCACGGTTTCACTGAGTGGTTCAACAATTACTCCTAAATTTTTCAGGAAATCAGCCCCTTGTTTATACTTGTCCCGTTCCCCTTCTACCTCCACAACCAGATAGCCTTCCTTCTGGGGATTAATATCGGCTTTCAAGATATTTATCACTAAGTCATAGTCTTTAACCAAACGGTAAATAATGGGCTGCTCTGATTGGGCAGCGGAAAAGTAGCATACTATTCTCTCTTTCAACCGTAACCCCTCCCGCTAGCGTTTTATGGTCAGTCCGTTAGGACTTCTCTCCGGAATCGATTTAAACTGGATATCGGCGTCAGCAGATGGAATGGATGCCACCGGACGAGTCAGTTCAAAGGTACCCTTCTGTATCCATTCCTTTAAAATCTGAGCGATCTTGCGGGCCCGGGGATAGCTGGACTGTGGTGTGGTGACCACTTGTTTGCCGTTGATGGTCACCCGCCCGCTTTTCAAATCCCGGTAATTAACAGAGCCCAGATCGATTTGTTTGCCGTATGGATATCCTTCGCTGTAATCCACTACCGGACACCAAATATCTTCATCTTTCACCGTCGTGTAATACAGTATTTCCTCATCCAGTATGGGAATGGGTATGCCTATGCCAACCGCCATAGTGGCCCCGTAACCGATATAGCTCAAGCCCACCAGCCAGTAGGGGTCCATCTGTTTGAGATCACCGATTACAGCCAGTGTACCAGCCGGTGTTAAGGGTACGCCGTTTTCCCCGCGGGGTACATTGGGATGATGCTGGGTGCCGTTCCAGGCTACATAACCTATACCACCCCCCAGGAATATGCGGGTACCAATGCCAATGGTCTTATAGTAGGGATCATTAAGCAAGGGACTCAGTTGACCAGCCGATGAATAGCTGGCATTGCCCATACGGGGTTTCAGGATACCCATGTAGGTGTATAGCGTTCGATCCCCAAGGTTTATAGCACAGTTGTAGTTTTGGTAAGCGTTGCGGGGATTGAAAAGAAACGCCTCATTAACATCATTTATGGTTATAACCGTATCCACTTTTTTGTTGGGATAACAGTCGGTCCCATAAGCAATGGCCTCCAAACGGATTTCTTTGCCGGCTACCAGGTCATGTATGACATGCCCTCCCCCGTAGCTGAAACGCCCTGGAAACACTTTGTTTTCCGGATCGGTTTCAGGCAGCTGGGTTGCGCCTATATAGGCGTCCACTGCCGCGATTCCGGTATAGGCCTCTACTCCATTCAGCCACACTTTTTTCATTTTGATACGCGGCCGGGAATGTCCGAAATTAATGAAAGCACCTGATGAACACATGGGCCCAAAAGTACCTGTGGTTACCACATCGATTTCCTTGGCAGCCTTTTCCAAGCCTTTTTCAGCCACAATGTCAATTACTTCTTCGGCAGTAACTACCACTGCTTCTCCGCGGCGGATCTTTTCGTTGATTTCTTCATAAGTCTTTGGCATAAGTTTTTTCTCCCTCCCTCATCTTAATAATCCCAACAAGCGCTGGGCTGTCACTACAGCAGCCCGGGCATCTGCGGAATAAGCATCAGCTCCAATTTGGGAAGCGTAATCCTGGGTTAAAACTGCCCCTCCTACCATAACCTTGCAGGAAAGATTTCTTTCCCTTACTCCGGCTATTACCTCAGCCATACGGGGCATGGTTGTCGTCATTAAGGCACTGAGGCCAATAATGTCAGCCTTCTCCTTCTCAGCTGCATCCAATATTACGCAGGCCGGTACATCTTTACCCAGATCGATCACCTTAAACCCGTAGTTTTCCAACAACACACACACGATGTTTTTGCCTATATCATGGATATCTCCCTCTACCGTGGCCATCACTATAGTTCCGGCGTGGGCATCGCTTTCTTCTTTGAGCAGAGGCTTAAGGTAGCTGAAGGCGGTCTTCATAGTCTCAGCCGCCATCATCAGCTGGGGCAGAAAGAAGCGCTTTTGTTCGAACAACTCCCCGGCTTTTTCAATTCCGGGAATAAGCCCCTCGTTGATTACCGCCAAAGGCTCCATCCCCTGCTGCAAAGCCTCTTCCAGCAGGCTCACGATATCATCCCGGCTGCCCTCCAGTACTGCCTGCTGCAGGCGCTGCTGGATACTTGTGCTCTCAGAACCACCAGGTGTTGCAGTTTTCCCAGGCTGGGATTCGGCTGCAATCGGAGTGTTACTCAATAGAGATGGTATATTGCACTGCTCGCAGATGGGGTGGCGAGCAGCCTGGCTGGCCGGTTTGTAGTCGCGATAAAGTTCAATATACCGGCTGCAGCCCGGATCCCGGTTCAGCAGGACTGCTGCCGCTTGTATAGTCTCCATCATGCGCTGGTCAAAGGGATTCACTATGGGCAAATCAACCCCAGCGCTCCAGGCCATGGCCAGATAAGCGGAGTTTAATATTTCCCGGGCCGGCAGTCCATGGGAAACATTGCTTACCCCCAGTACCGTCCCTACACCCAACTCCCTTTTCACCATCTGCAAGGCTTTGATGGTCTCCATAACCACACCCTGCTCAGCGCTGGCGGTTTTAACCAGGGTATCTATAAAGATATCTTCATCCCTCAAACCGTATTCCTTGGCCCGCTGGTAGATTTTACGGGCGATGGCCAGCCTTTCTTCCGCCCGGTCGGGTATTCCCCGTTCATCCAGGCACAGCCCCAGTACCGCTGCGCCATATTTTTTAGCCAGAGGAAGAATAGTATCCAACTGCTTATCTTCCCCGGTGGTGGAGTTGATCAAAGGACGACCCACAAACTGCTTCAGTCCTGTTTCGATCGCTTCAGCATTAGTGGAATCGATGGAAATGGGCACATCCACTGCATTCTGTATTTCCTGAACCGCCTTTTCCATAGCCCGGACTTCATCGATGCCGGGCACACCCATATTCACATCCAGGATAGGCGCGCCGCTGTTGACCTGCTGCCGGGCTTCCTCTACTACCATCTGCATTTTGCCGTCTTTTATGTCCTGAGCCAGCTTCTTGCGGGCGGTAGGATTAATACGTTCACCAATAAAAGCCAAAGGCTGGTTTTCCCCAATGATGACATTTTTGCTGCGGGAGGCCAAGGCAAACACCTTTTTAGCCGGGCGGCTCACCGGTGCCATATTCTTCAGAGCTCGCGCCATAGCCTGAATATGCTGGGGGGTGGTTCCGCAGCACCCGCCGATTATATTGGCTCCCGCCCCCCGCAAGCGCAGGGCATACTCAGCCATATCCTCCGGGCTGTCGGGAAATACCGTGTGCCCGTTTACCAGTTGCGGCAGTCCGGCATTGGGCTCCACCGAAAGGTAACGATTCGTCCACTGTCCCATCTGTTCAATTACCGGCAGCAGTTGCTGGGCTCCTCCCGAGCAGTTGGCGCCGATAGCCAGGGGCTGAAATGCTTCGATTATTATGAGCGCGGTTAAAGGATCAGTCCCCATCATGGTCCGTCCTCCCGTTTCAAAGGTCATATGGGCAATTACCGGCAGGCGGCTTTCCGACCGTGCGGCTATCAGTGCAGCCCGCATCTCCCCGATATCCGTCATGGTTTCAATGGAGATTAAGTCTGCTCCGGCTTTCTCACAGGCTTTAATCTGCTGGGCAAAGGCAGCATATAAATCATCAAAAGTGCAGTCTCCCATAGGGCGAAGCAGTTTACCGGTAGGTCCGATGGAAGCAGCAACCCAAGCCCGGCCCCGGGACGCTTCCCGGGCAATGCGGACCAATTCAGCGTTTATCTCCTCCGTCCGGTCCGCCAGGCCATATTCAGCCAGCTTAAAGGCATTACCGCCAAAGGTATTGGTTTCAATGATGTCAGCTCCAGCTTCTATGTAATGCTCATGGATTTCCCGCAAAATCGAAGGATTCTCTATACCAAACAGTTCCGGGCATTGCCCTGGCTGCATACCTCGTTCCTGCAGCATCGTTCCCATGGCTCCATCCATAATCACTATTCGTTCCCTGAGGGCGCTTATCAAATCCCCGGACACTTTACCTTCCTCCTTCAGCAGATTCAGAAATCAAAAAAACCCTCTCCAGAGGGTTCCATATTGCTATTTTCCCCTCTCATCTTTCAGGGTAACCCCTGCAGGAATTGGCACCATACCATTTCTGGCGGTTGCCGGGTTTCATCGGGCCAGTCCCTCCACCACTCTGGATAAGAGTTATCTAATATCTTAACACATTATTGCAAAAATGTATTCAGTTTTTAGTTAAATCATTCTGAAAATCATCGGGCGAATTAATGGCCGGTTCTGCTTCATCAGGAGCAGTATCTTCAACCGGGTCCTGTTTAATTAATTCATTGTAAGGCCTTTGAGGCTTGGGAGGATCACTTAAGGAAATAGCCTCCTCAAATTCGCGCTTGATTCCTGAAGTAGCCCTCCTCAACTCTCCAACCGCTTTGCCAACCGATCGAGCTACTTCCGGCAGTTTGCTGGGACCAACCACGATAACTGCAACCAAAAGAATCAATATTAGTTCCCAGGTTCCAATATTGCCGATAAGTCCTACCATTTTGACCTCCTGTTTCACCGGCAAGCCGATCCAGACAGAAATCACATGCTCATATCTAAAACTTAATATCTTTGTTCATTGTACTGGTTTTGACGGTATGTTGGCAAATAGTTTCTTCACAACATGTCCCTTTACTAAAACGTAACTGAATTGCAATTTACAGCACTGTCTTATAAACAAAAAAGGCAGACCTTTTTAAGGTCCACCCACTGGCTATCAGCCATGCAGTGTTTTTTATTCTAACGCAGTTCCGTTGGTACAAAGGCATCAATAATCCCAATCACAAATGCTGCCAGCAGGGCTCCCCACAAGGAGACTTGCAGGTAATTGGGCACGATAAACTGCGCAACATAGATAACTACTGCAGCCGTAATAAATCCTACCAGTCCCCGGGAACGAGGAGATATTTTATCCCCCAATATGGCTTCCACAGCATACCCCAGCAGGGCAATTACCACTGCTGCAATCAAGGCGCCAAGAAAACCGGATACTTTTATTCCCGGCAGCAAATAGCCAATCAGCATTAGTACCAGGGCAGATACAACGAAACGGACAATGGTACCGATCATATACGCTCTCCTTTCACTTATATAATCCCTATACACCAGGCAGTGCTTCTTTCTAATGCTTATGATACCTTTAACAGGGCAAAAATATACTCGACAGCTAAAAAGCAAGGAACTTTTTAGCCAGCCTGGTTACCTGCCAGCTACTCCGCCGGATACAATAAAAGTCATTACCTCGGCACTGCCGACTGGCAGAAGGGTCACCTGATGGCGGGGGAACAACAGCAACTGCCCCGCAAAATTATAGGATTGAGGTACATAGACCGATACCATGTCATCCAAGCCCAGGTTATCCAGGGCATCACAGGTAATAAAGCCCAAAACATGGGCATCGCTGTCTGTTGAAAGCTTGACCAGCACCGGCTGGCTGAAACTTTTTTTGTTGCCGACAAAAGCATTGAGCAAATCCTTTATTGAACCATACAGAAGTTTAATAAGAGGCAAGCGATTAAACAGGTTATCCAGGGTCAGCATAATTCTCCTGGTAAGAAAATTGGAAACCAAAAAGCCGATCAGTATTACTATCAATATGGTTGCCACAAAACCCACCCCGGGAATAATGCCAACTCCAGGTATGGGAATCCGCAGCAAGCTGTCAATTTTCTGAAACAGAAAGTAAAATACATAAACGGTTATTACCAGCGGTACCAGGAACAGCAGTCCCTGTAAAAAGTAATTGGTCAGCCGTTTCATGCTGCAACCTCCTTTTTATGTACATAGTGGGAGCGATCGTCTTATTATTCGTTGGGTTTCCTCCAATTCCTTCCAGAAAGCAGATAAAACCGAGGACCACCCTCGGATTTATGGTATTAACATGCTTTCCTTAACTGAAAAATCTAATTCAATATCATAGTCGTCTTCGTCAAAATCTTCTTGTGCCAGCCTTTCAGCTATCAGTTAAGTCCATATAATTGTGTAAAATGAAGAGCCAAGACAAGGCCCCTGGTTTAGAATGGTAAGTGACCAAAACAAACCACAACCGGAGGTGACCTTGCAATGGCTCAATACCATGTTACCATCGACTCAGAATTACTTCAGCATCTATTTTTGTCGGATGCCAAGGATTCCAG
>LFSR01000013.1 GCA_001513155.1 Syntrophomonas sp. DTU018
TTTAACGATGTATTCACTGCACTGACTTCAAGAAAAACGGAGTTATGCAAAATCCTCAATAAGGTAGCAAATTCAGCCCGGGTAATTTTCCCATCTGGCCCGAAAGTTCCATCGGGATAACCGCTTATAATACCTTGATCCACCATCTCTGCTATGTAGTCTTTAGCCCAATGGTTGCTAATATCACCAAAAGAAGCAGCTAAGCAAGCCGGATTAAAACAAGCCAGTATTAAAAACATCAAGGTTATAACAGCAACAGCTTTACTCTTTTGCAATACCCTCTCCCCCTTTGTTTTTTAACCTTTTATTCTCGGTGTGGAAAGTTATCTCCCAAAAATACCTCCTTTCTCTGGCGTTATACCGTAGATCTCGGAGTACAAATTAAAATATCTATTGACACGTATTGTGTCAATCAGGCGCAAAATAAGTCCCATCTTGAGCCGAAATACTCAATTATATAGTTATAGCACAGTGTGAATCACTGGATTGCGGTGGGGGACGTCTGATGACTAGAGCGATGCGGTCAGAGATGATGATTTTAGCTTCAATATCTTTTTCCAGGTCCTTTGTTATAACTCCCTCCCAGATTCCCTGATCATTAAGCCAAAAGCAAGCCAGAATTATATCAAAATCATAGGTATCCACCCGGATTTCTAACTATCTCCCCCCTTGGTTTAGATATTAGCAACAGGCTATGACAATAGGATGTCATCAGGGGATACTTTTGTTATAATTAACTTATGACAAATTACGCCAATATTTTAAGAAATCTCCGCCTACAAGCCAATTTAAGCCAGGCCGAGTTAGCCCAGAAGCTAGGTATTTCTCGTTCAGCAATATCCAGCTATGAGAATGGTACTCGCCGTCCCAATCATAACATGTTAATCAAGATGGCTAGCTTTTTTGACGTATCCGTTGACTATCTGTTGGGTAAGGAATTGCAGTCAGTACATCATCCGGTAGAACAATTACTGTTGGAAGTCAAGGATTTGTTGGATTCCTCAAATCTGGACGACAAGAGGAAAATTGAAATAATGGCGGAGCTTAAAGACTATTTACAATATAAAATCAGCAAATCAACTTCCACCACTTAAAATCTCCATCTGAATGCCATGCTTAATTGTCACATATTGTGTCACTTTTAGCAAGAGTTGGCTTTTGTCATTCTATTCTTCTGTTCATTAGTAATGTTGAGTTATAAGCCCCTAAATGGGAATCACGACCCATAATCAATTTAATTGCTTGTTTTCTAAAGTCCTAGTCTTATGTTCCTAAAAATGCAATCAATAAATTCCTTTCCAGCTTTTAATCGCGAAATCTCCCTTTTTGTTGACAGGCGACTACTATACCACTTGGTTTACGCTGCAGATTAAAAACCTCAGGAATTATTTGTTGTGAATTTTTTGTTGAGGTCATAAGGGGGGTCTACTAACAGGAGGTCCACCGATTTTTTTGGTATGCAGTGGACAGCTTCAAAGAGGGGTATTTCATCTTTATGTATAGTTAATTTTTGTACTTTAATGAGTCATGTAGTCGAGAGCAGAAAAGGATTTTTCAATTTTTCCCCTATGTTTATTTGTCCCGGGGCTGGTAACGAAACATGATTACTCCTATTACAATAATAACCAGGTAAATGGCCACTGCTATCCATATATTGTGAGTTAATACCTGGTATTGTCCCAATATGGGAACTTGAGACAGGCAATACTGCAAGTGCCGCAGAAAGGTATCTAAATGGGCAATTATCAGCCACAGACCCGATAACTTGATTCCCATAGTAAGCATCTGCCGGCTGCCCCACTCCCCTATTTGCGGGCGAGGATAGGCGAAGGCAGTTATGGGCGCCGGCCGGAGCAAAAACACCAATCCCAGCAGGGCGTATGCTATGGGGCTGATCAGAAGCAACCAGTTAATATGGGCACCATATGTAAAAGGAGAAAAAAAGAATATACTTAACCCGGATTGAAGGGCCATGTATAATCCGTAAACTAACAAGGCCAGGCCTACCAGGCGGATAACTTCTCTAAATACATCTCTTTCCTGCAGCATGTTAAAAACCTCCCCGGTTAGTTTCCCCTTTGGGCCGGCAGCGCAACAAGAACAAGCCTGCAGCAAGAATTGCCAGGGCCACCACCATCTGAACGCCCCAATAGGGTATGTCTATAGGAGGCGCCGTTTCCGGCAAAAGATTCATTCTCCAGTGGTCAGCGAGATTAGCTAGAATTATCAGTTCCCGGTAAATAAGCCACAAACCCAATAGCTTGATTCCCATTGGCACAATTGACGCCAGAGACCATTGGCTGCAACTGCTGCCATAAGCGAAGCTCGTTATAACAGACGAGCCAAGCAGCAGCAAAACCCCCGTTAATATATAAACGGTGGGGCTTAGCCAGTCGGGGTATCTGTCACCCTGGTATACCAGAGAATCCAAAAACCCCAGGCTTTGCACATATATACCCTCAACCAAAAGAAAAACCCCCAGCGCCTGAATCAAGCCCTGGAAGAGCTGGCGTTCCTGCAATATTGGTTCCCTCCCCCTTGGCAGCATACTCTCAGGCTTGCCAAAGCCAGAGCCGTTGCTGCTTTTCTTTCCAGAAACCTCGCTTTGCCTTATGAATTTTCCAAATGGGTTCTACTTATTAGGAGATATTTCCTGCCATAGGAACACAATGTTCCTGGGGTCAGCTTTCCTTAAACACCTGCTTGTTCTGATAAACAGCTAAGTAAAAGTTGCTCCTGCAAATATCATTATGAGCAAGAAAACAACCGGCTGATCCCTCTGAGACCCTCCGGCGTCTCAGCATAGCTGCACTACAGCCTGGATTTTTACCTCTGCTCCCTAAAGGTGTTTCTTTCCCAGAACACACCGTCACTGTAGCCTTGAATGGAAGGGTCCTGTTCAGCCATCAGCAGCCGTTTCGCAGCCAGGCAGCAGTATTCTTCCTCCAATTCAATGCCGTAAAAATTGCGCCCCAGTTTTTTGGCCACCACCGCAGTAGTACCCGAACCAAGAAAGGGATCGAAAACTACATCCTGAGGCCGGGAACTGGCCAGTATTATCTTAGCCAGCAGCTTTTCCGGTTTTTGAGTGGGATGGTCAGTATTTTCCGGCATGGACCAGAAGGGGACGGTCAAATCGGTCCACAGGTTGGAGGGATAAGTGAGGCGAAAATTGCCTTCCCTGCTTTCATTCCAATCTTTGGGCTGGCCATCGGCATCCCGGTAGGGAGCTATTACCCGGCGCTTTAGCTTCACTGCTTCCACATTAAAGTAATAGTCCCTGCTTACCGTGGCAAACCATATGTCTTCCGAGGCATTCTTCCAGTTTTTTGAGGATCCCCGGCCTTTTTCCCTCTCCCAGGTGATGCGGTTATGGACGTACAGGTAGCTGGAAAGTACTTCATATATAGCGGGGGAACTGCGCCAGTCACCGCAGACATAAACTGAAGCCTTCGGTTTTAAGGTGGGCAAAAGGAGCTTAAACCAGGAATCCATCCACTGGGTATATTGGTCCAGTTCCATTTTGGTAAAGCTGTTGTTGTGAAACTTTTTGTTGAGGTTATAGGGGGGATCTACGAACAGCAGGTCCACTGATTCTCTTGGTATGCAGTGAACAGCTTCAAAAAGGTCAGCACAAATAATCCGGTTCAGCAGGTCAATACCGGGATCAATCGGCATCCGTAACAGCTGCTGGCGGAGTATTTCCCGCTCACTGTCAGTCAGGGTAATAGTCCGGTTCATTTTAGCCCGCTGCTTGGTCAAAAGGCAAAAGCCCCCTTCCTTATTGCATGTTTAATATCCTGCAAACTTGGCTTGAGCTCGCCACATGGCTGCTATCCTTGCTGTAAAATGTGTCGTTGATGCCATTGGGAACCCCGAAGATACATGGCAATCTCTATGTCAACTTACGTTTAGAGCTAACAGATCGCCACGTGGCCTCGCTCCTGGCAATGGCACCCTGGAGTTTTGATTCATCGTGGCCTGGGCCATAGGTGGCTATTGCGATGACTGATAAGATGGCTTTTTTATCTATAGTACCATAGTAAAGGAATTACTTAATATCAGCCGGCCCAGGCTCCGGTAAGGTAAGGATGGGCCGATTCACCTAACCGGCAAAATTCTGACGCATTTTTGAATCACCCTGACAGGCAGTGACACAGTATTAATAGTCCAGCAACCTGAATAGTACAGAATATTCGCTACATACGCCCAAATGGGAATGTTGAATAATGTAAAATCATCAGATATTATGGATTAGAAGGCTGGTGATTTAGCATGAAAATTAGCGATATTATGACAAGGAATCCTTATACCTTGTCTCCCCGTCAGACCATTGCTGAGTCGGCAGCATTGTTTTTTAAACACCATGTTGATGGGGCTCCCGTAGTCAAAAATGGTAAACTGGTAGGTTTCTTTACCAAGAACCAACTTTTTAAAGCGGTAGCCGAATGCATTTCTTTTGATACAACTATCGATAAATTAATGATCAAGGACGTAATCACTTGTCACCCTGATGACGATGTTAAAACTATATTGAACAGGCCGGTAAGCCGCTTTCCGGTGGTGCAGAACGGCACGGTAGTAGGAATTGTCACTCGCTCAGACGTAGTTCGCTACCTGAACATGGAGTTAGACGACCTGCAGGAAGCCAAACACCTCAAGGAACAAATGGATGCTATCTTTGAAGCCTCTTATGACTACCTATTTGTAACTGATGCTGAGGGTCGGGTAACCAAAGTCAGCCCGTCCTATTATCGCTTAACCGGAATAAAGCCGGAAGAAGTTCTGGGAAGAACCATGTATGAACTAGTTGCTCAGGGCTTTTATGACCGGTCCTGCAGTATCGAGGTTATAGAAACCTTAAAGCCGGTCACCTTTGTACAGAAGATTAAAACCGGACGTACGGTGCTGGTTACCGGCAACCCGGTCTTTGATGAAAAGGGAGACCTGATTGCTGTAGTTACCAACGGGCGTGATATCACTGAGCTCAATGAACTGAAGCGGGCAGTGGAACAGAAAGAAGAATTAAGCCGGCATTACAAAACCGAGTATTTCCAGCTGAAGGGATACTGTGATTATGTAGTGGCTTCGCCGGTTATGGCTGAGCTTATGAAAACGGTAAAGCAGATTGCCCAATTTGATTCCGCGGTAATGATAACCGGAGAATCGGGTGTGGGCAAAGAGATAATTGCTCACCAGATACACCTGGCCAGTCCCCGCAAGGACAAGCCCTACATTCGCATTAATTGTGCTTCCATACCGGAATCCTTGCTGGAGTCGGAGTTATTTGGTTATGTGGAAGGGGCTTTCACCGGAGCCAAAAAGGGCGGAAAACTGGGCATATTTGAACTGGCTGACGGAGGCACTCTGCTGTTGGACGAAATAGGTGAACTGCCTTTGAGTGTGCAGGCCAAATTACTGAGAGTAATTCAGGAAAATGAGGTTACCCGAATCGGCAGTACCAAGACTACCAAAATTGATGTGCGCATAATTACCGCAACCAACCGGGACATAGCCGAAATGGTGAATAAAGGCCAGTTCCGAACAGACCTGTACTACCGTTTGAATGTAATTCCCATAGTAGTACCTCCCTTAAGGGAGCGACGTGAAGAGATCCCAGCTTTGGTGGAGCATTTCCTGAAGAAGTTCAATGAAAAATATGGCTTAAACAAGCAAATAGCTCCCCAGGCAATTGACATACTGGTAAGTTATGATTGGCCGGGCAATGTCCGCGAACTGAAGAATGTAGTGGAAAGAGCAGTAGTGACCAATCCCGGCGATATCATTTTCAGCGTGGACATTTATAATAACAAGACAACTATGGATCCCACCCAGCAGCCGATGGTCAACCTGCGGGAATTGGTGGAAAACCTGGAGAAACATTATATCAACACCTACCTGGCCAAATACGGCAGCACCCGCAAAGCCGCTGCTGCCCTGGGAATCAGCCAGTCCACCCTGTGCCGCAAAGTGGCTACTTATGGGATACACTTGGCTTGATATAATTGTATTTTATAACCAGATATAACGAGTCATTTTTGAGTAGGTGAACCGTTTCCGGTTCACCTATTTTTTTTAAATGCTGTACCCTTGATATTTCGTGTCCGGGCAACATTTTTTTTATATAGAGCCATCGGTAGTGAACCGCTTCCGGTTCGTCCGGCAGGATCATTCAGTCTTCGCTGCCAGCCAGAAAAGCCGGTAATGCTCGATTCCCGCCATGTTGTATTAGTTGGCAGGCATATTGCAGGTATACAGTTTAGCAATTCTATAGACAAAGGAGGGGAATAATTTAGAGCACTGACAGTCGGTCATAACTTTTTATTCTTAGCTAAGGAGGGAATTTATGTTGTTGTTTAGAGGAAGGTATACAAAATTAGTCGGTTTGATTCTGGTAGCAACTATGATGATGAGTTTTGTAGTCGGCTGTGGTGGCGGCAGTGAATCCGGCTCTGACAAAGTTGAGACCATTAAGATCGGGAATATACTCCCCCTGTCAGGTTCCGCAGCTCCCCTGGGCAAGATCGGCCAGCAAGCTCGTGACATGGCAGTAGAAGAAATCAATGCTGCCGGCGGCATCAAGTCCATGGGCGGCGCTAAAATCGAAATGATTTATGCTGACAGTAAGGGCGACCCGGCTACCGGCGTTTCCGAAGCAGAAAGATTGATAACCCATGAACAGGTGGCCCTCATCACCGGTTGTTATCAAAGCGGTGTAGCCATGCCTTCCACTGAAGTTGCAGAAAGATACGGAGTACCCTATTTTGTTCCTGTACCTTCAGAAGACCAGATTACTGAACGCGGTTTCAAATATGTATTCCGGTTGGCGGAAAAGACCAGTTGGCGTAACCGTGACCAGGTAAAATTCATCAAAGAAATGTCCGAGAAGTTTGGCACTCCGGTAAAGACTGTAGCTTTGATCTATGAGAATACCTCCTGGGGTCAGGGCGCAGTACGTGCCTGGGAAAAATATATCCCTGAAGCTGGCTTGGAAATCGTATTAAAAGAACCGTATCCCTCCAACTCTTCTGACTTAACCCCGGTGGTTCTGAAATGCAAAAACCTGAATCCTGACATTATCATGCTAGTATCCTACGTATCCGACGCGGCATTGTTAACCAATACCTTTGCTGAACACCAGGTTAAACCTATAGCTTTCATCGGCACCAGCGGCGGTTTTGCTGATCCGCAATACTTTGAGTTAACCGGGGATAACTGTGAATACTATTTCGACATATCTACCTGGGAGCCAGACGTAAACCGCCCATTCTCTGCGGAAACCAACAAGAAGTTTACTGAGAAATACGGATATGCCATGAACGCAGAAGCAGTCAAAGCTTATGTTGCTATGTACATCATTGCCGATGCTCTGGAAAGAGCAGGATCTACCGATCCAGAAGCCCTCAGAAAAGCCTTTGCTGAGACCAAGATTACTGAGGGTCCCACTCAGATGTATGCTTCTGAAATAGTCTTTGACGAGACTGGTCAGATGGTTAATGCTCCTCTGGTTATCTGCCAGATGCGCAAAGTTGACGGCAAAATGCAGCGGGTAACTGTATGGCCTGAAGAAGAAGCTCGTCCGGGCTTCGAAGTAGTATGGCCTTATCCTGGTGTCGGGCAATAAGTCCAAAATTATCCGGTAAAGGCATCTTGCCTTTACCGGACCACAAAAAGGGGTGATCTTTTTAGTGGACTTTTTATCTGCAGTAGTAAATGGAATAAGCATGGGAGCAATTTACGGCCTTATTGCCTTGGGGCTTACCCTGATTTTTGGGATTATGAGAATAATTAACTTTGCCCATGGTGCATTGCTCATGCTGTCCATGATGGTTGGCTACTGGATATGGAAGTTTTCCGGCGTAAATCCGTATCTAATGATTATAGTTGTAGCTCCGATCATGTTTTGCTTTGGATATTTTGTCCAAAGAGTTTTTATTAAGCCGGTTTTGGATGCCCAGAAGGACGTACGCGAGCCCATAGCAGTTTTACTGTTAACCGCAGCACTGGCTATAGTATTTGAGAATCTGGCCCTGATGGTTTTTGGTGCTGATTATGTTATGGCAAAAACCACAGTTACCGATGCCACTATAGCTCTGGGCGGAATAACCGTAAGTGCAGCCCGGTTTTACGCTTTGATCTTAGCCCTGGTAATAGCTTATGCTTTTTACCTTTTCCTGCAACATACAGAATTGGGACGCAGGCTGCGGGCATGCGGTCAGGACAGAAATACCGCCCTGCTGATGGGTATAGACGGTCCCAAGACCTTTGCTATAGCCTTTGGTATCGGTACAGCCCTGCTGACCGTGGCTGCTATAGTGTTGCTTCCTTTCTATTATGTTCACCCTACGGTGGGCAACGTCTTCATGACTAAAGCCTTTATAGTAGTGGTATTGGGTGGCCTGGGCAGTGTTCCCGGTGCTCTGCTGGGCGGCATTATAATCGGTTTGATTGAATCAATAGGCGCTCAATACATGACTGCCACCTTGACCACTGTAGTGGTGTACCTGGTTTTCCTGTTGATACTATTTGTGAAACCGTCGGGCTTGTTCGGTTCGCGCTTGGAATGGTAGGTGAAGTTTAGTGGATATAGTTCAGAAAAAGAAGATCGGATTAATTGTAATAATATTGGCTATAGCGCTCAGCATTCCCCTATTTGTTACCAAGCCGTACTACATCCATGTTATTACCATGTGCTTGCTGTGGGCTTATCTGGCTTCGTCCTGGAATTTATTCTGCGGATTTGCCGGCCAGCTTTCCCTGGGCCACGGAATATTCACCGCAGTAGGTGCCTATGTAACTATAATGCTGTTCAACGATTTCAACATCAGTCCCTGGATAGGCATGTTCGCCGGGGGCGCTGCAGCCGTTTTGCTCAGTACCCTGATAGGCTATCCTACCTTCAAACTGCGGGGAGCCTATTACGCTCTGGCAACAGTAGCTATCGGCTCCGGGGTAATGGTGCTGATCGAAAATACCATGACCTTGGGACCTTTCCATGTAGGCGGAGCGGAAGGACTGATTGTAAGATTGATGGGCAATGCTCCCGCCTATCTCCAGTTTATGTCTAAAGTACCCTATTACTATCTGGCCCTTGCCATGTTGGTTATCGTAGTGGTCTTTTCCTACTGGCTGAAAAATTCCCGTCTGGGATTCTACTTGTCAGCCCTGAAAGAGGATGAGGACGCTGCCGCAGCTTTGGGAATCAACGTTCGTAATGCCAAGCTGGTGGCTGCAGCCTACAGCGCCTTTTTCACTGCTATTGGCGGTGTATTCTATGCCATGCTGATCCGCTACCTGGAACCCATGGCTATTGCCGGTCCTATGATGTCCAATGAAATGGTCTTCCTGGCAGTAGTGGGCGGCAGCGGAACGGTATTTGGTCCGGTAGTGGGCGGCATTACCTTGCACGCCATCAGTGAAGTGATTCAATTCTACTTCAGCGACATGGCTCAAGGCTTGCACTTGTTCATCTATGGATTAATCGTAGTCTTCGTAATTATGTTCAAGCCCCAGGGAATCATAGATATACTGCAAAAATATTACAACCGCTTTTTAGGAATATCTGACCGGGGGGAGGATGAGAGCAGTGTCAGCTAGCATTCTGGAAGTTAAACAACTCACTATAAATTTCGGAGGTCTGATTGCTGTAAACAACCTGGACATGCAAGTTGGTTACGGAGAAGCCGTTGGTCTCATCGGTCCCAATGGTGCTGGCAAAACCTCTGCTTTCAACCTGATTTCCGGCGTCTATAAACCCACTCACGGCCAGGTAATATTCAATGGAGAGGACATCACCGGCTTGCCCCCTCACGTGATCAACCGTAAAGGTATAGGACGCACTTTCCAAATCGTAAAGCCCTTTGGTTCCATGACTGTCCTGGAAAATGTAATGGTGGGCGGCTTTGCTCATACCAGCAATCGCAATAAATCAAAAGCGATTGCTATGGAGGTTATAGAGCGAGTAGGGCTGCAGCGCAAAGTGAATGCTTTGGCTAAAAGCCTTACTCTGGCGGATCGCAAACGTTTGGAAGTAGCCAAGGCACTGGCAACTGACCCCAAGCTTCTGTTACTGGACGAAGTCCTGGCGGGCCTAAACCCCACTGAGGTAGAGGAGGCCGTAGATATGATCAAAGACATTAACAAGAGCGGAATAAGTATTTTGATGATCGAGCATGTTCTTCAGGCTACTATGGCGATTTGCAATCACATAGTTGTCCTAGACTATGGAAAGAAAATTGCCGAAGGAACACCCCAGGAAGTTACTAATAATCCTGAGGTTATCAAGGCATATTTGGGTGATGAATATGAAGCTGTTATCAATTAAGAATCTTAATTCCGGTTATGGCGATGTTAAGATCATCAAAAATCTTTCGCTCGAAGTAAATAAGGGAGAAGTAGTCAGTATAGTCGGTGCCAACGGTGCGGGTAAAACCACTCTCCTGAAAACTATCTCCGGTCTGATTCCTGCTACCAGCGGTGAGATCTGGTTTGAGGACCAAAGGATCGATAATTTGCCTCCTCATAAAATTACGGAGCTGGGTATCATTCATGTACCGGAGGGACGGAGAGTATTCCCCTTCTTCACCGTTTATGAGAACTTGCTGATAGGTTCCACCATGCCCAGAGCCCAGAAGGAACGTAAGAAAAATCTCGAGTACGTATTTAACCTGCTGCCCCGGCTGGCAGAACGTAAAAACCAGGTAGGAAGCACCTTGAGCGGCGGGGAACAGCAGATGCTGGCCATAGGTCGGGCTCTTATGGGAATGCCCCGCATATTGATGCTGGATGAACCTTCCCTGGGCTTGTCTCCTCTGCTGGTCCAGACCATTTTCGAACTGATATCTACCATTGCCAAAGAGGGTATTACCGTATTGCTGGTGGAGCAAAACGTAAGACAGGCTCTGAAACTAAGCGACCGGGCTTACGTCCTGGAAAACGGCTCCATTTCTCTGGAAGGCACAGCGGAAGAAATCAGCAACAACCCGGATGTAAAGAAAGCTTATCTAGGCTTGTAACTGAATAGGAGGAATTCCCTTTGTTGAACTGGCAGGATTATTATCAGAGCAGAATATGCACAGCAGAAGAAGCGGTAAAGGTTATAAAATCAGGTGATTATGTAGTAGTAGGCCACGCCTGCGGAGAGCCGCGCACCCTCACCAAAGCCATGAGCCAGCGTTATGCCGAGCTGAAGGATGTCAAAGTGGTGCACCGGGTGGGCATGGGTGAGTGCTTGTATTGCCAGCCGGGCATGGAAGAGCATTTCCGGCATATATCTTTGTTTGCCGGAGCCAACAGCCGTCAGGCCAT
>LFSR01000045.1 GCA_001513155.1 Syntrophomonas sp. DTU018
ACGATGGTCAGGGCAATGACTTTGCATCGTATATACTAGACGAGAACTTTGTCCCCCACCTGCCGGGAGATGATGATGACGATGAAGATTAAAAAGGAACTGGGACTTAAGACCCACCTGAAAATATTATTCTATATCACCAGCAAAGAAGGGGAACGCTACCCCTTCTTTGCGTCTATGCTGTTAATGTTTCATCATAATTGTTTTCTTCTTTTAATACATCATGTTTGACATAATTCTTGAATGATTCAATATCCGTAAAGCAGCGGAATCCTGCTTTGCTGGCCAGAGCTATTACCTCAGGTGTTTCGCCTAATAACACTACGACTGGTTGTGTTAGTCCTGGTTGCAATCCTAAACTTTGCCAAACACCATTTCCATAGCCATTTCGGTGCGGCGTTTGTCATATTCAGACTTGCCTTTGTTTGCCAGTACAGTATCCATCTCCTGCAAGTTTACCGGCCTCAATATAACTGAAGCCTGGTTAACCCCTGCCGCTGGTTCCCTTACTTCGATACGCGCCTCTCTGGCTGACCTGTTTAATGTGGGATACAGAATGGTGGCTGAACCCCTGCCATCTTTACTCAGGGCATAAATTACCAACTGGTATAACATATTGGCAGGTAAATCCTTCTCCCATAGATCTCGGTATTTAGCATCCATAACCGCTACTACCTGCTTGCCTTCATATATAACAAAATCAGGCCGCAGGACCGGTGCTTTTTTCCCCTGGGGATTGTAGCCTCTTGCATATGCCATCATCCCATACATAGACTTTTGGCCCTTCACTTGATAATCAGGCAGGTTGTCTTTAAGAAACCTTTCCAATAATGACTGGTAAAAAAGGTTCATGTCAAATAGGAAACCCGGTAGCTTTACCAACTGAATGTCGGTCAGCTCAATTCCCTGAGCATTTAAGAGTATCTCTATAATTGTCAGGGCAGGACGATAAGCGGAACTCAACCGGTTAATTTCTCGTTTGGCCTTGTCTAACACATTGAGGTTAAGCTGTATTCTGCTGACATCATTCTCAATTATTCTCACTAATCGCCTGATTTGCTGTTTGATTTCTAAATCATCAGTAAGCGATTCAGCCATCATTAAGCCAGCCATCAGGACTTGATTTAACAGGTGATCCTCCATGCGCTGAAAATAATGACACGGCAATTTAGCTTCTATTATCCCTCCGCTAGCTACTATGGCAGCAAAATCGATTCTTCCGCGAGGTAATGTCAAGGACTCGGCTACAGGAACATATTGGCGATTCAGACCTCGCATTATTAACTCCCTCGCCTCTGCGATCAGTTGAATAATCAATACTTCTTGGAACGACAAAGATCTCGATTGATAGTCGGTTAGAGGGAAAAACGTAAAATTTCTTAAATTGTAGGCATAGCGTAACAAGCGCAAAAATGGTGCACCATTGATTTTAGGATTAATATTGATTTGAAGATTCCCTAAGGTAAGACTGCCTACATATGAACTAGATTTAATATGCAAGCCGTGGCGCGTTTCGTATATTTCAAGTTTGCCTGATTCGGTAAGCGTTCGAGCGAGGTCCTTATCTTCCCGGCTTGTTATCTCCACGGGTTCTTCAGTTATACACTCCTCATGCTCGCGAAGATCAATCACTATTTTGTTCATCAATATCATTCTCCAAAAGATCATCTATCTCAACTAACCGATCTTCAGGAATAGTTAGTTCTGGAATATGTTCAAGCAACGCTTCAATAAAGGCATCTTCCCGGCCTGGCTCAAAAAGTTCATGGCGTATTCTCTGCTGCTTTGCATCAACTAAAACAGAACCCAGAATTAGCTCCAGTGTCTTGTAATCCTCATAACAATACTCTTCCAAGAGAGGTATAATATCCTCCTGTACCACACGCATTAATCGGGGCAGGCTATGAATAGGCCGGTCTTTTTCCATGAGATAAGCATGACCAATCTGCAGGTTACGGGCATCTCTGCCAATATTCTGGCAAATGCGGTTATTTAGAGAATGCAGCCAAGATCCTAACGGAATGCCATCCACAACCGCATCTTTTAGAAGCTCTGTATCCGGCATTAATTCAATAAACCCGAAGCGACGTCTCAGGGCAGTATCTAACAGGGCGATAGACCTGTCAGCTGTATTCATAGTGCCGATTATATAAACATTGGGAGGAACAGAGAATTCTTGCCTGGATAAAGGAAGCAGGATTTTCTTGCCTCGCTTGTTCTTTTCCAAAACGGTCAGCAATTCGCCAAATATTCTTGGGATGTCACCCCTGTTGATCTCATCGATAATCAAGTAGTAGTTTAGCTCCGGGTTTTGCTGAGCCTGCAAACAAAGCCGTTTAAAAATGCCATCCTGAAGCTCAAAAACCATCTGGCCATTTTGAGTGCGAGGCCGGTAGCCCTCCATAAAATCCTCGTAACCATAAGAAGGATGAAATGAACACAATTGGACTAATCCATTTTGGCCAAAAATCACTTCTTGCTCCTCGGCAGACAATTCACTGAAAGCCTTGCCGAACCGTTTGTGAGCTGCCAATTCTCGCGCCGTGATTTCCGCCCAGTAAGTTTTCCCCGTTCCGGGAGGTCCATAGAGTATCACCTGGGATTTGCGCTCAAGCACTGCCTGGATCCTGCCTGGTAACCCTTCCAAAATAGTCTTTTTCTTCGGGAGTACCGGGTCAATCAAGGTTTTTCTCTTAAATAAAATTCTCTCTATTTCAATAAGATTCTGGGGTTTCTTTAATTCATATACCGTTGTCTGCAAGCCTTCCGCCTCAGGAAGCTTCCATTCATCAAAGGACAACCACTCTACAGGGCGACGGTGGGGAAAGTCAGAGGATGGATCGTAATAGTAATCTCCGGTAACTCGACCAATTCCGATTACTGTGCCACCATCAGCGGCGATAACCAAATCATTCTCTGATATTGCACCGAAGAAATTGAATAACTGCTGCGCAGCCCTTCCTTCAGCAGCCGGGTTAGTGGGGTACTTTTCGTGCATTATCTCTTTTAACCGCAGGTGAGACTTTTTATCATAAGTTAGGTCAGAAAGATCTTCTATTTTCGAAAAACCCACCGCAACACAATTGCCTTCACGCATCAAGTCCCATCTGTTTCTGGGTTTAGTACCGTCACTTGTGCCAATTCTCCAGTACCGGTAAGGCCGGCCATTCATTTTGTTTAGAACGGCCATTAAGTGATTTATATGAATACCTAGCTGCCGGGTAATAGCAACATACCGTCCGGCTATAACGTATCGTCCTTCCTGGGGGGGAGGAAACACTCCCATTCTGATCAGGTGAGCACGCTGGTAATCAGGAACATGATAGCAATCCAATTTGTCCGGGAAAAGCAGACTAAAATACTTATGCCCCCATGCCGTATCACTTACATCGGGAGCCTGTTCGTTCATATCTATTTGCAATTTTAAGTAATCCTCATCTCCGGCATCTGCCGGCAACTTGTCCAGCAGATCTGCACCTTTCAGCAGTTGGTCACGATGCCTGCGTGCAATTGCGATAGCTTCTTCAACCGACAATTCCACTATCTTTCTCGAGCTACCCGTAACCCAGGTGTTTCGTTCTTTACTCAAGTAAACCCCGTATTTCAGATTTGATCCGCCATGAATACTGCCGAATCTTTTAGTAGGAAATTCCTCATCATCCTTAAACTCTAACCAATAAACCAAACTATCTCTATTGCTGATATTATGCATGAATTCTAATAATGAATATCCGTCCATACTTGCCAGTTGTTCCGGACCGAACTTTGCCTGAAATGTCTGGTAGTACATAGTTAACTGGGCCTGCGAAAGCAATTCACCTTTCATGTACATATCTTCGTATATTTTCATAATTCGCTCTGCAACAGCGTCATTTAAAATCATCCAATAGCCCCCTCTCACCCAAACAAACCTGATCATGCCAGCGCATTATTTCTCCGGTCTAAAAAGCATAAGAGCAGAGTCTATTCACCCTGCTCTTGTGCAGCAACAGTCCAAATACGTTTTAGCGGCAACTCTGCTTTTATATCCTCATCTAAACGATCATAGTTGGCAAATAAGGCTTCCAGCAATTCCTTTTGCGACCAGAGGCGCACCCGAAAGAAACTTGTGGCCATTTCCTTATGTACATTGCTCTTAAATCCGCTCCAGGACACAAATAACCCCTCCTGGGCACCAAACTTGGTAACTGCACCTAAAAGTTTGTCCACCGCGGACCTATCAACAGGGGTCTCCCCTGATTTAACTTCTACACAAAGGCGCGGTGTTCCAAAGCCCAGTGGACCTGCACCAGCCAGGATATCTGCTCCACCGTCAGGTCCTTCTGGACTTAAATAGGTGGTATAGCCCTGGGCTTTAAGAATAGCTTCTACCAAGCGAGTCAGATTGTGACCCTTAAACCGCAAGGAAATAAGTTGGGCAATCTGATCACGAGCTAAATCCTCCAGATTTGTATATTCCTCACTATCACCTTGGGTCTCGGTCACTCCAGTAACAAGCTTAGGCAGCGTTTCGGGTTTCCAGCCATTTTTGAGCATAGATTTAAGACGTTCCTCGGCATTATTCCTTTTTATGCGGCATATAGACATAGATGCACCAAAAGAATAAAGCAAGTCCTGGCCGAAATGAGCACGAGGAATAGCTTCCCCGATCCATTTTACTGTCCGCCAATGGTAAAAAGGATTTTCAGCCTTCTTATTAAAATGATAATCACTAGTTACTTCCCCTATTTGTATAGCGGGCTGTGTTTTTAGAGGCAATACTACCAGATCACCCTTTTGAATTGCATGAGCAAAGGGAAACACTTGACTTACCCAATTTTGAATGGTTTTAGGCTTGGCATCAGGGTACTTTTCATTCATAATCGCGGTCAATTCATCCCTGTTTTTGAGCTTACTTAAATCAACATCAAGATTTTCCCAGGTTACATAAACACGGTTTTCAGTAATATACTTCTCTTCATATTCTCCATGAGCCCCTGCCCTTATTAGCCAAACCGCCAT
>LFSR01000041.1 GCA_001513155.1 Syntrophomonas sp. DTU018
CTTTTTTTACCCTGAAAAAGCCCGAAGTTTTCTAGGCTAGAGAATATGCAAAATCCTCATATTAGGTGTAATCAAAGGCTTAATCACCTGGTAGAGGAGGATGAAGGCTATGATAGAAACCAAGCTGGAGCAGTTAGGGTTAAAACTGCCGGAAATTCCCGCAGCCATAGGTCTGTATCTTCCCGTGCAAAGGAGCGGCCAGTTGCTGTTTGTTTCCGGTCAACTGCCTATACAGGATGGACAAGTAGCTTATACCGGCAAATTGGGCCGGGATGTAACTATTGAACAGGGACAGCAAGCTGCTCGACTGGCAGTGCTGCGTTGCCTGGCAGCAGTACGATCTTCCATTAACCACTGGAATGAAATAAATAAGATTATACGCCTGACCGGCTATGTACAATCCGCTGATGACTTTTTCGATCAGCCGGCAGTCATAAATGCAGCTTCAGAACTGCTGGAGAATTTATTCGGGGCAGCGGGAAAACATGCCCGGGCTGCGGTGGGGGTGAATGCCCTGCCTATGAATGCCTGTTGTGAGATAGAAATGATTGTGGAATTGAAATAAGAGAAAGCAATGATTAATAAAGAGAAAAACCGGATGGCTTTCATCCGGTTTTAACTGGCCTGTTTCAGAGGTATAGCTCCGTTATGATACTTTTGATAGTATAAGCGATAGGCTCCGGCCCAACGCTGGGCTTCCTCCGCCCGTTTCCGGGCTAGCAGCGCTCTCAGTTTGGCATATCTCATACGAGCATCCTTTTCTATAACAATAGTAGCTACATACAAAGCTACATATAAGCCGCCTTTAATCAAGAAATAGATAAATGTATAGAATAAAAAAGTCTGCTGGAGTTCAGTCATCACTATCCCTCCTTATGCTTACCCAGAGGTGAAAAACTTAACTTTCCAGATAAACTCTCTTGAACACGTACAGTATGCTGACTGTGCCACTGATAAGGGTAATTCCAATTGCCAGAGCAGCAAACAAACCGGTCATAAGACTTCCCCTCTCACCATAACATAACAACATGTGATGTTAACAACATAATAACATATGATATAAATTTAGCAAATTGCGATAATTGACGTAATATTTCAAAAAGCAAAAAAAGGAGGCTTAAAAGCCTCCTAACGCTATTTATTCAGAAAAAGAAAACGGGCTGCTTTCAGCCCGTTAACACTCCGCCGCATTCATTATGTTTATTATTTTTTGTCGGCTTCCTCCTCGTCTTCCAGACCGATGATTTGTCCGCCCTTACCTTCGAATCCCTGGCGCCATTCCTCCAGGTACTGTTCAATAAGTCTCCGCACTAAACGAGATTTGGTAGTTGCCTGGTCCGCACAGGCAAACCGTAGTTCACGATCGATTTCTTCCGGTACAACTACGGATATATACTTCATGTCTTTCTCCTCCCTTCTTTTCCGCATTGGTATCCGCTCCTTCTTTCTTACCTTATTTTAATATGAAGGTACCAGGTATACAATTCGCTTGCGCCATTTTGCACTATATCCAGGTCGCTTCGCATATTGGGAAGGATAACAATACCTATTTGCAATTGTGATCACAATTACAATAATCCCTGGATAAGCAAATACCTTGTTATGCTTACAAAATTGGGGGTTAGCAGCGTATTATCATGTTATCATGCATAGTATTAGCATGGGCCTGTAGTTTTATCAGCAGTATAGGGCGCAAAAATGTACTATCAGGAAGCAAACCATACAGAATAAGCAGCGCATAATATCATAACAAAATGCCATGATGTGAAATAAAGTCCTTTCTTGACCGCTGTTACTGATTACTGTTAGTCTTAAAGGGCGAGGAAAGGAGTGTTTTTATGTCCGCTAATCCATATGATAAAGCCCATGAACTGGCCAGATCAATTCTGAATCATGAGGCTTTTAAAAATTATGTGCAGGCTAAAAATAAGCTGGAACAAAGACCTGATTTCCGTGATAAGGTGCTGGAGTTTCGTAACCGCCAACTGGTTATAAACCGGGCTCAGTTTACCGGGGAAAAAGTAACTGAGGAGGAAATCAGACAGCTGAGCACTGATTTTGCCAAGCTGTATCAAGAAAAAGATATTGCAGCTTTCTTTGAAGCGGAAGCAAAATTCATACAGCTGTTCAACGATATTCAGGAAATTATTCGTCGGCCTCTGGATCAAATGCTGTCCAAGTGAACCAATTACTTGGAAAAAAGGATGAGCAGGAGATTCCCAGAAGTACATGTTGAATAAATGCAGCTAAAGGGGCGAATGTTGTGTTTGAGATTTTGCACAAGCAGGTGCTGGCACATTCCATCAAAAGGTGGGAGATCCTGGCTCCTGAGGTTGCTGCCAAGGCCCAGCCGGGACAATTTGTCATTATTCGCATTAATGAACAGGGCGAGAGAATACCCCTTACCATAGCGGATTACAACCGTGATCGAGGTTCATTGACTCTTATTTTTCAAGAGGTAGGACGCAGTACTATCGAAATGGGCCGTCTGCGAGCGGGGGATAAAATCCTTGACTTGGTGGGGCCTTTAGGACAACCCTCCAAGATTGCCAATTACGGACGGGTAGTCTGTATTGGCGGCGGGGTAGGAATTGCTCCCATTTATCCTATCACCCGGGCTCTTAAACAAGCCGGCAACGAGATAATATCCATTATTGGTGCTCGCTCGGCAGATCATTTGATTTTGCAGCGGGAGATGGCTGAGGTCAGCGATCAGCTTTATATTACCAGTGACGATGGTTCGGCGGGGCAAAAGGGATTTGTTACCGATGTTCTGCAGCAGTTGCTGGAACAGGGGACAGCCATAGACCACATAGTAGCCATCGGACCTTTGGTAATGATGAAAGCGGTCTCGGAATTAAGCCGGCCTTACAGGATTAAAACCACGGTCAGCTTGAATCCCATTATGGTGGATGGGACTGGTATGTGCGGTGCTTGCCGGGTAGCGATAGGATCGGAAACCAAATTTGCCTGTGTGGACGGTCCGGAATTTGACGGTCACCTGGTGGACTGGGAGGTAGCTCAGATACGCAGCCGTATGTTCAGGGAAGAAGAGGAGATTGCTATGCAGCATATTACTAGGGGAGGTGACTGCCAGTGTCACCGGAAAGAGTAAAAGTTGACCGGCAGGTTATGCCCAGCCTGGAAGCTGTCCAGCGTATCAACAGCTTTGACGAAGTGGCTTTGGGTTACAGTGAAGAGCAGGCTGTGTTGGAAGCCTCCCGCTGTTTGAACTGCAAGAAGCCCTTGTGTATAGAAGGTTGTCCGGTGGAGATAAACATACCGGCCTTTATAAATTTCATTAAAGAAAGAAAATATGCGGATGCCATCCGTACCATCAAAGAGAAGAACAACCTGCCTGCTATCTGCGGGCGAGTCTGTCCCCAGGAGAACCAGTGTGAAAAGCGCTGTGTACTGGGGAAAAAGCACCAGCCGGTGGCAATTGGAAATTTGGAACGTTTTGTGGCTGATTGGGATATGAAGCAAGAGGGGAATACCGAACCGGTACAAGTAAGCCCCAGCGGGAAAAAGGTGGCTATAGTTGGTTCTGGACCGGCAGGGTTAACGGCCGCAGCAGATTTGGCTCGCCTGGGTCATCAGGTTACTGTTTTTGAAGCCTTGCATACTGCGGGCGGAGTTCTGGTATATGGTATTCCCGAGTTCAGGCTGCCTAAAATTATTGTGGAAAGAGAAATAGAGGGTATACGTCGTCTGGGAGTTGAAATCAAAACCAACATGGTTGTGGGTAAAGTCCATACAGTGGATGAGCTTATGGCTCAGGGGTATGCAGCAGTATTTATTGCTACCGGTGCCGGGCTTCCCTATTTTATGAACATTCCCGGAGAGAACCTGAATGGCGTATACTCGGCCAATGAGTTTTTGACTCGTACCAATTTAATGAAAGCATACCTTTTCCCGGAGTATCTTACCCCAATCCGGTTGGGCAAAAGGGTAGCGGTGATCGGGGCCGGCAATGTAGCTATGGACAGTGCCCGCACTGCTTTACGTCTGGGCGCCCTTGAATCATATATAGTGTATCGCCGCTCAGAACAGGAGATGCCCGCCCGGAAAGATGAAATCGAACATGCCCGGGAGGAGGGTGTACAGTTCAAACTGCTAACCAGCCCGGTGGAGATCAGAGGCGATGAAAATGGCTGGGTGAGATCTATGATTTGCCAGAGGTTTGAGCTGGGTGAGCCTGATGAGTCGGGCAGACGGCGGCCCGTAGCCATTCCAGGTTCCGAGTATGAAATGGAAGTTGACACGGTTATAATGGCCATCGGTCAGGGACCCAATCCCCTGATTGGTCAGACTACTCCGGACTTGCAGCTAAACCGGCATGGCAATATTGTTGCTGATGCCAATACGGGACAAACCAGCAAGCCCGGGGTCTTTGCCGGCGGAGATATTGTTACCGGTGCGGCAACAGTTATTCAGGCCATGGGAGCGGGGAAAAAGGCTGCCCGGGCCATTCATGAATACCTGCAGAACATTTAGCAACTGATGGTGTCATCGGCTTGTGAGGAGTGTAATCCGGGAAGCAGGAGTATTAGCCGGGCGAGGAGTCCCGGAGCGAGCCGGCTAATACTCCTGCTAAAATTAAATTAAATATACGTTTTATGTGAGTCAGGGAATCATCCCTGACTTTTTTCCCAAAATAATCCTGGCCTTCATCATGAATACAATATATCTGACGGGAATCTATTTACAGGGTACATGCAGCATCTCTATAATTAGGCAGACATTAAATCTGCAGGAAGCATCCAAAGGGGGAACTTCTATGTCGTATATTTCAGACGTAATGGAACGGGTTATTAAAAGGAACCCTAATGAGCCTGAATTTCACCAGGCGGTCAGGGAGGTGCTGGAATCCCTGGAGCCTGTTATAGACCGCCGTCCCGAACTGGTGGAGAGCGGTGTTATAGAACGCCTGGTTGAACCCGAGCGGCAGATAATGTTCCGGGTTCCCTGGGTGGATGACAGCGGCCGGGTGCAGGTAAACCGAGGTTTCCGGGTAGAATTTAACAGCGCCATCGGCCCTTACAAGGGAGGACTGCGCTTTCACCCTTCCGTCAATGCAAGTATTATAAAGTTTTTAGGTTTTGAACAGATTTTCAAAAACTCCCTTACCGGGTTGCCCATTGGCGGGGGCAAAGGAGGCAGCGATTTTGACCCCAAGGGCAAATCGGATGGAGAAGTGATGCGCTTCTGCCAGAGTTTTATGACCGAACTCTACCGGCATATCGGACCAGACACCGATGTACCGGCAGGGGATATTGGTGTAGGGGCCAGGGAAATCGGCTATTTATTTGGCCAGTATAAACGTATCAAGAACGCTTATGAGGGAGTTTTGACCGGCAAGGGCATTAACTGGGGAGGCAGTCTGGTCCGGACAGAAGCTACCGGTTATGGCTTGGTCTACTTTACCGAAGAAATGCTCAAAGAGCGGGGAGAAACTTTTGCCGGCAAGAGGGTAGTTATATCCGGATCAGGAAATGTAGCTATCTATGCAGCCCAAAAGGTCAGGGAACTGGGGGGCATAGTGGTGGCTATGAGCGATTCCTCCGGGTATATCGTGGATGAAGAGGGTATAGATTTGTCCACTATTAAGCAACTGAAAGAAGTGGAACGGAAACGCTGCAAGGAATATATCAACCATCAGCAAAGAGCTTGTTACTATGACGGCTGTGAGAGTATTTGGGAGGTTCCCTGTGATATTGCGTTGCCCTGTGCAACTCAAAATGAATTGGATGAAAGGGCAGCTCAAACTCTCATCGCCAATGGCTGCATAGCGGTGGCGGAAGGGGCCAATATGCCCTGTACCCCTGAAGCAGTCAAGCTGTTTCAGGCTCATAATGTCCTGTTTGCGCCGGGTAAAGCGGCTAATGCCGGGGGGGTAGCGGTTTCAGCTCTGGAGATGTCCCAGAACAGCATGCGCTACACTTGGACCTTTAAAGAAGTTGACCAGCGGCTGAAAAGCATTATGATTGATATTTACCATAAGTCCCGCCAAGCTGCCCGGGAATTTGGGTATGAAGGCAATCTGGTGGTAGGAGCCAATATAGCTGGGTTCCTTAAAGTTGCAGATGCCATGCTGGCCCAGGGAGTAGTATAAAACTAAATTTATACAGAGGCTGTTACCTGGCTGTCTGGCCTGTTCCCTCCATGGAGGAGGGAACAGGCTCGATGGTCAGGGGGCGGCCCCTTTTGTTTTTCTGCCTATTTTGGGCGCACTTGTACAGCTTAAAACGGCAGTGTACAATTTTTGTAGGTAATTGAGTGTCTCATGTAGAAAAAAGAGACCTCAATA
>LFSR01000044.1 GCA_001513155.1 Syntrophomonas sp. DTU018
CTTTTTGAGGTCTCTTTTCTATTCCTGACCTCTTTTTTCCTACTAAAACTTTACACTACCCCGGCTAATGTGTTGTTGATCAGTTGTTTTTGCAAGTATAGCTCATTAGGGATGATGGATATGAGTTTAGCTAGAAAAGAAGCAAGAAACCGACACTGAAAAGATAAACCGATACCGTCATAGAAACTGCAGTTAAAAATGAGCGGATGAACTCTCTTTTACTCAGACCGGTAAACATTGTATTTCACCTCACAGAACAAGTGTTCTGTAATAAGTATACTTACGAACAAACGTTCTGTAAAGAATAATTTTATTATTGCCAGAATATGATTTAAGATAATTGTATTGCAGATAATTTGCGGTTTGAGCTAATTGATCACCACATCGCTCAGCTCCTCGCGATGATACATAATAAAGCAGAAATTGCCGCACGTTGCATACTCGCTGTAACAATAAGGTGGCTAGAGGTTAAGAAAATATTAATTATGAAAGATAAGCATAGCTAGGGGCATAAATTATCTATATAAACAAGATGGAGGGTCAAAATGAAAGTATTAGTACTGATGGGCGGCACATCTGCCGAAAGAGAAATATCCTTGCAGAGTGGTAAAGCTGTTTTGGAGGCTTTACAGAAGAAAGGTTACCAGGCAGAAGGCTGGGATTTTAATCCGGACGCTGTTGAGGAAATAAAAAAGTATGAACCGGATGTGGTATTTATAGCTTTGCATGGTAAACCAGGTGAGGACGGTACGGTACAGGGATTGCTGGACTTGTGGGGAATACCCTATACCGGATCGGGATTAGCTTGCAGTGCTATTTGTATGGATAAAATTCTGACCAAAAAGTATCTCACTTTGGAGGGAATTCCTACTGCTCCTTATGTTATAGTGAGCCAAGATGAGTACCATCGCGATCCCCAGGAAATGTGCACAAGATTAGCTGAAAAACTGGGATTGCCCCTGGTGGTTAAACCACCTACCCAGGGTTCCAGTATAGGTACCATAATTGTTAGAGATAAAAACAAAATCGGCCCGGCTTTGGAACATGCCTTTCAATATGACAGTGATGCCCTGGCGGAAAAATATATATCAGGGTCAGAGGTTACAGTGGCTATTCTGGGAAATGAAGATATACAGGTTCTTCCCATAATTGAGATAACCTCGGCAAATGAGTTTTATGATTATGAATCCAAGTACACTAAGGGCAAATGTGAACACATAATACCGGCTCGTATCAGCGAAGAAGTCCGGCAAAAGGTGGAGAAGGTAGCGGCAGATGCCTATCGTTTGTTAAAATGCCGTGGTTTTGGCCGGGTGGACCTTCGCATTGACGAATCCGGGAATCCTTATGTTCTGGAGGTGAATACCATACCGGGGTTGACAGAAATGAGCTTAGTTCCTGATGCAGCCAGGGCTGTCAATATTAGTTTTGAAGAGCTGGTGGATAAAATTGTAAAATTAGCTTTGGAAAAGTAATGAAAAAAAGGTTTTTGGGGGCTACTGCAGAAATTTAAACTAGTTTTGGCTGAGAGGTAGACAGCGATGACTAACTTTCTCCCTGCGGGAATAATTAACGAAACCATTTTGGAGATACAGGCTAAAAGCTCCGAATTGCAGAAGGAATTAGCCCAGCAAAACCTGTATAATGTCAAAAAGGGCCTCCAGGAAATTGAAGAAATGGCGGTTGAGCTGGCTATGTTTTTAGAAAAACTGTCCTGTCAGCCTTTGATTTATACAGGACCGGGCACTACCGAGGAAGTAATCCGGCGATTGGAGTGGGCCCTGGCTTTTAGCGAAGAAATTGATCCTATCGAATATTTTCAATACATGGAGCAAGTCCGTAAGAATGCTAAATAATTAGTGGGGTCAAGGCAGAAATATGCCCTAATTAAAGTGTGGACAGCAGTTTAAACGGTGAGTCTGGCAGAGCGCCATGTAACACCATGTCACATGGCTCCTTGGCGATGACCAGGAAGGAATTCTTCTTCCCCAAGGACGCCTCGAGTCATATGCTGCTGTCATCAGTTAGAGGATATTTCTGCCCTGACCCTATTTAATAATCTGCTATAATACAGCTAAGTGTTAATGGGAGAGATTTAAATGGCAAAACGTATGCAAGAAATAGCCGACAAGGTAAGAAACGGGGTACCCCTGGATAAAGAGGACGGCCTGTTTTTATATAATGAAGCCGAACTGCTGGATGTAGGGCAGTTAGCCAGGGAGGTTAAGCTGCGCAAGTCTGGTAAGCATGTCTTTTTTAATGTGAACTGCCATATTAATCTGACCAACATCTGCATGTCCCGCTGCAAATTCTGCGCTTTCGGAGTGGATGAAGACGGTGAAGGCGGACCTTATTTGATGTCCGTAGAGGAGGCTTTTGACTATGGCAGCAGGGAGGCTGACAGTGGCATAACTGAGTTTCACATAGTCAGTGCTCTTCATCCCCAAATGCCTTTTGAGTATTATGTGGAGGTTGTTGAGAGATTTCACCAAGCCTATCCTCATATTCATATTCAAGCCTTCACTGCTGTAGAAATAGTCTACTTTTCACAAATCAGCGGCTTATCCGTGGAAGAAGTACTGAAAAAACTGAAATCAGCAGGCTTGGGGTCCATGCCCGGAGGCGGAGCGGAGATCCTGAACGACGATATCCGGCGAGAATTATGCCCTAAAAAAGCCACCAGTGAAGAATGGCTGGAAGTACATCGCATTGCCCACCAGCTGGGCATAAAAACCAATTGCACCATGCTGTACGGGCATGTGGAGACTATTGAGGACCGCATTGACCATATGCTGAAAATACGGGAACTGCAAAAGGAAGCTCCCGGTTTTCAATCCTTTATACCCCTGCCGTTTCTGCCGGATAATACCAAGTTAAGCCATATACCTCGCACCAGTGCTGTTGATGATCTGAAAACCATTGCCATCTCCAGGTTGATGCTGGACAACATAGATCACATCAAAGCTTTCTGGATAATGCAGGGCATTCCCATTGCGCAGATAGCTTTGCATTTCGGGGCTGATGACATGGACGGAACTATTGTGGAAGAGCGCATTATGCATGCTGCCGGAGCTAAGACCAGAAAAGGTATAACCAAGCAGGAGATGATCAATTTAATAAGAGAAACCGGCTATATACCCACAGAAAGGGACACGGTTTACAATATCCTGAAGACTTATTAAAAGGAGTGGCACAAAATGAGGCCAAGGGTTGGGCATATTCAGTTTATAAATTGCTTTCCTCTCTTTTATGGCTTAATTGAAAAGAAGTTTTTACTGGATATTGATTTAATCAAAGGTACTCCCAAAGACCTGTCTGCCATGCTGCAGGCCAATCTCCTTGATATGGCTGCCATTCCTTCTATCAAATATGCTCAAAACTACCATGACTATATGATAATGCCTGATATATCCGTTAGCTGCGACGGTGAGGTAAAGAGCATTTATCTTTTCTCCAAGGTTCCTATAGAGGATCTGCATCATAGGAAAATTGCCTTAACCAACACCTCAGCAACTTCCCAGGCTCTGCTGCGCATAATCATGGCCCGCAAGTATGAAGCGGTACCGGAGTATTTTGATTCCATCCCGGAATTAAGGGCTATGCTCATGGAAGCTGACGCAGCTCTGCTCATCGGCGATGATGCCTTAAGAGCCAAATACAAAACCTCAGATAGCCTGTATGTATATGACCTGGGCCAGGAGTGGAAAGATATGACCGGCTTGCCCATGGTGTTTTCGGTTTGGGCTATACGCCGGGAGTTTGCGGAAAACCGGCTGGATCAGGTTAAGTTGATATACGACGCCTTCTGCGACTCTATGGCCTATAGTCTGGAAAATATTGAGGATGTGGCCCGCAAGGCCAGCCAGTGGGAAGACTTTCCTCCCGAATATCTGGTAGAGTATTTTAAGACCTTGCGATTTGATTTTGACGAATCCAAACAGGAAGGACTGCTGGAGTATTACCGGCAAGCCTACAGCATGGGGTTGCTGGAGCATGTCCCGCCGCTTAACATTTTAAAACTGTAATAGGGAAGGGTTGTTTTTGCCAAAGGTAGAGGATATTTTACAGGAAATCATAGCAGGTCGCCGGATGACCCCAGATGAGTTCCGTTTTTTATTCAATGAAGCTGATCTTTACGATTTGGCCCGGGCGGCTAATGCAGTGCGGGATCGCCGTTTCCCTGAAAAGATGACCACCTTTGTGATAGATCGCAATATCAACTATACCAATATATGTTCCTGCAAATGCCGCTTTTGTGCCTTTTACCGGGATAAAGATGATCCGGATGCTTATGTAATCGATGAGAAGCTTCTTTACCAGAAAATAGATGAGGCCCTGGAGCTGGGGGCCACCCAATTGATGATTCAAGGGGGATTAAATGAGGATTTAGACCTGGCCTTTTTTGAAAGGATGTTCCGGGGTATAAAGGAACGCTATAACATTACCATCCATTCCCTGACTGCTCCTGAGGTAGCCTTTCTAGCCCGCAAAGAGGGTTTGACCCTTGAGCAAACCCTCCGCCGCCTGCGGAATGCAGGCCTGGACTCTTTGCCGGGAGGAGGAGCAGAGATCCTTCACGACGAGGTACGTGCCCAGATTAGTCCTAATAAAATCAGCAGCCGGGAGTGGCTGGAGGTTATGAGGGCAGCTCACAGGGAAGGAATGAAAAGTACGGCTACTATGATGATCGGTACCGTGGAAACCCTGGAGCACCGCCTGTTCCACCTGCAGAGTATTCGGAATTTGCAAGATGAGACCGGCGGTTTTCGGGCTTTTATCGTGTGGACTTACCAGCCCGGTAATAACGAATTAATGGGCGAAAAAATGTCCTCCCTGGAGTACCTGAGGTTTTTAGCCCTTAGCCGTCTTTTTTTGGATAACTTTGAGCATATTCAGGGATCCTGGGTCACCCAGGGGAAACAAATCGGCCAGATAACCCAGTTTTTTGGCGCTGATGATCTGGGCAGCATTATGATAGAAGAAAATGTAGTGCGGGCAGCTGGGTTAAGCTACCGTATGCAAATAGAAGAAATGATTGCATTGATTGCTTCAGCCGGGCGTATACCGGCCCTGCGGGATACGGAGTATCGCATTATTAAAATTTTTCCAGGAGGACTTAAATGACAATTCCCCATGCTCCATTAGCCTTAATAGGGGGCTCAAGCACTTTAAGCATCCAGATTCCGGAAGACCTGAACCTGGATTATGTAAAAACTGTTGACCGGGATATGGTTTTTGCTACTCCCTTTGGGGACAGTCCGCCCTTTAAGCTGTTAGAGCTTGACGGCCAGCAAGGGCCCAGGAGGGTCTTGACTTGCCGTATGCATGGATGGCGCCGGGGAGTAACTCGTGCCAATGCCTCCCGCCAGGTATTTTGGGTTTTTGCCCAGGCTGGAGTGAAGAGAATTCTGGCAGAAGGGGGCGTTGGGGCAATTAACCATTTACTGGATCCCCGGGATGTGGTAATTCCCCATGACTACATAGATGTATCCATGCGCAAGGATGTAAACATAGATGATCGCTATTTGCTGGTTATGCGGGACGCTATTTGCCCGGATCTGCGCCGGCTTTTGACGGAAAAGGCCCGAGAAATGTGGAAGTCCGGCCGGATTTTTAACCGGGGCATTTATGTCAACACTGACGGCCGGCATTTTGAAAGCCCGGCGGAAGTGCATTTCTATCGATTGGGAGCGGGAGATGTAATCGGCCAGAGTATTTGTCCCGAGGTTTACCTGGCTAGGGAAATAGGGGCCTGCTATGCAGGTTTCTATATGGTAGTCAATTATGCTGAAGGAATCGTTGCTCCCTGGACTCACCAGGAATTATCTGATATATTTTACAATCAAAGCCAGGAAGTGGGGGAATTACTCTTTGCTGTTCTGCGCGATTTACCCTTGGAAAGCAGCTGTGAATGCCGTGAACTGCGCAAGGCAACTTTATTAAAGGAAGTCTATGAGGAGGGATTGGATGGATAATCAGCAGAAGGGTTCCATGAGCAGTACCATTAAGCTGATTTTGCTGGTTCTTGTATTATGGCTGTTATCATTCCTGTCCAATTTATATGTGGACTGGCTATGGTTTGATTCCGTGGAGTTCAAAGAGGTTTTCGTCACTTTTCTGATTAACAAAGTGGGGCTGTATTGCCTGGTATTTTTATTGGTTTTTATTATATTTGCCGTAAACCTTTTCATAGCCCGCCGGTACCTGGCCAATGAAGAAGACCGGCCTTACCGGAGCGACCCCGATCAGGATATCATCTACCTGAACCCTAACCCAGATCCCTGGAAACAGTTTTTGCGGGGGAAAAACGCCATTTGGATCTTCCTGGGAGCATCTTTGCTGGGGGCTTTTTTGGTCAGCTCAGTAGCGGCCGACAACTGGATTGTGGTACAGCAGTTCCTTAATCGAATGCCCGTAGGTACATCCGATCCCATTTTTAATAAAGATTTAAGTTTTTACTTTTTCAATCTTAATTTCTACCGGTTCATTTATGGCATCTTAATGTCATCCCTGGTTCTCATTTTCATTACCCTGATAGTTGTCTATATGCTGAATGCCAGCTCAGCAGCTTTGCTGGGGAATTGGAGAGAGTTCACCTTTGCTAAAGGGCATCTGGCTATCGTCCTGGCTATGATCTTTGCTCTTAAATCCTGGGGATACCAGCTGAATAGTTACGAACTGCTTTTCTCCAATAATGGCTTAATATTTGGAGCGGGTTATACTGATGTTCATGCCCGGCTTTTGGCTCTTAAAGTATTGATGATTGTCTCCCTGGCAGTAGCCCTAATTATCCTGGTCAATATCTTCGTACAAAAAATCAGCTGGGTTATTTGGGGAATAGTAGCCTGGATGGGGATAGCCATAATCCTGGGAGGCGCTTATCCAGCCCTGATGCAGAAACTGGTGGTTCAGCCCAATGAATTCAACAAGGAGAAACCTTATTTAGAAAATGCTATTGCCTTTACCCGTCAGGCTTATGCCCTGGACAGAGCCGAAGAGCGGGAGTTTAAGATTGATTATAACTTGGATATTAATGATCCTGCCCATGAAAGTACCATTAGCAATATTCGTCTTTGGGACTGGCAGCCGTTGAAAACCACCTATCAAAACCTGCAGCAGCTAAGACCCTACTATGTATTTAATGATGTGGATATCGATAGATATACCATCAACGGGCAATATCGCCAGGTTATGCTGGCACCCCGTGAAATAGATCCCAGCGAACTGACAGCTGAAGCTCAAACCTGGATTAACCAGCGTTTAATGTACACCCATGGCTATGGCATTGTAGCCAGTCCGGTAACGGAAGTGGCTGAGGAAGGATTCCCCGAGTTTATAATCAAGGACATTCCTCCTCAGTTTACTGCAGATCTCAAGGTTACCCGGCCGGAAATTTACTTTGGCGAACGCACTAATTCCTATGTTATTGTAAACACCAACCAGGAAGAATTCGATTATCCCATGGGAGATGAAAATGTCTATACCATTTACCAGGGCAAGAACGGCATCAAGGTAGGTTCCATGGCCAAGCGGCTGGTATTAGCTTGGGTGTTAAAAGATTATAAGATGATACTGTCCAATGATGTGCACAGTGAAAGCCAGGTACTGATGAATAGAAACATTCTCCAGCGGGTCAGGAAAGTTGCTCCTTACTTGCGTTTTGACCAGGATCCCTATATCGTAATTGATGATCAGGGACACCTTTACTGGATGCTGGATGCCTACACTTTCACCGATAAATACCCTTATTCCCAGCCTTTTGACAGCGCTGGCAACAACTATATTCGCAATGCAGTCAAGATAACCATTAATGCGTACAGCGGGGAGATGAAATTTTACGTAGCTGATGATAATGATCCGATAATCAAAACGTACGAGAAGATATTCCCGGGTATGTACCTGCCGCTGGAATCAATGCCCGACAGTTTAAAAGCCCATATTCGCTATCCGGAAGATATGTTCCAGATTCAGGCCAACATGTACCGCACTTACCATATGACGGATCCTAATGTGTTTTACAATAAAGAGGACATATGGGTCATTCCTACGGAAATTGTGGGAGAAGAGCCCCAGCAGGTGGATCCTTATTATCTGATTATGAAACTGCCCGGGGAAACGGAAGCTGAATATGTGTTGATGCTTCCCTATACGCCTAAGAGCCGTCCCAATATGATAGCCTGGATGGCAGCCCGCATGGATGGTGACCATTACGGCAAAATGCTGGTCTTCAACTTTCCCAAACAGGAGACGGTCTATGGTCCGGAACAGATTGAAGCCCGCATAAATCAAAATACAGAAATAGCCCAGCAACTGACTCTCTGGAGTCAAAGGGGGTCACGGGTCTACCGGGGTAATCTTTTGGTAATACCCATGGCCAATTCCATCCTGTATGTGGAGCCTTTGTACCTCCAGGCAGAAAATGGCCGTATTCCGGAATTAAAACGAGTAATAGCCGCCTTTGGCAACAAGGTAGTGATGGAGCCATCCCTGGAAGAGGCCTTGCTGGAGCTTTTCGGCGGACAACCTGCCGGACAGGTGCCGGGTACTGAGCAAAAGCCTGGTGATGAACCTGCTGCTCCCTCCAGTGTAGCCGAATTAGCCGCTTTAGCCAGAGAATACTACGACCGGGCGGAACAACGACTGCGGGAAGGTGATTGGGCCGGCTATGGAGAAAACATCAATAAGTTGGACGAGATAATACGTCAACTGGAGGATGCGGTGGAATAGATAGAGAGAAAGCACGTACAAACAAGGGGTAGGGGAGAATGGTTGTTGTTTCCATTGATCATCATGTCAAATTGGTCTTTAGTGAAGCAGGTTTTATGTTCTGTAACTGTGTATTCATTGACGATGATGTTAAAGCCATAATCGATACTGGCGCTGATGTTCAATCTTTAATGTCAATTAAACCCGAACAAATCGACATGGTTATGTACACCCATCATCATTATGATCATACCAGAGGGCACCGGTTTTTCACCGGTGCTCAGACCTATATACATGCTAGTGATACTCAGGCTCTGTCTGATTGGGACGATTTTATGTATTACAATTCTATCGATCGCTGGGAAGAATTGATGCCCGGGGTTGATTACCGGGAGGCTGCGGCTCAGCTGGGTTTGGACTCAGGTGTGAAGCCGGATATAAATATCCATGGAGAATTGACGGATGGACAAGTACTGGATTTCGGTCATACCAAAGTTGAAGTACTGCATACACCGGGACATTCCGCCGGGCACTGTTGTTTCTGGTTTCCTGACCAGGAATTTCTGTTTACAGGTGATATTTGCTTGACTCAAGCAGGGCCATGGTATGGGGAAATTATGGCTAGTCCTGACGATATGCTCAATTCCATCGATCGCTTAATTGCCTTGAAGCCCCCGCGGGTATGTTCATGCCATATCAGCGATATTAATACCGATCCCATAGAGATTATGCAGGAATTTAAACGACGGATTATCAAAAGGGATGAACGCATTTATAATTTTTTGAAAAAGAAGCCGGCTGACATACATGAAATAGCGGATCAGCATTTAATATATCGCCTGCATCCTACTGCTTTTGTTCTGTTCTGGGAAAAGCTGATGGTAATAAAGCATTTGGAGCGCTTGGAAAAGATGGGCCTGGTAAAACCAATTGGCAATGGGTTATATACAGCGGCATAGGGGGATAAGGGATGAAGATCGTGTGTTTAGGCGATTCAATTACCTGGGGATTTCCCTATGGACCTCAGGATTCCTGGGTAGCAATGCTGCAGAAACAGTTGCAGGTGGAAATAATCAACCGGGGGATCAACGGCAACACAACCTCCGATATGCTAGCCCGCTTTGACCGCCATGTGCTTCAGGAAAAACCAACCCATTTAATACTAATGGGCGGCATTAATGATGTGGTATGCCAGGATTCCTTTGATCTTATTACTCATAATATCCGGACGATGGTGGAAAAAGCTCTTGCTGCTGGTATTACTGTTATACTGGGTACTCCTACCGCCGTGGACTATCCGGCCTGGGAGCGCATCCTGCAGCGCTTAAGGGATTGGATACATGAATTGGCAGAAAAATATAATCTCCAGGTAATCGACTTTCACAAGGCTTTTTATGATGAGGCAAGCAATCTGCGCACTGACCTGTTGCTGCCGGATGGGGGACACCCCACCCGTTCTGGATATCAGGCCATATATGATCAGATAGATCTAAGTATTTTTAAATCTCCAACCAGCTAAATAGTAGTAGGAACCTGTTCCGGGGACAGGGGAACCACTTCTATAGTCTTAATAATCTGGCCGTCCGGGGTATAGACCTTTACGCGGGCGGTATTTTCATTTTTGGCATCGCTGTAGCGAGCCACTATGGAACCAGCGTAATCTACATAAGGTTCAGGATCAACCGGCAGTATAGCCCGTAACAAGCCCACTGGTCCGGGACGGTCAGTAACTTTAAGCAAAAGATCAGATGAATTAGCCAGGGCTTCCAACCGTTCGTTTTCCGCATGATTGCGCCCCACTGCCAGGAGCAGTCCTTCTTCCAGGTAGAAATGACGGCCCACTCGTAATATACCCAATTGTTCAGGACGAGGAGATTCGATCAGGTTCATTATGTGCTTGAGACGGCGGACATAGTTCTGTTCAGTCAGCAAGCATCCGCCGGCAGGAGAAGGATAGTCCTTAATACCGTATTTTTCAGCCAACTGCATCTGGCGAGTGCGGCTGCGCCCGCTGATGTCCAGTAATTTGTCCCGATCTATCCAGCCTTCTTTTTCAGGTATGGTTACATCCAGCAATTTACCGCTGAGAGGCCGGACGATATATCCTTTATATCCTGACAGTTTATCAACTGCATTTAAGGCATTGCGATTCTGGCTCATAGGCCGCTGACCTAAAACTTCACCGGTTATGATAAAGGATGCTCCCAGCTCCGGCATTAAGTCTCCGGCCTTTCTGAACATAAAGGCATGGCAGTCAATGCAGGGGTTGAGGTTTTTGCCGTATCCATATACCGGGTTTTTCAGAACCTTTTCAATATATTCGTCACCCACTGGTCGTACCAGCAGTTCAATACCCAGTCTGCGGGCAGCTCGTTTGATACGATCAGTGCCGCCGAAAAAAGGACTTTCAAAATGTACGGCTACTACATCAATGCCTTGATCCTGTATTATACGAACTGACAGCTGGGAATCCAGTCCCCCTGAGAAAAGGCTGATTGCCTTCATTCCTGACCACGCTCCTTGAGATATTCCACATCACTTACCACCGAAAAGCCGTTTTCTTTTAACAAGGCCGCCGTAACCCCGCAACCATCCCGCAGCTTACGAGAGAAGGTGCCATCGTAAATTTGCCCCACTCCGCAAGAAGGACTTTTGCTTTTCAGAATTACTATACTCACATCAAATTCCCGGGCCAATTCCAGAGTCCGCTTGGCACCCAAGAGGAAGGAACTGGTTACATCTTCTCCATCCCGGTTGACTACTTGAGCCTTGCCCTCCAATACATCATATCCGGTTCCGTTGATTATTTCTGCTGCCTTGCGGGGAATGGGCAGTCCTCCCAGGACTTCCGGGCATACGGTGATTACCTCGCCGCGGTCCAGCATTTCTGCGAACAAAGGGTGTTCGTTGTTGCCGCCATCGTATTTACAGTTTAACCCACATAAACAGGCGCTTATAAGTATCATAGGAATAATCTCTCCATCTTGTCCTATTATCAATAGTATTGCTTGGTATGGTGGTGCAGCATCGATATTTTTAATATTAGCAAAGAATCAACCATTTTCATATTATAAGATACTTAATTGTAACGGTGGCGATAATAGGGTGCACATATTTCCTAAGGTTCGCATTACGGCTGACAATCGACTGGGCACGAAAAGAATTGGCATAACGGAGAGCTTGGGTAAACGACTGTCCCTGCAGGATAATGGGCAGTTGGTTGTTGGAGTAGGGAAACGGAGAATCCCTTATGTCATTAGTCTGCAACCCGGCAATAACGATACCGTCTTTTTGCACACATCTAGTATTCGCCAACTGTGTCTGATACCTAACCAGGATTATGGTTATGTTTACCAAGCCGGAGAGCTGCGGCTTGGACCCATGGTAGGAATTATGATAGAAGTTTTAGGTGGGCCTGGCAGGCTTTTTGCCGGTCAAACCACTTTTATTAAGTCACTGATCAGCAGAGGACAGGAACTCGGAGAGATATGTTATGCCTTCAGTCCTTACGCTATTGACTGGCAACGTCAGCTGGTCACCGGATACACCTACAGAAATGGCAAATGGGTTAAACAGAGTTTCCCTTTTCCGGATGTGGTTTATCCCCGGGAGAGAACTTACGCATATTCCCGCATAATTGTGCAGATCCGTCAGCGCTTTTCTGCCATGGGAATAAAGTTTCTCAATCCTCAATTGGCAGGCAAGTGGGTAACTTATCAGACTATCCATAATCATCCCCAGCTAAGAGCTTTTGTTCCTGATACCAGGTTGTTAACCAGTTTTCATGTAGTTGAAGCTATGGTGAAAAAATACCGGACAGTTTATTTAAAACCGGTTATCGGCTCAAAAGGGCAAAACATTATTAGGATAACTCGCAATTCGTCTAACAATTTATATCAATTCCAATATCAGCGGAGCCAAAAGGCGGTAAGGGGAACAGCAACCAGCCTGGGGCAATTAAGAGCATCTTTGCGCCCGGTAATGGGGAAAAGAGAATATTTAGTCCAACAGGGCATTAAACTGCTGACTTTCCAGGGACATATCACCGATGTACGGGCCATCGTACAAAAAGATCATACTGGCCAGTGGATGGTTACCGCTATAGGCTGTCGCATGGGACCCGCTGGGTCCATTACCAGTAATCTAGCCTCCGGTGGGCGGGGAGCCAAACTCTCTACCATACTGGAAAAGCATTTCCCCAGTCAGCAGCAGCGTGATCAGATTGAGCGGGATATCCGTTTTGTAGCTTTAGAATCAGCGAGGGTTTTAGAAAACACCATCGGTACAGCCGGGGAAATGGGGGTTGATTTAGGCATAGATGTGAATGGGAAGATCTGGTTTATCGAAGCTAATTTGCGCCCCGCCCGCCGGTTGTTTCGTCTGATTGATGAGACTGAATCCAGGCAGCAGTCAATAGTAAATCCCATGCTTTATAGCCGCTATCTGGCAGGTTTTTCTGGAAAGGAGTATGACGAGTGCAAGTAGTTGGCAAGATATTCCTATCCAATCGTCTGGTGGAACGTCTGGGAATAAATGTTCAGCCCTTAATAAAAGTAAGAGCAGGTTGTCTGGTAGTTACCACCGAAATGGTAGTAACCCCGGATAATCGCACTACTTACATGCTGTCACCTGCTCTGGCTCAAGCCCTATATATTCACAGACAAAAGCGTTTGCTGATTCGCTATGACTATGAAAACGCCATGCTGCATGTGGGACCGACCATAGGCATATTCGCTACCGGTTTACCCCGGAGGGGATATTATGAACCCACCAGTATTGGGGCTGAGCTTATATTTTTAAGTAACATCAGCAATACTATGCCGGGACAGATTTACATTTTTACCCCTACATCCATAAACTGGGATAATTTAACGGTGCGGGGGTATTCCTACCGGCATAGCAACTCGGGCAAGGGGACTTGGATATCATCCCTGTATCCTTTGCCGGATGTGGTATATGACCGAGTATCAACTCGTACCGGAGAAGCCCGGGAACAGATTAGGAATACTAAAATTAAGCTGATGCAGCAGCCTTATCTTAAATATTTTAATCCCTCCTTTTTGAATAAATGGAAAGTCCACGAAATGCTCCTTACCAATCCCTGGCTGCACAAACATCTTCCTGAGACCAGGCCTTTGACTACGGAAAACTTAGAAGCCATGTTAAAAAAGCACAAAACCCTGTATGTAAAACCCAGCAACGGAAGTCTGGGATTGGGAATTATACGGGTTACCCAGGATCAGAAAGGCACCTTGCATTACTTGGTTCACCGGACCAAACGTTTCCGGAGTAGCGCGGAAAGTGCTGCTGACTTTATGACCAAAACCCGCAAAATTCGCGCCGATAAGCCCTATATAGTGCAGGAGGGAATAGATATCGCCACTTACCATGGATCGCCTTTTGATATTCGTATAATTTTTCAAAAAAACCGTTATGGTCAATGGCAGATTGGTAAGAAATTTGCCCGGGTGGCTGCCAGGGGAAGTTCAGTATCTAATTTAAGCAGCGGGGGGAAAGCTCTGCCCACTAAAATAATAATGAGAGCCATGTTTCGCAAAGCCGACTTAATCGAAGAAAAGAATAAGCAGATTAAAGAAGTTTGCTGTCAGGTAGCCAAGACCATTGAGAAAGTCAGCCAGATGACTTACGGTGAATTGGGACTGGATTTAGGATTTGATAAAAACGGCCACATTTGGCTGATTGAAGTTAACTCTAAACCTCGCAAAACTACCCAGACCGAGTTGTCAAAGATAATTATGCGGAATGCTTTTAAAAGACCCTTGGAATTTAGCACCTATTTAGCAGGATTTTAAGTTTAAATAGGAAACACAGATATATAACCTTGTTAATAGCGCATCTTGCAATGAAAGTATAAGCAGAATAGTGATATACTGGAATAGACCATTAATTTACAATAGGTATAAAAGTTTACACTATAGGCTCAAACACTATTTGATGATCTGAGTATTTCAATCTTCTGGAGGTTAGATATGGCAACGATAAAACGTATTGGAGTGCTTACCGGAGGAGGAGACTGTCCCGGGTTAAATGCGGTAATTCGGGCTGTTACTAAAACGGCTATAAATGAGTACGGAGTTGAAGTGGTAGGCTTTCGCGACGGTTTTAAGGGCTTAGTGGAAAACGATTATGTTCCCCTGGATTTGAGGGCAGTATCAGGTATTGCCCATCTAGGTGGTACCATTCTGGGTACTACCAACCGGGACAATCCTTTTAATTTTCACAGGGTAATAAACGGACAAGACCATTTCAGTGACAGGTCCCAGGAAGCTATTGCCAATATGGAAAAGCTTGGCCTGGGGGGATTAGTGGTTATCGGCGGTGACGGCAGCCTGAATATCGCCTACCGCTTCTATCAAATGGGCGTGCCCGTGGTGGGGGTACCCAAAACTATAGATAATGACCTGTCAGCTACCGATATTACTTTCGGCTTTTATACAGCGGTTACCACTGCTTCAGAAGCCCTCGACAAGCTGCACACCACTGCGGAGTCGCATCACCGGGTTATGATATTGGAAGTGATGGGACGGTATGCCGGTTGGATAGCATTATATGCAGGTTTGTCAGGGGGAGCTGATGTTATACTCATTCCGGAAATACCTTACCACATTGAGGCAGTGGTGAAGAAGATCAGGCAGCGCCACCAGCAAACCAAAAAGTTCAGCATCATAGTAGTGGCCGAGGGAGCAGCACCTGTAGGCGGAGAAATGGTGGTGCAAAAACTGGTTCCCACCAGTCATGATCCGATCCGCCTGGGGGGAATTGGCAATCAATTAGCTGAACAGATTGAAGAAATAACCGGTATAGAGACCCGGGTCACGGTACTGGGGCATTTGCAACGAGGAGGCCAGCCGATCCCTTATGATCGTATTTTGGCCACCAGATACGGAGTAGCTGCTACAGAAAATTTAATCGAAGGCAATGTTGGAGTTATGGTGAGTCTGCAGGGAACAAGGATAACTACTGTACCTTTGCAAGAAGCTGTCAAGGAAATACGGAAAGTGCCATTGGACAGTGATATGATAAGGGCAGCCAAGGCGGTAGGCATTAGTTTTGGCGCTGAGTAAAACCTTTTGAGAATGAAATGAGGGTTTAGGGTATGCTGGTTAAAGATATCATGCGTACTGAGTTTCATGCCTTTAATATCCATGATACCCTGGCGTCTGCCTGCAAAAGCATGGACAGCCTTAAACTTTATGGTGCTCCGGTGATTGATGATCAGGGTGTTATCAAAGGCATATTTACCCGGCCTCATTTAATAAGAGCCTTAATTGAAAAGCGTGATCCCAACACTTTGATAAAGGATCTTATGCAGCCGTCTATAGTAACCCTCGAACCTGATAACGACATCAGCGAAGCTATTAAAATGTTTGTGGATACCGGTTATCGTCATTATCCCGTCAGGGATAGTGAGGGAAAACTGGTGGGACTGGTTTTATCTTCAGACTTGCTGCAGGTGGGGGCCCAGGAACTGTATCGGGTGTTTGGAACCCATCGTCTTGATTACCTGGGCAATGCCATGATTGGTATTGACGCCAAGGGATACATAAGGTCAGTAAGTGAGAGTGCCCGCAGGATATTTGGCCCTCGAGCTGCAGAATTGGTGAACAAGCATGTGATGGAGACTATTCCTCTTATGGAAAACCTGGCCAAGGAGATGGCATTGGATGCCCAAAAAGCCAAACACCTGGCGCACCAGTTGTCTATTGCCTTGAATAGACTGGAGTATTACCGTAACGAACTGAAAACGGTACGCAGCAAATACACTTTCAACGAGATAGTGGGTATGTCCCCCCAGATGAAAAAATTGCGCCACCTGGCTGCGCAAGCTGCCAAAACTACTTCCACTGTCCTTATCAGGGGTGAGAGCGGAACCGGCAAGGAACTGCTGGCCCAGGCTATTCACAATGCCAGCCCTAGATGCAACCAGCCTTTTATTAAAGTTAACTGCGCAGCCATTCCTGAAACGCTGATGGAATCCGAGCTGTTTGGCTACAGCGAAGGGGCCTTTACCGGAGCCCTGAGAGGCGGTAAGCCTGGCAAATTTGAACTGGCTGATGGGGGAACAATATTCCTGGATGAAATCGGCGACCTGCAACCCAGTCTCCAGTCAAAGCTGTTAAGGGTTCTGCAGGAATTTGAGTTTGAACGATTAGGCAGCACCAAAACCATTAATGTTGATGTAAGGGTTATTGCCGCTACCAATCGCAATCTGGAAGAGTTGATAAAGCGGGGCAAGTTCAGGGCTGATTTATTTTACCGTCTTAATGTGGTGGAGATAGTAACTCCGCCGCTGCGGGAACGCCGGGAAGATATTGATTATTTAACGGATTATCTGCTGGAGAAGATAACTGACCGTTTGCATATACCACTGGTGGGGATAAGTGAGGAAGCACGCCAGATACTGCGGGAATATGATTTTCCAGGCAATGTCCGGGAACTGGAAAACATCCTGGAAAGGGCCATTAATTTGATTAATGAAAACAGCGATACTATTCTTCCTGAGCATCTGCAGTTGCTGGGACATCATGCTAGTTCCAATATGGATTTGACGGTTAGTAAAATAACGGAAAGCATGCCCAGGAGTTTAGAGGAAACTGTAAAGCTGGCAGAGAAAAATGCTATATTAGAGGCATTGAAACGTTCTGGAGGCAACCGCAATAAGGCTGCTCAAATGCTGAATATCCACCGGTCACTGCTGTATAAAAAGATGCAAAAGCATAATATACGATAATTAGGGAGGAGAGGCAATGGAAAAAGTTGCAATTCTGGGCGCTGGCATTATGGGTGCTGGTATTGCTCAGGTAGCAGCTCAGGGTGGATACCAGGTAATCCTGCGTGACCTCCAGCAAAGTATTGTTCTGGACGGATTGCGTACGGTAGAGAAAAATCTGCAAAAAGCCGTTGAGAAAAAACAGCTGAACGCCCAGCAGCGGGATGAAATACTTAGCCGTATATCAACCTGCACCGACTTGGCAGAAGTCCACGCAGCGGACTTAGTCATAGAAGCAGTAGTCGAGAACATGGCGGTAAAAAAACAAATCTTCGCTGAGCTAGACCACCTGTGCCAATCCCATACCTTGTTAGCTACCAATACATCATCATTATCCATAACCGAGATTGCTTCAGCTACGCGCCGGCCGGACAAGGTACTGGGCATGCATTTTTTTAATCCGGTACCGGTAATGAAGCTTGTGGAATTGGTAAAAGGCATGGAAACCAGTGATGAGACTATTGACATTGCCCGCCAGTTTGTAAAGCACATCGGCAAAGAGGAAGTGGTTGTGCATCGAGACAGTCCGGGTTATATAGTTAACCGGATTCTGGTGCCTTTCATAAATGAAGCCACATTTGTAGTGGGCGAGGGCTTAGCTGATGCAGAAGCAGTGGACATGGCCATGAAATATGGGGCGGGAATGCCCATGGGACCTTTGGAATTGGCAGACATGATCGGTTTGGATATTATTTATGCAGTTATTCTGGCATTTTATAATGAATTCCGCGATCCTAAGTATCGTCCTCACCATTTGCTGTCTACTATGATAAGAGCTGGATACCTGGGACGAAAAAGCGGGCGCGGATTTTATAGATACTAGAGGAGAATAATGGGAGGTTAAGAGTTGAAGATCAAGGCTAAACCGTCAAAGGCCTTTTGGCTGGGATTAATATTGGGCGTGGTAATATTTGGCTTTGTATTCTGGGGTATTAACTATTCCCTGGGCTCCGGGGATCAAGCCTTAAAAATGGCTCTGTTATTGCCAGCTTACTTGTTTGCCGGAATTTTTATCGTTTTATTGCTAGGTTCCCTTAACCTTAAATATCAGGTTGAAGATGATCACCTGCTGATTTATTGGGGGATAAGAAAGATTAAAGTTCCCTTCAGTGAGATAAATGAGATTATCCAGGTTAAAGGCAGAGCCAATTTATTTTCCATCCTGGGAGTAAGTTGGCCGGGATATATGGTAGGCCTGTACTCCGCCAAGGGATTGGGACCGGTGAGAATGTACGCTACTCAACCTTACCAGGGATTTGTATATCTGAAAACCAATCTGGGCTTTTTCGGGTTGACTCCCGCAGATGATACCTTGATTAACACCCTGGCCCAGCGAACGGAAAAGGAAATAACCATTACCGACATGGACGGGATACCCGAGGAAATCAAGGGAAAAAGCTTGCAAAGCGATGGGTTCTACCGGTTATTGTTTATCTTAAACATTGTATTCCTGCTGGCTTTTGCTGTGTACCTGGCAGTGTTTTTCCCAGGTTCGGGAGCTCCGCCTATTGTAGTCTTGCTGTTGGTCTTAGCGATTGCCTTGTTTTTCTTTAATATCAGCAATGCGGGACGGTTGTACCAGTTTAGTGAAATAGGCGGGTACATCCTGTTAATTATTGGCCTGGCTGTTACCGGTATATTTATAATCCTGTCTCTATCCGAGATCAGTTTATAATCCATTTGCCTTTACTTAACGGAGAGCTTTTTGCAGGCATTGAAATAAGGGCATAATATAGAACTAAATTGGCCTTTTCAGATGGGGAAAGGCCTTTATTTCTTTGGAACAGGAAACTGCTGGTATAATGGAAATTACCGCGCTATAATAGGATTTGACATTTTAGGAGGAATGGTAGCATATGCAGCTGGGAATAATCGGTTTGCCTATGGTGGGCAAGACAACTATTTTTGAATTGTTAACGGAAAGCCGGCAAAAAGGCGGCACTGCCAACAAAGCTAATGCCGCAATGGCCAGGATACCAGACGAAAGAATCGATTATCTGGCTAATCTTTACAAACCTAAAAAAACCACATATGCTCAACTGGAAATAGTAGATATTCCCGGGTTGGCTCCGGGTAATGTTAAAGCCGCTTCGGTATTTTTAGATGCAGTTAGGCAGGCTGATGCCTTGCTGCATGTGGTCAGGGTGTTTGAAGATGACCAGGTACCGATGGTGAATGATAAAATTGATCCCATCGGCGATATTGAGCTAATCAATTACGAACTTCTCCTGGCTGACTTGGATTTGATCGATAAAAGAGTAGAAAGAATCAATGCGGGCAAACGCAAAGCCCATACCGAAAAAGAACTGCATCTGCTGGCCCGTTTGCGGGAAGCTATAGAAAACCAACAGCCTATTTCTGCAGTAGATCTTGATGAGGAAGAACAGATGATTATGAAAAGCTATCAGTTCCTCACCAGCAAACCCATGCTGATATGTCTCAATTTATCGGAAAAAGATTTGCTGTCAGGTAATTATCCGGACAAGGAAAAGGTAATGGAATACTGCCGGGAACACCAGATACCCATGGTAGAATTGTCGGCCAGCATTGAACGGGATATTGCTGAATTAGAGGAAGAGGAACGGGAATTGTTTATGCAGGAAGCTGGTATAACTGAACCTGGTCTGGTTAAGGTTACCCGTATAATGTATGAGCGTCTGGGGCTGATATCCTTTTTCACAGTAGGGGAGGATGAGGTAAAAGCCTGGACCATTAATAAGGGTACTAATGCCCGCAAGGCAGCAGGCAAGATCCATTCCGATATTGAACGGGGCTTTATCAGAGCGGAAGTAGTGGAATTTGAGGATCTGAAAAAATATGGTTCTATGGCTGCGGTAAAAGAGCATGGCTTATTTAGGCTGGAAGGAAAGGACTACATTGTCAAAGACGGCGATATAATTCATTTCCGCTTTAACATCTAGGGGGAAGGCTGATGAAAGCCATTATTATCGGGGCCGGTAAAGTCGGTTTTAGCATTGCGCAAATGCTGTCTAGTGAAAATCATGATGTGGTAGTAATCGAACAGGATGAAGAAAGAGCTCTTCTGGTGGATGAGGTCTTGGATGTTCAGGTTATCAATGGCAGCGGTGCCTCCTGGAAAGTGCTGGAATCGGCTGGGGTACGCCATGCTGATATGGTTGTGGCCGTTACGGAAATAGATGAGCTAAATATGATTGCCTGTTTGCTGGCCAAAAGATATGGGGTAAGAACGACGGTAGCCCGGGTACGCAACACTGAATATGTGGAAACCCCTCACTTTTCACCTGAATCTTTGCTGGGCATTGATCTTATCATTAATCCAGAGAGAGTAACGGCAATGGAAATAGCCAAAATTGTAGCTAACCCGGAAGCTTTGAATGTGGAGTATTATGCCCAGGGCCGAGTGCAGTTGGTTGAACTGATGGTGGACGAAAACTCTCCGCTGGCAGGGGTGAAGATCAATACTCTTGACAGTTCCAAGTATGTTATTGTTGCCATCAGCAGAAAGCACCGTACCATTGTTCCCAGCGGAAGTGACAGTATTTATGCCGGTGATCATATTTACGTTGTAGCTAATACTCACGACATGCCGGAGGTTCTGAAATCTATCGGCGTACACAGGCGCCGGGTGGAAAATATCATTATTCTGGGAGGGGGCCGAACCGGCTGCTATATAGCTCAGATTTTGGAAAAGAAACGCTTGCCCATAAATATCAAAATCATTGAAAAGGATCCCAAGAGAGCCCGGGAAGTTACCCATCTGGTAAAGAACGCCCTGGTGATCAATGGTGACGGAAGTGATTTGGAGCTTTTAGAAAGTGAAAATGTGGGACAGGCTGATATGTATATTGCCGTCAGTAACGATGACAAGCTGAATTTGCTGTCTTCGTTAATAGCTCGTAATTTGGGTGTTCCCAAAACCATTGCCAAAGTGAAGCGTTCTGAATTTATACCCTTAATGCAGCAGGTAGGAGTGGATGTAGTATTTAGTCCCCGGATGCTTACCGCAGGAGCAATTTTGAAATATATCCGGCGGGGTGATATTATCTCCGTCACGGTTCTGGGAGAAGAACAGGCAGAAATGATCGAACTGGCCGTTCAACCTGGGTCAGTGGCTGTTAATAAGGAGTTAAGCAAAATCGGATTCCCCAAGAGCTCTGTTATCGGTGCCATTGTACGGGGAGATGAGGTGATAATTCCTACTGGTAAGAGCGTCATTCGAGCTGGGGACCAACTGATGGTATTTGCTCTGCCAACCAGTATTCATAAGGTGGAAAAACTGTTCAGTAACGGAGGGAAACACTAATTGGTCCGACCAGCGGTGGTTCTCAATTACATTGGGAAGATCATTGCCTTCATTGGCATCGCCATGCTGGCAGTAGTAGCCTGCGCTTTGATTTACGGTGAAAATACCGTGGGCCAGTTGTTGCTGGCAGCGGTAATTACCATAACCATAGGCGGATCTCTGAGCTGGTTTTTCCGGCATAATCAAACCATAAATTATCGGGAGACCTTTGCCGTAGTAGGATTAGGCTGGTTAGCCGCATCTCTGGTAGGAACCTTGCCTTTTTTACTCACCGGTTATGCTGGTATTGCCGATGCTGTTTTCGAGACGGTATCCGGATTCACAACCACCGGAGCCAGTATTTTTTCTGACGTAGAAGCTCTGCCCCATAGCTTGCTTTTTTGGAGAAGTTTAACCCACTGGCTGGGGGGCATGGGTATTATTGTTTTGTTTGTATCTATTATCGGCGGTATCGGTGTCCGGGCTAATCAATTGTTCCGCGCTGAAGTTACCGGACCCGTATCGGACAAACTTAGTCCCCGCATAAAAGAAACAGCCCGTTTCCTCTGGATTACTTATGTTTGTTTTACCATAGTGCTGACAATTGTCTTATTGGTCTTAGGCATGGACCTCTTTGATGCCCTGTGTCATGCCTTTGGAACTGTGGCTACAGGTGGTTTTTCCACCAAAAACCAGAGTATAGCCTACTGGGACAGTGCCTTGATTCAGTGGGTTCTTATTCTCTTTATGTTTTTATGCGGTGCCAGCTTTGCCCTCCACTATCAGGTGTATGCCAAAAAGTCCTTAAGGCAATACCTGAAAGATCGTGAATTCCAGCTCTATTCCCTTATCATATTATCGGCGACCTTATTAAGCCTTTTTGGTATTGCCCAGGCTGGCGGAATTGAGGAGAAACTGCGGGCATCGGCTTTTCAGGTGGTATCTATAATTACTACCACAGGGTATGTTAGCATGGATTTTACCCAATGGACTCCTCTAGGAAAAACCGTGCTGTTAACGCTAATGTTTATCGGAGGGTGTGCTGGTTCAACTGCTGGCGGTATCAAGGTTATCCGTCACCTCATAGCCCTGGAAAGAGTCAAAATAGAAATCAAACACCTGCTGCATCCCAGAGCTACCATTTCTCAGAAATTTGGCAACAAGTTTCTTGATGATTCTCTGGTTATAAATGTTCTGCAGTTCATATTTTTTTATAGTTTTCTGGTGATATTAGGTGCTTTAGCCATGACTGCCTTGGGATTGGACGTTATCAGTGGGCTATCTGCCTCTTTGTGCTGTATGGGCAACGTCGGACCTGGTTTTGGCAATGTGGGACCTATGGTAAACTATGGTTTTATTCCTGATCTGGGGAAATACCTGCTCAGCCTGCTGATGCTTTTGGGCCGTTTGGAGATCTATCCCTTATTACTGCTATTTAATCCCGATTACTGGCGCTCATAGCCAGGGTACAACTCGTGTAAATTGAAATGATATTTTTTATTGAACAGACCCCAGTTTATTGACACTAGTGGGCGGTTTGCACGCACTTCGCGCATGAGACATATTATGCATTATATAATCAATGAAGGAGTATCATGATGCGAAGTATACACAGCAAAAAGCCTACAGTTCTGATACCGCCTTCCGTCGCTGACTCAAACCTTCCAGCTACTATTCTCCTTCAAGCTGGAAATCGTTCTCTCTCTGTGCACGCAAAACTGGATGACAATTCGGGTGACAAAAAACCAGTAAATCGCCTTGAATTACCGCCATATATTGCTCGTTTACTGGCTATACCAGCTTATTCCTATCGGATTTTGCGTTACGATGACCATAGTATAAGAATTGGTCCCATCGTGGGAATACTTACCGCTGGTAAACCTGGTGAAACTGCCGCGTCAGAGAAAACTGTCCGGCGGTATAAACAGCTTATTCTCCAAGGGTGGGCCAGAGGAATATTTGTCTACTGCTTTTTACCTCAGGCTATATCCTGGAACCGGGGATTTATTTATGGGCATACCTGTACCCCCAATGGCAAATGGCTTAAAGGTTACTTTGCTATACCTGACGTAGTCTACAACAGAATATTGTATCGGAGCACTGAAAACCAAAAATTGGTGCAAAAAATGCTAGAGGAATTCGACGAGAATCCGGGGGTATATTTATTCAACCGGCGTTTTTTAAATAAATGGGAAGTAGCGCTAGCATTAGCGCAAAATCCCCAAACCCGCCAATGGATCCCTGAAACCGATATTTTTAGCAGCACAAATCTTAAATCATTTCTGCAGCGCCACCAGGAACTGTTTCTGAAACCCTGCCATAACAGCAGAGGCCAGGGCATTGTTAAAATTGAAAGAACCAGTAACAATGGCTACCGCTATGGGCGAACGGAATGGAAGGGTAAGCATTGGATTTATGCGCCCACTCCCAACCTCCTTGCCATGAGATTGAGACAAAATCTGAAGCATCCCAGGCAATACATTATTCAACAGGGTGTAGATTTAGCCCGTTTAGATGGAAGAGTTTTTGATTTGCGCGCCCAGGCACAAAAAAACCGCCAGGGGCAATGGATATTGACCGGAGTAGGTGTGCGTATAGCTGCTCGCAACCGCTTTGTGACTCATGTTCCCAATGGAGGTTCACGAGCTGAATTTTACAATGTAATCAGGGAGGTGTTTAACTCTCCGCAAATTCAAAAATCCATTGAGCAGGAACTATATAAAATCTGCACCATTGTTCCGGCTGTATTAGAACAGGAATTAAATATACCCCTGGGGATTTTATCCCTGGATATTGGAGTGGATTCATCCGCCAGACTTTGGATATTAGAAATAAATTCCAAGCCCGCTCGTTTCGATGAAGATGATATTCGTCAGAGACACACGCAGCTTTTACTGGATTATTTTATATTTGCAGCCGAACATAATTCCAAAGGAAGGTAGTCTCATGAACCTGACTATACTTTACCAAATGAATTCGGTGGGGGAAAAGCTGCTAAATACAATGCAAAAGCTATTTGAAGAAGTTGAGTACCGGATCCTGACTATAAACAATGTGGATTATTACCAGATTACCCGCACAGATCGTTTATCCAAGGTACATCGCATATTAAATACTCCCAGAGCTATCCGCAACAGTCAAAATCCTGAACAAGCTTCAGGAATATTGAGTGCTAATAACATCCATCATGGATTGTCAGAGGAGGAAACGGTTAACAGAAGCTATGAAGTTTTAATAGCCGATTTAGAAACCGTATCGATAAAAGTTACCACCTTCATCAAAGGGAAACAGCAGACCAAGTATATACGGGAAAGGGATAACCAAAAGATTGCTGATTTAGCACGACGGGTGACCTATCTCCTTGGTCTTGATATCGCCATGGTTACTATTGTGCTAACGGCCAGACGGCGCTACAAAGTTGTTGATATAAATTCTTCTCCGGAAACCCGCGACAAAGATTTTGAGCGCATAGTGGAGAAAATCAAGGATCTGGCTCAAAGAGACCATGAGTTGAAGGGAATAGAGGTGAAAATGGGAGCGGATCCGGAGTTTATGATTCTGAACAGCAAGACAGGAAAAATGATTTCTGCTTCCGAGTTCTTTCCCCGGGACGGTATTGTGGGCTGTGACAACATACGGATACCTAACCGTCAACAGCGGCCTGTTGCAGAAGTAAGACCCAAACCAGACTCATCGCCCCTTGAATTGGTAGCCAATATACGACAGGCACTCACCAGTGCTTCCCGGCTGGCACCTTATAGAAATACCCGCTGGATTGCCGGAAGCCAACCGGTAAACGGTTATTCGGTTGGAGGACATATACATTTCAGCAACATTCGATTAGATGGCGGACTGCTGCGAGCTTTGGACAACTATCTTGGCATACCGGTATTTTTGATTGAAAACCCTGCTACGGCGGCTAAAAGGAGAAAAAAGTATGGATTACTGGGTGATTACCGGCTGAAAGAACATGGAGGTTTTGAATATCGCACCCTGGGAAGCTGGCTAGTCAGCCAAAAAATTGCTACAGCGGTGTTATGCCTGGCCAAAATTGTAGCAAATCGTTATGCGGAAATTCCTCAGAATTATCTCAATACTGCTGAAGCCCAGCGCGCTTTTTATAAAGGTGATCAGGATTTTTTCCGCCCCATGTTTAATTCCATATGGACCAATTTGGAGAAATTAGATTTGTATGAGTTATACCGGGAAGAGCTGCAAATCATTCCGGAGATGATCAGGAACAGTGTTATTTGGGACGAGAAAAGTGATCTTCGGCGGGGTTGGAAATTAGGCCAACCCCTTAAGAAGAACTATAATGAATCGGATAAGCCGGGTCTCAGACCGTCCCAGGTAACCTCCGTTACCAGCAGTGCTTCAGTTAACAACTCCAGCCGGCCATCGGTTTCAGCTCGTTCCAGTCGTTCTGGGCACTATACTAGTGGTTCATCCCGGGTAAGTGTAATAGATGTCCGGCCTTCCCGTTACCGGAGTACATCGGTAGTAAGCCGTGACCGGAGGTCAGTGTCATCCTCCCAACGGGGTAGGATTACCTCCGGTCAAATTCGCACTTCCCACAGATACAACGTTGTTCGGTAATTATCGCATATCTAAGCTGCTAAGCAGCTTATTAACTGCCTGGGTATGGTAACCGACCCGAACAGACAGGGAAGGGTTGTCGCAGGTTTCAAAAATCATAGCTCTGACACCCAAATACTGAGCTGAGGCACGGGCTAAGCTTCCTTTCACCGGGTAGCGCAGCAGCGTAAATTTCTTTAGTGAACTGCTAATGCCTTTGTTAAGGTCATTTATTATGGCTTGAGCGGTGGTTTTGGTAGAGTTAGCCGGATAATAAATTAAGGTTTGTCCAACTGAATCAGTTTTGGAATTCTTGTAGTAATCATATCCCTCATGGAGGTCTATCAGCCAATCAACTTTATAATCCTTTACCGCCTTGTATATTGCCCGGGATAAAGTGTTTTTCGGCTTTTGGGTGGAGGACTGGGGAAAAGCCCGGTTAAGATCAATCTCACCTGGGGCGATACGGCGGTTAGCTTTAATAGCCAGTTTGTTTGCCTCAGGTAGGACCAAGAGAGTACCACGGGTGATCTTATATTCCGTTATTTTTCGTGCGGCTGTATATCCGGCTTTTTCATTACCATGTATACCACCTACGACCATCACTACTGGCCCAGGTTTACCGCTGCTGATTATGTATAGTGAAGTTTCATATTTGGTTCCGGCAGCTAGCTTCTCTACTTTAACACTAGTCTGGGATGAAGCCGTTGCCGCCTCAGCATTAGCAGGCCATAATAATACAGCGCAGCAGGTGAGAGCACCTATCACAACTGCTGCCATACACAGTAAAAGGGTAGTTCTTACTTTCTGCAAAGTTTTTCACTCCTTTCCATTGCTCTAACTTCTTTACAGAAAAGTAATTACTACCCAATATTCAACAATATCTAACAATTTCCTGCATATTAACCAAGGTAATATATGGTAAATTAATCCGAGATTTGGTTATAGTGGAAGTCTATCAATTCAGCTTGATCGCTGTATTGATAGACAATTTCTTTTAATGTGGACAGGATTAAAGCAGATTCGGCGAAACTGGCACTTACGGCCGCAAAACCAATGGTGGAACGCTGCCAAAGTTCGTGATGATCAACCTCACATATGGAAACGTTAAAACGCTTACGGACTTTGGCGATGATAGCCTGAACCGTTTTGCGTTTTTCCTTTAAAGAAGAGGTATAGGGGAGATGTAACTCGATCTTGCCATAGACCACAAACACAGGTTAATAACCACCTTTCAATAATTTACTAGCACGAAATATCCGCCTTGCAGTCGAAATGTATTGTATAATGTCTGAAGTTTGATATTATATAGATATAAAAAATTTTAATATGCCATGACCAGGGGGATTTGGATGAATATTGAGCAATTTGAAATATTTCGGACTATAGCTCAAGCCAAGAGTTTTACCAAAGCTGCTAAAATACTTAATTTTACTCAACCAGCAATCAGTTCCCAAGTCAAGATGCTGGAACAAAACTTTAATGTTGCGCTTTTTGAACGCTGCAATACCGGTGTGAAACTTACAGACGCAGGCCGAAAGTTTTACGAATACGGTGAGCGTATCCTGGCTCTTTATGCGGAAATGGAACGGGAAATAGCCAATATTTCCGGAAATAATAAAGAATTTATCAATGTGGGGGCTAGTTATACTGCCGGTAACTACTTTTTGCCTTCGTCTATAATAACCTTCAAAGAATTGCATGAGAATGTCCATATTCGCTTAGACATTGGTCACAGTCCTGATATTATCAATGCCATAAAAGAGCGCTCTCTTGATCTGGGAGTTGTTGAAGGTGATTATTATTTGGACAAGGATCTGGATGCATATAAAGTCCAGAGTAATGAACTGGTAATAATATCACCCCCCAATAATCGCTGGTTTGACAGCCGAGTGGTTACTTTAGAAGAACTGATGCAGGCCCCTTTTATAGCCAGGGAAGCAGAATCCAGCATACGCCATTTTGTTGAATCATACCTGAAAACTCAGGGCATTTCATTTGATGATTTTAATATCATTACCGAAATAAGCAATTTTGAGGCTATTAAAGAAGCGGTAATGAGGAATAAGGGTATATCCTTGGTTCCCCTGCCGGTAGTGCAGAGAGAAATCCAGGAAGGACACCTTATACGTCTGGAAGTGAAGGGTTTGCAGTTAGCTTGGGACATGAGAGTTGTGGTCCGGGCTAATGAAACCCTGACGGGAATAAAAGAAGAATTCCTGCAGTTTTTAACCGATCCAAATACTATGTGGAAAGCGGAAAGCGATTATAACCAGAATCAAAAAATGCGATTTATATAGCTTAATAAAATGATATTTATAAACCAACTGAAAAACCTGGCTGCGCCAGGTTTTTTACGCAATACTATAAGATGTGTTTATATCGTACAACAACAAGTAATATCGATTATTTTTTATTTCGGAATTGGTTTATACTTAATCACGACAATCCAATCTTCATTTTAGCCCGCTTGACTGAGCGGGTATTTTTATAACTTCTCTAACTTCCGATAATGAACATTATGTAAACTAATATAAAAATTACACTGCCAGCTGGCTGGCGAAGCAAAGATCATGGGCGACCCTAATGGAAAAAATTAAGGCTTCGCCCCCTGATACTCCCAATTATTATCGTTATATGACCCTTGAATTACACTTGGTGGTATTAGATGTCATGGTGATAAAAAATGCGCCCTTTACAACAGGTTTCCGTGCGAAAGATGATTGGCCGGTGGACGGGCTAGCCAATGGTGCGTAGTTTACCAGGTTTTAACACCGAAACTCCAATCATGACTAGCAGGATCGAAATTTGTAAAGCTATGCAGAGAAGAATACGTCCCCCCATCTGCAAAGATGCCGAAAAGCCTGCAGTGTTTATCACATCTAGGACTGAAAAAAGCTGGCCAATAGTTCCCAAGCCTACACATGGGATCAAGAGAAAAGTAAGAATCCATTTTAACATAACCCAGGGATACTTAAAAAATCCCCACTTGGTTGATGAGCCATAGATGATGCCCTGCAGAATCGTCAAAACAGCAACAGGCAAAACAATCTTTTGATAGAGTTCCGGTATTAAAGGACCTACAATCAAAAACTCAGCTGTACTTAAATGATAGAAACAAATTATAGATAAAAAGCCGATACAAACCGTTGCTCCAAACCATATACTGACTAGTATTAGATGCAATACCCGTAACCATTTCATACTTGCAGCGCTCAATAATACCCTTCCTTTCTTATCTGTTGCTAAGCGGCTTACACTTATTCAATTTCCCTCAGCATTTTTTCTATAGAATTGATCCGGTCCTTAAGTTCTGATATATCTTGGGCAATTTGTTTATTGTTTTCCGTCATCTGCTTCTGATAAGAAATGGATTCTTCGGCCAGCTTGCGATAAGCTTCATCCCTGGTTACTTGAGCCATACTATCCGCCTTTGCTCGAACTGTTTTGAATATTTGAGATACTGCCACCACTGCTATTATGGTTATCAAAGTTAAAATGAAAAGCACAAATCCCATTCCACCTACACCAAAAATAATCTCTTCATTCATCTGTCAATCATTCTCCTTTTCACTTTTTTCAGATTTAGTAGTGCCAGTTTTTTTTATCGTTAATGTTTTGACTGCCTCAGCAATGAGGTTGGGAGTCAGTTTTAGTTCAAAAGGTACTAATTCAAAATAGTTCATAGCTTTGCCATCTTCTGAAATCTCCATTTTGCTGGTTACCAATCCAGCGCTTTCCAATCTTTTTAGATGCATATACAGCAAAGGTCTGCTGATCATAATCTCACGGGCCAGTTGACTCACATGAATACGCCTCTCCCTTAGTAAGGCGACAATTCTTAAACGATATGGATTTGAGAGTGCTTCCAGAATGGTTAACAGTTCGTCTCCTGAGGGTATTACCGGCAACAGTTTGTCGTCATTTATTTTAGGATTCCTCCTTTCCGTACCAGTTCTAAACCAGCGCGTCACAAGTAGTTCAAGCTTTATATGTTCTAATATCAATATCATATGTAACAAAAATATTACATATGTAAGTCAATGTCAAGAGTAAGTCTAGCAGTTATTCTTTAATTTTGAATATAACCTTGGGAGGATAGCTAAAAGACAGCCTGGCTGCTGTCTCAATTAAATAATATGGTCATCCTTCTGTTATCCTCTCCCCTCACCGGAACAAGTTTATCCTTCCCTACAGGTGTTGCTCAGCACTCGCTGCACAGAGAACAATTGTTCTTATGATGATGAAAACATACGATATTGATAGCTTGCAGTTAATCAGTGCCTTGAAGGTACCAATTGACCACAGATATCGACACAGCAATGCTTGTTATTTAAGATTAAATCTGATACTATTTCCACAACGGAATATAATGTAAAGATAAATTGAATATTTTGACGAAATGCATAAATAAATAAACAGGAGAGGATCAGATTGTCAAAATCATCGTATATAGAATTATCAAATATAATGGATGCGATGATTGAGAATCCCCACATGTTTTTTGTGGTGGTTAATGCTGAAGGTAAGCTCATAAGTATCAGCCAGACTCTGTTAAATCTCCTGGAAATGACGGAAGAAGAAGCTTTGGGTAAATACATACTGGATGTTATACCGGATGGCAAACTGCCTGAGGTATTGAGAACTGGACGAATTCATGATGCAGATGTACTATGGGTAAACGGGCACAAGACTATTGTAACCAGAGTGCCAATCTATAAAAACGGTGAAATTGTGGGGGCTGTGTGCAGCAGCTTGTTTATGGATATCTCCACTGCCCAGGATCTGTTAGAAAGATTTAATACCCAAGTACCGGAACCAGATCTTGATTTGGTACTCAATGAATTAATAGACAATCCTTCCATAGGCTATATAATAGTCGACGCTAATGGCATCGTTACTCACGTCAATCAGACCTATCTTAATGTACTCGGAAAAACAAGAAGAGAAGTTATTGGCAAGCCGATAACGGAGATAACTCCTGGTACAAAACTGCCTGAAACTCTGGCAACAGGGAAAATTGATACTGTTGATGTCTGGACAGTTAATAATCATAGTATGTTAGTCAACCGTCTGCCTATCAAGAGCAAAGGTAAAATTGTAGGGGCTATTGCCCATACTCTGGTGCTGGGTAAATCAGTCCATCAATTTCTCTTGGATAAACTACAGGAGACTGATGGCGTGATTTTCGAGGGGTTAATAGAAAATCCTCATACCGGATATGTGGCTGTGGATAAACACGGAATCGTTACTTTAATAAACAAAACCATGCTGGATGCCCTAAATTTGAAAGAATCAGATGTTGTAGGCAAGTATATATTGGACGTGATTCCCAATTCCAAGCTTCCTGAAATTTTGGCTACTGGAAGAACTGATCGAGCTGATGTCTTTACATTAAGTCCTGGACGGGATATACTGGTTGATCGCATGCCAATTAGAAAAGACGGAGAAATAATCGGCGCCATTGCCCGCAGCGTTGTCATGGATATGTCGGAAGTCAGGTACTTGATTCAGAAGCTGCAGGATACCCAGCAGGAACTTAACCTTTATAAGGATGCGGTCTGCTCCATTTATAAAGCAAAATGGCGTTTTGAGAACCTGATAGGTCAGAACTATGAATTTACCAATATTGTTACCATGGCTAAACAGTTTTCCCGAACCTCCTCCACTCTGTTGATTACCGGCGAGAGCGGTACTGGCAAAGAACTATTTGCTCAAGCCATTCACAATGCCAGTCCCAGATGCAATGGTCCGTTTATTCGCATAAACTGTGCTGCCTTGCCGGAAAGCTTGTTGGAATCTGAACTGTTTGGATATGCTGACGGAGCCTTTACTGGTGCCAAAAAAGGCGGGAAACCCGGTAAGTTTGAGTTAGCTAACGGGGGTACCATATTTTTGGATGAGATTGGCGATATGCCTATGAGCATGCAGACCAAGCTGTTAACTGTTTTACAGGAAAAGGTTATTGAAAGAGTCGGAGGTACTACTCCCATTCAAATAAATGTGCGGATAATAGCTGCTACCAATAGGGATCTGGAAGAAATGGTGAGAAACCATGAGTTTCGTGATGATCTCTACTACCGGTTGAATGTAGTCCAGCTGAAACTGCCTCCCTTAAGAAGGCGTATGGATGATCTGCCCTTGCTCACTGAAGATCTAATAAAAAGATTGAATGCCAAGTTGGAAACATCGATAAAGGGAATATCTGATCAAGCTATGCAGCTATTGCTTAATTACCACTGGCCAGGCAATATCCGAGAACTGGAGAATCTCCTTGAAAGAGCCATTAATCTTGCTCACATGCATGGCCGAGATATAATAGAGCCTCCAGACTTTCCTTCACTATGTGTCTGTCCTGACGGACAGGTTCCCTTTGAGTCAGATGAGTCCAAAACCCTTCCTGAGAGAATAGATGAGTTGGAAAAGCAGCTTATTATGCAAGCCCTGGAGAAGTCTGACGGCAATAAAACTCAAGCGGCTAAGATGTTAGGTATACATTCCTCAGCATTATACCGGAAACTAAAAAAATACAACTTGGAATAATACCATATCTAACATAGCAATGAGTCCTGGAGCGCTAATGAAGAGCGCTCCTTTTTTAATGGAATTTTTAGTTTTGCATGTACCATATTTCACATACTGCAAATCTACTCTCCTATTTTAGGAGAACTGTATACACCCCATAAAGCAATGATTGTGAAAGATCTCACGATAGCAAACCCCCCAATTACTCTCCTATTTTGACATAGTTGGTCGCTATTTGACGAATTATCTGATTGCCCTCAACCCCCAATATTATTGGATTGTTGCTGAATTTTTATATATGGCATGAAACTTGCTTCTTTGTAGAGCAGATAAAATTTCACAATCGGAAGTTCAATAAAAGGAGGGATTAAAAATTGAACTATGAAGCAGAGTACAAGGAAAAATTGATAACCGCGGACGAAGCAGCTAAATTAGTTAAATCCGGTGATTGGGTCCAGTATGGCGAGTTCGTCATGCAGCCCAAAGATTGTGATGCTGCACTGGCTAAACGCAAGGATGAGTTGACAGATGTTAAAATTCGTTGCACTACTATGAGTTGGCTGCCCGAGGTATGCAAGGTTGATCCGGAACGGAAACACTTTGTCATGAATGACTGGCATTTTTCCGCTACTTCACGGCAACTCATGGACATGAATCTTTGCAGTTATATTCCCCTCACCTACCATGAAGCCGGCTTACTCTATGAAAACCATTTGGAGGTAGATGTAAGCTTTCAGCCAGTAGCCCCCATGGATAAAAATGGCTTCTTTAATTTCAGCGTTTCCAATTCCATGGCTTCTTACAGTACTAAAAAAGCCAAGATTCTGGTGGTAGAAGTTAACAAATCGGCACCAGTCTGTTTGGGCGGAATGGAGGAAGGCGTTCACATTTCAGATGTGGACTATATCGTAGAAAGCACCACCAATCCCAAACTGTTAAACATACCCCCGGCTAAACCCAGTGAAGTAGATAAAAAGATTGCTGACATAATTATGGGACTAATGATGGACGGCGCCTGTTTACAGCTGGGTATTGGAGCCATGCCCAATACAGTAGGGGCCCTGATAGCTGAATCCGATCTTAAAGACCTGGGAGTACACACCGAGATGCTGGTGGATTCTTTTGTTGGTATGTATGAAGCCGGCCGAATTACTGGCAAGAGGAAAAACATTGATGTGGGAAAGATGGTTTATACCTTTGCCATGGGAACTGACAGGCTTTATGAGTTCATTGATCACAATCCGGTGTGCGCCAGTTATCCGGTACATTACTGCAACGATCCATATGTTATTGCCAAGAACGACAACGTAGTAGCTATCAATAATGCTTTGGAAGTGGATCTTTATGGACAAGTTGCTTCCGAAGCTTCAGCGGGGCGGCAGATATCAGGGACTGGCGGACAGCTGGATTTCATTTTCGGTGCCTATCATTCCAAAGGCGGCAAACCTATTATTGCCTTAAGTTCCACGGTTAAGAAATCTGATGGAACTCTGGCTTCACGGATTACCCCGGCTTTGAGTCCCGGAACCATTGTAACCGTTCCTAGATCTATCGCTGCCTATATCGTTACCGAATATGGCTATGTCAATTTAAAAGGCAAGAGCACCTGGGAACGGGCTGAGGGTCTGATCAATATCGCTCACCCCTCTTTCCGGGACGAATTGATTAAAGCCGCTGAGAAGGCCAAGATCTGGCTGCGCACCAACAAAATTGCTTAGTTAAAAGAGTCGGCAATTAATAGATTTTAAAAGAAAGGAGAATCATTAATGAACGAAGTGGTAATCGTAAGTGCCTGCCGAACTGCCATAGGCAAATTTTTGGGGAGTCTTAAAGACGTACCCGCCAAAGAATTAGGAATAACTGCAGGCAAGGAAGCCGTTCGCAGAGCAGGTATTCCCGCTGATATCATTGACGAGATAGTAGTGGGGCAGACTTATGGAGGAATGCAGGGCTCCCTGGTTTCACGTCAGATTGCGTTAGCTGTTGGCTTGCCCCTGAGAAGCAATGCCTGCCAGGTAAATCAGAACTGTGGATCTGGAATGCGGGCTCTGGATATTGCCTGCACCAATATTATGGCCGGGAAGACTGACATCGCTTTGGTAATCGGTATGGAGAGTATGAGTAATGCCCCCTATATGCTTCCTAAAGCCAGAGCGGGATACAGGATGGGACCCGGTTCTATTGAAGATTCCATGCTGCACGACGGGTTAATTGACGGCATGGTGCCCGGCCATATGGGAGTAACTGCGGAGAATGTGGCTGAATTATACGGCATCACCCGTGAAGAATGTGATCAGCTGGCGTTAATGAGCCACCAGAGGGCTACTAAAGCAATAGATGAAGGTATTTTCAAACAGGAAATCGTGCCCGTAGAAATTAAGACCAAAAAAGGGGTCACCATTTTTGACACCGATGAACACCCGCTCAGAGATACTAGCTTAGAGAAAATGGCCCAATTGCCGCCAGTCTTTAAGAAAGGCGGTGTGGTAACCGCTGCCAATGCCTCCGGTATCAACGATGCAGCAGCGGCTGTAGTAGTAATGTCCAAGCAAAAAGCTAAAGAACTGGGTGTAGAACCACTGGTAAAAATGATCAACATTGTTGCTGAAGGTGTAGCTCCCGAGGTCATGGGCTTAGGTCCGGCAGTAGCTGTTCCCAAAGCTCTTAAGCAGGCAGGCTTGAAATATGAAGATATCGATTATTGGGAGATAAATGAAGCCTTTGCCGCACAATTCCTGGGTGTTGGCCGCAAGCTCAAAGAAGATTTCGGAATCGAAATAGACCTGAATAAGACCAATCTCCACGGCTCCGGAATTGCTCTGGGTCATCCGGTAGGATGCACTGCTCTGCGCATTATTGTAACCATGATCTATGAACTGCAGAGACAGAACAAGACCCTGGGCGGTGCATCCCTTTGCGTAGGAACCGGTCCGGCCCTGGCTTCCTTGTGGACCCGCGACATTTAAAAAGAAAATGAATAACTAGAGCCAGCTAAATTCTTTAATTGGATTTATGCTGCATATGCATAGTATTAAAAAGGATTAGGGGGTTTTCATAATGGATTTCCGTTTAACTGAAGAGCAAGAAATGATACGGCAGATGGCAGCTGACTTTGCGGCCAATGAAATCGCACCTTATGCCGGTGAATGGGACAAAAACCACATTGTTCCCTACGATACCATTAAGAAGATGCAGGAACTTGGTTTGATGACCATTGGTGTACCGGCTGAATATGGCGGAGACGGACTGGATTGGCTGTCCAAATATCTGGTTTGTGAAGAAATCGCCTATGGTGATGCCGGATTAGCCACCACCATGATCGCTTCAACCCTGTTGGCTTCAGATCCTATTTGGGTTGGTGCTAATGACGAACAGAAAAAATGGTGGTACGGACGGATGCTGGAAGGTGCTACCTGTGGCTTCTGTCTGACTGAGCCTGGTGCTGGTTCCGATGCCCTGGGATTGTCTACTAAGTGTGTAAAAGACGGCAATGATTATATTATTAATGGTACCAAGCAGTTCATAACCAATGGCGGACATGCCAGACAGTTTACAGTCTTCGCCACTTTGGACAAAAGCCTGGGCAATAAAGGTATCTGCTGCTTCATGGTTGACAGGGATACCCCCGGTATTACCATTGGCCCCGAAGAAGATAAAATGGGAATCAGAAGTTCCAGTACCACCCAGGTCATCTTCGAAGATGTCAGAGTACCTGGTTGGATGTTACTGGGCGGCGAAGGCAAAGGAACCCCTATCTTAATGGAGACCCTGGATCTATCCCGTACAGCTATTGCGGCCATGGCAACCGGAATCGCCCATGCAGCCTTAAATGCAGCTCTCAACTATGCTAATGAAAGACAGCAGTTTGGCAAACCTATTTCCTCCTTCCAGGCTATTTCCTTTATGCTGGCTGATATGGCTACTGCTGTGGAAACAGCACGGTTGCTCTACCAGAAAGCTGCTTGGCTGCAGGATCATGAGCTGCCTTTCAAGATAGTTTCCAATATGGCCAAAATGTATGCCGCTGATTGTGCAATGAAGGTCACCACTGATGCGGTGCAGATTTTCGGCGGATATGGCTATGTGAAAGAATATCCGGTGGAAAAATACATGCGTGATGCCAAGATCATGCAGATATTCGAAGGTACTGTCCAGGTGCAGAGAATGGTTATCGGCAAATATTTGAGCCAGGGCGGTTATAATCCTTATCCAACTAAATAACTAAATAAGTACTTAGCTCAATAATATTGATGCCCCTATTAACACCATCGATCGCTGAAAATACTTAACCCGGGCAATGCAACTGCCCGGGTTTTTCATCTAAAAACGGTGTCTTCTGTACTGGCTGGGTATTCTTTTGCGCAGCAAAAGCAATATTAGTCTTTTTAGAGCATTTTGCAGGCGTATGCTTTTTTTAAATATCAGTATCAATGCGACCAAGCCTGCCAGGATTAATGACCACTTGGAGGCGATGATTGTGGCAGGTAACGATACTGACAAAGGAAAGGCAGAACTTGTCTTAAGGTTTATATTGTCCTGAGCTATCAAATCGATACCTCCTACTTGCTCGCCCTTCAGATACAATAAACAAGTTCCTATCTTCTCCCCTGCCTTGATAGGAGCCTCCCTTTCCGAATCAATGTCCAGGCTGTAGGCTAAATAAAGAGCTTCTTCATCGGTAACCGCTATTTTTATATCAGTTTTTGGAGCCGCAGCAACTGCATGGGAAGTGCCATTTTTGACATTCACCATCCGGGATACATCCTGGGCTTTTCCCAGGGATACCATGTGATAATTATTAAAACCGAATTCAAATAAGTTGATCAAGTCTTCATAGACTGTAGAAGAATTCATGGAAACAGCTATTAAAAGCATATCTCCTCTTTTCGCTGCTCCCACTACACAGTTGCCTGCCTGCCGGGTATAGCCGGTTTTTACTCCTACCGCATCATCATAACGGTAAAGCAGGCGATTTTGATTAAGCAGGATACGATCTTCTTCAGGCCTGCTGTCCCAGGGAATAACTGCTCTCTTGGTACTGACCACTTCAGCAAAAACTGGATTGACCAGAGCATGCTTGGCTAGTAAAGCCATATCATAAGCGGAGCTATAATGAGCCTCATCATGCAATCCGTGGGGATTCATAAAATGAGTGTTTTTCAGCCCCAAGTCCCGGGCTTTTTGGTTCATCATTGAGACGAAAGCTGTTTCACTGCCTGCAATACTTTCTGCCAGAGCTACACAGGCATCATTAGCTGAAGGCAGCATAGCTGCATAAAGCAAATCCCTTCTGGTCAGCACCTCGCCGGGCTCTAAGTATACAGTGGCTTCAGGAGTTTCAGCAGCATGTTCACTTATGGTTACTTTTTCATCAAGGTTACCGTATTCCGCAACCAAAAAACCGGTCATTATCTTGGTCAGACTGGCAGGGGGGAGCTGTTCATGACTGTTGTGTTCATACAATACTCGGCCTGAATAGGCATCCAGTAAAACAACCGCTTTGCCGTTGGTTTGCAGTTCTGTACCAGCAGGTGAACTGCCGCCGGCGGCTAAGGGGATGGTATTAGCAAAAATAAAGCACAGGGTAAGCAAGCAACATGTCAATCTATATAAAAAGTTCATTGAAAAAGACTCCGTTCAATTGCCAATCTTTAGTAATCTAAGCAGGATTAGATGCTCCTATTAAATATACCGGCATATAACCACGAAGAAATTTTATCAGTTTGTTTAATTTCAATGCAACATTTCTGCCCGGTTGCGATGGGCAATTATGAGCAATTGCAGCGGTAAGGCTCAATGAGATAGCTTAAACTCGATTTCGATTTTTTAAACCGGGAATAAAAAACTCTCCGGTAATTTAATCCGGAGAGTGTGCTGCTGAGCATTATTTTAATTGTGGAACCTCACCCCAATTGGTTGTTAGTGCTGACCACGACTGGAGGATGGATACTGTCCGGCAGAAGACTGTCTCAGGCAACTGGTGTGAAAATAGCGTTCTTCGAAGCATATGTGGTCTTTCTGCCCTATTGGTTCGTGACAGATCTTGCAGCGGGTGTTAGCAATTTTTCTTTGCATTTCTGCATAGAGCTGTTTTTCATATTGGGTCATAGTGCTGGTCATAGACCCACCCCCTTTTCGTCTTTGCTCCCGATGTCCTTCAGACCCGATCCGGGAGGTTTCCTTTGGTCTGCCATTTCAATTCTTCTGTATACATTATACAATATCCCCAACCGGGTTAACACTCCCAGAATCCCCAGGAAACAGCTAATTCTCTAAGGAAACAACACAATTATGCTATTGAGTCGGATTTAACCTTGATTTTTAAGGATTACCAAGTAGCTGGTCGGGATTAGTTGTAATTTCCTTTACAAAGGTCAAGTACCAAACCGGCAACTGCTCAGCAGATATGGTTAGCTGTGATATTATTGTATTGAAGGGTTTTACCTACAATACGATATAATAAAAAAGATGGTGTAATAAGGAAAACTGAGTTTTACCTTAGAGTGATGTAAAAGACCCACTTTCAGGAGCATAATATGGGGGCCAACTCATTGGCAAGCAATACCACAAAGCAGTTTCTTGACGATTTATTTACCTCCCGGGACCAGGGACATGTTGACCCCCGGAGAATAATATTGGCCTCCCGGATTCGGTTGGTTTTTGTCTTTCCCCTGATGTGCCTTATCATTTATGCCTATCTAGCCAGCTTTTCCAGCCGCAATTGGCCGGCTTACATCCAATTCTGGTTATTAAGACTAATTGTAGTAATGGCTGTTACATATTTAATCGCTAACTGTGCCATTAATTTTTCCATCAAGTGGCCCCGCTTGATACAGCGAGTTAATGGTCTCATCTTGTTAGCCGAATTGGCTACTATCCAGTTGCTATGCTTATGGGGAGGATTTCTTTCCTTTCCGGCGGTTTTACTTTTAATTGTAGCAGTGGTGATTTATCGAGTAGGTCTGGATTATTACACTGCTTTGCTGGCGGCTGTATCCGGGGCTGTCATTTATACCTTTCTGGTTATAGCGGAAATAACAGGCATAATTCCTCAGTATCCCGGGATGGCCGGTTCTGTTAGTGTCCAAGCTGCCGGGGTTAACTTGCTAATGATTTATATGAGTACATTTATACTTTTTGTCATCTCCAACTATACTATGAATCAGTTAACCCAATTAAACCAGCAATTGGAAGAGAAAAGCAGCATAGACAGTATGACCGGGATTCCCAACAGACGTTATTTTGAGGAACATTTGGTTAAAGAATGGCGCCGGGCTATGCGCGACTCAAGACCTCTGTCCCTCATAATGATCGATATTGATAATTTTAAGAAATATAATGATACATATGGCCACCTTAAAGGGGACGAATGTTTAAAAAAAGTAGCCGATTGCCTGTACAAGGGAGTACACAGGCCCTCTGATGTAGTGGCTCGGCTTGGTGGCGAAGAGTTCGCAGTATTGCTTCCCGAAACTACCTTGAATGGAGCAGCCAGTCTGGCAGAAAAACTGCGGCATGATGTGGAAATGCTGAATATCCCACACAAGCATTCTGATTGTGGCGGGAAGATTACTATTAGTTTGGGGGTAGCTTCCCTAGTCCCCGGTGCTCCCCTGCACCCGAGAGATCTTTTGAAACATGCGGATAAAGCTCTCTATCAAGCCAAGCAATTGGGAAAAAACCGGGTATCGGTTGATTTTACTCTTTCCTGATTCCAGCTGGCATAATTCCTTAATAAAACTGGATATGGAAAGACTTCATGTCCAATAACCATAATCGGGCTAATCTATCGGAGAAAGGTGCTGGTATGAAGTGAAAATATGCATATTAGATGCTAAAACCCTGGGTGACGATCTTGAGTTTTCGGAATTGGATCAATTAGGGTCATTGTATGTATATCCGGTAACTCCCCCGGAAAAGGTGGTAGAGCGAATAAAAGGGTGCGATGCGGTGATCACCAACAAGGTAGTTCTGAATGCCGGCAACTTAGCCTCGGCTCCTACTGTTCGCTTAATATGTGTGGCAGCTACCGGCACTAATAATATTGACTTGGAATATGCCCGCCAACAAAAGATAATGGTGTGCAATGTTGCCGGGTATTCTACTCCCAGTGTGGTGCAGCATACTTTTGCCATGCTTTTTTATCTTTTGGAAACCACTGCTTATTACGACCAATATGTTAAATCTGATCAGTATGCCGGCAATGACATTTTTACACACCTGGGGCGGCCCTTCTGGGAAATAGAGGGCAAAACCTGGGGAATAATCGGCTTAGGCACTATCGGTAAAAGTGTGGCTAAAACTGCTCAATCCTTCGGATGCCGGGTAATATACTATTCCACCAGCGGCAAGAATATAAATAATAACTATGAAAGAGTGGATTTGGCGGAACTCCTGCAGAGATCGGACATAATATCTATTCATGCTCCCCTGAACCAAGATACTATGAATTTACTTGACTACGAGCGAATCAAACTGATGAAGCCTCATGCAATCCTGTTGAACTTGGGACGGGGAGGTATTGTAAACGAAGAGGATCTGGCCCGGGCGTTGAATGAAAATCTGATCGGTGCTGCTGGCCTGGATGTTTTGGAAAAGGAACCTATCAATAAAGATAATCCCCTACTAAAGATAAAAAATCCTGAAAAGCTGTTAATAACGCCCCATATTGCCTGGGCAAGCCAGGAGGCCCGCCGTCGCTTGGTACACGAAATAGCACTAAACATTCAGGGCTTTTTACAGGGGGCGCCACGAAACGTGGTGGTTTAACGGTTTTTGCATTCATAACGACATAAACTTATGATTAGTCGTTTTATTTAAGTTTAGGCAAATATAATTGCTTCCAATTGGGAGTAAATCATACAAATAATAGCATTTAATTCCTGACTGATTTCCCAATTATCCCGAGCAACTAAAAATAATTTATAATAAGCACTAGTTTATAATATAAGCAAATATTAATTGCTTCTTGAAACTTGTATTTATTAGCAATAAAGATGGGTCACAGATTGTATACAGTACATTCTAAGGGACTGTCTTGATTTGCATTACCTGCATGTTTTACCCTATTTTTAATGTCTGATTAATGCTTAATTGGAGGGTTCTATGGAAAATAAGATTAAAGTAGCTATAGTAGGTTATGGAAATATTGGCCGATATGCTGTGGATACGGTTCAGTCTGCTCCAGACATGGAACTGGTCGGAATAGTACGCCGTAAAGAATCCTTGCACAATCAGCAGCCAAATGAACTCAGCGGAATTAAGGTAGTCTCTTCTATTAGCGAATTGCCAGGAGTGCAGGTTGCCCTGTTGTGCACCCCTACCCGCTCAGTACCGGAGTTCGCTAAAGAAATTCTGGCTGCGGGAATCAATACCGTGGACAGCTATGACATTCATAATCAGTTGGCTGACCTGCGTCTTGAACTTGATCAGATCGCTAAAGCTCATAAATCAGTGGCAGTGGTTTCTGCAGGATGGGATCCCGGTACCGACTCCATAATCCGCTGTATGTTTAAGTTTATGGCTCCTCAGGGAATCACCTACACTAATTTCGGCCCTGGTATGAGTATGGGGCACTCAGTTGCTGTCAATGCTATAGCGGGAGTGGAAAAAGCTCTGTCTCTGACTATTCCTATAGGTACTGGTATGCACCGGCGCATGGTCTATGTGCAGTTAAAACCGGGTGCAGACTTTGCTGAAGTTGAAAAGGCTATAAAGAATGATCCTTACTTCATAAAAGATGAGACTCATGTGCAGCAAGTTGAAGATGTGCGGCAGTTAACAGATATGGGCCATGGCGTAGTAATAGAACACAAAGGCAGTTCTGGAAATGCCCACAATCAAAGGATGCAATTTACCATGAGCATAAATAATCCGGCTTTGACTGCCCAGATTATGACAGCTGCAGCCCGGGCCAGTCTAAAACAACCACCTGGTGCTTATACTCTCATACAAATCCCAATAATTGATTTTATGTATGGAAACCCCGACGACATAATCAGAAGTCTTGTATAATTAATGAGGCCTCACTACCGGTTCAGGAAGTGAGGCCAATTTATTAGGAGATTAAAAGTTGTATTCCGCTTCTTGTACCTCAAATTGAAACCAGTTGAAGTCTCCTCCTGCTAACTCCCAGATTACTTCCCCTTTTGAGGGTATCTGTATACCATCGAAGCAGTGATATTCAGTTAAATATATGCTCCAGGGAGTCAACTCAAAGTGATCACCCACAGCGCGAGGACGATTGGCCTTGAATTCCACTACTTCTCCCCGGTCATTAAACTTGAATATTCCTGAACCGGTCACTCCTTTGTATTCCATGGTTGCTTTGGCTGTATAAGGATCGATCTCCTCCCAACGTATTTCAGAACTGACTGCTGCCGATGGAAACCAAACCGTCTCAGCTAGATAGCGCAGTAAAGAACCCTGGTTTATTTCCTCGTTATTATTTAGATTGACCACTGGAAATATTCCCATTAATTTGATAAGCATACTGCCAATTCCGCTGAAATACTTATCTCTGGCCAGTAATTTTACCCCTGGGGCGAAATTTACTCTCGCATGCCAAATAAAACCAGGCTGATCAACATTATAATAACTGACTGCTGCAAACGGCATCCATTTGCCTTCAGGTGAGGTTTTCATCTGCCCCTTTTGCCTGATCATGGCCTTATGTATTCTTTCCCTGCCAATGATTTGTGAATTGCGCAGCCAATGCTGAACACAGTCCGGCAGGTTGTGTAAATTTTCGCTGGTTATTTGGCCTTTTTGACTGAAGTCCTGCGGCAATAATTCCTTAATTTCACTATCTACAGAGTATTTAAATTGCCGGGAAGCAATACCAGAACCCAATATCAACAGGATAATTAAGCTTGCTGCCGAAATAAGAAAATAATAGATTGCCGTCATTCTTGCCGCTCCTTTGCACCGGTAGACCGGTTCAGTTTGAATTTTGGATACACCTACAATTATCACCCCATATACACGGTCTGCCAAGTAACACCCATATTATTTTGTTTTGTCCAAAACAGGTAGGCTCACACAGCGGCAGTTTATGCAAGGTATCAGCTTTAATACACGTAGTAAAGGAAAAAGAGGGAGGCATTAATATGAGTTCAAGCTTGCGAAAAGTAATTCTACTACTGCTGTTAATAATCCTTGCCTATACAATCAGCGGCTGTGGGTCTTCCAAAAGTATGGATGCTGCGGTAGAAACCAGCCATAGCAGAGTAGCTTCTGAAGCAGAAATGATTAACGATGGCGTTATGTATGATGGTGCAGGGGCAGCCTTGGGGACTAAGCTTGTACATACTCTGGAATATAGCCTTTTAGTATCAGATCCTCAGGAAGCAGTCAGCAGAATTATAGAACAGGCTAATAACCTAAACGGATACTTAGTGGAGAGTCATATCTCAGCCCACAATGGTGAATCCAATTATGCGCGCCTGGTGGTTAAAGTACCCCAGGATAAAATGCATGAGATGTCCAATTATTTGGAATCAATGGGTACGGTTCAAAACCAGTCCATGTATACCGAAGATGTAACCACTGAGTATTATGACACCGAAGCGCGGATCAAAGTCTTGCAAAAGGAAGAAGAACGCATGCTGTCATTCATGGATGATGAATCGGCAACTATTCAGGATTTATTAGCTATTGAACGGGAAATTGCCCAGGTAAGGGAGAAGCGGGAATCACTGCAAGCCCGCATGAATGTGCTGAAAAATCAGGTTAACTATGCCCAGTTTAATATTCATCTGAATTCTTCCTACGATGAGATTTCCGCTCCTCAAGGTACCGTGTCTAAAGCCAAAGCTGCTTTTATAAAAAGTATTAACTCGATGATGCAGCTGTTTAACTGGTTAGTGATAATATTCTCTGTAGTACTCCCCTATTTGATCTTGGCAGGATTAGGATACGGCATATTACGTGCTGTTAAAAAGCGGAGATTAGCAAAAAAGGAATAGTCATAGACCGATAGATGAAAACAGGGAGCGACTGGTCTGCCAGCGCTCCCTGTTTCCTATGAGTTATCGTTTTTGAAAATAGAATACATCGTTGTCACAGGTAATCTGCAGTACCCCTTGCTGAAACAGGTGATAAAGATGAGACATGGCTTCACCTACAGCGAAAAGCTTCTGACCCCAGGGAAAATCGTGCCATTCCTTGATGGTGAGGTCCCATTTCATCTGTTTAGCTACCTGGGTACCAGTTAATCTTTGGCTGCCAAGAATGTCCAGTACATTTGCCAGACGTGCTTGATGATGGTTTTTTAATTCATTTATTCTGCCTTGACAATCGTGTATGATATTGCGGTGACCCGGTAAAACCACCTCAACATCTAAGGCGGCTATACGGTCCAAACTGTTCAGATAATTACCCAATACATCCTCCCCCAACTGCCACAGGGTTATGTTGGGGGTAATTTTATCCAGGATATGATCTCCTGACAGCAGGAGTTTCTTTTCCTGATCATACAGGCATATATGTCCGGGAGTATGTCCTTTGGTTTCCAGGCACTTGAAGCAGTATGAGCCTACCTTTATGACATATCCTTCCTCTACGGTAGTAAAACCGTGGAATCTTTCCGGTGCATAACGATAACCCGGATGGCGCTCAATGGTGTTTTCGATTCCATCAGCTATTAAACCACTGTTGAGCAGAAATCTGCTGAATATTTTCCAATGAGCACTCTCCTGTCCGCCTCCTACCACATAAGCATCCGGTTCACTCATCCAAACTGTAGTTTCAGGAGTGACCAGAAAACTAAGCAGTCCGGCATGGTCGGAATGCAAGTGGGTAATAAAGAGATCAGTGTTTTCCATACGGACGTTTAATTCCTGCAAAGCGCTAACCATGGCCTGGCGTGATTCCTCACAATTAAACCCCGTATCCACCAATAGATTTCGTTCATTACCTCGAATAAAGTAGGAATTGGTAGCCCTTAAAGGGTTTTTGGGTAAAGGAATTTCTATTTTGAAAATGTCTGGCAATACTTGTTCAATCATAGCTGCTCTCCTTGCTGAATTATTACTGTGATGTAAGTATGCAATTGGCTATTAGCGGCCCTTAAAATTAGCTTCCCTGCGTTCAATAAATGCCCGTACCCCTTCTGCAGCATCTTCACTCTTCATAATAGGCATGATATCCGGCATTAATCTGGCCAGTGCTTTTCTGGTACCATCCACCCTGGCAATTCGCGCTGACCGTAATGCTGCCTGTACTCCCAAAGGTGCTTGTTTGGCTATACGATTGGCAATCTCCAGAGCACGATGGAATTGCTGGCCAGGTTCAACCACTTCCTGTACGAGACCAAGACGATAAGCCTCTGCTGCAGTTATCTCGTCACCGGTAAGCAGGTAGCGCATAGCGTTACCCCAGCCCAGTTCCTCAAACATGCGCACTGTTGCTCCGCCTACCGGATAAATGCCTCGTTTGACTTCAATCTGGGCCAGACGCAGATCTGAGGCTGCAATCCTCACGTCGGTACACAAGAGCATCTCAAAGCCCACGGTATAGCAGATACCTTGCACCGCCATCACCAAAGGTTTGCTTAAGCGGCGATCTTCATCCAGACCGAAGGGATCGATCATATCTTCAGGCAGATCAGGCATTTTGCCTTCAGCGAAAACTCCTGTCCACTCAGGTAAATCCAGACCGCCTGTAAAATGATCCCCGTGGGCAAACAGCAAGCCGCAGAAAAGATCGGGATCCTGATGCAGCTCTCCATAGGCTTTGGCCAATTGCCAGTACATATCCAGGCTCAGAGCATTCCTTTTCTCGGGACGATTCAAGCCGATCAGCAGTACATGTCCCTGTCTCTCCACTGTCACCAAATCTTTACTCATACCTTTCCCTCCCGAATAATTATTTATATTCCGTTTCCTAGGGGAACTTACTCATCCTGCTGAGGTTTGATACGGCATAATTTTTTCTGCAGTTCCTTCTTTTTATCCACATGAGCTCCGGCACCACCCCTGAGAAAGTGAGATGTTCCTACTCTAACCTTCTTATAAACTGGTTTGGTTTTAGAGCGCTTAGTCATTCTGCTCCTTCTCCTAAAGGTTGTTTTAATTAAGCATACCATATTGGTACCTGAAAATTACCAATCCTATACAATTATCTTCAAGATTAATACTTGTTTATGGATGCTCATCCGCTTCATATCTATAATTAAGCCCGGCCATTGAGTAAAATAATATGGTACGCCATTATCTCGTCCTAATACCAACAGCAGTAAAAGTGACTATAAGGAGGAATAACTATGGCAGGAAATGTTAAGGTAATGGTTGCTCCGGGGCGTTATGTTCAGGGACAAGGAGCTATTTTTGAGATTGGACGTCACGTTAAGAAATTAGGTAAGAAAGCACTGGTAATAGGAGGCAAAACTGGTCTGGCCAGTACTCGGGAAGGACGGGAAAAAAGTTTTGCCGAAAATGGCATCAGCCAGGTGGAGGAACTCTTCGGCGGTGAATGCAGTTCTGCGGAAATTGAGCGCCTGAGTAATCTGGCCAGGGAAAAGGAATGTGATGTGATAGTTGCCAGTGGAGGCGGCAAAGCCATTGATACCGCTAAGGCCGTCGCCGCAGCGGTAAATGCCCGGACGGTAATTGTACCTACCATAGCATCCAGCGATGCTCCCTGCAGTGCCATGTCAGTAATTTATAAAGACGATGGTACAATCGAAAGATTCTTCATCCCCCCTACCAACCCAGATTTAGTTTTGGTCGATACTGAAATAATAGCCAAGGCACCCGTCAGAATGCTGGTAGCCGGCATGGGTGATGCTTTGGCTACCTGGTTGGAAGCTGATGCTGCTTGTCAATCAGGTGCCCGTAATCCTGCCCGGGGACTGCCTACTTCCGCAGCGATGGCTTTGGCCAGGCTGTGTTTTGACATTCTGATGGAATATGGACTGCAGGCTAAAATAGCTAATGAACGCCAGGCAGTAACCACCGCTTTGGAAAAAGTAGTTGAGGCCAATATTCTGCTGAGCGGTATCGGTTTTGAGAGCGGTGGGGTGGCTGCAGCCCATTCTCTCCAGGATGGTTTAAATATGCTGGAAGAATGCCATGACTTTTATCACGGCGAAAAAATAGGATTCTTGGCTCTGGTACAAATGGTATTGGAGGGCCGGCCGAAAGAGCTTATCCAACAGGTTTATGAGTTCAACTATAAAGTGGGCCTGCCGATTACTTTAGCTGATTTGCACATAGATAACATCAGCGAAGAGCGTCTGAGAGAAGCTGTGGCTGTTTCCTGCAAGCCCAAAGCCATCATTTATAACCATGCTTTCCCCATTACTGAGGAACTAGTGTTTGATGCTATTTTGACTGCCGACGAAATGGGAAAACGTATTAAAGCCGGCCAGCCCATAGTATAAATAGCAGCAACTCCTAGCGGATGGAATATTACTTCGCGGTTAGAATATTATGGATTATAATATTTTTAGAAAGGAGTGAAGCGCATGCCGGATTTTGAATATTATGATCTTAATGTGCAAGGCCCTCTGGCTTATGTAACACTGAAGCGGCCTGATCGCTTAAATACCCTGGGCTTGGGTCCCTGGAAAGAGATTGTCTTAGTTCAGGATGAAATTGAGGCCAACCCTGATATTCGTGTGGTAATTATCAAAGCCGATGGCGATCATTTCAGTGCCGGTATTGATCTGCATGACCTGGAAAAGGTTGATTCCCGCTGGGTAGCCGACAATATCCACTGGCTGCAGCGTCTCAATTCTCGCTGGCAGGACATGAATCCGATAGTAATTGCCGCAGTACATGGGGTTTGCTACGGAGCAGCTTTTGAAATGATTATCGCCTGCGATATCCGCATAGCTTCGGAAGATGCTCGTTTTTCTATTCCGGAAGTGAGATTCGGCTTATCTCCTGATATGGGAGGCAGTCAAAGGCTGCCGCGCCTGGTAGGTCCTGGCCAGGCCAAGCGTCTAATTATTGCCTGTGATGAAATTGATGCCCGTGAAGCTAAAGAGATCGGATTGGTGGAAATAGTGGTGCCCAGGGATCAACTGTACGAAAGAGCTGAGAAAATGGCCAAAAGAATCATTAACAATCCGCCCTGGGCAGTGCGGTTTGCCAAAAAGGCCATTAATGCTTCCCTGGACAGCAGCATAGCGGGAGGACTCTTACTAGAACAAATTCAATCTATTTTCTGCTGTGGTACGGAAGATCAGAATGAAGCTATCCGGGCTTTCTTTGAAAAACGCAAGCCCCAGTTTCAGGGGAAATAGCCGGAAACAGGATATATAAACAACGAGGCTGTCCCCAACCCGCCAGCGGACTAAGGGACAGCCTTTTCTTTGCCTAGTACAAATGGAGTTAGAATAACCCGGCTATAAAGTTATCCCCGAAACTATCCAGGGGGAATCTGAACTCCTGTATTCCCGCAACATAAGGAGCGATTTCATAGAGACCAAAATAGATAACCAGATTACCTTCTTCTATATAAAAGGGTTGGTTTTCGGTGATGCTCTGGAAACCCAATTCCCCATCAAAAAAGATCCCATCACTGGCCTCAATTTGTTTTTTTATTTCCTGGTTAATTATAGAAATATAGTCATAATCCGGTGCAAACAGATCACTTAACCTTAATTCCCCACCGGTGGTCAGGTCTATATTGTAAGCCCGGCGGTCAGTAAAACCATGAGCTCCCCCGGTATAGCTGTAGTATTCAATATACAGGCTCAGGAAGCGATCGCTGCAGAAGCTTTCCTGAACGCGGGACATAGCCACATAGTCATGAACAGGATAACCGTATTGCTTGGCATTATTTACATACTCCTCCAAAGTGGAAGCTACTTCTTGCCGGAAATCTTCAGCCTCTTTTACCCAGCGGGAGTTGATTTGCTCCTGCAGTGATTGATCAGGCATACCAGTTATTACTGGCAGTTCCAAGTCCACCTCCATATTTTCCTGTTTCTCTTTTATTATCTTCTTTTCCAGTCTTAAGTCCTGCTGGGAGTCAGGTGCAGGTGGTTGAGCATTCAGATCAATGATTTCTTTACAGGCGGTAATGATGCGAGCCAGTTCTGCCCGAGTCAGGCTGTCCTGAGGACGAAAATACCCGTCATCGCCTTTCATGATTCCCGTATTGTGAACAAAAACCACCGCATTCATTTCTTGATTGCTTAGACCTTCGGTGTCTTTAAATTCGGGCATCAGCATAATCATAGGCACACTGATACCTTTGGCGGTAAAGGCATTTTGGATAGCCTGTGCCATTTCCAGCCGGATTATAGGACGGTCCGGGTAAAAGAGGTCGCCCTGGAAAGGAAATACTTCATTTATTGCGCACAGGAGAACTGATTGAGCATACCAGGTATCTTCCTTTACATCCTGGAAAAAGTCAGATACAGCCGGCTCTTTGACATCCTGCTGTTTATCGTGGTTTAATGCGAAAGCTCGCGCTAGAACCGAGGCTGCCTGGGAGCGAGTAACTAACTGGTTGGGGGCAAATATCATTTCACCCCGTTCATTTTTCCCTATTCCCATCATTAACTGTTGTTCTGCAGCTTTGGCAATATACGTCTGGGCCCAGTGATCCCTGGTATCGCTGAAGATCTGATCAGAACTGGCTGAAGCTATCCCCGGCATACAAAGGGTGAAAGTAATAACTGCACTTATTGCTGTGAAACGTTTGAACATACACTGACCTCCTGAATGTTTTCTATTAGAAAATACGCCTTTAGCTATTAATACTTTCAAAGGAGAAAGGATTTTTCTCGGTAAGGGCAGCTAATTAATTATATAAAACCAGGTCCGAATGTAAATGCTAATACCAAACTAAAGGAAGAGGTGAAGGTATGGATACTATTGATATGCTTCCCGAGGTGCCCAGCTCATTCTGGATAGATTCCACACCTGGAACCGATTATCCCGCCTTGGACCGGGATATAGGAGTGGACATAGCAATCATCGGCGGCGGAATCGCGGGTATAACTACGGTCTACTTGTTAAAACAGGCGGGGGGATCGGTGGCGGTACTGGATGCCGATCGTATTCTTCAGGGTACTACCGCCCATACCACGTCCAAGCTTACTGCCCAGCACGCTATTATCTACTCCAAAATTAAAAAGCAGATGAGCGCAGAACTAGCCCAGCAATATGCTGATGCCAATATGTATGCCCTAGATCTGGTAGAACAGATCAGCAAGGAGAAAAAGATAGACTGTGATTTCACCCGGTTGCCGGCTTATACTTTCACACAATCTGACCAGTATGTTAAACAAATTGAAGAGGAAGTAGAAATAGCCCGCTTATTGGGCCTGAAAGCTTCCTTTCAGCAGGATATTCCCCTGCCCTTTCCGGTCAAAGCAGCCATGCGCTTTGATAATCAAGCCCAGTTTCACTGTCTGAAATTCCTGAAGGAACTGGCCCGGCACATTCCCAGCCGGGATAGCTATATATTTGAAAACACCAAGGCCATCAATATCGAGGAAGGCAGCCCCTTGACCGTTGTCACTGAAACGGGCAAAAAGGTAAGAGCCTCCCATATAGTGATTGCTACTCATTTTCCCTTCTTTGATGGCGGGGGATTTTATTTTTCCCGTATGTATCTGGAAAGATCATATGTCGTTGCTGCCACTATTGCGGAAGAGTTTCCTGAGGCCCACTTCATATCCGCAGAAGACCCGGGGCGTTCCCTGCGCTATACTTCCTCTCAATATGGCCCTTTGGTTTTATTTGGGGGTGAACACCACAAAACCGGGCACGGTACCGATACCAACAAGCATTATAAAAATCTGATGGATTTTGCCAACCAGCACTTTCATGTTAAAAAAATCTATTATCGCTGGTCTACCCATGATTGCGTGACCATTGATGGTGTACCTTATGTAGGAAACCTCACTTCCCGCAGTCCCAATATTTATGTGGCTACTGGTTTTGGCAAATGGGGCATGAGCAACGGCATAGCCGCGGCGAAAATAATCAGTGACCTGATCGCCACCGGAGATAATCCCTGGGCTCAGGTCTACAATCCTTCCCGTTTTATCACTTCCGGATCAGCTCTAAAGACATTTATCGGTACTAACTTAAGTGTGGCTGAAAAGTATATTACCGGTAAATTGGAACGGGGCGAAAAGGATGCTGATGTTAAAGAAGGAAAAGTAATCGATGTTGAAGGGCAAAGAATTGGAGCTTACCGGGATGCCGAGGGTGTTCTGCACATGGTAGATACCACCTGTACCCATCTGGGCTGTGAATTAACCTGGAACGATGCGGAAAAGTCCTGGGATTGCCCCTGTCATGGTTCACGGTTTACCTACGAAGGTGAAATTATTGAAGGACCGGCAATTAACAAGTTACAGCATGTCAAAGCCGGGCCTAATGAAGTTGAAGCCAGGATTTTCAGTTAAACGGATGCACCATATGCGGCCGTCATTATAGATATGGCGGTCTTTTATTTTGTTTTTTAGAAAGGTGAGTTTCCTTGAAAATTCGTCTAGGTTATGTAGCCATGTCTTCTGTATTGCAAAACTGCTCCCCTTCCAAGACTATAACGGCCGGCAATCTCAGCAAAATTGAGCCAAAAGAAGCCAGGCACAGCCGCTTGCTGCGCTTGGCGAGGGAGAACCTGCACAACACTCAGCGTTTGTTTTTTCATAATAAAGCTCACGATATTAAAGTGTTTCGCTTGACTTCCAAATTGATTCCTTTGGCCACTCACCCTCTGGCGGAGGATTGGAACTGGTATGAACAGCTTCAGGAGCAACTGGCCTCTCTAGGTGAATATGCCCGCCAAAACGGGTTTCGGCTTAGCGCCCACCCCGACCATTACACTCTGCTTAATTCACCTCGTGAGGAGGTTGTCTCTGCTTCCCTGCGGGATCTGGAATACCATCATAAGATATTTCAGGCTATGCAAATGGATGCATCAGCTAAGCTGGTTATACATGTAGGAGGCAGTTATAAGAACAAAAAAGAATCCCTGCAGAGGTTTAAAGAAAATTTTGCCCTGATACCAGCGGAAATCAGGAGCCGTATTATTTTAGAGAATGATGACAAGATATTCACTGTTGCCGAGGTGCTGGAACTATGTCACCAGATACATATTCCTATGGTTCTGGATATCCATCATCACTGGTGCAATAACCAGGGGGATGATATCCGGGATTATTTTGGTGATATTCTGGCCACCTGGAAAGAAGAATCCTTCCCTCCTAAGGTACATGTCTCCAGTCCCCGCAGCAGCAGAAATATTCGGGCCCATGCCGATTATGTGGATGTGGAGTTTTTCATGTCTTTTGTAGATAAAATACGTGGTTATAACACGGATATTGATGTTATGATTGAAGCCAAGAAAAAGGATGGTGCCCTGTTCCAGTTGATGGACGATCTGAAAAAAGTTCCATCCATCAAGATCTTGGATGAAGCAACCATCCTGGCAGAGTGAATCGGATGAGATTATTGAGGCTGACTACATCCGTTTGGCAACATTGTTTATAAGCTGACCTACTGAGGCAAGCATTATCTGTACAGGATAATCAGCCAGCCCGCCTTTTATATATTGATCATAGAATTTTTTGGTTAATAAATCATGGTTTGCTCCCGCCAGCAATTCTTCCTTAATAGCTGCAAAAGCGTCCTGAGCGGATTGCAAGGACCGTTGATAAAAATCTTGTACCTGCTCATACCCGCTGATAACCGGTCCATGCCCCAGGGCCAGAACACGGGTGGGGTAATTCATCAACTTGCGCAGGCTGTCCAGGTATAAATCGTAGTCTTGAAAGAAAACCGGTGCTATTATTCCCTCGTTTATGGCTGTTCCTGCAGCGTCAGATACGAACATGACTTCTTCTTCAGGTAAATATACAGAGATGGAACAGGAGCTGTGCCCGGGAGTTTCAATAATTTGCAGGGTAAGGCCGGATCCCAAACTGATAGTGTCCCCTTCCCCTACTGTTTGGTCAATCTGTAACAGGGCTATATCCGGAGGAACCGGTTTTTCGCTGATACGGTGATCCTCAAAATACACCTGGCTGACCATTTCATCGCCCATCTGCATTAGTTGACGGACTTTCTCCTTGGCAAGCAGCTTTTCAGCAGCCGCATGGCCTAACACCTGTGCCTGGGGGAACATTTTTTTAAAGCTGGGGAGTCCGCATACGTGATCAAAATGGGAATGCAATACCAGGATATGAGTCACTTGGGGCTGGGGATTCAGACTCTCCCATTGACGGATAAAAGCAGGAATACCGGCACTCATACCGCATTCAAGTAAAGCAGCCTGGCTGCGGCCTACAATATAATGATTAAAGTGCCCGTTACCCAGCAGCATTACATTATCTGATATCTGCATTCTAGATTCCTCCTTCATGATAAAAAACGGTTGTCAAGCTAATTCGTCATTGCTAAGGAATAAACCTTCCTAAACCTGTAATGCCGTCAATACTGCTGGCAAATGGTTAGTTTTGTGCTTCCTGTAACATACTAATTCTGTCAGAAAAACTTACCCCGGAGGTGGAATATGGATCGAGTAATAGCTGTGGAGAATAATTTAAAGCCGGTTAAAGATTTTTTAGCCGCTCAAGGTTGCAGGATCATAGCGGTGGACAGAGTCAAGGACACGGAAGTGGATGCTGTTGTATTATCCGGCGCCGATCAGAACATCATGGGGATGCAAAATATAGTCACCAAGGCCCCGGTAATAAATGCCAGCGGTTTAAGTCCTGAGGAAATCTGGAACGAAATCCAACGACGTACCATGATGTAGCATGTTGAATGTGGGAACTTAAAAAAAGAGCCTTATTCCTTAGATAAGGCTGGAGAGTGTGAAAAATTTGCTAAAAGAGATCGCCACGTCGCTGCGCTCCTCGCGATGACATACCAAAAGGCCATCATTTGTGTCATTGCTGTGAAAACGGCTTCCTAGTATGTCATGGCTGTGAAAATAGCTCCCAATTGTGTCATTGCTGTGAAAATGGCTTCCTTTTATGTCATCACGAGGAGCGAAGCGACGTGGTGATCTCAACCGGTTGGCCCGGCTGATTTGAATGAGATTGCCACGTCGCCAAGGACTATGCAATGACAATTTAGACATTGCGGGACAAAGACGTGGCAATCTGTTTCTCATGACTGGGTTTAAGAAATGCCTTCTATAAAGGTAGTACAGCAGGTTCCATCACTGGAAATAGCTATACCGTCTCCCTTGGCATTTACTTCCAAGGCATCGGCATGGCAGAAGCGGTTCTTGTTGTAAAAACAGTTTTCCACGCTGCATTTGACTGGTATTTTAGGTGCGCTCATCATATTCCTCCTTCAGTAGCCGCAGACTAGGTTCAATGTTTATTTTGTTCAAAGTAAGGGGCTTTTATGATCGAAGGAGACCAATCCGGCCGGAAGGTCAGCAGCATTTATTTTCTGGTCATCCAGACCAGCCTGTTATATAATGGGCCGTGGTGGTGATTATGTTGGCCGGTAGTTCTCTCTTAATGCCAGTGTTGCTGCGCTTCCTGCTGGGAGGAGGAGCTATCGTACTCTGTACCATAATAGCACGATCTTTCGGGCCGCGAATAGGCGGTATTTTTGCTGCTTTTCCCGCTGTTTATCTGGCAGCTCTTCTTAGTCTCACCCTTGATTACCAGGGGCAAAAGCTGGTGGAAATGTCAGTCCATGTTTCCGAGGGTGCCTTGGTTGGAATGCTGGCAAATATTATATGTGCAATAGCTGCTAGCCGCTTGGTGCTTAAAAAGGGATGGCAAAAGGGATTGGGCCAGGCCCTGTTGATCTGGCTGCTGGCTGCCACCTGTATTTATTTCACCTGGAAGCTGGTGCTGGTATGAAGAAATCAGGGATTTGGTTGGATCTGTTGATTAGGTTCCTGCTGGGTGGTGGAGCTGTAGCCGGGTGCTACTTGCTGCTCTTAATACTGCCCTGGAAATCTTTCGCCGGAATATTTGCTGCTTTCCCGGCAGTTTTGGCTTCAGCAGTGATTATGTCGGGCTGGCTGGAAGGGCCGGAAGCAGCTTCCCAGTTAGCCTTAGGAGCTACTGCCGGCATGTTAGGTTGTACAGTATGTGTAGCCGTTGCTTTATGGGGACTGCTGGCAGGGATTGAATGGGGTTGGGCCATTGTATTGTCTATCCCCGCCTGGCTTATTAGTTCTTTGTTATTTATCAGCCTGTTTAAAAAAGAAAATTAAAACTCTTATCCTATTCTTTTTCTTCCACTAATTCAAAGCGGTTTACGATACGGTTCTGGGATTCCAGTTCTTTTTTGCCGCAGAACAGATCGTAGGGGCGGGCGTAGACTTCTCCTGTGGATAGATTCTTATAGACCACTAAAGGGCAATAGTTTTCACTATGAAGGGCTGTGGTAATAACTTCATACAGATCACCTTTGAAATGTCTATAGCGCTGGCCTGGTTCTATGACCCGGTTGATAGGAGGAGCATTAATCTCCTTTCTGAGAATATCTTTCAGCTGTTGATAAGCCTCAGCTAAGGAACCGATGTTGTACAATACATAGTCAGAGGCACCAATTTCCTTCATTTCTTGTTTGGCACTGGCAACCTTCCTGGTATACTCCATTTCATTGCATATCTGCTTAAGTTCCTGCAGAATATCTTTCAAATCCCGGTAGATAAATATACTGACAATGTTCTGCGGGCCTAATACCTTTTTTAAAATGCGCAGTCCCTCCAGGTTTAATATGGCGAGTCCATTTTTACCGGATTTCTGTACTCGTTCAAGTTCTTTTCGGGTAATACCGTAATTGTTCTCCATGTATGTAATTTCTTCAATTATCTCTCCTTTGACCCGATAATCAGTGTATTGCTGCCGAGTTATAAAATAGTAGTCCTTGCCCTCCTTTTCTCCGGGTTTGGGTCTGCGGGTGGTGAAGGAGATAATAGGTTCAAGATAATCACTGTCATTCAATAACAAATAATCCATCAATACCGATTTTCCGCTGGCAGGAGGTCCGTTGAGCACGAAAATCTTCATAGCTTTCTCCCTCTCCTTTAACCATCCAAAAACTATCTCTTTTTGCCAAATTACCTCAAAATTCGTAAAATGTCCATACATTTACCAAGTGGGCTAAATCGAATCTACAGTAAATTATCTTACTGTGTCCTGGTTTCCTGAGAATTTTGCGATGCATGCAAATTGGTTTGTTAAAATAAAGGTAATGGCAGGAAGGAGTGAGGGTATGCCAAACAAATATATTTTAGCTATTGATCAAGGTACTACAGGAACTACAGCTTTGCTGATCGATCATGAGGGAAAAGCTATTTCTCGAGCTTACCGGGAGTTTACCCAAATATACCCCCAGCCCGGATGGGTAGAACATGATCCCCAGGAAATCTGGGCAGTTACTCTCAGTGTAGCTACCCAAGCCCTGCTTCAGGCCAATCTTAAAAGCAGCGATATTCATGCTATAGGTATTACCAACCAGAGGGAGACTACGGTAGTATGGGACCGGGAAACCGGGATGCCGGTAAGCAATGCTATAGTCTGGCAATGCCGTCGTACCGCCCCTATATGTGAAGAAATGAAAAAGGCAGGCTGGTCTCCTAAAATAAGTGAAAAAACCGGATTAGTAATTGATGCCTACTTTTCGGCTACCAAGCTGGCCTGGATTTTGGACAGCTCTCCTGCTATTCGCTCTCAAGCTGAACAGGGACAATTTTTGTTCGGCACCATTGACAGCTGGCTTTTATGGAAGCTAACCGGCGGCAAGGTCCACGCTACCGATGTAACCAATGCTTCCCGAACTATGCTATATAATATCCATCAACTGGAATGGGATAAGGAAATTCTAAGCTATTTCAGTATTCCCGCCAGCCTATTGCCTCAAGTTTGCAGTTCTTCCGAAATCTACGGTTATTCCGATCCCCAGTTGCTGGGCAATGAGATTCCCATAGCCGGCCTGGCTGGAGATCAGCAGGCCGCTCTTTTCGGACAGACCTGCTTTACCCCCGGAGAGGCAAAGAATACTTATGGTACTGGGTGTTTCCTGCTCATGAATACTGGTCAGCAAGCGGTCCGCTCCCAGCATGGCCTTTTAACTACTATAGCTTGGTCGCGGAAAAAGGAAGGCCAAGTATATTATGCTTTGGAAGGCAGCATATTTATTGCCGGGGCCGCAGTCCAATGGTTACGAGATGAGCTGAGAATTATCGAGACTGCTGCGGAAACTGAAGCTCTGGCTGAATCACTGTCCGGAAATGACGGGGTTTACCTGGTGCCTGCTTTTGTAGGCATGGGAGCTCCCTATTGGGATATGCATGCCCGGGGTACGTTAATCGGTCTTACCCGTGGCACCGGCCGGGCCCATCTGGCCCGGGCTGCTTTGGAGTCTATCGCTTACCAGACCATGGATGTTTTGGAGGCCATGCAGCGTGATTCCGGTATTTCCCTGCAGACCCTTAATGTGGACGGCGGAGCAGCCGCCAATAACTTTTTAATGCAGTTTCAGACCGATATATTAGGTGTTCCGGTGGAAAGACCGATTAATACTGAGTCTACAGCCATAGGTGCTGCTTACCTGGCGGGCTTGGGCAGCGGGTTCTGGCATAGTCTGGAAGAATTAAAGAATATGCGGCAGATAGACCGCCGCTTTATGCCTTCCATTGGTTTAGACCAGCGCCAGCGCCTTCAGCAGGAATGGCATAAGGCAGTTAAATGTGCTCTCACCATTCCCAACCAAGCATTATAATGAGGTGAAAAGATGGAGAAGGATAAAATTTACTGGATTCCCTTTGATCTGATGGAGCAATTTATGATCGACGTTTTTGTGGGATCAGGGGTTCCCCCTGAAGATGCCAAAATCTGCGCTGATGTGCTCATTACCGCAGACCAACTTGGAATTGATTCTCATGGTATCGGCAGACTTAAGCCAATATATTACGACCGGATCAAAGCCGGGATTCTGAAGCCGGTAACCCGCATGGAAATAGTTAAAGAAGGTCCGACTACGGCAGTTATTGATGGACATAATGGCATGGGACATGTAATATCCTACCATGCAATGAATATGGCTATAGAAAAGGCTTCTCAATATGGCATGGGTATGGTGGCAGTGCGCAACTCATCCCATTATGGCATTGCCGGCTACTATGCTTTAATGGCAGTTGAAAAGGGCATGATCGGCATTACCGGAACCAATGCCCGGCCTTCTATTGCCCCTACTTTTGGAGTTGAAAATATGCTGGGGACTAATCCCCTTACCTTTGGGATTCCTACCGATGAAGAATTTCCTTTTCTCTTGGATTGTGCCACTTCAGTAACCCAGCGGGGCAAAATTGAGGTTTATGCCCGGAAAGGCCGGGAAATACCTCCGGGATGGGTTATTGATGAAAATGGAAATACCCGCACTGACACGATTCAGATTCTTGAGGATCTGGTTAAAGGCAAAGCTGCTTTGACTCCCCTGGGAGGCCTGGGTGAAGAACAAGGCGGTTATAAGGGCTATGGTTATGCTACGGTGGTGGAGATATTATCGGCAGCCCTGCAGCAAGGAGCCTTTTTAAAAGCTTTATCAGGTTTCGATGAAAAGGGCAATAAGCGGCCCTACCGTCTGGGCCACTTTTTCATAGCTATTCAGGTGGAAGCCTTCATTGATTTGGATTCATTTAAAAAGACTGCCGGGGATATTCTGCGCCAGCTGAGAGCTTCTCGTGTGGCTCCCAATGCGGATAGAATTTATACCGCCGGTGAAAAAGAATATTTAGCCTGGCTGGAACGCAAAGACCGTGGTGTACCTGTTAATAAAGCCCTGCAGCAGGACATGCTGGTTATGAAACAGGAACTGGGTTTGAACCAGTATCATTTCCCCTTCGAGGATTAGCGGTATTTAGTTATACATGAGATAGTATCCATTGTTCCACCTTGGCCAGTACTTCTCTTCGCCGGTCTGCAGTTTCATTCATGGTTTCATGGAGCAGACCATCAAATATGTAAAGAGTTTTATCAGCTGAGGATGCCCGTTCCATAGTCTGTTTACTGGCCCGATAGTCGCAAATAGGGTCATCTTTTCCGTGAATTATTAAAAGGGGCATGGTTAATTCTCCTGCCCGGCCCAGGGCATCCTGTCCTGCTGAAATAAATTCAGTAAACCAACGCATACTTACCTTGTCATGAACCAGCGGGTCATTAAGATACTCATCCACTACCCTTTGGTCATGGGACAGACCTGCCGCGTCAAGGCCATTGGGAATTGACAAGCCCGGACAAATCTTGGCCAAAACACCAACCAGTTTCTGCTGCCAACGGGGTACTGCCAGTATGGGCATTAAACCGGCAGAAGACAGTATCAGCCCGTCTATCGCCTGGGAGTGTTTAAGAGCGTACTGAAAAGCAATAACCCCGCCCATACTGTGGCCAAGGAGTATCAGGGGAATGCCGGGATTTTCCCGGCGCGCCGTCTGCACCAGGATATCCAGATCATCTACATATTCTTTAAAGCTTAATATGTGCCCCCGTTTACCCTGGGAACGGCCATGTCCCCGGTGATCAAGGGCATAAAAAGATATGCCTTTCCCTGCCATCTGATCCAGCAAATTCTGGTACCGGTTGCTGTGTTCGCCCAGACCGTGGGCGATAACTACCACACCTTTAACTTGGTCAGCAATCCACTTCTGGCAGAAAAGTTCCAGGCCGTCGGAGGAATTGAATTTATCCTGGATGTTTTGATAAGCAGGCACTATAATCACCTCGGTCACCCTGTTTTATAAAAGATATTTCCCTATACCCGTCCCCATTCCCTGCCCGGTTAACAGCAATCCAACCCATAAAAAAAGACGGATACGCAATCCGTCTTCTGGAAAAAGCTATGCCAATGATATTAAGCATAGGACAAATTGTTGGAGTTGGTAGCCATGCTCCAGTACTGCTGGTTATTATCATCTATATGACCGTGGGCATCTTTGAAAGCAAAATTTAATGTGTCGGAAGTATCAACTACAAAGCTAGCTGTATAATGGTCGCCTTCCCGATGCATGGGTATTTCCCGCTGGCCGAACATCTGGTCCTTGGGCCCGTATCCAATCATCAGGTTGATGGGAGCACTTCCCTGTTCCTGGGTGAGTTTCCCTGAGTAAGTTACTACCACTTTCTCACCTACCCCAGGAGGCATAGGATCCACCGTAACACCTCCGGGCAAATCTGCTCTGGCCATTGAACCACTCCTTTATTTTGTTTTTGCATAGGTTAACCAGCCGGGCGAGATTTATGCGAGACCAAAGGATGGTTATAGATCTGGTTCGGTTTGCACTATCGTTTCCAGCTTGTTGCGGAGAGCATTATAGACCAGAAAAGTGGGACGGGGGTTAGATATATAGGTATTGGTAATGATATCTAATTTAAGCCATTCCAGATGCATTCTCCGCCGTCTCTCCCGGTGAGAAAGCTGGGTCAACTGGGGAAAATGAGCGGCAATGAATTCTTCATCCTTAATGCGTCTGTACAGGTAATCATTGTTATTATCCGGGTTAAAGCGTGCAAACTCCTCCGGCAGGTGACCGGTGGGGAATGAGCTCAAATAATCAAGTTTAAGCAGTTCCTGCAATAAATTGAACTCTCCTGCCCAATGCTGCTGAATAAACTGCAAAAGGAATACATACTCCCTTTCCCGGCTATGCTGGAGCAGATAATACTGGCCTTGCTGCCATGCCGAGGCTAAGTCCTCGAAGAACTTAAAAGCTTGACCGTCATATACCCGGCGGGTCAAATAATTTATAGTACGCGGAAAATGATGAGAGTTATAATAGCGTTCCAGCATGTCCTCCAGATAGTGAAGCCGGTCCAATTCTGCAAAGGAAATCACATGATTTCCCAGGACTTCATAAGGAGCCTGCTGCTGGTAAACATAATGGTATTCCTCAGCTTGATCCCGTAATGGTGAACCTTTGAGCATTTTCAGGAAGCCCAGCTGAATAACATCGGCTTGCAGGTAAAATACCTGGTTGAAGGAGTTCCCAAATTCTTCATAGGTTTCATGGGGCAGCCCGGCGATTAAATCCACATGCAGGTGTATGTTGCCCATTTTTTGCAGGTGCTGGATTCTATCCCGCAAATGATCCCAGTTGTGATACCTGTTAATGGCTTTAAGGGTGGGCGGATAAGTGGACTGAATTCCTATTTCAAAATCAAAAACACCCTTTGGCACCCTGGATAGGTAATCCAACATTTCATCCGAGAGCAGCTCGGCATTGATTTCCATATGAAAACGTGTGGATATATTATTGGCCAGGATAAAGTCCATAATTTGGCGAGCCCTTTTTTCATGGCAGTTGAAAGAGCGATCCACAAACTTCACTACTTTGGCTTGGTTTTGCATAAGGAATAATAAATCCTTTTTAACCCGTTCCAGGGAAAAGTACCTTACTCCCGAGTCACAGGCAGACAAACAATAGGCGCACCGGAAGGGACAGCCCCGGGAAGTCTCATAATATACCAGCCCTCGATGGATTTCCATAAAGGGCAGTGGTGAAGGTATTTGATCCAGGTCTTTTAGGGGCGGCCGAGCAGGAGTGATATGTACTGCCTTACCATATCTTACTGCCAGACCCGGAATTTCTTCCAGAGCTTGTCCGTTATATTTCGCTTCCAGTAATTCCTGCAGGACTAATTCCCCTTCCCCGCATATAACTGCATCAATCCGTGGATTTTCCTGCAATAACTCATCGGCATCATAGGAAACTTCCGGACCGCCCAGGACAATGAAGCAGTCCGGCCTGGCCAGTTTAAGATCATTGCACAGTTTCTTGACCATTTCAACATTCCATATGTAGCAGCTAAAACCGTAGATATCTGACTGGGCGGCAAACAGACGGGACAGAATTGACCTGTAGTGGTCATTGATGGTGAATTCCATTATATCAATGCACCAGCGGGGATCCTGGCAGAAGCTTTTCAAGTAAGCGCATGCCAGGGAAGTGTGGGTATAGCTGGCATTCAAAGCTGCCAGAGTTACTTTCATATGATTTCATCCCTAATTATTGTAATTATCATCTGGAAAATCGGCTACGGTAAATGAAAAATCTTTATCCTGCTATCGTCAGGAGCGAAGCAGGCTATTCCTCACCGACAATACGTACTTCCGGCTCCAGAACAATATTGTGTTCCTCTAAAGCCCGCTTTTGAATGTAGCGGATCAAATCGATTATATCTTGGGCAGTAGCCTGCCCGCAATTAACTATGAATCCGGCGTGTTTAGTGGAAACCTGTGCATCGCCGATCTTAAAACCCTTTAAGCCCATTTTTTCCAACAGGGGGCCTACATAGACCCCGGGGGGTCTTTTGAAAATGCTGCCCGCGCTGGGCATATCCAAAGGCTGTTTTTCCCGGCGCAAACGAGCATATTCCTGCATCTTGGCTACTATTTCTTCCCTATTTCCCGGTGATAGCTTCATCACTGCCGATACCACAATCCAATCGCCTTTCTGAAATATGCTGGAGCGATAGCCAAAAGCCATTTCTTCAGGGGAAAAAGTACACAAATTTCCGGAACCGTCCAAAGCAGAAACTGCTGATATCACCTGGCTCATTTCCCCGCCATATGCCCCGGCATTCATCACCACTGCTCCCCCGACACTGCCGGGAATTCCTTCGGCAAACTCCAGCCCGCTTAAGCCATGAGCAGCAGCTTTTTTACTCAGTTCGGAGAGACGGATACCGGCTTCCGCCATTATTTCATTACCGGATATATATAAGCCATTTAAGGAATGTCCTATTTTAATAACCACGCCCCGAAAACCTTTGTCCCTGACCAGCAGATTGCTGCCCAGACCTATTACCATGTAAGGAATACCATCTTCCCGGCAGGTCCGGACCAACTGCTGGATTTCTTCTATTGTCTCCGGAAAAACCATCAAGTCGGCAGGACCGCCGACTTTCAATGTGGTATGAGCACTAAGCGGTTCCTGCCAGCGCAGTCTTTCCGGGGGTATAATTTTGAGAATTTGGCTATACATTGTTGTCCCCTACTCCCTGTGATTATGCTGCTATTTTATTGAAAGACTTCAGCTTTTATTCTCACTGGTAATTTTAACCGCTATTTTAGGTGCTTCAGGCATGACCAGTATGGATGCCTGGGGGCCGTATTTGTACAACAGATCCTTTAACAATTCCTGCAGGTCATGTACCGGCGTAATATACAGGCGCTGTACCGTACTGTCCGGCATGCTGCTGTACAGGTAAATATCAGCATGGCGCAATGTTCTGCAGATAGCAAACGCTTTATGGCCGCCTAATTCAAAATGGTCAATAAATCTCTTTTCTATGTCTTCGATACAGGTGGCATCCATAACCCACTGGGTAAAGGTCTTTTCTCCCAGTCCTTCCGGGCATTCAGCCACCAGTATGATAGCACCGCCTTCTTTCACCGCCAGGCTGGCAGAATCCAAAGCTTTTTGCGCTTGATACATATTTATATCCTTGGGATAACCTCCGCAGCTGGCCAACACAATATCTGCCCGGGCAGCAATGGGGACAACGCTCATTTTTTCCGCAAACAAGACCGCATCCATCCAGGCATCGTAGACATGACCGGCACTGGCATGGATGATGTTGTGGTGAGTTCCGGTCACTACGTTTACTATAAAGTCTACGCCTGCTATTTTTGCGGCTTCCAACATCAAATCGCTTACCGGGTTGTTCTGGTAATTACCCAAACAAGCCCGGGGATCATTCATCATCTTATGGTTAGCTTCTATTAATGAGCGGGATGCTATTCCGGGAAGTATCGATTTGCGGCCTCCGGAATAACCAGCGAAGTAGTGCAGACCAACCAGTCCGGTAGTGATGAGCAGGTCTGTCTCCACTGCATGTTTATTTATGTACAGGTCTGTGCCATTGGGCAATACTCCGGCAAAGGCTACATCCCGGTCACAGTCATGGTTGATTATGCGATATTGACTGCATATGTCAGGGCCGAAAACCAGTTGATTTTCCTCATCTGTTTGCGGGCGATGAATACCGGTGGCGATCAGCAAAGTAATATTTTCTTTTTTGATACCTGCCCCGGTCAATTCATGCAAAATGGGGGGAAGAATTTCCTGATAAGGAGTTGGCCGGGTTATATCATTTACTACTATGACAGCACTATGGGCTGATTTATGACGAACCAGTTCTGTGAGAGTCGGGCTGTTTATAGGAGCGCGCAAAGCCTGTTCCACCAGATTAGTGTCAGAAGATAGACCGGGTATTTCCCGGGGCCAGACGATTTCCTGCACATGACCCTCCGGCAGATCTACAGGAATGCTGTTTTGACCATACGCTAATTCGATCATCATCGTTTATCATCCTATTCCAATATGTTTATAAATTCCCAATTTCAATTGTCTAAATTATACCGTATGCTGGGGAATTTTATAATCCCGGCTTATGGCTATGTGATATAATAGCATAGAATTTACCGATACAAGGCATATTAAGTCTCTCAAGGAGGGCGAGCTATGGATGAAGCTCAGATAAGAAAAGATTTGGTTGATATGTTGGGCAAAGATAAGGTTCTGGTAAAAGATCTGGATTTAATGTATTACTCCTATGACAGTTCCTTCTATACCAAACTGGAACCTAAGAACCCTACAGCGGTAGTTTTGCCCAAATCAACTGAAGATGTGCAGAAAGTAATGCGCTATGCTTACGAAAATCATATCAACGTTATCCCCCGCGGTGCCGGCACCGGAGAAACCGGCGGCTGTATTGCTATAAATGGAGGCATAGTGCTGGATTTATCCTCCTGGGATGATATCGTGGAAATAGATGCTGCCAATATGCAGGTGATTGTCCGTCCGGGTATTATCCATGCCCGGCTTAATGAAAAACTGGCTGAATATAACCTGTTCTTCCCGCCTGATCCCGGAAGCAGCCAGATGTGTACCATCGGCGGAATGGTAGCCAATAACGCCAGTGGTCTCAGGGCCGTAAAATATGGCTGCACGGAACAGTATATTTTGGGATTGGAAGTAGTTCTCCCCAATGGCGATGTTATCATAACCGGAGGAATGAAATCCAAAGCCATTAAAAATGTCTCGGGATTAAACCTGACCAAACTGATGGTAGGTTCTGAAGGGGTCTTGGGTGTTATAACCCGCATTCGCCTGCGCTGCTGGCCGAAACCCAAAGCCCGAGGTATAGCCATGGCAGTATTTGACAATCTGGACGATGCTCCCGCCACAGTACTGGAAGTCTACCGGGAGGGGGTTCTTCCTTCCGGAATAGAGATTTTGGACAGTTCTGCTATTCGGGCGGTGAATCAGTTTAAACCCGAAATCAACCTGCCTGATGCCGAAGCCATTTTGCTGTTTGAAGTGGACGGCAACCCTCCGGGAGTTGAATACGAGGGTAATGTTATCAAAGAAGTAGCCAGCCGTCGAGCCCGGCAGGTGGAATGGTCTACCGATCCCAAACGTATGGCCCAACTCTGGGAGGGACGCAGTGTAACTGCCGCTGCGGCAGCCCGGGTACGCCCCGATGGAAGCCGGATATTTGCCGGTGAAGATATCAGTGTTCCCCTTTCCAAAGTTGCGGACACTCTGCGGGCCATTCGCACTTTAGGTGAAAAGTATGGGATCCAAGTAGTTAATTACGGTCACATAGGTGATGGCAATGTCCATACCGCTCCGGTTATAAATCCGGAGAATCCAGAGGAAGTGGAGAAAGTGATGCAGCTGGTGCATGATATACATTTATTGGCTATTGAACTGGAAGGGTCAACTACCGGAGAACATGGTGTCGGCGTAGTCCGCAGACCCTATGCTGAATTGGAACACGGCTTGGCAGTTAAATACATGAAAGGTATTAAACAGGTGTTTGATCCCCGGGGTATTATGAACCCTGATAAGCTGTTCTAGTCGGGAAAGGAGATTTTAGTATGGATTTTAAAAAACTGCCTCCCGTGCAAGAGCAGATTATGAAATGTGTCCGCTGCGGCAAATGCCGCAGTGTATGCCCGGTTTTTGCCGAGATTCGCAATGAAACTGCTGCTCCCAGAGGACACGTTTTTATGGTGCAGATGCTGCGTGACGGTAAAGTCGAACCTGATTCAGAGGTCTATGATTACCTGGCCAATTGTTTATTGTGTGAGACCTGCAGTATCAACTGTCCTTCCGGTATTGATATACATGAACTCAATGCGGCGGCTCGTTCCTATATATACGAGCATCACCCCAGTGTCAGCAAAGAGTTAATTTTTGATACTCTTTGGACCAAGCCCAGCCTGCTCAGAACCTCCACCAAGTTTTTATGGGGGGCTCAGAAATCAGGGTTGCAAGCATTGGCCCGCAATCTGGGTCTAATGAAAATACTGCCTGGTGATCTGCCCAAAGCAGAAGGAATACTTTCCTCAGTTCCTTTAAGATCGGGACGCAGCCTGGTCAGGGAAGTAAATCCGGCTCGCGGCGAAAAACGTTTTCGAGTGGGCTACTTTTTAGGCTGCGGCACTGACCTGTTCCAACCCCAGGTGGCCAAGGCCACCGTAGAGGTTCTGACCCGCAATGGCTGTGAGGTGATTGTACCCCGGGAGACCCGCTGTTGCGGTATGCCCCATTTAGCCAACGGAAAAATGGATACTGCCAGGAAACTATTAGCCCATAATGTCAAGATATTTAACGGTTACGATTTCGACTATATAATTACCGACTGCGCTTCCTGTTCCTCTGCCCTGACCGAGAAGAATATCAAGTTTGTTCTGGGCGGTCTTAAAATTGAAGATGAGGCTCTGGTCTTTGCGGACAAGGTAATGGATCTGACCAAATTCCTGGTGGATATCCTGGATATTCAACTGCCGGACAATCCAGATGCCAAAACCCGAAAGGTTACTTTTCACGATCCCTGTCACTTGGCCAATGCCCAGGGTATCAAGAGCCAGCCCCGGGAGCTTTTGCAGCGATTACCGGGAGTCCAATTGGTGGAGATGGCTGAAGCAAACCGCTGTTGCGGCGGTTCAGGTACTTACAGCATTACCCATTACGATTTGTCCATGAAAATATTGGACCGTAAAATGGATAATGCTATGGCTACCGGTGCTGACTATTTAGCTACCTGCTGTCCCAGCTGTATGATGCAGCTGCAATATGGAGTAAGACGTTGCAAGTGGGATTGCCAGGTGGTTCATCCTATTGAACTGGTCTACGAGTATTACCAGTCTCTGCCCGAGATCGCTCCGGTTTAATCGACCCAAACCACAGCTTGGCAAAAGTGTTAACCGGGAGGCAGGAATATTTGCCGGCTTGCTCCGGTACTCCTTGCCTGCAATACATCGGCAATCTTTAAGTGCGGAGGGGACCGCTCGTAATTTGGCGTCCATGCCCTCAGTACTCACTGCTTGAAACGTCCTGTTTCTCGCTCCCCTTCGCAGCCCTCAGTTTCGCCGTGAGTTGCAGCGGCTCGCCGTAAGTCGCTCCCCCGGCTAATACTCCTGCCGAATTCTGCAGCGATGTTTTCATTCATTGTGTTTTGTTCTGCTGGTACAATTACTATAAAAATATTAACTGTTACATCATAAGAAGCCTAGCGATGTGGCGATCCTTTGAAACAAATAATTATTAAAAGGCGGAAAGTATGAGTAATAGAAGAACAAAACTGATATTCGGTCAAGTCAGAGATGCCAACCTTAAATATAAATTAATCGAAAACGGAGACCGGGTGGCCGTAGGCATGTCGGGAGGAAAAGACAGTGTTACCCTGCTCTACATGTTGAACCTACTGAGGCAGTACACCCCTTTAATGTTTGATTTGGTCCCAGTATATATAGATTTGGGCTGGGGCAATGAAACCCAACCTCTTCAGGAATTTTGCCGCCAGATAGGGATGGATTTGGTGATTCATAACACCAATATCGGGCAAATTGTTTTTCAGGTTAAGGAAGAACGCCATCCCTGTTCCCTGTGTGCCAATATGCGCCGGGGAGCCCTGCACCGGATCAGCAAAGAACTGGGATGTAACAAAGTAGCATTAGGTCATCATCTGGATGATGTGGTTACAACATTGCTGATGTCCATCCTTTATGAAGGGCGTTACCAGGTTTTTACCCCCAAAACCTGGCTTAGCCGGGCAGATATTACTGTGATACGCCCCCTCATATATGTGGAAGAAAGGGACATCAAGCTGCTGGTTGAATCCCTAAAGTTGCCGGTAATAAAAAATCGCTGTCCGGCTGATGGTGCCACTAAAAGGACGGAAGTTGCTGAATTCCTTAACATCCTGGAGGAGCAATTTCCCGGAGCCAGGCGCCGCTTTTTGTCAGCCATCGAAAAGGTGGGACCTAGTGCCTTCTGGAATTGAGCAAACGAATGTTTGTATTGGATGGTTAATAATGCTATAATGTTGGCAAAGCTTGATAAATTAAGAAAGGTTGGTAAGAATGCAGCTGACTGAACGCCAACAGCAAATTCTTGACTATATACGCCAGCGTATAAAGACTAGTGGTTATCCCCCTTCGGTCCGGGAAATAGGTGAAGCAGTAGGCCTAAGGTCCAGTTCTACCGTGCACTCTTATTTGGTGCAGCTGGAGGAAATGGGCCTTATTCGTAAGGATCCGACTAAACCCAGGGCTATCATTCCCGTTGACCTCGGTGAGCCTGAACCGTTGAGCCAGGCCTTGTCCCTGCCGTTGGTAGGATCGGTGGCTGCAGGTACACCTATTTTGGCGGAACAGAATATTGAGACCTACCTATCGGTTCCTTCGGAAATGGTTGGCTATGGGACTCATTTTCTGCTGCAGGTTAAAGGCGACAGCATGATCGAAGCTGGAATTTTAGACGGGGACTACCTGATTGTGCGCCAGCAAAGCCAGGCTAACAATGGGGATATAGTGGTTGCCATGGTAGAAGATGAAGCCACAGTTAAGCGCATATACTTCCACAGTGACCATATTGAACTGCGTCCTGAAAACAGCTCCATGGAACCCTTCCGGGTTACTGATGTCCAGATCGTGGGGAAAGTTACCGGCTTAATGCGTAAAATGTAAAGAAATAAAGAGGCCTGAAAGGCCTCTTAATTATTTTTCGGAATTAAAAGAAGGCTTAGAATTTCTCCAGGTATTCGTTTATTTCCCAGTCATATACCCGGGAACTATAATTCTCCCATTCTTTGATTTTGGCCAGTACGAAGCGTGAGTAAATGTGTTCCCCTAATGCCTCCTGAATCAGCTTGTCCTGACGCAATTCATTGATAGCCTCGTACAGGTTTTCCGGAAGGGATTCTATATTGTTCATTTTACGGGTAGCCAGGTCCATTTCATAAATGTTCTGATCAACAGGCGGTGGCGGGGTCAGCCCGGAACGTATTCCATCCAGACCAGCTTTCAGCACCACAGCTAGCCCCAGATACGGGTTGCAAGTAGGATCGGGGCTGCGCAATTCAATGCGGGTACCAATGCCTCGCCGAGCAGGGATACGAATCAGCGGACTGCGGTTGCGATAAGACCAGGCAATATATACCGGCGCTTCATAGCCAGGTACCAGCCTTTTGTAAGAATTGACTGTGGGGCTGGTAATAGCACAAATAGCCTTGGCATGTTTTAATACTCCAGCTAAGAAACTGCGACATACTCTGCTCAATCCATCTTCAGCCTGGGGATCGTAAAAAGCGTTTTCCCCGTCTTTGAATAGTGAAACATGAAGATGCATTCCTGAACCGGCAATGCCGTAAATAGGCTTGGGCATAAAGGTAGCATGAAGTCCATGCTGTTGGGCTACCGTACGTACTACGATTCGGAAAGTAACGATGTTATCGGCAGTGGTTAGAGCTTCTTGGTATTTGAAATCAATCTCATGCTGACCCGGAGCTACCTCATGATGAGATGCTTCTATTTCAAAGCCCATTCTCTGCAGAGTCTCCACCATATCCCGCCGGGCTTCTTCTCCTTTATCTACTGGCGGCAGATCAAAATAACCGGCTTTGTCGTTAGTCACCAAGGTAGGGGCACCTTTTTCATCCAGTTGAAACAAGAAAAACTCGGGTTCAGGCCCCACATACATGGTAAATCCCATTTCTTTTGCTTCTTCCATCACTTTTTTCAGTGCATAACGAGGTGAGCCGGCAAAAGGCTTATTGTCCGGATCATAGATGTCACAGATTAATCGAGCTGTTTTTCCTGCCGAAGCTGAGTTGTTCCAGGGCAGAATGAGAAAGGTGTTGGGATCCGGCCGCAGGTACATGTCGGATTCTTCGATCCGAACAAAGCCTTCGATAGAAGATCCATCAAACATCAACTCACCATCTAAAGCCTTTTCCAACTGGTCAATGGTAATGGAGATGCTTTTCATTACCCCCAGGATATCGGTAAATTGCAGTCTGATAAATTGCACATTGTTTTCAGCAGCAATTCGCAGGATAGATTCCTTGTCCAACATAATCCCTCCATAAATATACAGACTGGTTTAATTCCATTAGATTAACACATATCTGGTTAGCTCTCAATCAAAACACCCTTACCAGGAAGGAGATAATCATGCCCAGAGCTATCAAGAGGTTAAATATCATTCCTGAGAACAATCCTATTAAAGCTCCTATTGCTGCTTGAAAAGCTTTCCCAGGATTATGTTGACTCAAGAATTCGCCTAGGTACGCTCCTAACAGAGGGCCCACAATCAAACCCAGGGGCGGGAAAAGAATTAATCCCAAAAACAGGCCTATAACGGCTCCAATGCTTCCCCATTTGCCGGAGCCAAAATGGCGAGCACCCAGTACTGTGGACAAGTAGCTAAACAACAAGGACAGCACGGTTAGTATTCCCAATATAATTAAATAATTAGGAGTTATTAGGATAAAACCTTCATACCAACCATAACATAAAATGGCAGCAAATATAAAGGGAATACCCGGAAGAACCGGCAAAACAGTGCCAGCAGCGCCAATAACCATGGCGATTATCACCAGAATTAATACCACATTATCCATAGCATTTCTCCTTGACACCTGTTAATTCATTGACCAAACGTGCTACTGTATAGCGGATATGTTCATAACTGAGACCACCCTGCATAAATACCGCATAAGGAGGTCGCAAAGGGGCATCGCAGGACAGTTCAATAGATGAACCTTGTATGAAGGTCCCCGCAGCCATAATTATCTTATCAGCATAACCGGGAACATTGGCAAATTCCAGCTGAACATCGCTGTCTACCGGTGATGATTGCTGGACAACCTGGCAAAAACTTTTAATTTGGTCAGGGTTATTAAGGATAACAGCTTGGACAATATCGGAACGTGCTTCTGACCAGGTGGGGCTCACTTCATACCCTAGATGTTCAAAAACGGCTGCTGTTAACACCGCTCCTTTAAGAGCTTGCAGAACAATATGAGGAGCCATAAACAATCCCTGATACGATAGACGGTTTTGGCCTAAACTGGCTCCTAATTCCCTGCCCAGACCAGGAGCGGTCAGGTATTCAGCAATCTGATCCACCAGTTGGTTTTTACCGGTAATATAACCCCCGGATACGGCTAGTCCCCCTCCCGGGTTCTTGATAAGGGAACCCGCCATTATGTCAATTCCACAGTCGGTGGGCTCCAGAGCATTGACAAATTCACCGTAACAATTATCTACCATTATTATGGTATCAGCCTTGCAGGAGCGGATGGTCTTTACTATTTCCTTAAGAGTGTTTAAATCCACCGCTGGTCGCAGGGTATATCCCCGAGACCTTTGTATAAATACCATACGGGTCTGGGGGGTTATGTAATCAGGCAATGCGGCAAGATCCACCCTTAAATCCGGGGTAAGGGGTACTTCCCTGTAGCTGATACCCCGGTCCACCAGGCTGCCCGGCAATGGATTTTCACAACCGATTACTCTTTTAAGGGTGTCATAGGGAGAGCCCACGGCAGATACCAGTTGGTCACCAGGTTTCAGCAGAGCAAACAAACAGGCGGAAATAGCATGAGTACCGGACACAATTTGGGAACGCACCAGGGCACTTTCCCCATGGAAAACATCAGCATATACCCTTTCCAAAGTGTCCCGGCCAATATCACCATAACCATAACCGGAGGAAGATTGAAAATGGACTTCGCGAATCCTATGCTGCTGGAAGGCCTGCAATACTTTAACCTGGTTAATATAGGCAGTTTCTTCCATCTCCTGGTATTTATCCCGCAGTTTTTGTTCCACGTGCTTTATTAGTTCCAATGACTGCAAAAAATGTACCACCTTCCTGATTTAACTGCTCAATGATTCTGGATCAGGCAGATCTACTTCCTCAATAGTAACCAGTTCTTTACGCCTCAAGGGTTCTTTATTAACAATGCGCAAAGCCTGCATGCGGATGGATTTTTCTACCAGATTGCGTACATAGCGGGCATTGCCGCTGTGAGGATGTCTCTGGCGTACAAATTCCTGCAAGTGATTTTTCAATTTCCAGCGACAGCCGCTGGTTAATTCATAATCTCTTTCAGCATACATCTGAATGGCAATGGAGAAAAGTTCGTCAGCATTATAGTCCGGAAAATCTATATGAATAGGAAAACGGGAACGCAGACCGGGATTGGAGCGCAGGAAACGTTCCATTTCATAGGAATAACCTGCCAGGATAACTACCAGGTTATCGCGATGGTCCTCCATCGCCTTAACTAAAGTTGCCACCGCTTCGTGCCCGAAGTCTTTCTCCCCGCCCTGAGCCAGAGTATAGGCCTCGTCAATAAACATAATTCCTCCCAGGGATTTTTTCAACATCTCCCGGGTTTTTTGGGCGGTATGACCGATATATTCTCCCACTAAATCCGCTCGCTCTACTTCTACCAGGTGGCCTTTGCTTAAAATACCAATATCTCGAAAAATGCGGCCCAATATACGGGCTACGGTGGTTTTGCCGGTACCTGGATTTCCTTTGAAAACCATATGCAGAGCATTGGGGCAGGTTTTCAGCTGCATTTGACTGCGCCGGGATTGTATCAGGGAAAAAGCAGTAACCTCCGCAAGAATCCTTTTTACATCTCTTAAGCCGATTAGACTCTCCAATTCCTTAAAAGCATCGGTTTTGGGAAAAGGATGGGAGGCAGTCATATACTCTGCATTATTTGCACTGCTGACATTATAGCGCATAGAGATTTCCAAAAAAAATCACCACTTCTCTATAGTCTAACTTAATATATGCCAAGTAGCCAGAAGTGGTGATATTTTATGTTTACTATTCCCCTGTTTAATCGGTAAACACATCCATGCTCAGATATCTTTCTCCGGTATCGGGAGCAATAGCCAGGATGCGCTGACCCGGTGAAGCTTGTTGTGCTATCTGCCAGGCAGCCCATACTGCTGCCCCGGAAGAAATTCCCACCAGGATGCCCTCGTCTCTTGCCAGTGATCTGGCAGTCTTGAAAGCTTCTTCATTGCGTACCCTGATAATCTGGTCAATCAATTCAGTATCGAGAACTTGAGGAATGAAGCCTGCTCCAATTCCCTGAATGCGATGGGGTCCAGGCGGTCCTCCAGACAGAACTGAAGAATCATAGGGCTCTACGGCTATTATTTTTAGTTCGGGTATCCTTTCTTTAAGAAACTTGCCTGCACCGGTCAGAGTTCCGCCGGTACCCACTCCCAAAACGAAATAGTCAAGCCGCCCCTCCATAGCTTCGTATATTTCCGGACCGGTAGTTTGATAATGAAAAGCAGGATTGGCAGGATTCTCAAATTGCTGCAGCATAACCCAGTCGGGATGTTCCTGGCACAACTCCTGGGCTTTGCGCACTGCTCCCGACATTCCTTCCGCTCCCGGTGTGAGAACTATCTCCGCGCCATAAGCTTTCATAAGATGTCTTCTTTCCACACTCATAGTATCCGGCATGACCAGTACAACTTTGTAACCACGGGTAGCTCCCAGCATAGCCAGGGCAATACCGGTATTGCCGCTGCTGGGTTCGATCAAGGTAGCACCGGGATATAGTTTTCCCTTTTGTTCGGCATCCAAAATCATGCCCAGAGCAATTCTGTCTTTTACACTTCCCCCGGGGTTAAAACTTTCCATTTTAATAAAAAGTTCCAGGTTGGATCCGGTTGGTGATTTTATCCGGACAATGGGGGTACGTCCGATAAGTTCACTTATGTTCTGGTATACCACGCCTATCTCCTCCAGTGTTTTTTATTGTGAGAATTTTAGAATAGTCCCTCCGCCCAAAACTTGTTCACCCTGGTAAATAACCACGGACTGTCCAGGGGTAATAGCTTTCTGAGGATTCTGAAACTCAATTTCCAGCAACTGCTGGTCAGTTATACGAACCACAGCTTTTTGGGGAAGAGCATTGTAACGGATTTTAACTTCCCCTTCCAAAGGAAATTCAGGTTCACTATCGGAAATAATGTGTATATCCCTGGCATAAAATACTTGTTTGTAAAGCTCCTCCTCGGGTCCTACCAAAATGTTGCGGGTATCATAGTCGATATCTAAAACGTACAAGGGGACACCAGCCTGTAATCCCAATCCCCGCCGCTGACCGATGGTATAGCGGTGTATACCTTCATGAGGACCCAGATCCTCCCCTGCCGATGTTATAAAGCGGCCTGTTCGCGGCTGAAAAGGTCTGTAATCCCTGATAAATTCAGCATAATGTTTACCGGCGGGCACAAAACAGATTTCCTGGCTTTCTTCCTTTTCTGCTGCCGGCAGGCCCGCTTCCCGGGCCAGCCCCCGGATCTCTGACTTGGTGTATTCACCGTTAGGCAGCAGAGTATGGGCCAGTTGAAACTGGTTCATGCGAAACAAAGCATAGCTTTGATCTTTACTTTTATCGACAGCTTGGTAAAGAGCCCATTCTTGCTTGGCCGGGTTCCATTTTATCAAGGCATAATGACCAGTAGCCAGAAAATCAGCCCCCATAGCCAAAACCTTATTCAGCAAGCTGTCAAATTTAATAAACCGGTTGCAGTCAATACAAGGATTGGGGGTATGGCCGCGAAGATATTCATTATAAAAATTGTCAATAACCTTCTGCTGAAATTCTTCTCTGAAATTTAGAACATAGTGAGGTATATCCAACTTCCATGCAACTAGGCGGGCATCATTGACTGCATCCAAACTGCAGCAAGCCCTGCGGGTATCAGACTCCTGGGGCCAAATCTGCATAGTTATTCCGGTTACTTCATAACCCTGCCTTTTCAGCAAAAGTGCCGCTACCGAACTGTCTACTCCACCGCTCATGGCCACAAACACTCGACCGGCCATCGGTAACAATACACTCCCTTTTATTCCGCGCTCCTGCTTTTGCTAAGATAATCCTGAATAGCCTGATGCAAGGCATCTGCGGCCAGATTGGAACAATGCATTTTCTGAGGCGGCAGGCCATCCAATGCTTCAGCAACCAGGCGATTGGTTACTTTCTCTGCTTCTTCCAGAGTCTTGCCCTTCACCATTTCAGTAACCATGCTGCTGGTGGCGATAGCCGCAGCACAGCCAAAGGTCTTAAATTTTATGTCATCAATTACGTTGTCTTGTACCTTGATTTCTATATGCATAATATCGCCACAAACCGGGTTGCCAACTTCACCAATACCATCGGCATGTTCAATTTCACCAACATTGCGCGGATTCATGAAATGATCCATTACTTTTGCAGAATACATATGAACACTCCTCCTTTCTATTTCATTAGGGGCGACATAGCCCGCAATCTCTCAATTATGGGCGGAAGCACTTCCAAAACATAATCCACTTGCTCCTCGGTATTGCTTTTTCCCAAAGTTAACCTCAGGGAACCATGAGCTATTTCATGGGGATAACCCATGGCCAGCAAGACGTGGGAGGGTTCCAGAGAACCGGAAGTACAGGCCGAACCACTGGAGGCCATGACTCCCATATGATCCAGCATCAGCAATATTGATTCCCCTTCCACATATTTGAAACAAACGCTTACATGGCCGGGAATACGATTATGGGGATGGCCGGTTAAATAGGTATCTGGTATGGACTGCAGAATGCCCTTAATTAATTTTTCAGCCAAGTGCTGCAGGCGCTTGGCTTCCTGAGCCATTTCCTGCCGGGCGATTTCCGCAGCACAACCCAGGCCCACAATACCCGGAACATTTTCCGTACCTGCTCTGCGGCGGCGTTCCTGCCCTCCCCCATGCATAAAACTAGCCACCCGTGTGCCCTTGCGCACATAGAGGCTACCGATTCCCTTTGGCCCGTAGATTTTATGCCCAGAGAGGGACAGCATATCTACATTTAAGTCCTTTACATCTACAGGAATCTTGCCCACTGTTTGCACAGCATCGGTATGAAACACTGCTCCGCCCTGATGAGCAATTTCCGCCAACTCTTGAATGGGCTGAATGGTGCCGACTTCATTGTTGCCGTGCATGATAGAAACCAATATGGTATCAGGACGCATAGCTTCCTTAAGGTAATCAGGGTGGACTGTTCCCTGGTTATCTACCGGCAGCAAAGTCAGGTCAAAACCTTGTTTAGCCAGAAATTCGGCGGTTTCCAGCACTGCATGGTGTTCGATGGAACTTACTATAATATGGCGTCCCTTATCCTTGTTGGCTAAGGCATAGCCAATCAAAGCGTGATTGTCAGCTTCCGTTCCTCCAGCGGTAAAAATAATTTCCCCCGCAGAGCAGTTAATTAAGTCTGCTACCTGACTCCGGGCATGTTCCACTGCCTGTCGGGCTTCCTGTCCCAGTAAATAGATGCTGGAAGGGTTACCAAATCTATCGACAAAGTAGGGATTCATGGCTTTTAAAACTTCCTCATGCATGGGAGTGGTAGCACTGTGATCCAAATAAACCTTCACCATGGAACAACTCCTTCCCTATCTAAGCTCACTTTCTCGCACCATGGAGCGAGATTTAACCACTAAATCCTGTAGTGTGTACGAATCTAGTATTTCACTGATGGAATCCCGGATGCGCTGCCATATTTCCCGGGTGGGACACCGGTTGGATCTTTCACAGTCCTGGGGATATTTTTCGCTGATACAGTCCACAGGAGCAATAGGACCTTCCAGGACACGAATTATATCACCGGCGGTAATATCGGCAGCATCCCTGCCCAATATATAGCCACCCTGAGCCCCGCGTATGCTTTTTACCAGGCCAGCCTGCTTTAAAGGAGTCAAAAGCTGTTCCAGGTAGCGTTCCGACAAGTCCTGGTGTTCAGCAATGACGTGGGTGGGAACCGGACCTTCATGTTGACGGGAAGCGATCTCAATCATAGCTCTTAGACCATAGCGTCCTTTGGTTGAGAACCGCATGCACTCATCTCCTTTTCAAAACTCACCCTAAATTATATCTACCCGGTGTCACGGGATGTCCAATCGATCATCTTTTCCAAAGCTGATAACGACTTGATGCGGGTATCTTCGGGAACTTCAACAAGGGTTTCGTTATTTAATATGGAATAATGGATTTTTTCCAAAGTAATGCTCTTCATATTAGGACAGATCAATTCTTCCGACGCCAGAATTGCTTTCTTTTCCGGGCATTTTTCGGAAATGCTGTGCATGATTCCTGACTCGGTAACTATTATCAGAACCTGATAAGGAGACTTTACAGCATAATCAATTATTCCAGAGGTACTGCCAATAAAATCGGCCTTATCCCGAATTTCTTTCGGGCATTCAGGATGCACCAGAATGGCTGCTTCGGGATATTGTTCTTTTAATTGATCCAATTGCTCGGCAGTTATCCTTTGGTGAGTAGGACACTCCGAAGAATACAATTCCATGTTCCGTCCCAGTTTTTCGGCTATATAACTGCCCAGGTGCTGGTCAGGTACAAACAGTATCTGCCGGTCCGGACTTATCTGGGCAACAATTTTGGCCGCATTGGAGGATGTACAGCATACATCGCTGACAGCTTTAACCTCTGCCGGAGTGTTCACATAACTGACGATAACTGCATCGGGATGTTCTTGCCGGTATTTAATAATATCTTCAATTACTACTTTATTAGCCATGGGACAGGTAGCCAAGGGTTCAGGAGTCAGTACTGTCTTGTCAGGGCAGAGAATAGCAGCGGTCTCGGCCATGAAATCCACTCCGGCTACCAGAATAGTTGATTGAGAACAATCCCGGGCTGCCAAAGCCATAGCATAAGAATCCCCTACATAATCAGCAATCATTTGAATTTCCGGGCGCTGGTAGTAATGGGCCAGCAGAAAAACGTCCTTTTGCTTTTTCAGATCTATAATTTCATCCATTAATCTTCTGCTTCCGCTGTCAAGCATGATTCTTAACGCTCCTTTCTCTGCTATTATAATCCCTAGTAAATCAATAGACAATATGTAAAATGGTTTTAATTTCTTAAAACACAAAAAAAAACACACTCCCGGCAGAAGGAATGTGTTCTAAAAAGCAAAATCCCGGTCGCCCGGGTTTCAGTCTTCGTCATTTTTCAAGTCTAAATTGCTGATAGGCCTTAATGGAGCTACGGTGGAAATGGCATGCTTATATATTAACTGTTGTTTTTGTTCCATTTCCACAATAACCGTAAAGTTGTCAAATCCCTTGACAATACCCTTTATTTGAAATCCATTTACCAGATAGATGGTAACGGGTGTTTTTTCTTTTCTGACCTGGTTCAAGAAAGCATCCTGAAGATTAATCTGACTCTTACTCATTAAGGTTTTAACCCCCAATCCCAATGCTCATTGCTCTATAATTTCTACGCCCTTGAGAATAGTCCTGCCATATAAATATATATTTTTTCGACTAGTGCTTCCTGGGAATCCTGGCTTACATCGAACCATTTAATTCTTTCATCCCGCTTAAACCAGGTATACTGTCTTTTGGCAAAACGGCGTGTTTCCTTTTTTATAGCTTCCACCATTTCCTCATAAGACATTAACCCTTCCAGATAGTAAATCACTTGCTTGTATCCCAGAGCCTGCATAGCATTATTATCTAATCCATAGCCCTGTCCCCGAAATTTTCTTACCTCATCGATGAGACCGCGGGCCAGCATTTTATCTACTCGTTCATTTATACGCTGGTAAAGGGTCTCTCTGTTTAAGTAGAGTCCCACCGCGGCCAGAGTGTATGTATTGCGCTGCCTGGTCTGCTGTTTGGAAAAGGGTATACCCGTCAATGCAAAAACCTCTAGTGCCCGGATGATACGCTTTTCATCCTGAGGGCTGATTTTTGTAGCATAATCAGGATCAATTTCCTGCAAACGAGTATACAGTTCTGGCAATCCTTTTTCAGCAACTTCCGCCTGCAGTTGTTTGCGGATGTCCTGACGGGTAGCCATGGGATAAAAGCTGTAATTATCTACCACCGCCTGGTAGTAGAGTCCAGTGCCTCCAACCAGCAAGGGAATTTTCCCTCGTTGGTTTATATCTTCAATTAACTGCCGGGCTCTTTGCTGATATTCGGCTACAGTGAAATTATGGTCCACGTCCACAATATCGATCAGGTGATGAGGGACCAGAGCCTGTTCCTCCGGGGAAGCCTTGGCAGTCCCAATGTCCATGCCCCGGTAAACTTGCATGGAATCACAAGATAAGATTTCCCCATTCAGACGCTGAGCCAGGGGTATAGCCAATTCTGTTTTGCCTACCGCAGTGGGTCCCACCAGAGCGGCTAGTTTAAGCACTGTTGTCACCTCAAATATGTTTAGGATCTCAACAAATGTTTATAACCCCGTAAGCCAATTGGCCTGAGGTGGGATAAACGGTTTCAATACCCAGCCGTTTAAATTCATCCCCCTGATATCTTTCTTTTACCACCACCCGGGACCGGGCTACCCGGCAAGCTTCTTTAATAGTTTCCACGGATAAGGGCCGGGGGTCAGCCAAGCGGCGCAAAGGTGAAAGAGGCTGGCTTTTTAACAGGGGTTGCCGGAACATAGGATCAAAATAAACTACATCAAAGGACTTGCTGTCTTGTTGGGCTAAAAATTCGTTATGATCTGCATGGATGACTTCGATTTTACTTATAGGCTCTCTGAGCCAAGAAATGTCAGTGTCATACAGACGCATACCCCATTTAATTATGGCGGCAATTACCGGTGAGGATTCCAGGCTTACCACTTTGGTTTGGGTAAAGTAAGCAGCGACTATGGCATCTGCCCCCAAACCCAGGGTGCAGTCCAGAAATCTATCCCCGGCTTTCAGACCGCAGGCTTTAATCATGGGATCTGCCTGTCCCTGTTTGCGAAAAGCGCCAATGCGGATTTTAGCCATATTGGGGTGAAAGAAAAACTGTTCATTTTCCAGATATAAAACCGGTCCGCCCTTTTTCCACACCACTACTCCTTCGGCATTATGTTCCTGCATCATGGCAGACAGGCTTTTTCCCCGACGGGGTATGTAGGGCAAATTAATATCCGCCAAAAATTGCTCCAATTCTGCTGACATGGAATCAGCTGCCAGCGGACTGGTGACAATCAATTTCAATTCCTTCGGCCTCCCTGATGGGCTAAAACCCGCTTGAACATTCTTTCCAAATCATTTTGCCCTATTTTCATCAGCGTAGGTCTCCCATGGGGGCAATGCTGGTAATCTTCCTGGCTGATTAGATCTTTTACCAGAGCCTGCATTTCAGATACAGACATATAGTCCCCCGCTTTTATAGCTTGGCGGCAGGCTATTCTTATCATAGCTTCCCGGCGAAAATCTGATGGATTCTCGTTTTCCAGCAGATCCAAAAATTCCATTATTACTTCCCCTTCCTGACCTTGGATCTGGCTGGGGGCTTGACGGATTAAAATCGACGCGGGCCCTACCCGATCGAATACAAAACCCAGCATTTCTAATTTTTCCCTCTCCCGGTCCAGAATATCAGCCTGGCGGGTGGAGATGTTCAGAGTGATGGGAAACAGAAGATCACTGCTGGGAATGGCCTGTTGGTATTGCTGGTGTAACCGGTTGAAGAGAATTCTTTCATGGGCAGCATGCTGGTCAATTATCCATAGACCATCACCTGTCTCCACCAAAATATAGGATTGCAGCAGTTGACCCAGTACCTTTACCGGAGAGGAGATTTCCGGACTTGCTGCCGGTGCCGGACTGATATCCAGGTGATGACCGGTATATAATGGCTCTATGGCTGCAGGTTCATTAAGGAGCAGTTCTCCGGTGGCATAATCTACAGCTGTATGAGAAACTGGCCGGGATGCAAAAGCATTAAAACTGTGACGGGGCTTGTCCCAGGCGATCAAGGCTGAACGGTCGTGCCGGGATAAGCGGTCAGCGATCAATTCCTTTATCAAATTAAAAACTTGTTTCTCATCGGCAAATCTGACTTCCCATTTTTGCGGGTGCACATTAACATCTACCATATCCGGCGGTACAGTGAGATTAAGTATGACTATCGGATACTCCCGGGACAGGAGCAAGCCCTGGTAGGCTGTGTCAATAGCTTTATACAGCAAACTGCTGCGCACCGGACGTTTGTTGACAAACAGCAACTGGCTGCGCCTGTTTTGACGGGTGACCTCCGGCGGGGATATCATACCTTCTACTTTGTAACTGCTGCCGGTATAAGATATGTCCAAAAGAGTTTTTACAAACTCACTGCCATAAACGGCCGTAGCTGCATCCCTTATGGAACCGTTGCCGGGAGTCTTGAAGTAAATTTTGCGGTTGTTCTTCAGAGTAAAAGAAACCTCCGGCCAGGCTAAAGCATAACGGCATACCAGGTCGTGGATGTGGTTGCTTTCAGTGACCGGACTTTTCAAGAATTTACGACGGGCTGGGGTATTAAAAAAGAGATCTCTCACTTTGATACGGGTTCCCGGAGGGCAGGAAGCAGTCTCCATTGCCTTATGCACTCCTCCCTCGAAAAAGGCATACATGCCTGTATTATCAGGCGGGCAGGTGAAAATCTCTACCCGAGCCACCGAGGCAATACTGGGCAAAGCTTCACCCCGGAAACCCATGGTGAGAATATTATGCAGATCGGCTTCCAAAGCTATTTTACTGGTAGCATGACGCATAAAAGCCAGGGGCAAGTCCCCTTCCTCGATACCATGGCCATTGTCTTCTACCTCGATAATATCTATGCCGCCATTGACATAATTAATTTCTATACGGGTGGCCTGGGCGTCCAAGGCATTATCAATCAGTTCCTTGACCACGGAAGCCGGTCTTTCAATTACCTCTCCCGCCGCAATTTTATTGATTAAATGTTCGTCCAGCAGGTGTATTTTCATTTAATTATGTCTTCCCTTTCCAAATCGGGCTGGCAGACCCGATACTGGCGTTCGATGCGATCCTGTAAGTAAACGTAATCATAACGGCTGGAGCGGGTCAGATCCTGGTAGTGGCTGATAGCTTGTTCCCGGCAGGTTGGACAGCAGTTAATGGGTACGGAAATGCACATGACCCGGTAATATTTGCCGTTCCGCTGCTGAGCGGAGGACTCAATCATGCGGAATCCGCAGCAGTGCGGGCAGTTGCGCAGGCGAACCTGCTGTTCTTCATGAATATAGTCGGTGTCATAAAAGATACGTCTGTATTCAGAAAAGAATTCTCCTTTAGAGCGGCGATTCTTCTCAATCTCTTCCTGGCGGGTGCGGAACCGGTCCAGCTGAACCTCTACTATTCTCTTGATCAGTTCCAGGTTGCGGGGGGATTCTTTAAAATTTTCCCGGGCATAGTCAGGTTCCCGGAGGTTGCTGTAATCTAATCCAGCCATAGCCATGATAATACCCATGTTAATGTAGGGTAATGCTGTCTCAACTGAATAACCGCCTTCTAAAACCGCAATGTCAGGTGCCAGTTTGTGATTCAAAGTGGCATAACCCTGGGCGGTAAAGCGCATGTCTGCCAGGGGATCAGTATAGTGATTGTCCTGACCGGCGGAGTTGATCACCAGATCAGGTTTGAACTCTTCCAACAGGGGCAATACCAAATTGTCAATGACATAGTGGATACCTTCATCGGTGGTTTTGGGCATCAAGGGTACATTGATGGTAGTGCCGTACGCCAGCGGGCCACCAGCTTCATCCACAAACCCGCTTCCCGGATAAAGGGTACGTCCATCCTGGTGGAAGGATATATAGAGTACATCCGGATCGTCCCAGTAAATTTCCTGGGTACCGTCTCCATGATGCACATCGGTATCTATGACGGCTATTTTCTTTAATCCATAGTGATAGCGCAGGTATTCAATCATAATAGCTTCATTGTTGATATTGCAGAAACCACGGTTTCCGTGAGTTACGCTCATGGCATGATGTCCCGGAGGCCTGATTATGGCAAAACCGTTTTTAATCTCACCCTTCATAAAAGCATCAGCTATTACCAGGGTGGAACCGGCAGCAACAAAATGAGCCTCCAGTAAATGGGCATCCAGATCAGGAACCGAAAAATGTACTGCTGCTATGTCAATAGGCTCAGCTAAGCGCGGCTTGTATTCCTTTATACCGGGCAGATCCATGATCCCTTCTTCAAACAGCTGGTCCCGGGTATAGAGCAAGCGCTCTTCCCTTTCCGGATGAGTGGGTGAAATAGCCCAGTCAAATGCCGGGAAAAACAACAATCCGGTTGGTTTCATTGTTCCACCCCCTGATAGGCCTGGATTAATCCCGGAGCAATTTGAACACCCACATCAAATATGCGTCCGGTTCTGCTCCAGCCCCGGATCATATTAAACTGTTCTTCCAGAAATACCTTGTAATCATCCAAATAATCGTCCATGCCCCGTGCTTTGCCCATCGCATACAGATAATCAACTGCCAGTTTACGGGCATCTTCCAGCTGGAACTTGCTGATATCGCTGCGTTTTTCCACTACCCCTCCCGGCTCTATAGCGCAGGTGGATCTTTCCGTGTCCAGATGCAGGTATACTGACAGAGTAGGACGAGCTACCGCTGCCCCCAGAGCATTGGCAACATCAGAGTAACGGTGGATAAAAGGCTGCACTCCCAGAGATTCAGCCACCCGGGGAATAATGCAGTAGGCTGCAGCACCGATGCCTACTACCCTGTCCAGGGTAAAATGCCGGCGGTGAACGATTTCCCACACCTTGTAGGCTGGTTCATTTTCCCATTCCTTAAACATCTCCCGGGTGGTCTCCGTCAAAGTAGTAACTACCTGAGTAATAATACTGTCACACAAGTCTTCCAGTTTCATATTGGCCAGATCGGCGATTTGCTGGAGATACTCCCGGGAGCGGTTTATATCACCCTGATTCAGGGCCAAGCGGTAATTGAAAGCGTCAGTAACGGTTGCCGTCTCCCCGCCAAAACAAGCTGCCGGCCCATGACGTTCAGGCAGTATTTTCAGTTCTCCTTCTGCAAAAGTCAGAGGACTGTCGCCGCCAATAGCAATGGAGCGGACCGATACTGCATCCACATGGGTATACTGCCCCATCAGGCGAGCTCCTTTGGAAGCATGCAGAGGTACCCCTTCTACTAACAGAGCCAAATCTGAGGTTGTACCGCCCACATCTATCACCAAAGAGTTTTGCTGGTCCATGGTAAGGGCCAGAGCTCCCATGGTACTGGCAGCAGGCCCGGAAAAAATGGTTTCACACGGGTATTTCCTGGAAACAGGCAGGGGCAGTGTACCTCCGTCCGCTTTGAGGATATGAACTTCCGCTTTCAATCCTTTCTGCTGGAGAGCCTTCTCTACTTCATTTACAAAATGCTGCCATTCCGGAGAAACCATGGCGGTGAAATAAGTCGTGGCTGCTCGCCGGGGGAAATTAAGACGATTGGAAATATCACAGCTTAAAGTAACTTCCAGGTCTGGATATTCCTGTTTTAGCAGATGAGCCACCTGATCCTCATGGCTGCGGTTCCGGTTGGAAAACTTGCCGGCAACGGCGGCCCGCTTGATGCCAAGCTGTATAAGGTGTTTTGCCAGGGAAATAACTTCATCCTTGGCCAGGGCTTCGATTTCCCGTCCTCTAAAGTCAATGGCGCCCCTCAGAAAGAAGGTGTCAGGAGACAGGTGGTAAGCTGAATGGGGAAGGCCGTAACCCGGTATCAGAATCAGAGCTGTACGTTCCCCTCGGCCGGTAGCCAGTAAATTGGTAACCAGAGTGGTGCTCAGTACAATTCTTTCTACTGAGGCTTGGGCAGGTACCGCTGCCAAAAGATCATCCAAAACATCCAAGATTACTCTTTGCAGGTTGTCATTATCCGTGGGTTGCTTGATGGTTTTCACAATATCCCGGCCGTTAAAAAGGACTCCATCAGTAAAAGTTCCGCCAACATCAATCCCGATTAACAATCAAGTCACCTCCCAAGACGGCAGGTCAGCTAATACCGTCTTTCCATTTGTATATTAAAGCCAGGGCTTCCCGGGGTGTTAACTCATCAGGGTTTATCCGGCGCAGCTCTTGGGTAATGGGATCTTCCGCAGCAAATAAACTGGGCTGTTCCAAAACTTCCAGAGGCCGGACAACGGACTTGGTTTCCAGATCCCGGAGGATTTCCTGAGCCCGGTCAATGACTTCTTTTTTTACACCCGCCAACTGGGCTACATGAACGCCATAACTCCTGTCAGCCCGCCCGGGAAGTACTCTTTTCAGGAAGATCACGCTGTCTCCCGATTCCTGGACTGACACGGACAGGTTAATTACTCCCGGAAGGTTTTCCTCCAGTTGGGTCAGTTCATGGTAATGGGTGGCAAATAAGGTACGGGCTTTTATATGATTAACAATGTATTCTGTAACCGCCTGAGCCAGACTCAGTCCATCATAAGTGCTGGTACCCCGGCCTATTTCATCCAGAATAATCAGGCTGTCAGCGGTAGCATTGTTTAGAATGTTGGCCACTTCCACCATTTCTACCATAAAAGTGCTCTGGCCGGCACTGAGATCATCGGCGGCTCCAACCCGGGTAAATACCCGGTCAACCAATCCTATGCGGGCATAATCCGCTGCCACGAAGCTGCCCATCTGGGCCATTACCACCATTAAGGCGGTTTGACGCATATAAGTGCTTTTTCCGCCCATATTGGGACCAGTTATGATAGCAAAACGAGCTTCCTCTTGGTTCAGTTTAACATCATTGGGAACAAAACGCGAATCTGCCAGGTATTTCTCCACTACCGGATGACGGACGGCGCGGGCATCGATGATACCGCTTTTGTCCATAACGGGGCGTACATAATTATTGTTATAAGCGGCTTCGGCCAAAGAGACCAGGACATCCAGAACAGCCATGTGTTCCGCGGTGTTCTGCAAACGAGGCAGGTAGTCTATTAGCTCTTCACGTATGCGGCAGAATTCGGCATACTCAAGGTTATAGAGCCTCTCCCTGGCCCCGAGAATACGTTCTTCATACTGCTTTAGTTCATCGCTGATGAATCGTTCCGTATTTACTAAAGTCTGCTTACGGTGGTAGTCCGCAGGTACCAGGTGTAGATTGGATTTGCTGACTTCTATGTAATAGCCAAACACCTTATTATAAGCCACTTTTAAGTATTTTATGCCGGTACGTTCCTTTTCCCTGTTTTCATACTCCACCAGCCAGTCTGATCCCTGATTGGTTATTACCCGCAGTTCGTCAATTTCCGAAGAATAACCATCTTTTATGATATCTCCTTCCTTTACAGACAATGGAGGAGCATCATTAATCGATTTGGCTATTAGTTCATACACTTCCGCCAGCGCATCCAGCTTAGATATATTTATCAGCAGGTTTGAGCTTGTCCCCTGCAAAAGCTCCTTAACCGTTTCAGTCTTTTTTAATGATTGCTTGAGGGCTATCAAATCCCGGGGGGTAGCCATTTGGCTGCCGATTTTGCCGGCCAGCCTCTCCATGTCGTATACTTCGGACAAAGCCCGTCGCAGATCGCTGCGCAGCTGCAGGTTGTCTTTCAGTTCCTGTACCGCATCATGTCTCGCTTGAATGGCAGATAGGTCTCTTAAGGGAAGTTCAATCCAGTTTTTCAGCCTTCTTCTGCCCATGGCGGTACAGCAGTAATCCAGTATGGACAGCAGGGAACCCTCTCTTTTACCGTCCCGAATAGTACTGGTCAGCTCCAGATTGCGACGGGTAGCAATATCCATATGCAGGTACTGTTCATCATGATGAATGCTGATAGTTCGCAAATGGTGCAAGTTAGCCTGACAGGTCTTCTCCAGATAGTCTAGGATGGCTGCGGCGGCAAAAACCGCCAAATCATAGCTGTTGTCAATCCCAAAGCTTTCCAGGGTTGCAACCTTAAAATGGTTCAGCAATACCTGGCAGGCGGTATTAAAACTGGTGGGAAACTCTGCCGTAACTATCGGCAGGTTGGTCAGGTAGGACTGCTCTTCCATCCATAAGGTAGGCTGGTCTTCAGCCATCAGACACTCGCTGGGGTTAAGACGTAGCAATTCGGTGTAGATTTGGTTGAGAGCATTTTTCCCCTGCCACTGGCAAATTTTAAATTCACCTGTGGAAACATCTACAAAGGCCAGTCCCGCTGCCTCATCACCGGTATATACTGCTGCCAGGTAATTGGCAGATGTTTCCGAAAGCATGTTATCTTCAAGAACCGTACCTGGTGTTATGATACGGACTACTTCCCGTTTAACCAATCCTTTGGCTTCCCGGGGATCTTCCACCTGTTCACAGATGGCAACCCGATACCCCCTGGAAATCAATTTGGCTATATAGGTATGGGCGGAATGATGAGGAACACCGCACATAGGAACTTTCCCCGCATCTCCTCCATCCCGGGCGGTTAGAACAATTTCTAATTCCCGTGAAGCCACCTCAGCATCGTTAAAAAACATCTCATAAAAATCTCCCAGACGGAAGAACAGCAGGGTATCCGGATGCTGGCTTTTAATTTCCAAGTACTGTTGCATCATCGGGGTATACTTGGTCATACATAAAACCTCTCAAAAAGAAAGACTTAGAATTCTAAGCCTTTCTTCCCTACTCTAACTCTCAGTTTTCCAACCTGTTTTTAGGAGCATCCGCCTCCGCAGCCCTCGCAGCCGTCGCTGCATCCTCCGGCATTCATGGAAATGGCCTGGTTCATGGCAAAGTAAACGGCCTGCATTAAGTTATTAAAGCTTTCCTGGGCTTCAATTAATTCGTTTATTATGCTGTTGGCCGTTAATTGTTGCTCCAATATACGGAGATGGTCTTCCTCAGCCTTGGTAACCAGTAATCCATCCTGGTATTTGTTATCCAGTTTCATTCTGGCATCCTGGTATCTCATAAGCAGGTCATAGGCATCTTTATCCTGGTTAAGCTTCATCTGAATAGCTTTCAGACGGTCAACCTCATCGGATTCAGCTACCGCTGTACCTAACTGAAAAGCTAAGCGGATAATTTCATCAGTAGTCAATATTAAATCCTCCCAACCTTTGTGCAGAATTAATCTGCAATTCTTCTCCTATTGTAGCACGAATCAGACAGGCAATTAAATTATTTCCCTGAAAAACTTTTTCTCTAACTATTTTGTGCCGCCGGCACCAATTCTCCGAACAAGGAGAATGAATTTCCCTTGGTTATTCTTACGGGAATTATTTTGCCAATGAGATCTTCAGATCCCGGTATTATTACCACCCGATTAGTTCTGGTACGGGAGGTTAATTTGGTTTTATCAGTTTTGCTGGGGCCTTCCACTAAAACTTCTTCTATTTTCCCTACCAATGACTGGTTAATTTCCCGGGCTATGCGGTATTGCACCTGATTAAGCTTGCTGAGCCGCGCCTTTTTGATTTCCAGGGGTACCTGATCGGTAAATTCCGCCGCCCTCGTTCCCCGCCGGGGTGAGTACATAAAGGTAAAAGCAGCATCAAAGCGAACTTTTTCTACCATGTCCAGAGTATCAGCAAAATCTTCTTCCTCTTCCCCGGGAAAACCTACTATTAAATCGCTGGTAATCGCCACACCAGGAATACGTTCCCGCATGCGATGAGTAAGTTCCAAATAATGCTCGCGGGTGTAACCACGGTTCATGCGCTGCAAAATGCGGTTACTGCCGGCTTGCAAAGGGACATGAACGTGTTCGCAGATCACCGGGTTGCCCGCAATGGTATCAATCAGTTTATCCGACATATCCTTAGGGTGAGAAGTAGTAAAACGAACCCGCTCAATACCCTCCACCTCAGCGGTCATGGCCAAAAGATCAGCAAAGTCAACTTTCTCGTCCAATCCCCTGCCATAGGAGTTGACATTTTGCCCCAGCAGGGTGACTTCCCGGTAGCCTTGAGCCGCCAGTCCTCTGACCTCATTAAGGATGTCAGCCGGCTTTCGGCTCCTCTCCCTGCCCCGGGTATAGGGAACTATACAGTAACTGCAGAAATTATTGCAGCCATACATAATGTTTACAAAGGCACTAATGCCCGTCCGGCGAACCGAGGGAAGGTTTTCCTCTACCGGGCCTTCTTTGTCCCATACCTGAAACACCTGGGTTTTAGTCTGTTTGGCCTGTTCAATCAGATAAGGCAGTTCATGGATGTTATGGGTGCCAAATACAACATCTACCCCCATCTTTTTCAGACGGTTCTGCACCTCGGGAAGCTGAGCCATACATCCGCCAAAAGCCACAATCAGATCAGGATTGCGGCGTTTGAGAGCAATGACTTCTCCCAGTTTTCCATATACTTTATTTTCGGCCGAATGTCGCACACTGCAGGTATTGAACAGTATTACATTAGCCTCTTCCGGCTTATCTGCAGCACAATAACCCATGGCTTCCAACAGACCGCTCATGATCTCTGAATCCCGCACATTCATCTGACAGCCATAAGTTTGCACGTAATAAGCCGGGGCCGTTTCCAGTTGATGATTCACCTGTCTTTATCACCTCGCGTTTATATATTATACCTTTTTCTTGGCAAATATCTTATAGTTTATTAAACAAAAGCCCGATCTTTTACAAGACCGGGCTCAGACTGTCAAAGAAGTCTTTTATCGGTTAGACGTTCGAGATTGCCACGCCCCTCCGGGGCTCGCAATGACACATAAGATGGCCTTTTGGTATGTCATCGCGAGGAGCGTAGCGACGTGGCGATCTCTTTTAGCTAATTTTTTGACACTCTCAGCCCGATCTTCTACAAGACCGGGCTTGAGGTAACTATTATGATGATCAGTTACATGGTTACTTTGCTGCTGTTCTTCCAAATTCCCATCTTTTCAGCTGCCCGAACCAGTTCATCACGAAAATCCGGATGAGCAATGTTGATTAAGGCTTCTGCCCGTTGCCAGGTAGACTTGCCCTTCAAATTAGCTACCCCATATTCAGTGACTACCAGATGAGTAACCTGCCGGGGTATGGTGACAATGGACCCCTGGGGCAAAGTAGGTTTAATGGTAGAAGTCACGGTACCGTCCTTGGCCCGGAAAGTAGAGGGAGTGCACAAGAAGCTCTGCCCGCCTTTGGATAAATAGGAACCCAGGACGAAATCTAACTGCCCGCCATTTCCGGCTATGTGCAGCAGGCCCACCGACTCAGAGTTAACCTGTCCGAACAGATCAACTTCCAGACAGCTGCAAATAGAGACAAAATTGTCAATTTGAGCAATGGTGCTGATTTCATTTACATAGTCTACCGGGCATACATGATGGAGGGAATTGTTATCTACGAAATCATACAGTTCTTTGGAGCCCATGGCAAAAGTCCACACCATTTTTCCCGGATCCAGATTTTTCTTGCCGGTTATTTTGCCGGCTTTAAAAAGATTGAGAAAAGCATCCACAAACATTTCCGAATGAACACTAAGGTCCTTAATATCTGAATCACAGATAAAAGACCCTACTGTATTGGGCAGGCCGCCAATTCCTAACTGCAAGGTGCTGCCGTCTCTCACCCGTTCTACAATGTGAGAAGCTATTTTGCGGTCCACCTCTGTGGCTTCCTTACCCAGCAGAACCGGAAGCTCCTGGTTGCTTCCCTCCACGATGTAGTCGATTTGGGAAATATGAATGGTATTTTGCATACCATGAACTACCGGCATCTTTTCGTTAACTTCAACTATGACTGTTTTAGCTTTCCTGACTACAGCAGGGGCATCAGCCACCTGAGGCCCCAGGTTAAAATAACCGTGTTTGTCCATCGGGGCTACTCTCAGCATAGCTACATCCAAATCAATCTCCTGGGTAAAGTACTTCAGCTGTTCTCTGAACTGAACCGGAATATACCAGCAGCGACCTTCACGGTTCATCTTTCTCTCCACCGCACTAAACTGGGTGGAATTAAACCTGATATGCTGGACATCGGGATCAGCTTGGACTATAGCGGGCGGTTCAGGATGAGGCCAGATAGTGGTGATAACGTTTACATCTTTTAATTCATGCACCCGCGCAGCTAATGCTTTATCCAGGTCCCAGACCACTCCGCAGAATGCACCGTAGTGTACAGTATCACCAGATTTAATAGCCTTAACAGCTTCCGCTGCGGTAACTAATTTTGACCGATATTCTTCAAGTAGCGTTGTCATAGTGGGTCTCTCCTTAGTACAGTATTTCGATTTCAACTGGTTTTTTGATCAGGGTCACACCTTCAGAAATACCTTTTATTCCCGAACCTTTTTAGCTGGTTAGGCACCTGTAACCTTATACCTACTGGAGGTTTTCGATGATAAAAGCAACCCCTGGCCCGCCGCTGGCACAGAGAGATGCACAGCCATAGCGGACATTGCGGCGCTTCATCTCATGCATCATGGTCAGTATCAGGCGGGCACCTGTCATACCAACGGGATGACCGATGGAAATTCCAGAACCTACACCATTCACCCGGTCCATGTCCAGTTTGAGTTCCCGATTTACCCCCAGGAATTGCGCTGCAAAAGCTTCGTTGATCTCCCAGTAATCGATATCATCCTGTACCATGCCTGCAAACTTTAAGGCTTTTCTAACCGCAGGAACAACCCCCATGCCCATGATGGAAGGATCCACTGCTCCGGATGCTGAGGAAACTACCCTGGCCATTGGCTTAATACCCAGTTCCTGGGCTTTTTCCGCTGACATCATGATCAGTGCTGCTCCTCCGTCGTTAATGCCGGAGGAATTTCCGGCGGTAACAGTACCACCTTTCTTGAATGCTGGTTTTAGTTTGGCCAGAGCTTCCAGGGTGGTATCAGCCCGGGGATGTTCATCGGTGTCTACTATAACCGTACCTTTGCGGGTGGTTACTTCCACTGGTACAATTTCATCCTTGAACCAGCCATTGGCAATGGCTCTGCAGGCTCTCTGATGACTTAACAGAGCCAGTTCGTCCTGTTCTTCCCGGCTTATATTGTACATTTCGGCGATATTTTCCGCTGTAACTCCCATATGATAGTTGTTCCAGGGATCGATCAAGCCTCCTACCATAAGACCGTCGAGAATCTGTTCCCCGTGTCCCAGACGGTAGCCCTGGCGAGCCCGCATCAGATAATAGGGAGTATTGGTCATGCTTTCCACCCCTACTGTGGCTCCCACTTCAATTTTGCCCAGCATAATCTGCTGAGCGCAGATTTCTGCAGCCCGCATGGATGAGGGACACTGCTGGTGTACGGTAACTGCCGTTGATTCGATAGGACAGCCTGCTCCCAGAGCAATTAAGCGAGCACTATTCCCAGGAGCGGAGGACTGATTGCAGTGGCCGCATACTACCTCTTCAATTAGATCAGCACTGACACCGGATTTTTCCAATGCCGCTTTGAGGGCGATAATACCCAAATCAACTGGGCTTTTACTGGCCAGGGCACCATTAAAGTCTCCTACCGGCGTCCGGGCGCCTCCCACAATTACAACCTCATGCATAGCCTCTTCTCCTTTCCTTATCTTCCTGAAAAATTCGGTTTCCGTTTTTCCAGAAATGCTTTCATTCCTTCTTTTTGATCCTCAGTGGCAAACAGATCGGCCCAGGATATGGTTTCCAACTCGGTGCCGGATTTGATGTCCAGGTTCAGACCGATGTTAACGGTTCGTTTCGCCATTTGCAATGCTAAAGGCGGTTTGATTGCAATTTTTTCCGCCATTATATAGGCTTCATCCAGCAGTTCGTCATCGGCCACTATGCGATTAACCAGCCCTAATTTCAGTGCCGTTGAGGCATCAATATGGTGGCCCAGGAAAATTAATTCTTTAGCCTGAGCGCTGCCTATTAAACGAGGCAAGCGTTGCGTTCCGCCGGCACCCGGCATGATACCCAGATTGATCTCCGGCAGACCAAAACGGGCGCTGTTACCTGCGAGGCGGATATCAGCAGCCAGGGCTATTTCAAACCCTGCTCCCAATGCATAACCTTTTACAGCGGCAATTACCGGTTGGGGCAGTTGTTCAAGCTTGTTAAAAGTGGAACCAAAGGCAAAGTTGCGGGCTTCCTCGGGCACCATTTGTACCATGTCATTGACATCAGCCCCGGCAGCAAAATGCTTTCCTGCTCCGGTAAGGACTACTACCCGGATATCCTTGTTCCGGGCAATCATGTCGACAGCTGCATCAATTTCATCCACCATCAAACGGTTCAAAGCATTGAGGACCTCGGGACGGTTAAGGGTTAAAGTGGCTACATGATTGCTGACTTCAAGCTTAATGAAGTTAAAATTCACCTTACCCACCACCTGCATACTATTTGTTATAGTCATAAAACCCCTTCTTGGTTTTGCGACCATAATGTCCCTTGGCATAACGTTCTACAATAGCTGGACTGGGTTTGTCCTTTACATCACCGGTAGAACGGTATTTGCCCATCAACACGTCGTATTCCAGGTCAATTCCCGTCATATCCAGGAGTTCGAAAGGTCCCATGGGATGCCCCAATCCATTTTTAACAGCCAGATCTATGTCTTCAATAGAAGCAACTTCCTGGTCCAGCAAGTAACAGGCTTCCTGAGTAATAGCGCTGAAAATACGGTTGACAATGAATCCATAGATTTCTTTGTTTACCCGGACAGGGGTTTTGTTTAATGCCAGGCATACTCCCATGGCAGCTTCTACCGTTTCCTCGGAAACGTGAGGACCTCGTACCACTTCCACCAGTTTCATAACCAGGGCGGGGTTGAAGAAGTGCATGTTCAGCACTTTATCCGGGCGCTCTGTGGCATCAGCAATGCGGGAACTGACAATGTAAGAGCTGTTAGTTGCCAAAATAGTATGGGAGGGACAGATTTTGTCCAACTGGGCAAAGAGCTGCCTTTTAATATCCAAATTCTCTACGATAGCTTCAATGACCAAGTCCGCATCCTTGGCGGCTTCTTCCAGAATGGTAGTGAAATGCAAACGCTCCCTGGTAGCCTGAGCCGCATCTGGGTCAAGTTTTTGCTTTTCCACCCGGGATTGAAGCCAGTTATCAGCAAATTTCCGGGCTTCTTCCAGGGTGTTTTCATTTATATCAGTACACGAAACCTTGAAGCCGCTTAGGGCCACCTGCAGGGCTATCTGATGTCCCATATTGCCCGCACCTACTACACAGATCTTTTTGATATCTTCCGCTCTCATATCCACACCTCTCTTTGCCTGATTAAGGTTTTAGGTTCCAACCTGAAAAATAATTGATAAGTTGTGGAGTTTAATAAATTGTTTCCATTGATTTTAAAACTCAGCCCCCTGGAACAATTCCAGGGGGATTGTTTTAAGAAAAAGCTTGTCCTTGCTGAAAAGACTGACCATAGGCATCGGCAGCCAGCATGGCATCACACACCCGCGCAGGGGTAATCTCCCCCGCTTCGTGATAAATATTGCTTCCAGGATGGCAAGCAGCCTGGGCTGCCTGCATCAATTCATCGCGGCCGACTCCTGAGAGACCGATATCCTTTAATCGAGTCGGCAGCCCTATTTCCCCGAAAAGCTTATATACTTCTTTAATTAATTGTGGGTCGCGGCCCGTTAGAAACAGAGATGACAGCAAACCGTAGGCAACTTTCTCCCCATGCAGGTAGTGATGAGTACCCTCTAATACCGTCAGCCCATTATGAATGGCATGAGATGCACCTAAGCCGCCGCTCTCAAACCCAATTCCGCTCAGCAGGGTGTTGGCCTCCACCACATATTCCAGGGCGGGGGTAACGATGCCCTGTTCACATGCCTGCTTGGCCAGCACTCCATACTGGGCAATGGTATCATAGCAGAGTCTGGCCAGGCGGTGAGCGGTTCTTAAAGGCAGAGCTCCCAGGGTGTTGGTTTGCTGAGTTCTCCAAACGGAATCAGCTTCAAACCAGGTGGCCAGGGCGTCACCCATCCCAGAAATCAGTAAACGTACAGGTGCTTTAGCAATTATTTCTGTGTCCATTATTACAGCTTGAGGATTGGATTTTAGCTTGAGCACTGTCTTTACCCGGCCATCCGGTTCGTAAACTACCGATACTGCGCTGCAGGGAGCATCAGTAGAAGCCGCAGTGGGAATGATGATAACCGGCAGATTAAGATAATAAGCTACTGCTTTGGCAGCATCGATAGTCTTACCCCCGCCTAAAGCCACGATAACATTGCAGCCTGCATCTACTGCTTTTGCCGCAGTTTTATTTATTTCGTCTTCGCAGCACTCACCGCCGAAAGCAATCAGGTGAATATTTAAATCCCTCTGAAAATCCTGGGCATAAGCCGGCCAAATATTTTCCGCCACATAGGGATCACTGATCAGCAATACATCGGACCCGTACTTGCTGATTTCCGCGGGTGCCTGGCGCAAAGTCCCTGGACCCTGCAAATAACGACCAGGAAAAGCTGCAATCGCTACGGCCATTTTTAGTACCTCCGTGCCGGTTTTTGAAATGATGCTCTACAGCTTATATTTGTAAATCCGCTCATAATCTTCCTTAAGCTGATCCCGGAATTGAGGAGCAGCAATGCTGATCAAGAGACGAGCCCTTTCCTGCATATCCTTACCCCGCAGGTGAGCGACACCGTATTCAGTGATTACATAGTCCACATCGTTACGAGGTGTAGTAACTGCATCTCCAGGATTAAAAGCAGCTACGATTCTGGATATAGTGCCGTTTTTAGCTGTAGCCGGCAGAGCTATAACCGATTTACCGCCTTTGGACCAGGTTGCCCCGCGGACGAAATCCATCTGACCGCCTATGCCGCTGTACTGGACTCCATTTATGGTTTCCGCTGCTACTTGTCCCATAAGGTCAACCTGGAGAGCAGAGTTAACGGAAACAACCTTATCGTTCTGAGCAATCATATATGAATTATTAATGTAATCTACCGGGTAAAACTCTACTGCCGGGTTGTGATCAAGCCATTCATATAATTCTTTAGTACCGGCAGCAAAAGTAGTGGTAGATTTTCCCGGATGAAGTTTCTTGTATTTGTTGGTAACGTTGCCGGAAATCATCAGTTCCATAGCCCCGTCAGAGAAGAGCTCAGAATTGATGCCCAGGTCGTTCTTCTCTTTGAGAAAACCTACTATTGCATTGGGAATTCCGCCCATACCAAACTGCATGGTAGCTCCGTCTTCCACCAGATCAGCTACATATCTGCCGATAGTTGTTTCCACCGAACCGATTTCCGGTTTTTGCATTTCAATCAGCGGCCGATCGCTGAGAACAAAATAATCTATTTCACTGACATGAATCAGCGTATCACCGTACGTCCGAGGCATGTTGGGGTTTACTTCAGCGACTACCAAGCGGGCGGCTTCCACGGCTGCACGCTCATAGTCACAGGAAATACCGAAAGTACAGAAACCGTGTTTATCAGGAGGCGATACCTGGGTCCACGCTACATCCACTTTGATAGTGCCGTTACGCATGGCAATGGGGCAGTCGGAAAAGTGCATGGGAACAAATCTTGCCCGCTGTTCCTTAACGGCTTTACGGGTATGGGTACCGGCAAAGACAGTTAAGTGCTGCACACGCTGGGGATCAACATCTTCACGGCAATAAACAGATGGTCCTAAGGCAATACCATGAGCTACTACTATGCCTTCTACCATATGCTGATTGCGTACCAGGGCTTCGGGCAGCAGTTGAGGCTCACCAGTGCCGTGCCCGTTTATAACGTGGTCGCCTTTTTTGAGTAATTTGATTGCATCATCTGCAGTAATAATGCGGGATTGATAGTACTCTTGCCACGACATTTGTTCTTACACCTCGCAAATAATCTATTTGTAAACTTAAAGATTGCAAAGTCAAAGATTATAAACAGAGATAACCGCCATCAACCCATAATACTTGCCCGGTTATATAATCAGAAGCTGACGAAGCCAAGAAAACCACCGGACCTGCCAATTCGGAAGGCTCTGCCCAGTAACCCATAGGAATACGGCTGGTTAAATCGTTGTATACCACTGGATCGTCCATGAGCTTACGGTTTAATTCTGTGGCAAAATAACCCGGCCCAATAGCATTGACATTAATATGGTTCTTAGCCCATTCCAATGCCAACACCTTGGTTAACTGTATAACTCCTCCCTTGCTGGCCGCATACGGGCCTCTGTTGGGCTGAGCTACAGTTCCCAACAGAGACGCAACATTAATGACTTTGCCATAGTTTTTTCCAATTAAAATCGGCCCTACTTCCCGGCAGCAAAGAAAGGTTCCTTTTAGATTTACACCGATTGTGGCATCCCAGTCTTCTTCAGACATTTCTACCAGCGGACCACGCCGATTAATGCCGGCATTATTGATGAGAATATCCAATGTGCCCATTTCTGCTACCGCTTTGTTGACCATGGATTTTACGCTGTCAGCATCCGCTACGTTGGCCTTCACCGGCAAAACCTTAACTCCGAATCTTTCAATTTCGTGACTGGTAGTTTCAGCCATTTCCATATTGATATCAGCTATTACCACATTGGCACCGGCTTCAGCCAGGGCTTCGGCCATAGCTTTGCCCAGACCAGCAGCTGCGCCGGTTACTAATGCTACTTTGCCGTTTAAATCAAATAGATTAGCCATTTGAAACCTTCCTTTCTACCTGGGATGTATATAAACTTCACAGAATTACCTTACTAACAGCAACGCCAGCTGCGGAATATAAGTGGTTGCAATCAACACGGGAATACATACAGCGATAAACTGCAAAACTGGTGATAGGACCTTATCCATGGTCAAGTTAGCCATTTTACAAGCCACGAAAATATTGCATGCAAAAGGCGGGGTAATCATACCGATTTCCAGGTTAAGCAGCATAATGGCTGCAAAGTGAACAGGATCAACCCCATAAGCCACAGCTGCAGGAGCCAGAATAGGTGCCAGGAGCAGGATAGCGGTATTGGTTTCCATGAACATACCGACCACGATTAAAACCAGGTTGAGCATTAACAGGAATAAATACTTGTTTTCCGTAATGCTGAACAGCCAGTCGGTAACTGCTTGGGCAGTACCAGCATAGGTAAACATGGCACTGGGTACAGCAGCGGTGGCAATCAGCATCATAATACCGGCAGCGGTCACAGCACTTTTCCTGGTTACCTGGATTAATCCTTCTCCAGATTTATCTTTAAAGATCAAAGGATAAATGATCCAGCCGGCTATTAAGCCATAGAGCACGGCTACAGCGCCAGCTTCGGTGGGGGTCATGACACCACCATAGACGCCGGCAAAGATAATCAGCGGCATCAAAAGAGCTACCAGACCACGCGGGGTAGTTTTAGTAATCTGAGAGAGATAGATTTTACTGTTAAATTCACCTTCAAGAATTTGTTCCTGTTTGGCATAGAAAATACGATTAAAGATGCAGTAAAAAATAGTCAGCAATACACCGGGAATCAGAGTCGCCAGCCAGACATCTGCTACTGACTGTCCAACTGCTATAGCATAAACTACACCGGGAATACTCGGGGGGATCAAAATTCCCAGAAACCCGGATGAGGCAATAAGAGCAGTTGCATATTTTTTATCATATCCGGATCTGACCATTTCCGGCAGCATCATGCCGCCGATAGCTGATACGGTAGCCACAGAAGAACCAGAAATAGTTCCGAATAATGCCGAGGCGATAATCGCGGTTGAACCCACCGCTCCTTTAGCCCGGCCGCACAAGGCTCGTATCCAGGCCACCAAAGCCCTGGTAATACCACCCAGAGACATAACGTCACCGGCATAAATAAAAGCGGGAATAGCTAAAT
>LFSR01000028.1 GCA_001513155.1 Syntrophomonas sp. DTU018
CTGCGCTTTGCAATTCGCGAAGGCGGACGCACCGTTGGTGCAGGTGTGGTAACTTCTATCGAATAGTTGATAAACATAAAGTTGATTTTCGTCGAACAGCAGGGGAGGTACCCCTGCTGTCAGACTTTCAAATTCGCCCTGGGGCCTTTTGTTGACAGCCGACCAGCCTTGTGATAGATTATTCTAGGTATTCTCTGCGAAGGATGGAGGTGTCGGTGCAATGAGAGTAGGAATTACTTTAGCCTGTTCTGAGTGCAAACAACGCAACTATACAACCACCAAGGACAAGAAAAAGCATACCGAAAAGTTTGAGATTCGTAAGTATTGCAAATTCTGCAATGCTCATACGATTCATAAAGAAATCAAGTAAAACCGGGGATGTGAAAAACCTGTGGCCAAAACAAATGCTAACGCCAAAAAAGAAGGCGTGTCCCTTAAGGCTCGCTGGGATAATACAGTTGAATATTTTCGCAGTGTTTACAGCGAGTTGAAAAAAGTGCACTGGCCCAGTCGTACGCAGTTGATTGGCTATACCGGAGTAGTTCTTCTTGCCGTGGCTGTGGTAGGAGTTATCATCTGGCTTTTCGATTGGGGTCTGTCCTATCTTATGCAGCTGATTTTTGATGCGTTTTCCTAATGACTGATTTGAGGAGGTGATCACCATTATGGCTGAACAGCAACTGGACCAGAATCCTATGGAGGAAGGCCAGGAGGAAAAGAAGTATCCCGGGGAGTGGTATGTGGTACATACCTATTCCGGCTATGAAAACAAGATCAAAGTTGACCTAGCCAAACGAGTCGAATCCATGGGTATGCAGGACAAGATATTTGAGATATTGATTCCGGAAGAACAGGAAATCGAATACAAAGGCGGCAAGCGCAAGGTCAGCTACAAGCGGATCTTTCCGGGATATGTTATCGTTAACATGATCATGGATGATGACTCCTGGTACGTTGTTCGCCATACTCCTGGTGTCACCGGCTTTGTAGGCAGCGGAACCAAACCGATACCTCTTCAGCCCGAAGAAGTGAAACGCATCTTACAGAGGATGGGGCTTATCGAAGGTGCCAAGCCCAAGATTATTGATGTGGAAGTAGGAGAGAGCATACGGGTTAAAACCGGACCCTTTGCCAATTTCGAAGGAGTGGTTCGGGAATTGTTGCCTGACCGGGGCAAGATCAGAGTCAATATATCCATGTTCGGCAGGGAAACCCCTGTGGAACTGGATTATGAACAAATTGAAAAAATCTAGTTAAGGAGGTGAAAAAGTGGCCAAAAAGGTGGTGGGCAAAGTATCCTTGCAGATAGAAGCCGGAAAGGCAACTCCTGCACCGCCGGTAGGACCAGCCCTGGGTCAGCACGGTGTTAATATAATGGCCTTTTGCAAGGAATACAATGCCAGGACAGCTAATCAAACCGGTTTTATCGTACCGGTAGAGATCACCATTTACGAGGATCGCTCCTTTACCTTCGTACTTAAATCACCCCCTGCCTCCGACCTGCTTAAGAAGGCAGCTGGAATTGAGTCCGGTTCAGGAGAACCCAACAAGAAAAAGGTAGGAAAAGTTTCCCGGGCCAAGTTGGTTGAGATTGCTGAAACCAAAAAGAATGACTTGAATGCCCATAATTTAGAGGCTGCTATCCGGATGATTGAAGGAACAGCCCGCAGCATGGGTTTGGAAATAGTTGACTAATAATGTGGGAGGATGAAGGCATCCGCTATACCACGGGAGGTTAATAACATGAGAAGAGGAAAAAACTACAAAGAAAAAATAGCCAAGTTTGATCGAAACCAGTTATATGATCCCAGTGAAGCGTTGGACTTGGTTAAGGAAATGGCAACCGCCAAGTTTGACGAGACCATCGAAGTTCATATTAAATTAGGTGTGGATCCCCGCCATGCCGACCAGCAGGTAAGAGGAACTGTCAGTCTGCCTCACGGTACCGGCAAAACCCGGCGCGTGCTGGTTTTCGCCAAAGGCGACAAGGCCAAGGAAGCAGAGAAAGCCGGAGCCGACTATGTAGGTGCCGAAGAGCTGGCGGAAAAGATTCAAGGCGGTTGGTTTGATTTCGAAGTTGCTGTGGCAACTCCCGATATGATGGGGGTAGTAGGAAAACTGGGTAAGATATTGGGACCCCGCGGATTAATGCCCAACCCCAAGTCGGGAACAGTAACCTTTGACATCGAGCGTACTGTAAATGAATTGAAGGCTGGACGTATTGAATACCGGGTTGACAAAACCGCTATCGTCCATGCTCCTATCGGCAGAGCTTCTTTTGACAAGGAAAAACTCCTGGAAAACTTGTTTACCTTTACCGAAGCTTTGATAAAAGCCAAGCCGGCAGCTGCCAAAGGACAATATATACGTTCAGTAACCGTTTGCTCCACCATGAGTCCTGGGGTAAAAATCAATCCCCTTGCCTTGACGGCGGCCAAACGGTAAAATACCTGTTAAATTTGAATACAAGCGACTGTAGACAGCCGGTGGCCTACAGGCCTTAAAGAACTTGAGTTCGCCTGCCGAGGTTATGAAATAAGGGCATACCTTCTCAAGGTATGTCACACAAACCTCTGCATGAGCGGCAGAGGTTTTTTCATACCTAGCTGTTTACGCATCCGGTAACATAAGGGGGTGACAACCGCATGCCCAATCTGGAAGAAAAAAAGCAAGTGGTAGCTGAATTGCAGGAAAAGCTGGAAAACGCTGCCTTGGTGGTATTTACCGATTACCGGGGATTAACTGTTGAGGAGATGACCGCCCTGCGCAACAAACTGCGCAGTCCCGGAGTTGAATTTAAGGTAGTCAAAAATACCATGATGGAGTTTGCCTTAAAGAACACCGGTCATGAAGACGTTATCGAACACCTGGCTGGCCCCAACGCCGTTGTTTTCAGCAGTGATGATCCGGTAGGTCCGGCCAAGAGCGTTTACGAGTTTATCAAGGAATATAAAAAGCTGGAAGTTAAGATGGGAATCCTGGAAGGTCAGTTGGTAGGAGCAGATAAGATTAAAGCCCTGGCTGACCTGCCGCCTAGAGAAGTTTTGGTTGCCCAAGTACTGGGAACTATGCAGGCTCCCATTACCAGCCTGGTTTATGTGCTCAATGCCAATATAACCGGTTTGGTAAGAGCCTTGGATCAAATCCGCGAACAAAAACAGGCCAGCTAATGGCCAATTAATTAAACAAGCAATTGGGAGGTAAAAAGCATGAGTAAAGTACAGGAAGTTATTGATATTATCAAAGGTTTGACCGTATTGGAACTGTCTGAGCTGGTAAAGGCTCTGGAAGAGGAATTCGGTGTCAGCGCTGCTGCTCCCGTAGCCGTAGCCGCTGCTGCTCCTGCTGCCGCTGCTCCCGCTGAAGCTGCGGAAGAAAAGACTGAATTTGATGTCATTCTTACCTCTGCCGGCGACAAGAAGGTCAATGTTATCAAGGTTGTCCGTGAGATTACCGGCCTGGGCCTGAAAGAATCCAAGGATCTGGTTGACGGTGCTCCCAAGCCCATCAAAGAGAAAGTCAACAAAGAAGAAGCCAACGCCATCAAAGCCAAGATCGAAGAAGCTGGCGGTACTGTAGAAATTAAATAGCTGCTCTTGGAGCTGACCCTTTAGTAGAGTTAACAAGCTTTAATCCGCTTTCATTAATGAGATGAAAGCGGATTAAGTTTTTTCTGTACCTTTACTTGTGAAAATTTTGCCAGTAATATGAATGTTTTAATATTGATGCCGCTATTTTTCTGGTATACCCTTAGGATAGGTTTAAACTGTCAATAGAAGGGAAATGATGATGGATGAGAAAGGGAAGAAAGGGAGTCTGTTTTGCTTTTTTACTGGTGTGCTTGCTCTTGGTCTGGACTTCACCTGCTCTGGGGCAAAGAGTGGACTGGAACCTAACCTGGCTGGATGATGGAACTATTGTAGAAACCGTCAGCCTGGAGATGAGAGACCTGGTCTTGGAGGATAAAAGCTGGCATTCTTCCGCGGATCCCCAGGGACGTTTGCTTCTGACCCGGCGGACGAACAGCTGGGAGGAGTACAGCAAGCTTTCCGACCGCCTGCCCCTGAGCATGGAAAGCCGCAATTATGTTATTCTGCAGACAGCTAAGCTCAGAAGTGAAGATTTTGCTGCTGCTCCGGGAGGATTGTACCAGCAGGTTGCTGCTGCATCTGACGCCCAGCTTTCCATAAAAGTACCCGGCATTATCCGTGATCATTCTGCCGATATGATTATTGACAATCAGCAGGCGGTATGGAAACTCAGCCGTCTTGATCACCTGACTACCGAAGACCTGCTGCTGCAAGCTACCATTTTCGACGGACTGCTGATAGCTGTATTGCTGGTAGGGGGTGCGGTAATTGTTATAGGGTTGTGGTTCCTGCGCACCATTCGCAGAGCTCACCGGCTTATTGACGAAGAATACTCCCTGGACAATATTGCCTTGGATGACTCCCGCGAAAACACCACCGAAACAGAGGAAGAGAAAAATTAATTCTTTTCTTGACTGCCATATTCTCTTGTGCTAACATTAATAATTGCCATTTAGAGTAAGGTGGAGAAGTATGTCATGAGAAGACCAAGCAACTCTTGAGACTAAAGCGAGGTTATTGCTGGACCTTGCTTTTCACTCTTTTTGGATTATTTAGAAGGGGTGAATGCTGTTAATGGCCCACATCGAACGATACGGAAGAGTAGAGCGACTCAGCTATTCCCGGATCCAGGAACCCATCGAACTGCCCAATCTCATCCAGGTACAGACCAACTCCTACGAATGGTTCTTGGAGCATGGGCTGCGGGAAGCCCTCAACGAAGTATTTCCCATCCAAGATTTCACCGGTAATTTGGAATTAGATTTCATCGATTACAGCCGAGGGGAACCCAAGTACTCCGTGCATGAGTGCAAAGAAAGGGATGTGAGCTATCAGGCCCCGTTAAAGCTTAAGGTTCGCCTGACTGATAAAGAAAGCGGAGAAATCAAAGAATCTGAGGTATATCTGGGTGACCTGCCATTGATGACTGACAAGGGAACCTTCATTATTAATGGCGCTGAACGGGTGGTAGTCAGTCAGCTGGTTAAGTCACCGGGAGTGTATTTCAGCGACCGGCTGGATATGGCCGGTAATTTGTTGTACGGTGCTACCCTCATTCCCAACCGGGGTGCCTGGTTTGAACTGGAAATGGACAGCGCCGGAGTAATCTATACTCGTATCGACAAAACCAGGAAAATTCCGGTAACGGTGTTGCTGCGGGCTATTGGTTTTGAGACCAATGAAGATATATTGAATCTTTATGATGGCGATGAAACCATTAAAAAGACCCTGGAAAAGGATCCTACTGCTAATAAGAAGGAAGCCCTTATTGAATTTTACCGCCGGCTGCGTCCCGGAGAAATGGCCACCGAGGATGCCGGCGAGCAGTTGCTGAAGAATCTCTTTTTCGATCCCCGCCGCTATGATATGGCCACGGTGGGACGTTATAAAGTGAATAAAAAGCTAGGTTTGAACATACCAGTAGAAGTGCGGCACCTAACGATTGATGACATAACCCATACCATAGGCTATCTTCTTAAACTTATAAAAGGAGAAGGGAAAACTGATGTCATAGATCACCTGGGCAACCGGCGATTGCGCTCCATTGGCGAGTTGCTGCAGAACCAGTTCAGGACAGGCCTGGTTCGCATGGAGCGAGTGGTCCGGGAACGAATGAGTATCCATGATGTGGAGACTCTGACTCCCCAGGTTTTAATAAATATTCGCCCCATCACCGCTGCCGTCAAGGAATTTTTCGGCAGTTCCCAGCTGTCCCAGTTTATGGACCAGACCAACCCTCTGGCAGAGCTGACCCACAAGCGGCGCCTGTCGGCTCTGGGACCGGGCGGATTGACCAGGGAGCGGGCAGGATTCCAGGTACGGGACGTACACCATTCTCACTACGGCCGGATCTGCCCTATCGAGACTCCTGAAGGTCCCAACATTGGATTGATAGGTTCACTGGCTACCTTTGCCCGGGTTAATGATTTTGGTTTTATTGAAACCCCCTATCGCAAAGTGAACAAGGAAACCGGCCAGGTTACCAGTGAAATTGTTTATCTTACTGCTGACGAAGAAGAAAACTATGTAATAGCCCAGGCTAACGCTCCCCTGGATGAGAACGGGCGCTTTGTCGGGGAGCGGGTTGAGGCTCGTTATGGGGAAGAAATACTGGAAGTCCCTGTAGAGCGGGTGGACTACATGGACGTTTCCCCCAAACAGGTATTCAGTGTGGCTACTTCACTGATACCCTTCCTGGAAAACGATGATGCCAACCGGGCTTTAATGGGCGCTAACATGCAGCGCCAGGCAGTACCTCTGATAAAGACCGAGGCTCCCTTAGTAGGAACCGGTTTGGAATATAAAGCCGCCAAGGACTCCGGTGCCGTAGTAGTCAGCAAAAAGCCGGGAGTAGTAAAATCCGTCAGTGCTGACCGTATCATCGTCCAGAATGATGATGGCACCGAGACTACTTACCATTTGCTTAAGTTTATGCGTTCCAACCAGGGTACCTGCTACAACCAGCGTCCTATCGTCAAAGTGGGCGACCATATCGAAGCGGATGAAATTATCGCCGATGGGCCCAGTACGGACCAGGGCGAACTGGCCTTGGGCCGCAACGTGCTGGTAGCTTTTATGCCCTGGGAAGGCTATAACTACGAAGACGCCATATTGATATCGGAAAATCTGGTCAAAGAAGATATTTTTACTTCCATTCACATCGAAGAATATGAATGCGAAGCCCGGGATACCAAACTGGGTCCCGAGGAGATGACCCGGGACATCCCCAATGTTTCCGAAGACATGTTGAAGAATCTGGACGAACACGGGGTAATACGGGTAGGTGCAGAAGTACGGCCAGACGATATCCTGGTAGGTAAGGTAACCCCCAAAGGGGAAACAGAACTGACTCCGGAAGAAAGACTGCTGCGGGCGATTTTCGGCGAAAAAGCTCGGGAAGTGAGAGATTCATCCCTGCGGGTACCCCATGGGGAATCCGGAAAAGTTGTGGCGGTTAAGAGATTCTCCCGGGAAAAAGGCGACGAACTGCCCCCGGGAGTCAACCGGCTGGTCCGGGTTTACATTGCCCAGAAGCGCAAAATCTCCGAAGGGGACAAGATGGCTGGACGCCACGGGAACAAAGGGGTTATATCCCGCATACTTCCGGAAGAAGATATGCCCTTCCTGGAAGACGGTACCCCGGTACAGATCGTGTTGAATCCCCTAGGAGTGCCGTCCCGTATGAACATCGGGCAGATTCTGGAATGCCACCTGGGCTGGGCCGCCAAAACCCTTGGCATCCGCATAGCCACGCCGGTTTTCGATGGTGCCAATGAGGAGGATATTTTCGTCAAGCTCCGGGAAGCCGGACTGCCGGAAGACGGCAAAGCGGTTCTATATGACGGGCGTACCGGCGAGCCCTTCGACCACAAGGTAACGGTGGGCTATGTATATATGATGAAACTGGCTCACCTGGTAGATGACAAGATCCATGCCCGCTCCATAGGGCCTTACTCCCTGGTAACCCAGCAGCCTTTGGGCGGAAAAGCCCAGTTCGGCGGCCAGCGTTTCGGGGAGATGGAAGTGTGGGCTCTGGAAGCTTACGGTGCTTCCTATACCCTCCAGGAGATCCTCACTGTCAAATCCGATGACGTGGTAGGACGGTTAAAGACCTATGAAGCCATTGTCAAAGGCGAGAACATACCTGAACCCGGTGTTCCGGAAGGCTTCAAGGTTCTGATCAAAGAACTCCAGAGCCTGGCCTTGGATGTCAGAGTCTTGTCTGACAATGACCAGGAGATTCAGATCCAGGACATGGACTATGAAGTCAATGAAAAGGAAAAAGCCAAGGAACTGGGTCTGGAACTGCCTGAAACCGCCGTGGCCCGGGGAAATCAGAACGGCAAGAACGTAATTGAAGAGGAATATGAGCCCGGTGAAGATGAGGACACCGAAGATGATTTAGATTTGGACGATATTGACCTAGAACCTGATCTGGACAGCCCATTGGACGAAGAAATAGATGACCTGCTCCCAGATGATGAAAACTGAGGGTAAGTCGACAAGCAATGGAGACCATCCTTATCGGAAGGGAGAGAATGACTTGTTAGACGTAAACAACTTTGACAGGATAAAAATATCCCTCGCTTCTCCGGAGCAGATTCGCTCCTGGAGCAGCGGCGAGGTAAAAAAACCGGAGACTATCAACTACCGAACCCTGCGCCCCGAAAAAGAAGGGCTGTTCTGTGAAAAGATTTTCGGCCCCGTCAAAGACTGGGAGTGCCACTGCGGGAAATACAAGCGGGTAAGGCACCGGGGTATTGTCTGTGACCGCTGTGGAGTGGAAGTCACCACCTCCAAAGTAAGGCGGGAGCGGATGGGTCATATTGAGCTGGCTGCTCCGGTTTGTCATATTTGGTACCTGAAGGGAATTCCCAGCCGCATGGGATTGCTGCTGGATATGTCCCCCAAGGTTTTGGAAAAGGTCATCTATTTTGTTAACTATATAGTCATCGATCCCGGCGACACCCCCTTGCTGAAAAAACAACTGCTCAGTGAAAGGGAATACCGGGAAAGCCGGGAACGCTATGGAGACAGCTTTACAGCCGGCATAGGAGCAGAGGCTATTAAAACTCTGCTGGCCGAAATCGACCTGGATAAGATGTCCGCCGAGCTGAAAGAAGAAGTGGCCAACAGCACCGGACAGAGAAAAAGCCGGGCTATCAAGCGCCTGGAAGTGGTTGAGGCTTTCCGTATGTCCGGCAATGATCCCCAGTGGATGATTTTGGAGGTACTGCCGGTTATTCCTCCGGAACTGCGCCCCATGGTGCAGTTGGACGGCGGGCGTTTCGCTACTTCCGATTTAAATGATCTGTATCGCCGTGTGATCAACCGCAACAACCGGTTAAAGAGATTATTGGATTTGGGAGCTCCTGACATCATCGTCCGCAATGAAAAAAGGATGCTCCAGGAAGCAGTAGATGCTCTGATTGACAACGGCCGGCGGGGCCGCCCGGTTACCGGTCCCGGCAACCGTCCCCTGAAATCCCTGAGCGATATGCTCAAAGGCAAACAGGGCCGTTTCCGCCAGAACCTGCTGGGTAAGCGGGTTGACTATTCCGGCCGTTCGGTTATAGTGGTAGGGCCTAACCTAAAAATGCACCAGTGCGGTCTCCCCAAGGAAATGGCCTTGGAACTGTTCAAGCCCTTTGTAATGAAAAAGCTGGTGGACCGCGGAATCGCTTCCAATATAAAGAGTGCCAAGAAGATGGTGGAACGCGGCCGGGAAGAAGTGTGGGATATACTGGAAGATGTTATCAAAGAACATCCGGTACTGTTGAACCGGGCCCCCACCCTGCACCGGTTGGGTATTCAAGCCTTTGAACCGGTACTGGTTGAGGGGCGGGCTCTGCAGCTTCATCCCCTGGTATGTACTGCCTATAATGCTGACTTCGACGGTGACCAGATGGCAGTACACGTTCCCCTGTCTGCGGAGGCCCAGACCGAAGCCCGGCTGTTGATGCTGGCCAGCAACAATATATTAAACCCCAAAGACGGCAAGCCGGTAGTAACCCCTACCCAGGACATGGTTATCGGGATTTACTACCTGACTTACATGAGCCAGGAAGACTGGGCCAACGAACATCCCAAAGCCTTCGCTAGTCCGGAAGAAGCCCAGATGGCTTATGAGCTTGGTCACATCAAGCTGCACGAAAAGATAAAGGTGCGTATGCAAATACCCCTGCCCGATGGCAGCAAGACTGCTCCCCAGATTGTGGAAACTTCTGTGGGTCGGGTAATATTCAATGAAATAATTCCTGACCAGCTGGGATTCTTTAATGAAGTAATAGACAAAAAGAAACTGGGCAATATTGTTTATGATTGTTATCGGCTGGAGGGCAATGCCAAAACTGCCGTCATGCTGGACGGAATTAAAAGGCTGGGCTATAAGTTCAGTACCCAGGCCGGCATAACCGTCGGGGTAACTGATTTCGAACCGCCGGCAGCCAAAGCCCAGATACTGAAGGAAGCCGACGAAGCTGTAGCCAGCATAGAGCAGGACTTCCAGGTAGGCTTGATTACCGATGAGGAACGTCATGCCCAGGTAGTGGATATATGGAATCAAGCTACTGACCAGATTACCGAAGCCCTTAAGGAGTCTTTGAGCGAAGACAACCCGGTGTATATGATGGCTATTTCCGGTGCCCGCGGTAACTTCCAGCAAATAAGGCAGTTGGCGGGTATGCGCGGTTTGATGGCTGATCCTTCCGGGAAAATCATTGACCTGCCCATTAAGGCTAATTTCCGTGAAGGGCTAACTGTTCTGGAGTACTTTATATCCACTCACGGTGCCCGTAAAGGTCTGGCGGATACAGCCTTGAGAACTGCCGACTCCGGTTACCTGACCCGCCGCCTGGTGGACGTGTCCCAGGATGTAATTGTCCGGGAAGAGGACTGTGAATCGGTAGAAGGGATCTGGGTAGAAAAGATCATGGAAGGCTCCCAATTGATCGAGCCTCTCCACCAGCGTATTATCGGCCGGGTATCCCTGGATACCATTGTTCATCCCGAAACCGGTGAAGTACTGGTGGAAGAAAATCAAATGATTGACGACGATACCGGTTATGCTATTGAACGGGCTGGTATCGAAAGAGTTAAGATCCGCTCCGTGCTGACCTGCAAAACCCGGCATGGAGTATGCCGCAAGTGCTATGGACGCAATTTGGCTACCGGTTATAATGTGGAAATCGGCGAAGCGGTGGGAACCCTGGCGGCTCAATCCATCGGTGAGCCCGGTACGCAGCTGACCATGCGTACCTTCCACACTGGCGGTATAGCTGGTGATGACATCACCCGCGGTTTGCCCCGGGTTGAAGAGCTGTTCGAAGTTCGCAAGCCCAAGGGGCAGGCAGTAGTAGCTGAGGTAGCCGGATATGTGCACTTGACCGAAAACAAGGGCCGCCGGGAAATCCAGGTTTTAAGCAAGGAAGGGGAGGTCTTGGGAACCTATCCGGTCCATTACGGATCCCGGCTAAAGGTGCAGGAAAACGACTTTGTGGAGATTGGTGATGCATTAACGGAAGGACCTCTCAATCCCCATGATATTCTCAAAACCAAGGGACTGCAGGAGGTTCAGCGCTACCTGCTCCAGGAAGTCCAGAAAGTGTACCGCTCTCAGGGTGTGGATATAAACGACAAGCACATTGAGATAATGATCAGACAGATGCTTAGGAAAGTTAAAGTGGAAGATCCGGGAGACACCTCCTTGTTGCCCGGTGCTTTCGTAGACATCTCCACCTTCGAGGATGAAAACAGCATCGCCATTGCCAGGAACCTGAGACCGGCGGTTTGTTCCCCGATGCTGCTGGGAATCACCAAGGCATCTCTGAATACCGACTCTTTCCTGTCGGCGGCATCTTTCCAGGAGACCACTAAAGTTCTGACGGAAGCTGCCATCAAGGGCAAGGTGGACCATCTCATCGGGCTGAAAGAAAATGTTATCATCGGCAAACTGATCCCTGCGGGTACTGGCTACCCCACTTATAAAAACATCGCTGTAAGGGAAAATGAGGAGACAACTGAAGAAGCAGCTGCAGAATAAACAAAAGGTTTGACGATGGTTAGACCAGGTGCTAAAATGTTTAAGTGCGTGGAAAAGAAGGTGCTGTTTTTATAATTATCCTAACCCACAAGGAGGGGGAAAATAGTGCCGCTCAGGGAGATCCGGGACCACGCCAAGGTGATTGGCACCAAACAGGTGAACAAAGCCCTTGCCAAAGGACAGGTTCACAAAGTTTATTTAGCTCGGGATGCAGAATCCCATATTACCGATCCTATTCGCAATCTATGTCAGCAAAAAGGTATTGCCGTAGAAATGGTCGACACAATGGAAAGCCTGGGCAAAGCCTGCGGCATAGAAGTAGGCGCAGCAGCTGTGGCATTAATTCATAGTCAATAACCGGGGAAGGAGGTGCACTAAATGCCAACGATAAACCAGCTGGTTCGCAAAGGACGCCAAAAAATTCAAAAGAAATCCACCGCTCCTGCTTTAAAAGGGAATCCGCAGAAGCGCGGTGTGTGTACCCGTGTTTACACCACCACCCCGAAAAAGCCGAATTCGGCATTGCGTAAAATAGCTCGTGTCAGATTGGTCAACGGGATGGAGGTTACTGCTTATATCCCGGGAATCGGCCATAACCTTCAGGAGCACTCTGTGGTACTTATACGGGGAGGTCGTGTAAAAGACTTGCCGGGTGTTCGCTACCATATTATACGCGGTACTCTGGACGCTTCCGGAGTTCAGAATCGTCAGCAGGGTCGCTCTAAGTATGGGGCCAAACGACCCAAGAAGAAGTAGGAAGGAGGCAACTCATGCCTAGAAAAGGGCCTGTACCGAAAAGAGACGTACTGCCTGATCCCATTTATAACAGCAAGGTTTTTACCAAACTGGTCAACCAGGTCATGTGGGATGGCAAGAAAAGCCTAGCAGAACGCATCTGTTATGGGGCATTTGAAATAGTGGAAAAGAAAATGGGCAAGGACCCGATGGAAGTGTTCGAACAGGCCATGAAGAACATTACTCCATTGGTGGAGGTTCGTGCCCGGCGGGTCGGCGGTGCTAACTATCAGGTACCCGTAGAAGTTCGTCCTGAGCGACGCCAGACCCTGGCTATTCGCTGGCTGGTCAACTATGCCCGCAACCGGGGCGAAAAAACCATGGCGGAGCGTTTAGCAGCCGAAATAATGGATGCCTACAATGGTACTGGCGGTGCAGTTAAAAAGAGAGAAGATACTCACAAGATGGCGGAAGCCAACCGGGCTTTTGCTCATTATCGCTGGTAAAGCCATTGGATAAAGGAAGTAATGGCGCATGACTGACTTATCCCGAATTCGCAATATTGGCATAATGGCTCATATTGATGCCGGCAAGACCACTACTACGGAGAGGATTTTATACTATACCGGCAAAGTCCATCGGATCGGCGAAGTAGATAAAGGGACCGCCACCATGGACTGGATGAGCCAGGAACAGGAGCGGGGTATAACTATTACCTCTGCTGCTACCACCTGCCTGTGGAAAGATTGTGTCATAAATATTATCGATACGCCCGGGCATGTGGACTTTACAGTGGAGGTAGAGCGGTCACTGCGTGTACTTGATGGAGCCATCGGCATATTTTGTGCAGTGGCAGGGGTTCAGCCCCAATCAGAAACGGTCTGGCGGCAGGCAGACCGGTACCACATTCCCCGGATAGCATATGTTAATAAAATGGATCGAATCGGCGCTGATTTTTTGCGAGTGGTAAATATGATACGGGATGTACTAGGGTGCGATGCCCTTCCGGTACAGCTTCCCATCGGTGCCGAGGACAGTTTTGTTGGTGTTATTGATCTGGTAGAACTCAAGGCTTATGTATATGAAGATGAATTGGGAGAAGTTTACACCCAGAGGGAACTTACTCCCGAAGAAGCTGAACTGGCCGAGGAATACCGGATTAATATACTGGACCGGTTGTCGGTATACGATGACCGCATCCTGGAATTGTACTTGGAGGGCGGGCCCATTGCCCCTGAGGAGATTTACAGGTCCCTGCGGGAACTGACCGTAAAGAATCTGGTGGTTCCTGTATTATGCGGCTCCTCCTTCAAGAACAAAGGCGTGCAGATGCTTCTGGATGCAGTGGTTAAATATTTGCCCTCACCACTGGATATAGCGGCTGTAAAAGGAACTAATCCCGTAACCGGAGAGGAAAGCATGCGCCGGGCCAGCATTGACGAACCCCTGTGCGCCCTGGCCTTTAAGGTTGCCAGTGATCCTTATGTTGGGAAGCTGACCTATTTCCGTATTTACTCAGGATCCCTTAAATCAGGAGGTCAGGTTTACAACAGCCGGAAAGGACAACGGGAACGCATAACCAAAATACTGAGAATGCACGCCAACCACAGGGAAGAAATCGACCAGGCTTTTGCCGGTGAAATTGTAGCCGGAGTAGGTCTTAAGGATACTATTACCGGAGACACCCTGTGCAGTGAAGATAATCCCATCGTTCTGGAGAGCATGACCTTTCCCGAGCCGGTAGTTGATGTGGCCATCGAGCCCAAGACCAAGGCAGATCAGGACCGCATCGGCGACAGCTTAAAAAGGTTGGCTGAGGAGGATCCTACTTTCCGGACCAGAATTGATGAGGAAACAGGCCAGATTATTATTTCCGGCATGGGAGAACTTCAACTGGAGGTCATAATTGATCGCCTGGTGAGGGAATTTAAGGTTAATGCCAATGTAGGCCGGCCTCAGGTTTCTTACAAAGAGACTATTCGCAGCAAGGCCCGTACCGAGTCCATATTTGAGAAACAGACCGGGGGCAGAGGCCAATTTGCCCATGTTGTTCTGGAAGCAGTTCCATTGGCCGAAGGCGAGGGCAAACGATTTGTAAATAGATTGAGTGGTGATGTCATACCCAAAGAGTTCATTTCTGCGGTAGAAATTGGAGTCATGGAGGCTCTGCAGGCTGGTATACTAGCTGGTTATGCCGTTGATGACATCGAAGTCAGCCTGGTAGGGGGATCTTATCATGAGGTAGACTCCTCCGAAATAGCTTTCAAGGTAGCGGCTAGCCTGGGAGTCAAGGAATTGCTGAGTAAGGGAGACCCAGTGCTGCTGGAGCCCATCATGGACATCGAGATTGTATCGCCGGAAGAATATGTGGGAGATGTCATTGCCGATTTAAATTCCCGGCGCGGAAGAGTTATAGCCCTGGAGGAGAACCGGGAAAGCAAGATTATTAAGGGTACGGTACCCTTGGCTGAGACCTTTGGTTATGCCACCAGCTTGCGGTCAGTCAGCCAGGGACGGGCAAGTTTCTCCATGCATATCAAGAATTATGCCCAGGTACCGGAGTCACGCAGCAAGGAAATCATTGCCAGGCGGTATGGCCTGCCAGTTTAATCACAAGCTAAAGGGATAAGGAAAGGAAAGGTGAGAACAGATGGCAAAGGCAAAATTCGAGAGGACCAAACCTCACTTAAACATTG
>LFSR01000008.1 GCA_001513155.1 Syntrophomonas sp. DTU018
ATGGCTGAATCGGCATCAGGAGCTGATCCTACCTTGGTAGCCAGGTTGGCTCCGAAGCCAATATACACACCAGCCAATATACCCATAACTAACATTTTCAAGAATGGCATTTCTGCCTTGGTTTTGCCGGCATTACATACTGCTACGGCAACTTCTGCAGGAGTTAGAAAATTCATCTCATTCCCTTCCTTTCGCAAGCATCTAGTTTTTAATTCAGGTACGCGTTGTAATCCCCCGCAAAATGCTTTAAGGTGGTCAGGAACGGTGCCGGTGCTGCTTGACCCAGTCCACACAGGCAAGCTACGGACATTACCCGACCGAGTCTTTCCATATTGCTCAAATCATCAGCCGAACCCTGACCAGCGGTAAGGCGGCATATAATCTCGTGCATCCGCTTGGTACCTTCACGACAGGGTGAGCATTTGCCGCAGGATTCATGTTCAAAAAATTTAGTGATGCGCTTGATTACATCCACCATGTCACGAGTCTCATCCATGACGAATACTGCACCTGATCCAAGGGTTGCACCGATGGCTGCCATTGAATCAAAGTCAATACTGGTATCCAGGAATTCTGCCGGTATAAATCCCCCGGAGGTTCCGCCGATTTGAACTGCCTTAAATTTCTTGCCGTTAGGTATACCACCGCCGAAATCATAAATGACCTGGCGTATGGTGGTATCGGTGGGAACCTCGATAAAGGTGCGGTTGACAACGTCGCCAGTCAGGGTTAATACCTTGGTTCCCGGGTAAGATTTGGCTCCGATGGAACTGTACCAATCGGCACCTTTCTCCAGAATGACCGGCAGATTGGCAAAAGTTTCTACATTGTTTACGATAGTGGGTTTATTCCATAATCCTTTTACCGGCGGATAGGGCGGCTTAAAGCGGGGCTCACCCCGGTGTCCTTCAATGGACTCGATAAGGGCACTTTCTTCCCCGCATACGTAAGCTCCAGCTCCCATGCGTACTTCTATGTCGAAGTCTCCCAAGCAGCCTTTGTCCTTGGCCTGTTGGATGGCTACATTGAGCTTTTCTACCACGTAAGGATATTCACCCCGGCAGTAGATGTAGCCCTTTTTGGCACCGATAGCATAGGCGCAGATGGCCATTCCTTCCAGAAGACTCTGGGGATCGTTTTCCATGATGATCCGGTCCTTGTAAGTGCCTGGTTCGCCTTCGTCGGCATTGCACACTACATATTTTTCTTCTGCACCAGTATTGTAAGCGAAAGACCACTTGGCTCCGGTATTGAATCCAGCCCCTCCCCGTCCGCGCAAGTTAGACTTTCTGACTTCATTGATTACGTCAAGCTGGCTCATACTCCGGGCTTTTTCCAAACCCTTGTATCCTCCTGCATTCAAGTAATCATCAATATTCAACGGATCAATTTTTCCGTAATTGCGCAATACGATACGCAGTTCTTCAGCCACAAAATTCCCCTCCTTTCCCGGCTATTTATATTCGGCAAGTATTCCGGTTACCTTATCTGGCGTTACACCAGCATAAGGTTTGCAGTTAATGGTAATTACCGGTGTAGCCTGGCACTGTCCTACGCATTCGGTAAATTCCAGGGTAAACTTGCCATCAGGCGTAGTTTCTCCCATCTTTATTCCCAACTCTTTCTCCAGGGCATTTACTACTTCGGCCGCCCCGGCAACGTGACAGGGAGCACTTTCACAGATGCGAATAACATAACGCCCTCTCTTGCCCACCTTGAAATAAGAATAAAACGTGGCAACTCCATATGCCTTAGCCTTGGGTATATCAAAAACTTCTGCCGCCTGGCTAATAGCATCTTCAGGAATATAATTATACTCCCGCTGCAGGGCATGATAGGCTTCTATCAAACCACCGGGCAGATCTTTATATTTTTCCAAAATGCTCAGATAATCAGCCATCTGTTCACCTCCCAACAACCTTGTTTATCCATGGATTAAACATCCGTATATTCTCCTAAGAGTATCACTTGCACCTCTTCTCCCGCCTCAATGGGGCCACCGCCGGGCGGCAGATCAATCAGCGCATTGCATCCCAACCAGGAGCGCAGCATGCTGGGTTTTTGTCCGGGAAGAACTTCTACTTCCCAGCCAGAATCCCGCCAAAGGGCTTTCCCGCGCACCAAACGCCTGCTGCTCGTTCTTTTGGCAAATCCATTACTGCACCTGGCAACAACCTGGCGATATTTCCAGGGTAATCCCTGCATGCTTCTTATTACCGGCGCAGCGAAGAGATGGTAGTGCACCGCACAAGCTGCCGGATTGCCTGACAGGGATAGAATCAAAGTGTTGTCCAGTTTCCCTGCTCCAACATGGCTGCCGGGTTGAATGAGTACACCCCAAAAGAGGACCTGGGCTCCTGCATCCTCCATTAATAATCTGCTGGTGTTTTTCCCGTTCTGGTAAGTTCCCCCTACCAGGATTATCATTTGGGTTTGGCTGCACAGATCTTCCAGCACATTTTTCATGGAAGTACCGGTAACGGACCTATAGTGAACAGAAGTTACGACACCACCCTGCCGGCTGATAAACCCGCTCAGCATGGGGCCATTACTGTCCCGCATTTGTCCCCTGTCCGGTTCAAGTCCCGGGGGAACAATATTATCAGCCAAACATATGATAGCTATCCTCGGCTTCTGAAAAACCTCAACCTCACCGATACCCAGTGCAGCCAATAACCCCAGAGCTGCCGGTTCTATCTGGGTGCCTGCGGTGAGCAGAATATCATTCCGGGCAAAATCCTCTCCCGCTCGTTTGATGTTATCCCCCGGTTTGATATTGCCCAATACCCGCAAGTATTGACCTTCCACTACGACCTTTTCATGGGGAATTACCGCCACGGTTCCCCGGGGCAGAACTCCTCCGGTATTAACCGGTACTGCTTGCCCCTCTTTCAGAACCTCCGGCACACCTCCTGTTTCCGGCTGGTCTTGGCAAAGCCTATAGCTGTGGTCAGCATTGGGACTCTCCCCCAGGGCATACCCGTCCACCGCTGATTGGTGTTCAGGCGGCAAATCATGCTTGGCATAAAGGTTGCGCGGCAAAACCCTGCCCAGAGCATCATCTAGAAGTACTAATTCCTGCCCTAAAGAGGGACATTGTTCCTGTAACAGCTGCCAGGCTTGTTCCAGGCCGATATCTTGGTGCAATATTTATACCTCCTAAAATGGACTTGCTTTGCCAAAGGAACAGTTGGGATACTGGCATGACGGGCATCCCAGGCAGAGGCCGCCATGCCCTAGAGCAACTATGTCAGCCTTGGAAATACGTTCACCGGCAAAAATGCGCGGCAATACCAAATCCAAAGTAGTCACTTTATCGAACAAAGCTCCTCCGGGCACCCCGCAAACCGGGACACGACCCAGGTAAGCCAGCATAAAGTGTGATCCAGGCAGCACAGGAGCACCATGAAAGACTACTTGAGCGCCGCTAGTACGAATAGCTCGGGGAGTAGCGTCATCGGCATCAACAGACATACCGCCTGTTACCAAAATCAGCTGGGCTCCCTCAGCTATAAAATTGTGAATCTCTCCAGCTATTAACTCCGCATCATCAGGTACGATGGTTTGTCCCATCCACCTTCCTCCAAAGGTATTTACTTTCTGGCGCACTACATAGCTGAAACCGTCACGAATTAATCCGCTGTTTACTTCACTGCCGGTAGTAACTACCGCCACCCACAAAGGTTGAAACGGTTTAACTTCAACCAGAGGTAAGGGCCGGCTGGCCAGATGTTCGGCCTCCAGCAGCAGGTCTTCGTGAATCGCCAGTGGTATTATTCTGGTACCAGCCACAACCTGGTGTTTGTTAACCACCGAATTGTTGTGCAGGGTAGCAAAAATAATGCCATCGCAGTTGTTAACCCACTGCAGCTGGTTAACTCTGATTTTCAACAAGCCAGGTATAGCTGCCTGCAAGTTTACCCGGCCTTGATTGGGCGTGCCTATGCTTACCCCGAAACCAGCAGCAGAGCGAGCCAGGCGAACTGCTGCATCATCTTCATGAACCAGATGATCCTCAGCTTCCCACACATAAATGTGTTCTTTGCCCAAACTGCGCAGCCGCTCAATATCCTGAGGCTTTATTATATGACCTCGCCGGAAAGCCCTGCGTTTGACTTTGCCCGGCAATATCTCAGTGATATCGTGTCCCAGGGGTAGGCCTATGGCTTCCTCAATGGCTATCTTACGCATTGGCAGCCTCCGGCAATTTCTCTATTCTGACCGCACACACCTTGTATTCACCAGTTCCGGTGGTGGGATCCAAAGCATCGCTGGTCAAAGCATTGGTAGGAGTAGCCGAGTGATGGAAGGACATCCATATCATGCCCGGCTGCACCCGCTCCGTTACCTTAACAGCAGAAATAACTTCTCCACGCCGGGATACAATCTTCACTTGCTGCCCTGTTTCCAATCCTAATCTCTCTGCATCCTCCGGATGGATCTCCGCCATTTCTTTGTCCCACAGCTCGGCTATACCGGATGAATAGGGAGTAGTAACATTGTAATGATACAGAATACGTCCCGTCGACAGCAAGAATGGGTACTCTCTATCCGGCATCTCTGCAGGCGGTACATGATCGGCCGGCTGGAACAAGCCTAGGCCGCGAGTAAATTTGCCCTTATGCAGGTAAGGAGTTCCCGGGTGATCATCAGTGGTACACGGCCATTGCAGAGATCCTTTCTCCAGGCGATTGTAATTAATACCTGCCATAGAGGGAGTTAAAGAGGCCATCTCATCCCATATCTCACTGGGATGTTCGTAATGCATGGGGAATCCTACCCGGGTTGCCATCTGGCAAATAGTCTGCCAGTTAGCCTGACCGGGGATAGGTTCGATAGCTTTACGTACCCTTTGTACCCGCCGTTCTGTGTTGGTAAAGGTTCCGTCACATTCAGCAAAACTGGCGGCCGGCAGGATTACATCGGCATATTCAGCTGTTTCAGTCAGGAACAGCTCCTGGACTACCAAAAACTCAAGCTTCTCCAGGGCAGCACGAACATGATTGGCATTAGGATCGGTCAGCACCGGATTTTCGCCTAGAATATACATGGCTTTGACCTTACCCTCATGGGCTGCATCGAACATTTCCGGAATCTTCAAGCCCACTTTGGGTGAAAGAGATACTCCCCAGGCCTTTTCAAACTTCTCGCGAATTTCGTCATTAGTAACCGCTTGATAACCGGGATAAACATTGGGCAGAGCGCCCATATCGCAGGCACCCTGTACGTTGTTCTGGCCGCGCATGGGGCATACACCGGTTCCAGGACGTCCCAAATGTCCGGTCAACATGGCCAGATTAGCAATACTCATAACATTGCGGGTCCCACAGATATGCTCGGTGATACCCAGGGTATAGAATATCATGGCTTTATCAGTGGTAGCATAGAGGCGAGCCACTGCATACAGGTCTTCCACCGGGACTCCCGTCAATTCCGAGACATATTCAGGGGTATATCTTTCCACAGTTTCTTTAAGAGCTTCATAATTTTCGGTACGTTCGGCAATGAACTCTTTATCCTCTAAACCTTCTTTAATAATGATGTGCATCAAGCCATTCAAGAGGGGAATGTCGGTACCGGGTTTAATCTGCAGCCAGTAATCTGCTTCATCCACCAGATCAATTCGGCGGGGATCACAGACAATCATCTTGGCTCCCCGGCGAGCCGCCTGGCGCATTTTGTACCCGATCACTGGGTGGGCTTCAGTGGCATTGGTTCCAATCAAGAACAGAAGTTCTGCTTCTTCCGTGATTTCATTAATGGGATTGGTCATAGCGCCGCTTCCGAAAGTTGTGGCCAGACCGGCCACAGTGGGCGCGTGTCAGGTACGGGCACAATGGTCTACATTGTTTGTGCCCATATAGGCCCGGGTAAATTTCTGCACCAAATAGTTTTCCTCATTGGTACAACGGGCCGAACTTAATGCCGCAAAGGAATCAGGACCATATTTTTCCTTGATGCTGTTAAATTTCTCGGCAATTAAATCAAATGCCTCATCCTAGGTTGCTTCCACGAACTGGCCATCCTTTTTAATCAAGGGGGTGGTAAGACGTTTTTCATTATAGATGAAATCCCAGGCAAAACGTCCCTTTACGCACAGCATACGCCCGTTCACGGGAGCATCCTCAGCGGAAAGAACCCCTATGATTCTGCCATCTTTTACAGCCAGATCAAAATTACATCCCGTTCCGCAAAACGGGCAAGTGGTACGGACTTTTTCCATCTCCCACCGTCTGGCTTGTCCGGCCATAGACTTCTCTGTTAAAGCACCGGTGGGACATACGGCTACACATTGACCGCAAAACACACAGTCTGACTCGATATAAGGCACATCTCCTGCAGTAGTCGCCTTGCGGTGAAAACCACGGTAGAGATAGGATAGATTATCCTGACCCGTCATTTCTTCACAGGCCCGTACACAGGCACCGCAAAGAATACATTTGTTTAGATCTCTGATTATAAAGGGATTGCTGTCGTCGATAGCATAATGGTGTTTTTCCCCTGTGAATGGACTATCTTTCACATTATACCGATAACAATACTCCGCCAATTTGCAGTCTCCCATTTTGTCACAGGTCATGCAGTCCAGGGGATGATTGGCTACCAGAAGTTCCAGTATGGTTTTGCGCGCTTCTACAACAGACGGAGACTCAGTCTCCACTACCATACCTTCCGTCACCGGAGTGACACAGGCAGCTGGTAAGAGACGGTTGCCTTTTACCTCCACCACGCATAAACGACAGGCTCCCATCGGACTCAAATCAGGATCGTAACACAGGCGAGGAATGTCTACGCCTATCATTTCTGCAGCCTCTAGTATAGTGCTGCCTACCGGGGCTTCAACCTCCTTTCCGTTAATAGTCAGCTTTACCCTCTGCAAATCCACCACTCCTTCCCAGACACATTATCATCCATGAAAATATGAAAAGACTCCTGCCTGGACAGGAGTCTCCATATCATATCCAACCGGGAATGGTATCCCGTAATAGTGACAAGCTCCTTTCCAAAACACGGGAGGCACACCCGTTTCCGGATATACCCTAACGGTCACATAACCTTGGCTTAAGCTTTAGGTTGATGTGACTCAGAGCTATTTAATTATGTATGAATACCCTTTTCTAGCGCCGACCGCTGTCAGCCTGTCCCCTCTGCTGTCAAAGGGTGGAACGAAACCGCAAACATAATATTCCGGGTCTCTCTGGTGCTCCGGGGAAATACAAGTGTCTTTCTGTATGAATAACTTAATGCTCAATTGCTTTTTGCACGAAAAAAGCACAACTCGACCTCCCGAGCTTGTCTCCCCCAATAGCAAAGGAATCTTCAAGGAATCGTTTCCGCTGTACTGTCACTGAGCATTCTCCACCAACAATCCTGCAAAACGCTTTATTATTGATAAGGTTGCTCAATTACCAGTGGGATACATGTCGTTGTCAATATGCTCTTTTTTGTCTATTCATGTTTGATCATGATGTTTTTATATTTATAACCTTTATGCTAGCTATAAAGCAAATTTACCGCTACCTGACCAGATGTACATTCCCAATCGTCACTGATTTTTCGAGCGTTTTTGTTTAATATCTTCTTTTTTGGCATAGACTTATCTTTCGCTTAATATAACTTTTAATTATTATTATTATTAAAACATGTAATATCTTGCCAAGGTTTTGTCAATAACAATCGAAATTTTTTGTGTTAATCCCAAAGCCTTACTAATGTGAATTTTCTTAGACCTTCAGCATATGCGCGGTACATGTTCCCCTTCCAGAGCAGCCAAAATGCGCTCGGTTCCCAGAGCAGTTTTAATCAACACCATGCCCTGAGGCTGGCTGACCACCTTGCCTATATCAGCCGCATTCTGACCAACGGGGAGCTTGTGCAGAACCTCCAACACCTGCTGGCTTACCTGGGGTGCACAAATAATCACCATTTTACCTTCATTGGCCATGTACAGGGGATCCATGCCCAGCATTTCACAAGCTCCGCGGACCGCATCTAAAACAGGAATCTTTTGTTCATCTATATACATCCCCAGGCGAGACTGAGCCGCCAGTTCGTTTAAGACTGTAGCCAGACCGCCCCGGGTGGGATCACGCATACAGTGGATTTGTTCGCCAAAAGGCTGCAAGGCCTTACCGATTTCATGCAAGGGTGCACAGTCGCTTACCACCGGAGTTCGGAAACGGAGTCCTTCCCTCTGGGCCAGAATAGTCAAACCGTGATCTCCCATGGTCCCGCTTACCAGAATCCGATCCCCCGGCTTAATGCGTCCGGGCCGGTAATCAATACCCGGAGGAATAACTCCGATACCGGTAGTATTGATAAACACCTGGTCGGCACTGCCTCTTTCCACCACCTTGGTATCGCCGGTCACCAGCTTTACTCCTGCCTGTTGAGCAGTACGGGCCATAGACTTTACAATCTCCCCCAGGCTGTCCAGGGAAAAGCCTTCCTCCAGAATAAAAGCGGTGGACAGGTATAGGGGCCTGGCCCCGCAGGCTACCAGGTCATTGACCGTGCCGCTGACAGCCAGCTTGCCGATATCTCCCCCTGGAAAAAACAAGGGAGAAATCACAAAGCTGTCCGTACTGATAACTGCTTTCCCCGGCGGCAGATCCAATACTGCCCCGTCATTTAATTCCCATAGCCCTTCGCCTTCGGCAAAGGCGCGGACAAAGTATTCTTCGATCAAACGCTGGCTTAACAAGCCGCCGCTGCCGTGAGCCATTATAATCTGCGATGGTTTCATACTTCTGCGCTCCTTAGTGGTTGATAACGATAGAAGGCTGCACATGCTCCCTCTTGGGAGACCATACATGGTCCCACAGGCTGAGTGGGAGTACATGCTTTCCCAAATAAGGGACATTGATCCGGATTCAGCTTACCGCTTAAAATTGCTCCACATGAACATCCTGGTATCTCGTATCTCTGCTGGGGCTTGATCTGAAATCTCCGCCGGGCATTATAGTCTGCATATTGAGGCCGCAAGTCAAGCCCGCTGGCAGGAATAATCCCCAATCCCCGCCAGGCTGCATCTACCGGTGTGAACACCTGGTCCAGCACCTGCCGGGCAGCAGGATTACCTTGAGCCCGCACCACCCGCCGGTATTGCAATTCTGCCCTGGCTGTACCGGTTTTCAGCTGTCGTACCAGCATTCCGATTCCTTCCAAAATATCCTCGGCTTCAAAACCGGTCACAACCATGGGTTTATGATAGCGAGCCGCCAGCTTTTCAAAGGGCTCCAGGCCCAAGACAATCGACACATGTCCGGGGCATATCAAGCCATCCACCTGCACCTCCGGATCGGAGAAAATCGCCTCCAAAGCCGGGGGAATTATTTTATGCACAGAATAAACGGACAGGTTTTTCAGCCCTAACTGGTGAGCTCGCTGCACCGTCACAGCTACAGCCGGAGCCGTAGTTTCAAAGCCTATGCCTAAAAAAACCACCTGCCGTTCTGGTCTTTGGCGGGCAATTTCCAGGGTCTCAAGAGGAGAATAGACCACCCTTACATCTGCACCCCGGCTGCGGGCTTCCTGGAGGCTGCCATGACTGCCCGGGACTCTCAGCATATCCCCGAAAGTAACCAGGGTAATATCTTCCTGCTCGGCCAGATCAATAACGGCATCCAGATCCCCTTGTGAAGTTACACAAACAGGACAGCCCGGACCTGATAAAAGACGGATGTTGGGGGGCAGAACACCGCGAATACCGCTCCTGGCAATAGCCATGGTATGAGTCCCGCATACTTCCATTAAGCTGCACCGAATGGTTTCCGCTTTGATTAGTTCCAGTAATTGCTGCACAACACTATCCATCTTGTCTTAACTCCTTAAGTTCTTCCAGAAGCTGTCTGGTCTCCCGGGCTATTTCTCTATCAATAAGCTCCATGGCAAAACCGGCATGAATCAAAACATAATCTCCGACCTTGACATCCGGCAGCAAAGCCACGCTGATTTGCACCTGGTTGCCGTCCACATCGGCTACTGCTCCCCAATCCGGCTGTATTTCCACTATCTGTCCCGGTACACCTAAGCACATTTTTCTGTCACCTCGCTTGCGATCACGGCTTGGCCAAGGGAAATACCCCCATCACCAGCAGGAACCTGTTGATGGTAAAATACCTCAAATCCCTGGCCTCCAAGGGCAGATATGATGCCCCTCAGCAATATCTGGTTATGGAAAACTCCCCCGCTCAAGACCACCTGGTTTAAGCCGGTATCTTCCCGAACCTTCATCAAGGTTTCTGTAAACATAGCTATCAGGGTCTGATGAAACTTTCCGGAAATTACGGGCAGGGGAACATTGTCCTTATACCTGTCCCGCATCAATTCCGGCCACATGGGGCCGGTATCCATATTATACATCCCCTTCTCAACAGTGATCCTATATGGATAGCCCTCCATGATCCCCGGCTGAGCCAAAGCTTCCAATTGCATAGCTGCCTGGGCTTCATAGCTGTTCCATGAACAGACTCCTAATGCTGCGCTAACTGCATCAAATAATCGTCCGCAGGAGGAAGTATAAAGCCAATTACGGCTATGATTGATTTGCTGAATAATGATCTCCTGTTCATCCCAGGAAAGATCGGGCAAATGTTTTTGGGCTAGTTTCCAGCCCTTTTCACCCATTACAGAATACAGGTAAATCAGAGCCATCCGTACCGGTTTGCGGCTGTTCTGGTCTCCTCCCGGAAAGGGAAGATAGGTCAGGTGGGCGAGACGCTGGAACTGCCGGTAATCACCCCGCAGTATCTCTCCGCCCCAGATAGCCTGATCCGTACCCCAGCCTGCCCCATCACAAATCAGTCCCAGAACTTCCTCACCTAGCCCGTTGTCGGCCATGGCCGCCGCCAGGTGGGCATGGTGATGCTGGACTTCTATCTGCCTGTATTGAGTCTGCTGGCGCCCCCACCGGCTTACCTGGTAGTCGGGATGCATGTCCAAAGCTATGGTAACCGGTTCCACGTCCAGCATGCGCTTAAACCTTTCCAGACCTACCTGGAAACGCTGGTAATTGCCGAACTGGGTCATATCTCCCCAGGGCTGGCTCAGATAAGCATCCCCTTTGCGGGTCAGGCAGAAAGTATTTTTCAAATCCCCTCCCACGCCCAATACCGGGTCAGTGTTGATGGGAATGGGAATTCCCCGAGGTACAAATCCCCGTGCCCGGCGGATAAAATGAGGGCTCCCTTCCGGACATACTGACATAACCGAATCATCACAGGGATTTACTATCTCCCGGTTGTGCACCAGGAAGTAATCAGCCACATCCTTTAACTGATCCAAAGCTTCCCGGTTATCGGTGATAAGAGGTTCATCGCTGATATTGGCACTGGTCATGACCAGCACCTTGATCTGGGCATCAAACAGCAGGGTGTGCAGGGGCGTGTAGGGCAGCATTACTCCCAATGTATCCAGACCTGGATGAACCACCGAACCGGCCAGTTCTTCATTAAACTTGCTGCGCATGACCACAATAGGAGCAGAAGGTGATGTCAGCCAGGCTTCTTCATATTGGTCTATAAAACAATATTCATGAGCCGTTGCCAGGTCCTTCACCATGACGGCAAAAGGCTTGGCATCCCGGCGCTTGCGGCGTCTCAATTCAGCCACCGCTTCAGCATTGGTTGCATCCACGGCCAAATGGAAGGCCCCCAAACCCTTAACGGCTACGATTTTGCCTTCCAAAAGCAATTGATGGATATCATAATCCACCGACTGCCCTTTACGGTCCAGCAGTTGCACCTGGGGTCCGCAAACCGGGCAGGCATTGGGCTGGGCATGGAAACGCCTGTTTCTGGGATCGTCGTATTCAGACTGGCAGGAGGGACACATAGGAAAGGAAGCCATAGAAGTGCGATCCCTGTCATAGGGTACATCACGTATTATGGTATAACGGGGCCCACAGTTGGTACAGTTAATAAAGGGATATTTATAACGGCGGTCCTTTTCATCAAACAATTCCCGCAGGCAATCCTGGCAGATAGCCACATCAGGGGAGATCATCACCAACTGTTCCTGCTCCCGGGCACTTTGGCGAATTATAAATTCACTATAACCAACTTCCGGAATGATTTCCGTACTGATCTCACGTATTACCGCCAGTGGAGGCGGGTGCTGTTTAATCTGACGGATAAAAGAGGCAATGGACTCAGGGCGGCCTTCCGCTTCAATAATCAAGCCCTTTGAGGAATTCTGTACCCAACCGGTAATGTGCTCCTGTTCAGCTAGACGATATATAAAGGGGCGAAACCCCACCCCCTGTACTATTCCATTAACTCGAATCCGAGCGGCCTGTCGTTTATGCATATGATTCCCTGCCTTCTAGCCGATATGAAAGAATAGCTATTCTACATGAGTTTGGTTCTTCCCTTGGCGTGTATTTGCTCTAACAGCCAAGAACTCCACTCTTCCAGGCCGTCTCCGTTTCTGGCGGAAACAAAAAAGATTTTGGTCTTAGGATTGATAAGGCCTATGTCCTTTTGCACCCTGGCCACGTCGAAATCAGTGAAGGGAAGCAGATCCATCTTGTTTACCAGTATCACATCAGCCCTTTGGAAAACCAAAGGGTATTTGGTTATCTTGTCATTACCTTCGGGAACACTAATAACTACTGCCCGCAGATCTTCGCCCAGGTCAAATTCCGCCGGGCACACCAGATTGCCCACATTTTCAACTACTAATAGATCCGGATTATCCGCCAGCAGTTCCTGGCAAGCATGGCTGACCATACCGGCATCAAGATGACAGGTTCCCTCAGTATTTATTTGCACTACTTTAACGCCCTGCTGCTCAATGCGCTGGGCATCCTGATCCGTATAAAGATCACCTTCAATAACCGCAATCTTAATCTGGTCTTTTAATCTGGAAATAGTTTTTTCCAGAATGGTAGTCTTACCCGAGCCCGGTGAGCTCATCAGATTGATAACCAGTACGCCTTGATTGCTGAATATAGTCCGATTGTTATGAGCGATAAGCTCGTTGGCACCCAAAAGGCGGGTTTCCAGCTTGACCTTCATAAGCTAGTCTCCCTCGTAATAGTCGATATACAATTCCTTGCCGCCCTCAACTTCAATATCAGTACTTCCGCAGGTGGGACAGACAAATTGAAAATAGTCATCCAGCTTATACTCCTGCTGGCAACTGTGGCATGTACATTGAGCATGTCGTTCCTCAATAATCAAACTGGCATCTGAGAACATGGTTCCCGGTTTAAGGGCTTCAAAGGCAAAAATAAGACTATCAGGAAGAGCCATGGTTAACTGACCGATTACCAGCTTGACCTTGTTTATCCGGTTAATACCATGCTGGGCAGCATCTTGCTCCACAGTCTGCAAAACACTCTGCATCAAAGTCAGTTCATGCATGTACTCTTCCTGACTCCTTAATAAAAGGCTATTTTAATTATCATCTAGCTGCTTAAGCTATACCTTTATTGATATCCTCCAGAATCAACTCCGCTGCTTTAGGTACAGCAGCAGCTACCGGCGGGCTCAGCTCAAGGCTTAACTTTACCGACTGGGGTTCAATACCGTACACCAGTATATCCGGGTTATACCCGAGCATGTTTGCCATCTGCACGGCTTCAATAAAATGAAGCTCGTGCAGTGACATTATCTGGTCTGACGGTTTTAAACCCAGTTCATGCAAAGGCGCCCGGTAAATAGCTCCCGGTTCGCCGCCGGCATGCATGGCATCCACTACAATGAATGACGCATCAGCGGCAAAATACTCCAGCAGGTCATAGCTGTGGGTGCCGCCGTCTATCAGTTCAACATGGTCTGGTACACCCAGATCGCTCAGATAGTTTATTACATGCACCCCGACCCCATCATCCTGCATGAGTAAGTTTCCAATTCCAATTACCTTGACAGGTTTCAATCATAACCCCCCTGGGGATTAAGCACTCTCGTCCGTGCTGTGTTCGCCATGAAAACCTTTCGGTATCTTGCCGGTGAACATTGATTTTAATACCGGGATACCTTCAGATATATCCAAATATACATGGGCCAGAATGGTCAGGACGAACAGCCAGGTTACGATCAAGTGTACCATGCGAATGGCGATATCTCCCCCCAGGTAGTCCCCCAGGTTCGCCCAGAAAGCTACTTGGGGTTTGTAGAGGATGAAGCCTGTGATTATTTGGATTATCGCCATGACCAGCCATCCGGTATACATAGCTTTCTGGCCGGGATTGTACTTGCCGTAATAAGGATGGCTGTCCGACATGAACAGGTAATACTTCATCATGCTGGGCAGATTAGGGATATCTGTCTTGGGGTTAAAGACGATATTTTTGGCATCCTTGGCAGCAATCGCATAATATACCCGCAAAACCACACCGAAGCAGAGTACATATGCCATTGCAAAGTGGACCATCCGCGCCCCGTCCATATTGCCGAACAGGCGGAAAGACTGGGGAGCATGAATATAGAAGCCGGTAAATATCAAGAGCATTATGGCTACCATATTTATCCAGTGAAAGATGCGAATCCAGACAGAATGCCTTTCTTCCATTAAAGTTACTTTCACCCCGGCACCCCCTTTAACCGACCTGGCATCTACTGATGGTCTTCTTATCAGGAGTCATAACGTGTATAGCACAGGCCAGACAGGGGTCAAAGGAACGGATAACCCGTACCACTTCAATGGGATTATTAGGATCCGCCACGGGAGTTCCTATTAAGGCTTGCTCCATGGGACCCATTTGATCCTGGTCATCCCGCGGGGACAGGTTCCAAGTAGTGGGTACTATGGCATTGTAAATAGCAGTACGCTGGTGTTCGATACGATTCCAGTGACCCAGAGCACCGCGTGGAGCCTCAGTTAAACCTACACCCTGGGCAGAACTCGGTATCTTATGAGGAGTACATACCGGTTGCCCGATTTCCAATTGCTGTACCCATTCCGCCAAATTCTTGGCAACCAAAGAGCATTCCAGAGCCCGGGCCAAATGACGGCCCAGTACGGAGAAGGCTTTCTCGCCCAAGGAAGTGATGGTCTCGTCACCCATCACATACATACGGGCCAGAGGACCTACTTCCATAGGTGCACCATTATAGCGAGGTGCTTTAATAAACGAATAAGCATTTTTCTTGGCAGGGTTGGGTTTAACCACTGCTTCAGTGGGTTTCTTTCCGCCGGTGTCGTCTTCATACCAGGAATACTTAACTGCTTCATCAATTACTTCGATGTCTAAATCAGCTAATTGACCATTCACATAGACCTTGGAGGGGAAGAGCTTATTCTTCTTTACATGATCCATGCCCTCTTCCAGCGGGAAAGCTCCGTAAGACAAGAAATTCATGCAGCCCCGGCCGATATCCCAGTAATCAGGATAGACTTCAGCCACAGCTTTAACGGTGGGGATGTATTCATTATCAATAAATGCCTGCAGTTCCTGTAATCTAAACAGGAACTCAGCAATCTTCTGGCTGTCAGGAACCTCAGAGACACCTCCAGGTACAATAGCCTGCTGGTGAGGCATTTTACCGCCCCACAAAGCCACCATTTCATGGGCTTTGCGCCGCATCTGCAATGCTTTCAGGTAGGTGCCTACAACCTGCTGATTCACATCGTCCGGGAACCGGTAGTCACCCTCATAGCGAGGAGTAAAGGGCGGCATGTCCGGACCTTTAACATAATCCAGGGCAGCTAAATGGAAAAAGTGCAGAATATGGGACTGGATGTAATTGGATCCTAAGATCAGGTTGCGAATAATGCGCCCATTGGGAGGCGGTTCAATTCCAAAAGCGTTGTCCAAAGCCAGCGAACCCGCGCTAGCATGAGCTACCGGTCAAACGCCGCAGATGCGCTGCATCAGTTGAGCGGCATCCCGCGGATCTCTCCCTTTCATTATTAATTCCAAGCCTCGGAACATCATGCCCATGGATTTGGCATTGACTACCCTACCACCATCAACTTCCACTTCAACAGCTAGGTGTCCTTCGATTCTGGTTACGGGATCTATTATTATCGTCTGGGCCATTATTCGTCACCTTCTTTCTCATCTTGATTCTTTTTGGGCCCGATACGGCCTGTCATGATATTTCCAGCCAAATGACCTCCGATTCCCAGTACAGCTAAGCCTGCAAGTACACCGCCAATCTGGTCTACAGTAGCAGTGATACCAGGAGCAACCGGCAGTTCCGGTAAGCGTTCATAGATCGGCCAGGCCGGGAACTGGGGTTCTGTACAGGCGATACAAACTCCTCCTGCTTTTACGCACCAATTGGTGCCGCCGTTCCACAGACGAGTAGTAGAATCACAATGAGCAAAGGGACCTTTGCAGCCCAATTCCAGCATGCAGCCCGGCTCACCAAAGTTCTTGGCAAAAATCGCATTGTCAAAGTACTGGCGACGCTGGCAGTTATCATGAATTATCTTGTCGAAGAACATGGTAGGACGTCCGAAAGCATCCAGTTCGGGCAGTTCGTTGTAAAGGATAACATGGGCTATGGTACCTACCATCCAATCAGGATGAGGCGGACAACCCGGTACGTTTACGATAGGCACATTCTTAACTATGTCTTTGACAGGCTTGCAGTCCGTGGGATTAGGCGGTGTGGCCGGGAAGCCTCCAAAGGCAGAACAGGTACCGAAATTCAAAATGCCTGCTGCCTGGCTGCCCAGTTCCTGTACTGCTTTCAGGAAAGTCAGGTGATGTCCATTCCGCTCACCAATAATGCAATAGACCCCATCATCGGCAACCGGGACAGCACCCTCTACAACCAGGAAAAACTTCTTGGGATTCTCGGCGGCAACCTTATACATTTCCTCAATGACAAGATTGCCTGCTCCTGCGGCTAGATTGGGATGATAGCGCAGGCTGATGACTTCCGTGATAACTTTTTCAATATCCGGATGAACAGTGTTTAAAATGGAGATAGAACAACCAGTGCAACTGCCTCCCTGTATCCATAATACCGGAGGCCCTCCGGCAGCAGCTGCTTCCTTAATAAAAGGTGCCAAGTACCCGGATAAGGATATAGCTGCGGCTGAGCCGGCACAGAGACGTAGAAAGTCACGCCGTGACAGCTTAGTTGGCATTTTTCCTCATTCCCCCCAACTTGTTTCAGTTTAAATGGGTAAATAATAGATTGTTGTTAATCATCCACCTCCTGCCCGCATAATTCCCATATACCCACCAGGGCTATTGGTTGGCTAGCCTGTAGTCTTAACCATGCGATGTGCTCTGCATAAAAAAAGCAAGGCACGATAAGCCTAGCTTGGCCAACTCACTTGGCGTGCGCATCCTTCATGGACACGCTTTTCGTTGTACCGCCACTACGCACTTCCCGCGCAAATATGTATGGCATATGATCTTGTCAGTTCAACGTCTATTACTGGTGAGGAACATTGAATACAACTAATTTCCAGTTATAGATGTTTCTACATTTATACCCTTTCCATGTCTAATAGGCAACTTTCCTGACAACTTTCCAGAATTAAGGGCAGAATGACACCGATATTAATAGTAAATAAACTAATTATATCTCTGTTTATCTCTTAATTTTAACGGTATTTGATTTTTCCCATTGATAACTCAAATTTATTTATATTATTAATTTCTATTATATTTTGCTGGAAAAATAGCAGCAGTTTTTTAGTCAGGCCATTTTTCTGACTATATTTGGGTTTGCAGGTTAATTATGGGTTGTTACTGGTGAGTATACCGGTGGGTATGGGTTTGGTTATGATGAGTGTGAGAAAAGTCATCAATCAAATTGGCTTCCCGCAGCATATCATAATCGTTAAGTATCTGATCGGAAGGCCCGTCAAATAGAATCTGATGCTGTTCGGAAAGCAACAGTGAACGGGGACACAGGGTATGGGCTAACTCCAAATTATGGGTGGCTATTACCAGGGTTCTGCCCTGTTTATTTAATTTCAGCAGCACATTAACCAGCCAGCTCTGGGTGCGGGGATCCAATCCGTTGGTAGGTTCATCAAAGATCAATACCTGGGGATTTAACACCAGCACTGAGGCCAAAGCGACTTTTTTCTGCTCTCCCCCGCTCAGTCGGTGAGGAGATCGGTCCCGCAAATGCCCGATGTCCAGGAATGTTAAAATGTCCTCCACCCGGCCCTTCACTTCACTGGATGAAAGAGGAAGCTGCAAAGGCCCATAAGCTATTTCATCCCAGACCCGGGTAGTCAGCATCTGTACTTGCGTGTTCTGAAACAGGAATCCTATCCGGGCATGATACTCCTTGCTGAATCCGTCGTCTTCAAAATCGGCACCGGTGATTTCCCGGCCAAAAGCCCGGAAGGAACCGGACTGGGGATGGCACAGCCCGCACATGATTTTCAGCAGGGTGGACTTGCCTGAACCGTTAGCCCCCAGTACAGCTACACTTTCTCCCCTGTGTATCCGGAAAGACATGTTTTTAAACAGTTCAGCTTGCCGGCCATAGGAAAAACTGACGTTATCAAATTCAAACACTGGCGATCCAGTCATATTCCTGAGCTCCTTTTCGGCTGTCAGTCAGAGAATCCTTATGGGAAGCGTCCTGGAGGATAACCCTGCTGGTACCGGTGTAACAGCGAGCTACCATGGCTTCATGGATTTCCTGGGATAACAGAATACTGGCGGCAAACAAAGCCCCCACCGCTGATCCCACCTGCTGCTGCTGCTTTCGCAGGGACAGGCGGCCTACACTTCTTAACTGCCGGGCGGCAAACATATCCAGGGTCAAGCGGATCAGCAGGGCTAGATAGCGTATGCTCATCTCCAATATCATTATTATAATGGAAGGAATTTTCAAGCTATGCAAGGCTGACAGCAGGTGATTAAAGGGAGTAGTAGCTACCAGCAGTACTCCCCAGGACAATGACAGGCCCACCCGCAGGAAAATGAGCAGGACTGACCGAGCGCCCTGATAACTGATGAACAACAGCTCCGGAGCCTGCCAGCTTCCTATAGCCAACTGCTCAGGCAAAGAGCATATCACCAGCAAGGGGGTGCCATCATTAAACAGGTTTAGGGAAGCCGGCAGGGCCATTATTAAAGTTAGCAGCGGTATGGTCAGCCAGATCCTTTTCTGCAAAGTCCAGACAGGCAGCCGGGAAGCCATCATCAGCATTATATTTAACCCGCAAAGCACCAGCAGTATGGGTATATCATGGATTAAAGCTGCCAGTAATACTGCCGCCAGCACCCCGGTTATTTTGAGACGGGCATCTACCCCCTGCAAAAATCCATCCCTGCGGGACAAATTTTCATTCTGCATCTCCTGTTCCAAAGCCCGTCCGATTTCCAGCATGGTGCGCCGCAGGAAACGAGTTCTTCCCTGTTTTCCTGCTACCACATGCCAAACTTCCTCGGGTTCATTCATCCAGGCGGGAAGCTCAGTGTCTTTTATTTGGCCATGTTTCTTGTCAATCATCGTCTACTCCTTTACGCGCCGCCCCAGCAAAATCATTATGCCTGCAACCAATCCGGTCCCCAGCAGCGCGGAAAATATATAGCCCCCCGCCGCATGGAAAAAGGTATCTGCCAGACCAGGGATAGAATAATCGGGCAGTAGAGCATAGGACCATACTTCAGCAAACTGCTGCACGCCTGCGGGTATGTAACCAACTCTCTCGCTGAGCTCATCCATACCCCATTCTCCGAAAGCAGTACCCGTAGCCAATAATCCCAAAGGGCACAACAATATCAGTACACCTAGAGCTATCCACAAATTGCGATACTTTTTAAACATGGCCGTTCACCTCCCGGACGGCAGGAATCACTTGACCAGGGCGTTCCAGTAACTCGGGATAATTTCGCCCTACAAACCATACCCCCAGCACAGTAATTATGGCTTCCGCCGGTCCTGCCAGGAGCAGGTGTTCCGACATCATAACCGCCAAGGTTACTTTCAGTGGGTACATGAAGTAAAGGGGAGTACCATCAGCGGCTTGAAACAGGTGATACTGGGAGCCAAACATAACCGCCGTAGCCAACGCCGCAACGTTAAGGCCGATATAAGCCGCTACCGCAGCAGCGGTCATACCGCGGAAGGACAGCAAGTCTGCATTTCCTTTGATTAGCCGGTAAACTGCATAGCCAGCTACCGGCATCAGGAAAGCTATATTGAAGCAATTAGCTCCTATGGCTAGAATCCCCCCATCTCCAAACAGCAAAGCCTGGATTATCAGGGCCACTGAGACACCTAAACAGGCAGCCCAGGGCCCCAATAAAATCGCCATTAACACTGCTCCTACCGCATGAGCCGAACTGCCTCCCGGCAAGGGGAGATTAAACATCATAATGATAAAGGAAAAAGCCGCTGCACAGGCTAAGAGGGGTACTTCCTTCTTGCGTACTGTTTTCTCGACCTGTTTTACGGCTACCCCCATAACGGGTACCATAACCGCTATCATGGGAATAGCAGTCTGGGGGCTCAGATAACCATCTGGAATATGCATAACCACATCTCCTTTCCAAATTTCCCCTACAAACAAAAATGCCATGAGATATGGCTTTCACAGCCTGATACCTTCATGGCATTATTCTTTAAAGGTTATTGTAGTAACGGTCAGCGACTTCTTCGTGAAGTCATTTTGTAAATAGTTTTATTCTATATCTTTCAGGTAATTCCTTCTTTTTACATTAAAAACTTTTAACCAGGGTAAAAGTGCTGGTAATATTGTCATGGCTCACTGAGAATAAGTAATTACCGCGGGCAGTCAAAAACAACCGAGCTTTCCCTTCTTCATCCGTGACTAAATGATGGGGATAATCAGTATTGCGGGTGTTGGCATAAGTGGCCTTCAGCTCAGCCCCTGCCAGGGGTTTCCCGTCTTTTAACACCTGGACTTCATAATTTTCCCCCATGCGGGCATGGGAATAACCACAGGGCAAAATTTCCAGAGGCAGACCAATGGGCTGCAGATCATGGTGGTGATGGTGCCCTACTTCCACCAGCAGTTTGGCATAAAGTTCCCGGTCCCCGGGTTCCAAGGCATATACCTGAACCAGGCCATCGTTTTCCGAACCCAGATTAATATGCCCGATATGGCCGTGCAGGTGCATTTCGGCCTGATGCTCTCCGCCCTGACCTACCACCATTACCCGGGGGGCTGTCCATGCTGCTTCCGGGTTGGCTTTCATGTTGTAACCTTTAAACAGCTTCAGCTTGACTTCTTCTCCCTCATGAAAATGGCCATGATCAGTATCCAGATCCAGCCAGATTTCGGTTCCTGTGCCGGCTGATTCGGCAGCAATTTCTTCAATAATTATGCGATGATGTACCAATTCCATTTCCCGTATGGCGGCTTTTACAACCCGCCGTTCACCAAAAACACTTTCCAGAAACAGAGTTTGGTCCTCTCCCGGAATTATGCGATCCACTTTTTCCATAAACAGTTCTTCCCGGCCGTTTTTCAGCAGGTAAATATTAGCCTCGCACATAATTTTCACCTCTCCAGTTCAGGTGGCATTCCGGACAAAGCAGGCCCTCCTCAGTTAAAACCGCGTGAGTCTGCATAACCCCTTCACCACAATTGCGGCACTGGACATTTTTGGTTGTCCTGGCCTTGCCTATCTGGGGCATTTCAACTTCCCGCCAGTGAAAAAGCTGTTCCAGGGGCTGGCTCATGATCAATTCGAACACCTGAGCCAGAGCATCTTCCAACTCCATTTCCTCCTGCGGATCAAGGAAATCCCGGCCTTTTAATTCCCGGTAGCGTTCCACAACCGGATGCTCCAAAGCATCAAAGTTTTGAGCTATGCGAATGGCTCGTCCATTCTGGCGGTTGAAAACAGTGTAGACCATTTTCCCATAATCCTTGAAATATAAATTGCCTTTGCCGAAAGTGCAGCCCAAAATCGCCTGGATGGCATCCGCGCCGCAGGTATCATTTTCCACAATAGCCCCTACTTCATCATACTGATCTGAATCTATCTGCAAATAATCCAGGGCCATTTCCGCTGCCCTAACCCCCAGCAACAGCCCTGGGCAAATGTGGCCATGAAACTGTATGGCTTTTTCCAGGGGGCTCATATCTTTGCACATAACTTCCGTTCACCCTTTCTTAACCTTGCGTCACTTTCTTCTCGTACCAGTAACGTACCCGCTCTACCAAATTCTCCACCTGCCAAGGCAACGGTTCATCCACTGTGCCGCATATCTCTATTCCACAGCGATTAAGGGGGATCAAAATTTTTACCGCTTCAGAACTAGCAATAGCTTCAGCCATGCGGGGGGTCAGTTCGCCGGAATAGGAATTGGCTGCCAGGATAGCCACTGAGCCGGTGATTATATCCACCCGGGAACTGGAAAATACTATGGCATTTTCTCCGCTGGCCCCTTCATTGGCACCCGCCTTCAGCATCACGGAAGCGGCCAAAGCGTTGGTTCCTAAGGCCAGAATGGTACAGCTATTTCCTAAAGCCTCCCGCAGCTTTTCAACAATCAAGCGGCCAATACCTCCGCCCTGTCCATCAATTACTGCTATTTTCATGCCTTCCCCCATAAATTCTCTTCGCTTTGGGATTATAATACCATAATCTTAGGCCTGCAGTTTACTAATTTACAAAAGAATCGCTGGCATCCAGCTTTTTGTCAGGCTTGCAGCGCCGGTCAGCTTGAGTTAAAGTGATAAAAGTCTAAAGGTTCAGCTAGAAAGGAAGTCGTTACTGTGCTTACCCGGGTTAATGGCAATACCTTTTTCATACCGGCACCCACAAATATTGGGGTATTTCAGTTCAAGGACCGCTATGTGCTGCTGGTGGACTCCGGCAGTGATAACCAGCAAGCCCGCCGTATTTGTGATACCTTGCAGGAGTCTGATTTAAGCCCCAAGTACCTGTTTCTTACCCACAGCCACCACGACCACAGCGGAGGCCATGCTTACATCCGCCAGCAGTTCCCGGGCTGCAAGCTAATGGCCCACCAAAACGCTGGGGTATACCTTAACCAGCCTGCCCTTCTGGCACAGCATGTATATGGAGGACAGCCTCCGGCTGGTCTCTCCCGTTCCCTGAGCTTTAAGCCCGCCTTTCCCGAGGAGGAAGCAACCCCAGGCATAGCGCGCATCCACGATGAAAAGTTCACCATAGTGGAACTGCCCGGACATGCTCCCGGGCAATGCGGGGTGATCACCAGAGACCGGGTCTGTTTTCTGGGGGACAGCCTCTTCAGCCAGGACAACCTGGACAAGTATTCCTTTCCTTTCCTCTACGATATAGGCGCCCAGCTTAAGACTTATGAGGCTGTGGAGAAAATCGATGCCGATTACTTTATCCTGGGACACGGACCCGACATATTGGATCATGACCAAATACTGAAACTGGCGGAGGCAAACCGATCCAATCTCAATAAATATCTGGCTATGATAATGGATCTGTTGGATCAGCCTAAAAGCCGGGAGGAGCTTCTGGAAGAAATCATTATCCTGGATGACTTGAACCCGGATGTACTGGAGTACTATTTCCTGTCTTCCACCCTGGCCGCCATGTTAAGCTACCTGCAGCAGCAGGAAAATCTGACCATGCAGGTTGAAAACGGGCGCCTCTACTTTTTCAAATCCTGACAGCTATTGCCACCACAGCCAGGCCTTAAGCCGCTGCCATAGATAGCCCCGCCTGAGCAGCATCAAGATGGTCAATTTGTTGCGTACCTGCAGGTCCCGCCACAGACTGATCAGGAATAACAAAGCCAGGGCTGCGCTTAACATCTCTGAAAAGGAAAAGGCCAGCCAGACGCCAGACAAACCGTAATAGCGAGGCAATATCAACAAAAGGGGCAGGAAAAATCCCACCTGGCGGCTCAAGGACAGCCACATGGCGGAAAATCCCTGACCCACAGCCTGTAAAACCGTATAGAGGATGACCAGAGGACCCATTAAAGGCAGAAATAAAGTCGCCAGCTGCATACAGTTTACTCCGATGGCGGTAAGCTGGGGGTCCTGGGAGAAGAACTGCATTACCCAGGCCGGCTGGTGCTGCAGGATCATCCAGGCAGTTCCCGTGAATAGCAAAGCCAAAGTACAGGATTTCACAATGGTCTCCTTGACCCGGTCGTATAAGCGGGCACCATAGGCGAAAGCCGCGATGGGCATGGTCCCCTGGGACAGACCATGCACCGGCATGAAAGCCAGGGACCTGACTCGCAAAAATATACCCAGGGCAGCAACAGCCGTATAGCCATAGCCGGCCAGGGTGCGGTTAATTAATGCCAGGATCGCTACCGATACCACTTCCATTATCATGGTGGGAAACCCCACCCGGTAAATATCAATGATTACCCGGAGGCTGGGCTGAAAATGGGCCCGGGACCAGGTAAGGTAGGATTTTTTTCTGCGCACCAGGGCAATTATGGCTGCCGTTATAATCACCTGGGAGAGCACGGAAGCTACAGCCGCTCCATTGAGACCCAGGGGGGGTATCCCCGCCCAGCCGAAAATAAATATGGGATCGAAAATCACGTTGAGACTGATACCCAGCAAGGAAATGACCATGGGCCAAAAGGTGTTGCCTTCCCCCTGGATAATATTGCCCAGGGTCATGGGCAGGAAGGTAAACAGGGAACCCCACAGCACAATCTGCAGGTATTCCCTGCTGAGGGCAAAAGTATCGGGAGTACAGCCGAAAAGGATCAGCAAGTCGTCAATATAATATAATCCTAAACCTGTAGCCAGCACTCCATATATCAGGCTGATGACAATGCCATGCCAGGCCACATTGTCCGCCCGTTTAACATCAGCGCCTCCCAGGGTTCTGCCGATGAGAGAGGTAAGACCGGCTCCGGTGGCGGCGGAAAGGGAGACCAAGAGTATTTGCAGCGGGATTACCAGGGTGAGGGCGGCGAAAGGCAATGGTCCCAGCTTGGCTACAAAGAAAGTGTCAATTAAGCTCAACAGGGAATAGAGCAGCATTCCGGCAGTAACCGGCAGGGACAGCCTGAGCAGGAGCCGGGCCACACTGTCCTGGAGCATATTAACCGGCCGGATAATACATCCCCCCTCTCTCCAGGCTTATGAAAACCATCCGGGAAATAGTATGAGGGGGCGGAAAAAATTAGAATCCGGAACCTGGTCTGGCCAGTTCCCGGATTCTTTTTGGGAGAAGTTATGAGACAGAGAGATTAATCTTCAAATAAAGAATCGATTACATCTTTATATTTTTCAGCTATCACTTTGCGCTTAATCTTGGAGGTGGGTGTTAGTTCGCCGGTTTCCTGGCTGAATTCCACCGGCAGGATAGCGAATTTCTTCGGTTTTTCCACCTGACCCAGATCCTTGGTCTGTTTTTCTACCCGCTCCTGGTACAGTTTAACAACCGCGGGGTGTTTAACCAGTTCTTCCCGGCTGGAATACCTAATGCCGTTTTTCTGGGCCCAGGCTTCCAGCGCTTCAAAAGCCGGCACTATCAGCGCAGCCACATACTTTTTGCCGTCTCCTACCGCTGCTGCATTTTCAATATAGAAGTCTTCCTTGAGAAGAGTTTCAATCATCTGCGGGGCAACGTATTTTCCGCCCGAAGTCTTAAACATATCTTTGATACGATCGGTAATTACAATAAAGCCATCTTCGTCGATGTAGCCCTTGTCACCGGTTTTTATCCAGCCGTCTTCCGTAAACATTTCCGCAGTGAGTTCCGGTTGCTTGTAATAACCCTGCATCATGCTGGGTCCCTTGGCCTGGATCTCCCCTTCCTCAGATATCCTTACCTGCATCAAGGGTACTACCGGCCCGCAGGTACCGAATTTATTCCTTTCGGGGTTGGACACACAGATGACGAAACATTCGGTTAAGCCGTAGCCCTGCAGAATATATATCCCGGCATTATAGAAAAACTCCGATATTTCTCCGGAAAAAGCTGATCCTCCGCAGTTGTACACCTTAGTACGTCCTCCGAATATGGCCCTTATTTTGGAAAGAACCGCTTTGTCCGCCAGCTTATACTTCAGGCTCAGTCCCAGGGGAATGGGCTGGTGCTTTTTCTTCAGCTGTTCCACCTGGCCTCCTGTTTTCAGGGACCACCAAAACAGCTTTTGCTTCAGAGGGCTGGAGTTATTGATATTCTCCACCAGGGTAGCGTGAACTTTCTCCCACATGCGAGGTACGCTGCACATAAAGTGAGGCCTGGATTCCTGGAGAAATTCCAGCAGCCGGGTATGGTCATGGCAGTAGTCCACCTGGGCATTGTGCACCAGGATAAAATAGCTCCAGGCCCGTTCAAAAACATGGGAAAGGGGTATGAGAGCCAGGTTAACATCAGTTTCCTCAGGTTTGATGTGGTAACCAGTACCAAACAGCATAGCAAACCAGTTTTTATGGGTGAGCATAACACCTTTAGGTGTCCCGGTGGTTCCCGAAGTATAGATCAGGGTAGCCAGGTCATCGGAATCCAGGCGGGAAATCCTTTCTTCCAAAGCCTTTTCCTGACCAGCCTGGCGTCCCATATTCATGAAATCGTCCAGGTACATTACCTTGTCACTGGGAGTTATCTGGATAGCCGGGTCAAAAGCGATAACCATTTCCAGATAAGGGGATACTCCCAGAATTGTCATGGCTTTATCGTATTGATCCTGGTTGCCTACAAAAAGTATCCTGATTTCCGCATGGTTGATAATGTACTCAGCTTCCTTGGCAGAATTGGTGCCGTAAATGGGCACCGAGGCCGCTCTAACCGTATAGGCGGCATAATCAGCCACCGCCCACCAAACCGAGTTATTGGCAAAGATACCGACGAAATCCCCTTCTTTAACCCCGGCAGCCAAAAGCCCTTTGGCAGTTGAGTCGATCATATCCCCAAACTGAGCCCAGGTATAGGCAATCCACTCATCATGCGGCTTATGGCGTACTGCTATTTTGCTGTCGCCGAATTTGGCTGCGCGGCTTCTCACCATTAGAGCAAGGTGTTTTTCTCGGGCTAAAAACTCTTCAAACTCCTTTTCATACTCCTGCAAAGTCTTCTCCATCAAACCATCTCCTTTCCCTTTTCTGTTGTTTACCGGCACCTATTGGGAGCTATCACCACCTTCATGGCGAGCCTCAACACAGCTTACGAATATTTCCTGAAAATAGCAGGCTAGTTTATTGAAAGGAACAGTTTCCGGAAAGAGCAATTCCATGGCAAGCGGTCGCATAGTTACATCCGGTAAGCTTTTGGGGAAGAATAGTTGGAAGCAATTCTGCAGCAGGTGCTGCCGGTATTCTTTATGGTCTATGATCTTGGGCATAATATCCCATCCTGTTATGGTGTTGGTAATAGAAATGCCTTTTAATAGGTAGGTTCGATATAAAGAAGATTTTTTCCTTTATTTCGAAATAAATATTTAACCATTGAAAAATACGCTTAGTTTAAATAAGTGTCGATTCTAAGACAATTTCCGTCACTGGTGCAGCGAACCAACCCTTGCCGATCGGTACGGTAAACCTGTATGCCCTGACCGGTCAGGGCATCAAGAACTTCCTCATGAGGATGCCCGAATTGATTATTTCCCACAGATATGATTGCCGCCCGGGGCTGACAGATAGCATAGAATTCCTCCACCAGGGAATACCTGCTGCCGTGGTGAGGTACCTTTACCACATCACATTGCATAGCTTCTTTTTGAGCGGCTAGTTCTTCCAGTCCTTCCCTGTCCAGATCCCCAGGCAGCAAGGCGGCAAAGTTTTGATACCGGCATTTTAAAACCAGGGAAAAATGATTGGCCCCTGAAGCCATGGCAACCTCTCCTGGAGGATGGAGGATTTCCAGATAGAAGCCTGGTTCCACCTGCAAAACCTGCCCGGCTTGCAGGCCCAACAGGGAACCAGACTGCTGGCGGACCTGCCGGAAAACCTCCGCATAGGCTGGAGAATCACGGAGTGCCAGGGGGTAGGCAAATCTCTCCACTGCAATCTTGTTCAGTATTTCGGTTAAACCCAGAAAGTGGTCGCTGTCCGGATGAGTGCTGATCATCAAATCCAGGCGGTTAATACCCCGGTGGCGCAGGTAAGGCAAAAGCTTCATCTCCCCTACTTGATAAAACTGGCTGCCGCCTCCATCCACCAGGATGAAACGTCCCTGGGGAGATTTTATCAGGATGGAATCTCCCTGCCCTACATCTATGAACACTATTTCCAGGGTTCCCCGGTTTTGCCAGGCCGGCGGCCAGCAGATAGCGGTGAGAAAAACCAGTATCAACGCCGTTCCCACCCCCAAAGCCTGCTTGTAGTACCGGCTGTTTTGGGGCCAGGTGAACAGCAGCAGCAATCCGGCATAATAAACGGCTATGGCTGGTACTCCGGGAGTAGCCACCCATAACACCCCACCGGGAAGGGAATCGCAAAAGTGGGTGGCCAGGAGTATCAATTGTATGCATAATCCAGCCGGCAGCAGGCAAAGCCCTGCCAGGGGAGCAGCCAGCACCAGGACCAGGGCTGCAAAACCCAGCATAACTACAGCTCCGGAAAGGTAGGTAACCAGCAGATTGGCCAGAATGGAAACTGGAGAAAGCAAATTGAAATAGTAAGCGATAGCCGGAATAACTGCCAACTGGGCACAAAAAGGCACCAGGATCAGATCCACCGCCCAGCCGGAATAAGGCAGGCGCGACCTTAACACGGGAAACAGGTGCAGCAGTCCCCAGGTAGCCAGGAAAGACAGCTGAAAGGATATGGTAAACAGGGCATGAGGGTCAAACAGTATTATCAGCAGGCCGGATATTCCCAGGCTGTTCAGCATTTGCCGGGGGCGGCCATAATAGTAAGCCAGCAGTCCCATGCCTCCCATTATGGAGGCCCGTATAACCGGCACCGGCCAGGATATCAGGGTTCCATAGACCAGCAGCAGGATAATGCCCGCCACCAGTTTGTAGAAACGCTTGGCTCCCAGCAGAGAACTGAGCCATCCGGACAGCAGAAGCAAAAAGCCGACATGCACCCCGGATACCGAGAATAAATGGACTATACCGGTATTCTGGAATTCCTCATATAACTCCGGATCAATATCGTCTATGTCACCCAGGAGCATTCCCCGCAGAACAGCCGCCTCCTGGGCAGTTAAATACTGGTTGGTGACCTGGTACATGCGGTCACGATAGCTGTTTACCAGCCCCTGCCAGCCCCTGGCTCTCTCTACTTTCAGCACATCACTGGCTTCTTCCGCCGACAGGATATAATAGATGCCCTGATGGTAAAGGTACTGCCGGTAGTCAAATTCCCCGGGATTACCGGCGCGATGGGGAGGTTTCAGGGATCCGGTCAGCCATATCCGGTCACCTTTATGTACCGGCAGGTCAAAGCGGCACACTACCTGGTACTGGCGATGATAGCGGTTGTCCTCACCGGTAGACAAAACGAAGCGAGTGCGATCTTCGTCTTTTTTGGGAATGGAAGCAACAGTGCCCACCACCGTCTTGTTTTCAACGGCCGGCAGGTCACCAGGATAAGGAGAGAAAGACGGGTAGAAAAATATAACCGCAGCAACAGTCAAGGCTACCCAGCCCAGGGAGATGCGGCAGCGGGACTTGACGATATACAGGACCAGCAAGGCCAATATGACGGGCAGTACATACCACCACACCTGGTAGTAGGCTATGACCGCCCCAGCAGTCACACACAGAAATGCGGCAAACCAGGGATATTGAAAAAACAGATTGGGTTTATTCCCGGCAGCGGAAAGCATTATTTTACATCAACCTGGTCTTTGATTTCCGCAAAGCGTTTTTCCCCGATGCCGCTGACATTGCGCAGTTCTTCGATACTGCGAAAGGGACCATTTTTCTCCCGGTATTCTACAATTCTCTGAGCCAAGGCAGGACCTATGCCGCTGAGATGCTGATCCAGCTCAGCTGCGCTGGCGCGGTTGATATTTATTTTGCCGCTGGGTGAAATTGCCGAAGCAGACTGAGCCCCACCCGGTGCAGTTGATTCCCCCAGGGCAGGAACCAGAATAGTTTCCTCGTCAACCATTACCCGGGCCAGATCGATATAACGCAGATCCGCCGTGGGTTTAGGCACCGCCTTTTCCAGAGCTTCATACACCCGGGCTCCGGGAGAAAAGCGATATACATTGGGATATTCCACCTCACCGGTGACATATACCATTATTTCGGACGGCTGTTCCCGGGCCTCTAAGTTCTCTGCGGGCCTTTCCTCATTTATTAAGGAGAATTCATCGGCTGCTTTCTGGCGTTCCTGATAAGCACCATAATAAGAGCCCAGCCCAAAAGCGATCAGCAGGGCTACTACCACAGCAGCCAGCAAACGCCTGTCCACACCCATCATCCTCATCACCGCCCTATTATTTCGCTGTATTTTGAGGTTTCCCTGCATGAATATACAACTCTCGCCGCCCCTGCTGGTTTTATCACTCTGTTTCGCGTTCCTTCTACGAGTAGTAATATTTCACTTTCGAAATTTTGTGTTGACAACATTACTAACTCGAAACTACTATGGAATTAGCTTATAGCTTATGAAGGGAGGGTGGAAAAGCCTCGCCAGGTTAAATCTTATTTCTAGGGCTGATAATATAGTTAGAACTGGTAAGGAGGCCAGAAAAACAAATGGCTATTGTAGAGTGGAAAAAAGATGGTACGGTGGCCATCATGATAATGAACAACGGTGAAAACCTTAACAATCCCGCCTGGGCGGAAGCTATGCTGTCTGTATACAACGAGATTGAAGCTGATCAGGAAATTAAAGCATTGGTTCTTACCTCCAGTGATCCGAAGAATTTTTGTCTGGGCGCTGACTTAGCTTGGGTTACTGAACAGATGAAAGCCGGAGATTTTGATGCCATCAGCCGGTGGCTGTATGGGAATAATAAGGTATTCAGAGCCCTTATGATGGCTCCCTTTCCTACCATTGCAGCCATCACCGGGCATGCTTTCGGCAACGGCGCGATGCTGGCCGGTTGCTGTGATTTCCGGTTTATGAGGGCAGATCGTGGTTTTATGTGCTTCCCGGAGATAGATACCGGAATCCAGATGGCACCTTCCATGATCGAATGGATGAGTACCATCATCCCCGACCATCTATTTAAAAGAATGATGCTGCGGGGAGACAGGATAACTGCGCAAGAGCTGGAGGAAAACCATGTCATCATTAAAGCCTGCGAGAATGCGGAAAAAACCGTAGAAGAAGCCGTAGCCTTTGCCAAGACTTTCAACAAATCCCGGGCAGCTATGCGGGAAATGAAGGCACGCGCCTACAAACATATTACAGACAAGATGGAAAAGGAAGACCCGGAATACTTCGACAACAAACCGGAACGGGCTAAACAGGGACAGATTCCCGTCTTTATGATAACCTTTGGCTAATATTCCGGTTCGCTCCATATTAGCTGAATTGTTGTATTTAAAATATTGCTTTTGCGAAAGGAGTTAAATGGCATGACTAACCTGCTTCTCAACCCTAAGAAGTATCGTGACCGTGGTTATCCGGACGAAAGATCCAAAGAGATTATGCTTAAAACCATTGATTGGTTTGAAGAAAAAGGCCTGGCCAAGCAGAAAGAGCAGTATCACAATCGGGAATTTGCCGAAGACTTCAGGCAGTTCGTGACCAAAGAAGGCATTTTTGAAACCCTGTTTCTCCCCAAAGGCTATGGTTCCGACCCCAACCAGTACTACAGCACTTACCGGATGTATGAATTCTCGGAAATCTGCGGCTTTTATGGGGCTGCTTACTGGTACTGCTACCACGTATCCGCCCTGGGGCTTAATCCGGTACTCATGGGCGACAATGAACAACTGAAGCACAGGTGTGTTGCCAAACTGAAGGAAAACCCCTTCTGTGCTTTCGGTCTGTCGGAAAAAGCCCACGGCGCTGACATCTACTCTACGGAAATGACCCTGACTCCCAAAGGCGACGGCACTTATGTAGCCAACGGCAGCAAATACTATATAGGCAACGGCAACGTGGCCAGCGTCATATCAGTATTCGGCAAAATGGCTGATACCGGGGATTATGTATTCTTTGTAGTTGATTCCAATCACCCCAACTACAACCTGGTAAAGAACATCGTTGACTGCAACCAGCAGTTCGTCGCCGAATTTGAATTGCGGGACTACCCCATCACCCCGGATGATATATGCACTATCGGCCCCAAAGCCTGGGATGATATGCTAAATACCATCAACGTATGCAAATTTAACATTGGTTCCGGTGCAACAGGCATTGTAACTCATTCCTTCTATGAAGCCATCAATCACGCCTCCCACCGGGTTCTGTACGGGAAAAAAGTCACTGAGTTTGCTCATGTAAGACGGCTCTTCTTGGATGCCTGGCTGAGACTATTGGGCATGAAGCTTTTCGGTTTGCGGGCTACAGATTATATGCGAGTGGCAAATGAGAATGATAAAAGGTACTTGCTCTACAACCCCATCATGAAGATGAAAGTAGCCATCCAGGGCGAACAGGTTCATGAATTGCTGTGGGATATTATTGCTGCCAAGGGTTTTGAAAAAGATATGTATTTCGAGCAGGCAGTGGCTGAGCTGAGAGGATTCCCCAAACTGGAAGGCACCCGTCACGTAAACATGGCTTTAATTGCCAAGCTGATCCCCAGCTACATGTTCATGCCGGGCGAATTTGAAGAAGTGGGCAGAATAACCGATAACCGCGATGACACTTTCTTGTTCCACCAAGGACGCACCCGCGGTTATGCCAAAACCAAATTCCATGACTACATGATCGCCTACAACAGCGTATCTCACCTGCCCAATGTAAAGGTATTTATCGATCAGATCAATGCCTACAAGAACTACCTTATGGTTTCCGGACAGAATATCGCCAAACAGATGCAGGACTTTGATTACCTGCTGGCAGTGGGCGAACTGTTCACCATGGTGGCCTACGGGCAGCTAATCATTGAAAGTGCCAAAATCGAAGGAGTCAGCGAAGAGGTACTGAACCAGATGTTTGACGTTTTCGTCAGAGACTTTTCCACCTATGCTATGGATCTCTATGCCAAACCCTTAAACACTCCGGAGCAGGTGGACGCAATTGCCAAGATGTTCAAACGTCCGGAACCTAATCCTGACGAAGCAGACAAAGTACTGAGAGAAGAAGTATACAGCCTCGCGGATGAATATATTCAAAATCCGTAAATGGCAGAGTTCTTCACGAAACACATTTATTATTTAATTAGCCCACACACACCCCCCAACCAGGCGGCTTCACTAGCCGCCTTTTTTTCGGGCAAAAAACAGGCAGCACGGATACAGCTGCCTGCCGGGGTAATTAGTTTACATTCAGATTTATTTCTTTAATCAGCTTCTTGAGAGCCCGTTTTTCTATGCGGGACACATATGATCGGGATATGCCCAGCTTACGGGCAATTTCCCGCTGGGTCTCTTTCAGCCCGGTAAAAAGCCCGTAGCGCATTTCAATAACTTGCCGCTCCCTCCGGGTCAATATCCCCATCTTCCCTCTGATTTTTTCCTCTTGCAGCTTGGCTTCCAGTATATCAATGATTTCATTATCGGTAGTCAGAATGTCAATCAAAGATATTTCATTGCCTTCTTTGTCATGGCCAATGGGGTCATAGAGGGAGACTTCCTGTTTTACTTTCTTTATATTGCGTAAATGCATCAAAACTTCGTTCTCTATGCAGCGAGCCGCATAAGTAGCCAGCCGCACTCCCTTTTCCTCATTGAAAGTCTTGATGGCTTTGATAAGTCCAATGGTCCCTATAGAAATCAAATCCTCCATGTCTTCGCCGCTGCTGTCATACTTTCTCACCACATGGGCAACCAACCTCAAGTTATGTTCAATCAGCTTGTTGCGGGCCTCCTCACACCCCGACCTCATCTTGTCCAAATACATCCGTTCATCAGCTTCGTCCAAGGGCTGCGGAAATACCTGATTGTTCAAATAGCCGAACAGAAACAGAGTTCCTTTTACCAGGGCGGCTATGGCTAAAGCCCAACCCAGGATGGCCAAGATACCACCTCCACAAACATTGAGCGCTTTATACTATATGAAGGTGGTTGGTGAATTGTGCTTGAAAATGGGGAGGAAAGTTTTGGAGGGATAATAGTCCGGCGTGCGGCAGTTTTTGAAGCTAGATAAGGATCTGGGGAGAGCAGTCTTAAACTGCCTCTCCCCAAGAGGTGTTGACCATTATTACAGTAAATTCTGGACAATTACCGCCGCATATTTCCGGGTGTATTAAGATAACTTTAGCACCAGGAGCTGGAATTTGCTTTTACTAGATTGGTTAATCAGCCGTATAAGGGTTCTCGGGCTCAATATATATTTGCCCATCCCGGTAATCCACGTCAAAGTTCAGAGCCGCTGCCAGGTCGCGTAATTTAAAGTAGTTATAGCCCTCAATATTGTAGCCTTTCAGGTTTACTTCTTTCCCGTCTATATAGATTTTAACAGCGGTTTCAGTATAGGGCTTGTTTTTGTCTGCCTTTACATTGCCTTCAGTGCATTGGGCAGTATAGGGTTTTTGGCTGTAAATGCTTATAGCCTTTTTAGCGGCATCATAGGTGACTTCAAATTGGGCAGGTGAGCCATTCAGATAATAGGCCAGATCTCTTAGCATTACATAATTATTGTTGTTTATCAAAAAGGCCTGGAATTGCGTTTTAGTTCCGCTTATATCCACCGTGAACGGGTTGGCTTGGGCCATTTGGACAGGGATAACGGAGGTTTCTTTTTGCCCTGTCCGTATAAAGCCAATGGCGTTGCTGACATTTCTGCCCGGGCCGTTTAAGTATTTGCCATCCTTGTAATAGGCAATAGACCCGCCCCCGTCCAGGAACAAGGCATTGACACATTCTGAGGCATTGCCCACTCCGATGGAAATTTTGCCATCCGGGGTTTCCCCGATGTAGGTCCTGTTGGCCCCTCCGCTGCCATTTATCTTGGCTGCGTCTGAACCTACCGCCAAATAAACGTCTTTGAAGTCATACCCTTTCTGCGAGTAAATATCCCAGGTCCAGTAAGCCGGTTGTCCAATGGAGAAAATCTCGTCTATGCTTTGATTGCCGTAAAATACTCTGGCGGAAGCAGAGGCTACCACGATAAAGCCACCGGATGGTACTTTTACCGGGCCACGGGACACAATATCTTTGATTATCCCGCCCTCTACTATTACTGCTTTGTCCCCAGGTCTAAGCTGCACGTCACGCCCGAAGGCTTCGTCATACAAGACAACGGAATCACGCTCATAACTGGGATGGTTTACCCGCCATACGGTGCTGGGACATCCATCCACCACAAATTCTATCTTCAAGCTTACTTGATCCACTATAAATGTGCCTTGTTTGGTAATGCCTCCTAAATAACCGCCCCATTGACCTGTGGCGCTCCCATATCCTGCCCCGTGGATCAGTTTGCCATTGTCGATCAACACCCCGCTGGGAAAATTCAGGGGAGCTCCATATAAGGAGCCAAAGGTGCGCAATATATTTACATCCCCGCCTTTGGCAATTACTTGATCTTCCGTAGAGTAAGCATCAAAATATGTGCCGTTTATGGCGGCAAAAGCACCTTTTGCCTGGGCGTATGCCCCTACGGAAGCCACTTCTGTCATGCCGTTATACATAAGCACAGGAATGTACTGGCCGCTTTTGACATCCATAATCGTATTTGCGGCAGCGCAAGCGTTATAGGCCGCCCCGGGGACAAAGCCAAGTATTAAAAATGTCAAAACCCAAATACCAACTGTTTTAAGAATTATCTTACCCGTCATATAATTAACCCCGCTTCCAATTAAAATACTCTATTGGAAGATTATATCAGAAACCCCTCCGGTTTATGGAGCAGTATATCCCTCAGAAGTGAAAAAAGTGCCCAGGGTTTAGTTTACCTGGCCATTTCCTTCTAAATCCCCGTTGCTGACTGCCCTGTCTAAGGATGGTTTAAGACATTAATTCATAAGCGGCGATCACTTCCTGATCGGAAGTAACATTGCTGTATGTACCTCTCCATCCTATAAATGTGTAGCCAGTCCGGGTAGGGTTATCCGGAGGAATAGCAGATTCCCCGTATTTCACAGTTTCGGTTTTTAATACCGTTCCGTTCCAATCCTTAAACGTTACCGTATATTGATCAAGGTAGTTTATGGTATACCCGGCCTCAGTTGCTGCATTGATAAAGTTCGTGTTCGCAGAATAGGCATCCGCGGTTTTTTCACCGGGGGCATTGGTCGCAAAAGCAGATGTTCCAATCAACTGATTGCTGCCGTTATAAAGAACGGTGATGGATTTCAAGGAAGTACATCCCCAAAATGCCTTTGAACCTATACTTGTAACTGAGGCAGGTATAACTATCGAGGTCAGGGCGGTACAACCATGAAAGGCGTTGGAATCAATCCTCGTGACTGAGTCGGGAATGGTAACGGAAGCCAGAGAGGTACAATTATAAAACGTTGTGGTTTGAATTGTCGTAACGGAGTCGGGAATGGTAACGGAAGTCAGAGATCTGCACTCGAGGAACGCATGAATGCCTATATTCGTAACTGAGTTTGGAATAGCAATAGAAGCCAAAGATATACAGCTGCTGAAAGCGAAAACCCCAATAACCTTTACTGAGTCTGGTATATTAACAGAGGTGAGAGAGACGCAATTTTCAAAGGCATAATCCCCGATGCTTCTAACAGAGTCCGGAATGTTAACGGCAGTCAGGGAACTGCAGTTAAAAAATGCATATAACCCAATACTTGTGACCGAATTCGGAATGGTAATGGATTTCAGGCAGGTGCAGTTAAAAAACACACGATTGCCAATGGTCGTCACTCCCGAATTGATTACAACTGAGGTGATGGAGGACTTGTTTAAATAAAAGGGCACAAGGCTACCGGATGAATAGTTATACATTGGCCCGGTGCCAGAGATCACAAGCGTCCCGTCAGAATAGAGAATACCTGTTACCGTATCTCCCAGCGGGTAGGTTCTCACAATCTCTCCGGAAGGCACAGGTGCACTATTAAACTCCGTCCACCCTTCAAAGTTTTTTCCCTTTTCCTTAAGGTTTTTTTCAATTATTTCCGCAATGCGGTCACTCTTTTCATTCATAACTTTCCCTCTCCCTCACTTTTTGACCCCTTGGGTTAGCACTCCTTTATTAATTCCAACTCCAGGGTTTCACTTCCGGGATATTTCGTTCTAAATCAATTCGGATTTCTGCAGCAGCCTCTGTACGATTACTGCAACCTCGGCCCGGGTTATGCTGTTCTTGGGGGCCAAGGTATCTGAGCTGCGCCCGGATATTTCTCCGTTTTTTACACAGGCGGCTATGCCTTGTTTTGCATAGTCAGAGGCTGTGTTAGAGTCGGTGTATCCTGCCAGTATGGTGCTGGATATATCGCTGTCTGAATATGTTGGCCCGTCCTCAATAGCTTGCACAGTACGCTTGCCTTCTCGCAACAACACAGCACAGTTATTTTCCAGGCAATTAAAATGAAAAAACTTTTACATAATAACCATAAAACACTCACCGTTAACAAAACCGTTAACAAAATAAAAATCTTTTTACTAGCTTCACAAATATTTCAGGACAGATCTTCCATTATGACATGTCTACACTCAGATGGTTGGGGGAACCGCTGGCGGGGAGTTATGACAGGCGGCACTGAGAGCATAAGAAATAACTCCATACCAGCTGAAAAATAGGCAGTTCGAATACCAGCAATAAGAAGCGGTAATCTTTGACAAGGCAAGGAGACGGGTTGGGCGGACCCCCACCGTCTCCCCGTACGATGAATAAATTAATACTTAAATTGTTTTATCTTAACCTGCATTTCTTCTGCTAGTTTGGCTAAGGCTTGGCTGGCACTGGCTATTTCTTGAATTGAGGCTGTCTGTTCTTCAATAGAGGCAGCTCCTTCTTCTGTTCCTGCGGCATTTTCCTCAGCAATAGCAGATAAATTATGAATGATTTCGATTATTTCATTCTTCTTTTGCTGCATCTTTTTGCCTGAGCTGTTCAGTAATTCTATGGCTTGTCTGGTTTTTTCTATAGCTTCAGCAATGCCTTCAAATTTACTTTTAGTATCATTTACACTAGCTGTTTGTTCGCTGATGGTTTCTCCTACCATCGTCATAGTCTCAACGGCTTTATTAGTCTTTACGGTCAGTTCATTTATAATAGTATCTATCTCCTGAGCCGAACTATTGGATTGTTCCGCTAGTTTTCTTACTTCCTCGGCTACTACCTCAAAGCCCCTGCCATGTTCCCCTGCCCTAGCGGCCTCTATAGCTGCATTATGAGCTAATAAATTAGTCTGATCGGCAATGCTTTTTATTACTTCACTGGCAGTTTTAATACCCTCGGCACTTTGGTTAGTTTCTCGAATAATGGCAAAAATATCCATAGCCGCCTGGTTGCTTTCTTCGGTTTTCTGCAGGAGATTTTCTAAAGTAACAAAACCTTCATCCTTCAAAGTGGCTACTTGATCAGCCGCTTGGTTCAGGTCAAGCAGGAGTTTTTCGTCAGCCTCAATTATTTCAGCTAGTTCATTAACTTTTTGGGCTCCTTGTTCGGTATCTTCAGCTTGATCACCAGCGCCACGCGCCAATTCTTCAATAGTTTTGGCTATTTCCTCGGCAGCAACTGAGGTTTGGTCACTAATCGCTGTCATTTCTTCAGCGGCGGCGGCCACCTGATTAGATTGATCGTCAATGTCTTTTAAGATTTGCACAAAATTATTCTGCAGGGCAGCAATAGAGTTGGTTATGGTGCCGATTTCGTCTTTGCGGGACATATACTTAAGAGCTCTGTTATTTTGATCAAAAGTTAAATCATACTTGGCGAATCGCTCTAAAACGGAAGATAAAAGGACAATGGGGTGAGCAATTTCCCGTCCGAAAAAGAAAGCTAATGCTTCTTTATTAACTAAAAATGCATAACCATTTTCCCCAAAACGAACAGCATTAGTTACATCACTTAAAGCAGTCCCCGGGCGGCGGGCTATTAAGACCCCTGCTATTTCATTATCCTGGTATATGGGGGCAGCTAACATTATCACTGCCGAGTTTGTGACTCGGCTGATAATTACATCAGAAATATTGACTTCACCATTAAAGGCTTTTACTACATAATCCCGGTCGCCCAGGAAGGTCTGTTCCTCTTGATCTATGTATCGGGCATTCCCATCTGGATTTACTATGCCCATAGTAAGAAAGCCATGCCTGGCAGTTTCTTCCTGTAAAACAGGTAACAGGGTTTCCCAATCCATGCTCTTTATTTCATTGCGATTGGCAATCATATCCATCAGGATTATGTCGTTGTCGCAATCACGGATTACTATAGTAGCCGCTTTGGCAGCTAATTCTTCTAAACTGCTGCGTGCATTGTTCCGTAACGCATCGCAGGCTTCGTTGTAAGCAATTATGCCTAATCCTACCCCTATGATTAGAATTGTCACAGAGAAATATAACATCAACCTGCTGCCGATACTTTTCATAACAGTAATCCTCCCTTAAAAATTAACTCATACTACTAATTCTCCAAGGTTTACGGCTTCTTTGCTGCTGGGGTTTATGCTATTTCCTGATATAAAAAGAAGAAACTAGTTTTTCATCGATCTTTATCACATTACAAGGGAATTCAGATAAAGAGTGGGTATATTACTTGATGAATTAGTAAGCAGAGCATGGTGCGGATTTTAGAAGTGTGCCCAAAATCGCTGATTAACCGATCGTACGCAGATTATAAGGCAGCTGTCACCCCATTTGGCATGAAATATGGATATTTTCCTGACAACATGTGATGGTCCTAGGAAATTTTGTATGGATATTTTACCAAGTAATATGGATGTACACAACGCTTTTATGACAGATTTCTGCTTATTCTAACAAGATATGCTTCCCTTGCAGGAAGCAGGCTCTTCTGGTTCAATCTACCCATATCCATCCGGAAAGCTTATGCTAGTTAATAGAAGAGTATTAAGACATGAACCTATCAGAGGGTATAGTACCACCAGCATGCTTGAGGGAGGTGACTGCAGTGGAGATTTCCTGGTACGGAACCGCTGCCCTATGCATCAGTCACGCAGGACACAAAATAATATTTGATCCATTTGTATCCAGGAATCCAAATAGCCCCCGTATTTCTGTGCAGGAACTGGCCCAGATGGGAGATATATTTATTACCCACGGCCATTTTGACCACACCCTCGATGTGCCGGCAGTGGCAGCATTGGGGAAAAGCAAGGTCTTTTGCTCGGCCGAAACCGCCCGGCAACTGATCAAAAGAGGTGCTCCAGCCCAGCAAGTAGTCGCTATTAACCCGGGAGAAATAATCAGTAACGGTCCTTTTACCATCCGAGTTCTTAAAGGTCAGCATATTAGATTTGATCTGAAGTTGATGTTCCAGACTCTGTTCAATCGGCGTTTGGTAGGCCATTTTCGGGAATTTGTAAACATCATCAGAACTCTTAGAAACTGTCCCCAGGGTCAGGTTTTGGTCTATGAAATCAGTTGGGAAAATACCAAAGTCTTGCACCTGGGCAGTCTTAGTCTATGTGCCGATGAGGAGTACCCCAGGGGCGCCAGTGTTCTCTGTGTGCCCTTTCAAGGCCGGTCAGATTTGTCAACATACACCCTTCCTTTTATAGAAAAACTCAAACCGCACAGTATTTTTCTTCACCACTTTGATGACACTTTTCCGCCCATTTCTTCCCAGGTAGATTGTGCAACTTTTGCTGCCCTGGTCCGGCGATTATATCCAGAAATAACGGTTATCATTCCTGAATTTGGGGTCAATTACTCGATAGCCTGACAGGTATTTCTGCTTCTCTCCAGCCCGGCTTTGTTATATCTTGCTGTCAGGCCACGATGAATGAAAAGTCCTCTTATGTGTCATTGCTGTGAAAATAGCTTCCTTTCGTGTCATCGCGAGGCACGAAGTGCCGTGGCGATCTCTTTACATGGCCTTTTTCGACTGTCTGAAGGGGGCGATATGACATCGCCCCCTTTTAAACCTAAGAGGTATTACAGCCTGTGAAAAACCGGCACCATTTGATCAAAGGTGGCGTAGTATTTTACTCCGGCACGCCGGGCTATTTCCATCGCATCATCAAAGCGATAGGCGATATACTCAGGTGAATGGGCATCGGAGCCAAAAGTGACAAATTCACCGCCCAACTCTACATAGCGGCGCAGCCAGTCCTCTCCCGGCGGATCCAACTGGCCCAGGCTGCGGTAAGTGGCGGTATTCACTTCTATACACTTGCCCAGAGGGATAATATATTTGAACAAGGCATCAATCTCATCAGGAGCATAACGGTAGAACAGCCGGGAATCCCTTTCCGAATGGACACCCTTTGCGGGAAAATCAATATGGCCCACACTGCAGTAAAGATCCGGATCCAATTGTTTAATACCGGTCAAAATGGTACTGATATAATCCTTAAACGCTTGGGGCAAGGTTTTCCCTGCAAAGAAAGCCGGGTCAAAGGGATCAACATTGTCAACGGTATGGGCACTGGCCAGCACGAAATCCCAGGACATGGACCGCAGTTCATTTTCCAGCTCAGGAAAATGCTCAGGTTTCAAAGCAATGCCAGCCTCGATGCCAAATTTTATCTTGACTTTCCCCGAGGATAACTGGGCGAACCGCTCTTTATAATCCTGCAGATTAAGATGCCAATCTTCCCCTCTATAAAAATGAAGTTCCAAATGTTCGGTAAAACATATCTCATCCAATCCTAATGCTTCGGCTCGCCGGATTTGCATGAACGGATCGGTGGGACTATCGGCTGAAATAGAAGAATGCAAATGATAATCACAACGCATAGGGCACACCTCCTGGTAAGAATCCTTCCGCCGATATGTTAATAAAGATTAATGCAGGGAGTCAGTCTGTTCTTAATAGTAAACAAATTCATTCGTATAAACAAGAGTAAGGACTTATCCCTTTTTTATAACCAACGCTGAAACATTTAAAAGGGGTATCAAGGCAAATGTTCCCTTGATACCCCTTTGTGAGTATAGATTACATATTTCCAGTATTGCTTGATTTGACCTCAACCAGCCTGGCTCTGACTATAAGCCGGTCATAATCACCACCAGGAGGTTTGATAATGGGGGTGCAGGTAGTCAAGGTCAATACAGGTTCAGCAGTAGGTTCAATTACGCTCCAATCCCGGCTGTGGGTGGTAAATACCTTTTCCACTGCATAGACATACTGTTTATTCCGGTAAGTAAGAATGATCTGGTCTCCATCCTTCAGCTTATGAAGGTTCAAAAAGGGAGCCCCATGGACATTGCGATGTCCGGCTATGGAGACATTGCCATGATCCGGGTATTGGCTCTGGGGGTAGAATCCCGGTCCAGATTCCAGATCTGCTTCTTCTACCCCATAACCTACGCTGACCTTCAATCCCAGAGCAGGAATCTCCAATACTCCAGTATCCTCCACCAGCTTTTCAGGATAATCCTCCTCAACCACATCCGGCTCAGGCTCTGCCGGAATGTGCTGCTGGTTTTCCACCACCTCATGCTGGCTAACATAAAGGTAATAACGATGATAAATATAAGGAGAAAGAGCCAGGAGAAGTCCACATATCAGCAGTATCAAGGCTAATCGTGGTCTTGTTTTTCGCACTTCTCCCACTCTTCCTCCATGGGTTTGTTGACCCTTAATCGAAGATTATTTGTCTTCCTTGCGTGATCTGGTCATTAACAGTATACCACTGCCTGCTACTAAAGAGCTAATTATCAATGCCAGGGCATTGCCACCAGTTCTCGGAAGCTCGGGACCTGCAGCTGTTGCTTCAGGTTGTACTACAATTTCTTGTTCTTGCTCTGGTTCAACAGCAACAGGTTCTGGCCTAATCTGGGGTTCCTGTTCAGGTTCGGGCGAAACCGCCGTAGGCTCAGGTTCTACGATTATTGTGTTATCGCTTCCACCAGATGAACCGCCGCCACCAGAAGAGCCTCCTGAGCCACCTGGAGTATTGGGTTCTTCTGATTCACCGGGTTCTTCGTCACCGGGTTCTTCATCACCGGGTTCTTCAGAATCTTCTGGAGTGTTTTCAACACTTACGTTGGTGGTTTCGCCTGGTAACACTGTAATTAATCTGTTTTCATCATTGAGACTGGTTGTATATCCCACTGGAACTTCCTCGTAAAGTTCATATTCACCCGGTTCCAGATCTCCAAATAGTGCTATACCCAATTCGTTGGTAAAGGCGATGAGAGCATTGATGATGCTTCTAGCTTCACCAAGTACTCTTCTAAGTTTAAACTTCACACCAGTCTGAGGTTGTTCCGTAGTACTGATTATCTTTATAACTTGAACACTGCCCAGGGGCGTATTCACCACAGGCACCTCGGTAGTTTGGCCTGCTGTGACAGTTACAGTAAAGTCCTCCGTAAGACTCGTCATATATCCCTCGGGGACTTGTTCAGTAAGGACATAATCACCTGGTTCCAGATCTTCAAATAAGGCGATCCCATCCTCATCTGTTGCAACAGTTGTGCCTTCGGCACTCATGAAAGCTACGGGTTGTACTTCAACCTGCTTTGGGGTAAGAGTAAAACTCACACCCTCCTGGGGTTCACCAGTAGTGCTGAGGGTTTTTATGACTTCTACACTTCCCTTATCGGGTGTAACAGGATTAAAGATATTGGTTACTGTTATAGCCACATTATTGACAACATCTTTTACATTTATTTCCTTGCTCCATAATTCCCCTTGACCAGGATGACCAGGTCGTTGTTCTGCTCTAAACATGTATTTTCCGGCTTGTGTTGGCTGAAATCTTAATGTATATTCCTGCCCCTGATCTAAAGCTGGGATTTGTCCTTCAGCTATCACATTCCCGTTCTTTGGGTTACCAGATACTGCATAATACAGTTGCCAGCCGGTAGTGCCCTGCATAGCGGTACCATCATTTTTAATCTTTGCCCAAATTTCTTTATACCCTTCAACTATTGAAAAAGTATGGCTTGGAGAGAATTCGACATCAGCACCATAGGAATCAGTTTCCACTATACTATACTGGCCAACTGGCAGATCATCGTATTTCTGTTCTTGGCCACTTTTAAGCAAAAATGATTTTACATCCTTTTCCCCTTGCTTGATTTTGAAATTGTATTCATATGATTCAGGTTCATTTGTTGCTATTTTGGTAAGGGTAAAGCTTGTCTTAGTACCACCTTCAGTCGTAAACTTAAGAGAACTTTTATCCCAATCGGGATCTGGTCCGCCTTTTAGTATAACTATACCACTGAGGGGTGACAGACCTGGTTCCTCTGACAATTCTTCTGATAAGTCAGGATCTTCTGATCCTTCGGGGTCTTCTGATTCTACAGGGTCTTCTGATCCTTCAGGTGCTCCTGTTCCTTCAGGGCTTCCTGATCCTTCAGTTTCTTCATTCAGGTCCCCCTCCGGGTTATCAGTAATCTCCGGATCGGTTTGGTTTTCTCCTGGCGACTCAGGATCACTTGGGTTTTCTTGAGGCACGTCAATTTCAGTGCCTTCCCCTGGCGTAAAAGTATCGTTATCACCATTACCTAAAGCTATACCGCATGAAAACAACATTGAAAAGACAACCATCAATACCAATATTCTTGACCGCTTCAACCGCAAAAAACTCAAATCTTTTTCCTCCTTATGTATCTGAGGATTTTGCATATTCTCTAGCCTAGAAAACTTCGGGCTTTTTCAGGGTAAAAAAAGG
>LFSR01000012.1 GCA_001513155.1 Syntrophomonas sp. DTU018
TATATTGCGCAAATTAATAAATGAAGACGAGGATACAAATAAAATATCAGAAAAAATATACCGAAGAGATGCACAGGGAAATTATTCGATTGTTAATTATTAACAGTTATATTTTTTAAGTTTTATTCAATAAGTAGATATTTACAAGCATCATTAAAGAAAGTATAATAGTGTAAAAGCGTAGTTGGTAAATATGGTTTTTTTAAGGATAAATGGTTTTCACGGAACCATTTATTCTTTTTTTGTAAGTTTACTATATATACACCTCGAGTAAGCAAAAAATAGAGTGTTAATTTCTACTTAAAACAATATGATAAGGACCTGCGCTTCCTAACAATATACGTTATACTAATAACATAAAAATGTTTTACAGGGGTGAAGAAATGATGAGTAAAAAAACTATTATTTTGTCTATTATTTTATCAAATGCATTCCCCATCATTGTAGGATATAGTGTATTTTATATTTTACTTACAGTTATAAAGCAAGTTCCAGCAGTAGGTCAGGAAGTATTAAAATTATGGTTTATACCATTTTCAGTGTTAACTGCTTATATAATCTACTCAATCAGAAAAGATTATAAATTATCAAAGCAAAAGGGAATATAGTAATAACAAAGAAAAGTGCTTCTGCTTGAAGCGCTTTTTTTGTTCAGACCTCATACTATTCATGCAAAACTAAAGGCAGGTCATAACTTCTCATATTGTGAATTCACAGTGTGAGAAGTTATGACCTTTTTGTTTTATAAAGTGATACATTATTGTTGTGAGGAGGTGAGAGATACCTATGGATTTTTTGGGAGATAGAATTAGATATTTAAGAGAAAGTGCAGGATTAAAACAGAAAGATATGGCTCTCGAGTTTTCATTAAATGAAAATACATGGAGTCAGTATGAAACTAATAAAAGAACCCCTGACATAGATACAATTAAAAAAATTGCAGAGTATTTTCATGTTTCTATCGAGTATTTAATGGGATTAACAGATGTGCAATATAACCCAAAAGAAGAAGAATTTAAAGAAATGGTACATATTTATTATTCACTTTCAAAAGATGAGAAAAGAGAACTGATTAAAGAATTGAAGCAAAAATATGCAGGGAAAAGGAGGTGATTAGATTGTTTTTGGAACTACAAAAAAGCGAAAACAAGCAGTTGTACAGAGAGATGCTGTATGCAGTAGGGGCAATGTCAAGACTTTCAAGTGAAAGTTCAATTCCATACCTCGGTTATAGGGAAGTAGAAAATATTTTCTGTTTGGCATTCGGAGCGGAAAATTTATCAAGGTCCGACTGCTCGGCAGATGCCTCTAAAGACAGAATAGGAATAGGAATAAAAACTTTTTTAAATGGAAATGGCAGAACACTTCAAAAGATTGCTGAGTTTAATAGAGACAGCAGTTTATTCAGAGGGAAAACACCTAAAGAGATAGTTCAAATAGTATCTAATTTAAGAAATGAAAGAATTAGAGCAACTAAAAGAATTCACGGACTGGATGAACTGATATACCACTGTGTAGTAAGAGAAGAAGGCAAAATTAAAGTTTTTGAATGCCCGATGGATGAAATCGATATAAAAGGAATAAAAAACATAAATGCTGGAACGAAAAACATTATTGCTTTTGAAGATGGGAAAAATGAGTACAGTTTTAATTTATCAAAAAGCACTCTTTATAAGAGATTTATTACTGAAAATGTTCTTTTAGATATTGATGTAAATATAATTGAGAATCCTTTTGAGGTATTAAGAAATCTCTTTAAAGAATCTGCCGGCAAACTGAGATTTGCTCCAATAATAAAAGAAAAAGAACATGTTTTTCTGCCGTTGTTTTCTGATAGGGGTGGCAGACACGTACCAGAAAGAAGTGGCTTAAATCAGTGGAATGCAAAAGGCAGACCAAGAGACCCTAATGAAATATACATACCAATACCTGCTTGGATTCACAAAAAATTTCCTAACTTTTTTCCGCCGAGAGAACAGCCATTTAATTTGCTTCTTCCCAATGGTGAGGTTCTCAGCGCCAAGGTTTGCCAAGATGGGGGAAAAGCCCTAATGTCAAATCCAAATTTGGCGCTAGGCAAGTGGCTGTTGAGAACTGTAATGAATTTAAGAGAAGGAGAACTTCTTACATACAGCAGACTAGAAGAACTGGGGTTAGATTCTGTAGTAGTATATAAAGAAAATGAGAATTTATATTCAATAAACTTTACTGAAATTGGTTCGTATGATAATTTCTATGAAGAAAATGAGGATTTTGCATAACTCCGTTTTTCTTGAAGTCAGTGCAGTGAATACATCGTT
>LFSR01000019.1 GCA_001513155.1 Syntrophomonas sp. DTU018
AAAACCCGTAAAAATACGGGTTTTTTTATTTATTTATAAGCCCTTAATAAAATAAACGGCTTAAACTACAGGCTTTGAGCGGTTTTACTCTTCCGGCTGAGCGGCTTCTACCGGACATACGTCGGCACAGGAACCGCAGTCGGTGCAGAGATCTGGGTCAATGACGTATTTATCTTCGCCTTCGCTGATCGCTTCCACAGGACATTCGTCGGCACATACTCCGCAAGAGATGCATTCGTCGTTGATTACGTAAGCCATGCAGATTCCCTCCTTTGTCTCAAGTCAATAATTGAATTATAAAAAACCCCCTTTCCTTTGTCAATTTATTAAAGTGACCGGTTTTCAACCTTCTGGTGAAAGATTGGCTACTTATTGACGTATAGAATCGTGAATTAACAGGGCCCTGTCAGGTGGACTATGATTGTATAACCATTTTGATATAATATGAACTATCGGGAATCATTCACAAAGAGGGTTCTGTTATGCAATGTACCATTATGACCAATGGTGAATATGCTGCTATATCCCGTTATCGATCTGTTGTTGATAGCAGCGAGATGATTATTTGTGCCGACGGCGGGGCCAACTATGCATATCAGATGAATATTGTGCCTGATTGCATCATAGGGGACTTGGACTCTATTCATCCCCATGTACTGGAGCACTATACCCGGCTTAAAGTGCCGGTTATGAAGTATCCTAGACATAAGGATTTTACCGATACCCAGCTGGCTTTAAGCGCGGCTGAGGAAAAAGGTGCTGGTAACATTATCTTGCTGGGCAGTTTGGGGGGGCGTCTGGATCATACCCTGTCCAACCTGTACAGCTGTCTGGATATGGCTTTAAAGGGGCACCAGATTATTCATTATCATCCTGATTACCAGGTGTACATGGTTAACAGTTGTTTAACATTAAAGGGAACCGCCGGGGATGTAGTATCGGTTCTGGCTTTGACTGACATCGCCAAGGGAGTTACGGAAATTGGCTTTGAATACCCCTTGCAGGATGCAGTTTTAGAAAGCCGTAATCCTTTTGCCGTTTCCAATGTTATGAGCGGCCCAACGGCAGTTATTAGGGTACAGGAAGGCATACTGGCGGTATTTCATTACCCCCAGCTGCCCGGTAGGTAACCATCAGGCCTAATCAGCATAAAAATCACAGAATTATTCATAAAGGGAGAATCAATGTGGATTTCAGTTTTCTGTCCGGTATATTTGCCAGCCCCTGGGACATTCTGCGCAACATCATAGATATTGCTATTATCGCCTACGTGTTTTACCGCTTGCTAGCCGTTATCAAGGGCTCCCGGGCGGAACAGCTTCTTAAAGGACTGGTAATTCTCCTGATTTTTTCAGCGATTTCCAGTATATTAAGGCTGGAGATGGTTACCTGGCTGTTGGAAAAAACCTGGATTGTCTTTGCCATCACTTTGCCCATTGTCTTCCAGCCGGAATTGCGCCGCTTATTGGAACAGCTGGGACAGGGCCGCTTTTTTGCCTCTTCCGGGCGGCATGGTCCAGCGGCAGATGACATGGAGACAGTAATTCGGGAAATATGTGATGCAGCAGCAGTTCTGTCCCGCAACCGGGTGGGAGCTTTATTAGTTTTGACCCGGCACAATGATATAGAGGAATACCTGGACAGCGGTGTTAAGCTGGATGCCCAGGTATCATCACGGCTGCTGATTAATATCTTTGTACCCAACACTCCCCTGCATGATGGAGCAGTCCTGATCAGCCAGGGGCGCATCGATCGAGCTGCTGTTTTCCTTCCCTTAAGTGATAATCCACTGTTGGACAAGGAATTGGGAACCCGTCACCGGGCGGGTATCGGTATCAGCGAAGTTTCCGATGCAATTGCGGTTATCGTGTCGGAAGAAACCGGAGCTATTTCCACGGCTGCCAACGGCAAACTGAACCGGTACCTGGATGCCGCTGCCTTAAAGGAATGGCTGAACCGGGAAATGATATTCAAAAGCAGGGAATCCAGCAGCGGGTATCTATTAAGGAGGTGGACCGGAGATGGCAACCCCGCCAGTGAAACCCAGGAACACCGGCCTTAAGATAATATCCGTGGTCCTAGCCATACTCCTTTGGCTCTATGTTATGAACCAGGGGCAGCTTTCTACCCGGCAGAGTGTGCTGGAAGTGGACCTGGACTATATACACCTGGCTGAGGGGCTGACTGTTGAGGGGCCTGACAAGGTTTCGCTGCGCCTGTGGGGGGTATTTCAGGAACCAGGTAATGTTAAGGCCTATGTGGATATGTCCGGTCTGGGAGAAGGCACCCATAATGTACCTGTGCATGTTGAACCGGTAAGCGGTTCCCTGTTTACCAGGGTGGAACCAGATAGAATAGATGTGGTCGTGCGCAAAACCAAGCAGCACATAGTGGATATTGTTCATCAGGTGGTCCAGAATCCTCCCGCGGGCTATGAACTGCTGGATGTTTTGATATCACCGGACGAATGCCTGGTAAAAGGCGATGATGAGGCGGTCAGCCTGGTTAGTACTGTGGTTTGCCAGATAAATCTGGCCCAGGCTACCGGAATGGCTACTTTTGATTCTCCCTTAATAGCCCGGGATGCCAACGGTAACCAGGTTACTCAGGGTATCCGTCTGGTACCTGACCACGTCCAGGTGGTAGCGGTAATTCGGGAAAAAATGGAGACCAAAACCGTCCCCCTGCAGCCTAATCTGACTGGACAGCTGGCCGAAGGCCTGCAGCTGGGGACAGTTACCCTGGAGCCGGAGACTATAACTATAGTGGGCAACCCGGTCCAGCTGCAGACCATTACCCAGATACAAACCGATCCTATCAATCTTCAGGATCACCGGGAGTCCTTTACCGAAATGGTGCCCATAACCTTGCCGAAAGGATTGCGTGGCTATCCTGAAGAGGTTAAAGTATTCGTGGAAATAATAGAGCCAACTCCTCAGGATGAGGATTAATCGCAGGAGGAGTCCGTATGAAGATAAGAGTTCGAGGGCTGCGGCTGCCTCTCGAACATGACGAAAACCAGCTCATAAAGGAAGCAGCCCGGCGCATCGGGGTGAAGGAAAAAGACGTTTTGGCTGTGAGTAAAAGAAAACAGGCTGTGGATGCCCGCCGCAAGGAGGTATTCCTTACTTACACCCTGGATGTTGAGCTGGCTGATGATGTGCAGTTGGCTGCTGATGTTTTCGGCAGTAACGATATTGCCCTGGTAAAAGAGGAAGTAAAACCAACCCTGAGGAGAGGGGGGCAAATACTCCCTGTGGCTCCGATTATTGTGGGGTCCGGACCTGCCGGGCTCTTTTGCGGCCTTCTGCTGGCCAGGCAGGGCTATCAGCCGGTGATTCTCGAACAGGGAGCCGACATGGATAAGCGCATAGCAGCGGTGGAAGCTTTTTGGCAAAAGGGGAAACTAGACCCCATGGCCAATGCCCAGTTTGGGGAGGGCGGAGCCGGAACTTTCTCCGATGGAAAGCTTACTACCCGTATCGGCGATGAACGGGTAGATTTTGTTTTAGAAGCTTTCATCGAGCATGGTGCGCCGGAGGAAATCCGGTATCTGAAAAAACCTCATGTAGGTACCGACATTATCCGCCGGGTGGTCAAAAGCATCCGCCAGGAAATCCTGGATTTGGGCGGGGAATTTTACTTCCAGGCTTGTCTGACAGACATGCGTATTAACAAAATGTTGCTGCAAAGCATAGTAATAAATAACCGCGTGGAGGTCCCCTGTTCGGTGCTGGTTCTGGCAGTGGGCAACAGCGCTCGCAGGGTATACCGCTTGTTACATGAGCGGGAAGTAAGTATAATACCTAAGGCGTTTGCAGTAGGGCTGCGAGTTGAGCATCCCCAGGACTGGGTGGATAAGGTGCAATACGGGGATTATGCCGGGCACCCGCGGTTGGGGCCGGCTGATTACCACCTTACCTACCAGGACAAAGCTCTGGGCCGTTCCCTGTATACCTTCTGCATGTGCCCAGGAGGCTATGTAGTGGGAGCCGCGTCTGAACCGGGCCGGTTGGTGACCAACGGCATGAGCTACTTTGCCCGGGATTCGGGAGTGGCCAACAGCGCCCTGGTAGTGACAGTATATCCGGGGGACTGGGGCAATACTCCCCTGGGAGGCATGGAGTTTCAGGAAGCCCTGGAGGAGAAAGCTTACCAAATGGGGGGCAGTAATTTCCGGGCTCCCGCCCAGCGGCTGACGGATTTTTTGCAGAAAAGGCATTCTGAAAACCTGGATAATACCATGGCTACCTTCAAGCCGGGCGTTACTCCCGCCGATCTTTGGGAGCTTCTGCCGCATCCTTTGGGTACAGTTATGGAGCGGGGCATAAGATACTGGGATCTTCGCATGAAAGGGTTTATCCATGAACAGGCTATACTTACCGGAGTCGAGACCCGCACCTCGGCTCCCCTTAGAATTGAAAGAGGCCCTGATCTTTGTTCCGTTAATATCAAAAATCTGTATCCCTGCGGGGAAGGGGCCGGTTATGCCGGAGGCATTGTCAGTGCAGCTGTAGACGGATTGAAGGTGGCTGAGCAGATAATGGCTGTCTATCGCTGGCCTGAGGAAAAACCCGTTATTAATGACAGCAGTGTGACCAGGGGCCGTGATTTGCCTCGGGTCAATTAGTTATTGACCAGATTTGATTACCAGCGGTTGATTAAGGAGGCTGAACTAGTGGGAGTTTTGTTTGGTACTGATGGAGTTCGCGGCATTGCTAATGTGGAACTGACTCCGGAAAAGGCTTTTGCTTTAGGAAGAGCTGGGAGCTATGTACTGGCCCGCCGCAGTTCAGGGGAGCGGCCTCGTATACTGGTGGGTAAGGATACCAGGATTTCCGGGGATATGTTAGAAGCCGCCTTAATGGCGGGAATTTGTTCCACCGGTGCCGATGTTCTGACCGTGGGGGTGATCCCCACTCCGGCGGTAGCCTATCTTACCCAGAAGTACCAGGCTTCCTGCGGGATTGTAATTTCCGCGTCCCACAACCCGGTTCAGGATAACGGTATAAAATTTTTCGGCCCGGGCGGCTACAAGTTACCCGATGAAGTAGAGGCGGAGATCGAAGAACTTGTCCTGTCAGGGGTGGATGAGTTACCCCGCCCCGCCGGTAAAGATGTAGGGCAGGTATATGATGTCAAGGAAGCCCTTAATAACTACATCACCTATCTGGCCGGATGCTATACTCTGCCCCAGGATTTAAGCGGTCTGCGGATTGTGATGGATTGTGCCAATGGGGCCTCCTACCAAGCGGGACCGGAGCTTTTCACCCGGCTGGGTGCCAGGGTAATTCCCATTCACAATGTTCCTAACGGGGTCAATATAAATGAAGGCTGCGGTTCTACCAACACCGAAAGCCTGCGCCGGGCGGTGATAGAACATAATGCTGACCTGGGCATTGCCTATGATGGTGATGGGGATCGCTGCATTGTCATAGATGAACAAGGTCAGGAACGGGACGGTGACTATATTATGGTCATCTGCGCCCTGGATATGCAGCGGCGGGGAATTCTACAGCCGCCCCTGGTTGTGGCTACGGTCATGAGCAACATCGGCCTGGATATTGCCCTGCGCCGGGAAAATGTAGCAGTAGAAAGCTGCAAGGTCGGTGACCGGTACGTCCTGGAGAAGATGCAGGAAACCGGGGCTGTTCTCGGAGGAGAGCAGTCAGGCCATATAATATTCTTACAGCATGCTACCACTGGAGATGGACTCCTGACTTCCGTAAAACTGGCGGAAGTTATGCGCCGTACTGGCATGAAACTGTCCCAGTTGGCGGAAGAAATGCAAAAGTTTCCCCAGAAGCTGGTCAACGTGCGCCTGGACAACAAGGAAGAAATCTTGAATCACCCGTTGGTAAAAGAAGCCTTGCAGGAAGCTGAGCAGAAACTGGGGGATAAAGGCAAACTGGTGGTCCGGCCCTCCGGTACCGAACCACTGGTGCGCTTAATGGCTCAAGGGCCGGAAGAACACATTTTGGAGGAGGTGATAGATACGATTGCCCAGGCTATCCAGGCCGCCCAGCAGAAGTAGACGGAGGTGAGACCTGTTTTCAGTTTACAATAATTTGCAAGCGCCAGACCCGCTAGGGCAATGGCCTCAGCGGGTGACGAGGAGGGGGTTTATCGATATTTCGGCGGGTGCCCCCCGGTGCACCACCATCGTAAGTGCAGCTACAAAACCAGCCAGCAATGGCCGGGACAAAAGGCTGCACAGTGGATTGAACTGCACATTGATGGGTAAATGATTTAATATCCAAAAGAATATTATTTGTCATCGCGAGGAGCGGAGCTGCGCAGGCTCGCAAAGAAGCTTTTCTTATGTGTCATCGCGAGGCACGAAGTGCCGTGGCGATCTCGTCAAGATACCTGCAGGCATCGTTAGAGATTGCTTCGCTGCGCTCGCAATTATCACCTGAATAACAGGCTACGATAAACGAAAACTTAAGTCTGTCATCGCTATGAAAGGAATTCTTAATTGTCATTGCGAGCACCGACGGGGCGTGGCAATCTCATTCATAATCAGCCGGACTTACCGGTTGAGATCGCCACGTTGCTGCGCTCCTCGCGATGACACAGCGCAGTCATTTTTACAGCAATGACAATTCCGGATTTCGATCACAGGGATGACACTCTTTGGTATATTCCTTGATCGCGGCTCCAAGCCGCAAAGGAATAATATTTTGCATTGGCTGATAAGGAGCGAATAAATATATGTGCGGAATTATGGGATATATAGGTACCAACGGCAATGCTACTGCGGTTATTTTGGATGGGCTGAACAAACTGGAGTACCGCGGTTACGATTCAGCCGGCATATGTACCCTGCAGGATGACGGTTTGTGCATCCAAAAGAAAAAAGGGCGCCTGGCTGATCTGACCGAGGCCATAGGGGAACTTCCCGTCAGCAGCATTGGCATAGGCCATACCCGCTGGGCTACTCATGGGGTTCCCAGTGATACCAATGCTCACCCCCACTGCGATTGCAGCGGACGTATTGCGGTAGTTCACAATGGCATCATTGAAAACTATGCTGCCTTGCGCAAAGATTTGATTTTGGAAGGCCATGACTTTGTTTCCGAGACGGATACCGAGGTGGTCGTACACCTGCTGGAACGTTACTACAATGGTTCCCTGGAAACAGCAGTGCGCAGGATGCTGGCTGATTTGCAGGGTTCTTTTGCTCTGGCTATTGTCTGCCAGGATGAGCCGGACAAATTGGTGGCGGTTAAAAAGGACAGTCCCCTGATCATTGGCCTGGGGGAAGGGGAAAACTATGTGGCTTCAGATATTCCTGCCATATTAGGCCGGACCAACCAGGTATATATCATGGAGGACAATGAATTAGCCGTGGTAACCGCCGATGAAGTTAAAATCACCGACCTGGAAGGCAGGCCCATTAATAAAGAGGTTTTCACGGTGACCTGGGATCCGGTAGCTGCAGAAAAAGGCGGCTATGAGCACTTTATGCTCAAGGAGATTCACGAGCAGCCGGAAGCCGTGCGCCGGACCTTAAGCGGGCGCATCAAAGACGGTTGGATAGATTTGAGCGATCTGGAGCTGGAGGACCTGTTTCAGGGCATCAACAAGATTTATATCGTGGCCTGTGGTACGGCCTTTCACGCGGGAATGGTAGGCCGTCTGGCCATAGAAAAACTGGCCCGTATTCCTGTGGAAACCGACATCGCCTCCGAGTTTCGTTACCGGGATATAATCTGGAAACCTGATCAATTAATGATAGTTATAAGCCAGTCAGGGGAGACCGCTGACACTTTAGCGGCTTTGCGCTATGCCAAACGCAATGGGGTCAAAGTCCTGGCTGTAACCAATGTAGTAGGCAGTTCCGTGGCCCGGGAAGCGGACAAAGTAATCTATACTCATGCCGGTCCGGAAATTGCAGTGGCTTCCACCAAGGCTTACACTACCCAGCTGGTAATCATGTACCTCCTGGCCTTGTACCTGGCCCAGGAACGGGGTACGGTTCCTCCGGATGAGCTTAAAAAGCTGGGCAGGGAACTGGCGCACATGAACCAGGTGCTGGAGACAGTCCTGGAGCAGGAAGAGAAAATAAAAGCCCTGGCCGCCCGGCACAGCAGTGTTCAGGATACCTTTTTCCTGGGACGGGGATTTGACTATGCCGTAGCCATGGAAGGAGCCCTGAAGCTGAAAGAAATATCTTACATCCATGCCGAAGCTTATGCTTCAGGGGAATTGAAACACGGACCGCTGGCTTTGATCTGCGAAGGTGTGCCGGTACTGACGGTTATTACCCAGGATTACCTGGTAGACAAATCCATGTCCAATATAAAGGAAGTAAAAGCCCGGGGAGCTGTGGTTATTGCCATATGCAAGGAAAACTTGCAGGAAGACTGCCAGGAATGTGATGAGCAAGTCCTCATTCCCAATGTAGATCCCCTGCTGGCACCGGTAGCAGCCGTGGTTCCCTTGCAGATCTTTGCGTATTACATGGCCGTCCTGCGGGGGGCCGATGTGGATAAACCCCGCAACCTGGCAAAAAGCGTGACGGTGGAATAAAAGCCGCGGTTGCTTATCAAGCAGTAATTATAGTTGTTCGCATTAGTTGAGGGTCAGCTTTTTTATCAAGAAGCTGGCCCTTTGGCATGATTTTTGAACAAAGTTTCACTTAGTGATCACAAAATGGTCACAGAGACAGACTATACTAAAACTGTGACCGAACCTCTACCTCAAAACCCTATTCTTGGCGTAGGTTTAGAAAGCTGCCACAACCAGCGTATTTTTAAAAACCAATCATCAGTGCTCTAATCCTCCCAACTTCCTTTTTGATTGGCCCTGCCGGCAACGCAGGGCCTAGGTGTATGTATAGGCAGATCTCTTTGGATTGTGGTTTGGCAAGTGACCGCCTGCTGTTTTAGAATATTCTTAAGGTATTGAGCTTGTAATGAAAAAGGGAGCTGGAGGGCTATGAGAAAAATCTTGATTGCTGATGACGAAGAAAGAATGCGCCGGTTGGTGGGCGACTTTCTTAAAAGGGAAGGTTTTCAGATCCTGGAAGCGGTGGATGGACGGCAGGCCTTGGAACTTTTTGAGGCAGATCCCGGCATCTGCCTGGTGATTCTGGATGTTATGATGCCAGTTTACGATGGCTGGACCGTATGCCGGGAAATTCGCAAGAAGTCCATGGTACCCATTATCATGCTGACCGCCCGGGGAGAGGAAACCGATGAGCTGTTCGGTTTCGAACTAGGTGCGGATGAATATATAAGCAAGCCCTTTAGCCCTCAGGTTTTGATAGCCAGGGTACATGCCTTGCTGCGCAGGGTCAATGCCGGCACCAGATCGGTTTACAGTTATCCGGGCCTGGAGATAGATGTAGATGCCCGCCATGTGAAAGTAGATGATGAATTAATCTCCTTAAGTCCCAAGGAGTTTGAACTGCTGGCTTATTTGGCTGCCAATGAAGGACGAGCTTTAAGCCGCGATCAGATATTGAATGCCGTGTGGGATTACAATTTTTATGGTGATCCCCGCACTGTGGATACCCATGTAAAGAAAGTAAGACTCAAACTGGGCAGCCGAGGAGAATATATCCAGACTGTCCGGGGAGTAGGTTACAGATTTGAGGTAGATCATGATTAATTCCATACGCTGGCGCTTATTTGTAGGGATGACTTTAATGGTCAGCTTCTTTGTGTTCTTTTCCTGGATGCTGAATACCAATTACCTGGAAAAGTATTATCTTTATCAAAAGACTTCCGAACTCAAACAGCATGGAGAATATATAATCAAATTATTTAAGGAAGAGCCTGAAGATCTTTTAGTTAAGCTGGCCATACTGGAGCGCCGGGAAAATTTGACCATCCTGGTGATAAAGCCTGATTTGACCCTCATTTATGCCTCCACCAGCCCCAACTCGGAAATCACTGAGTTTGAGATCGTACTGGAACAGCTTATGCAGGCCAACATAAAAGGCCAGTCGATCCAAATAACCGGAGATCCCTTTAATAACGAGCGTTCCCTGAACCTGTACAGCCGTTTCGGGGACGAGAATTTCCTGATCGTCAGTACCCCCTTGGCTCCCATTCAGGAGAGCGCTGCCATTGCCAACAAATTCTTTCTCTATACCGGCATTATTACCCTGGTAATCGCTACCCTGGCAGTACTATTGTTTTCCCGCAGTTTTACCCGGCCCATAGTGGAGCTGAACGACATAGCCCAGCGGATGGCAAAACTGGATTTCTCCCGCAAGTATAACGTTACCAGCCGGGATGAATTAGGGGAACTGGGCAGCAGTATCAACTCCCTGTCTGACCAGCTAAGCAAGGCCATCGGTGAGCTGCAGGAAGCCAATGCCCGCCTGCGGGAAGATATAGAAAGGGAACGGCGCATAGACGAAATGCGCAAGGAATTTGTCTCCAGCGTATCCCATGAACTAAAGACTCCCATTTCTCTTATTCAAGGCTACGCAGAGGGTTTGAAAGTAAGCGTAGTGGAAAATGAAGAGGACAAGGAATTCTACTGCAATGTAATTATAGATGAAGCCAACAAAATGAACCGGTTAGTCAAGGGACTGCTGGATCTTTCCCAGGTAGAGGCGGAAGTATTCACCCTGGAAAAGGTTACTTTTGATCTGTCCCTGCTGATCGATAACATTTTGGCCAAATACAAACCTATGTTTGAAGAAAAGGAGGTGCAGCTGAAAGTAGAAAAACCGGCAGAACTGCTGGTAAATGCCGACATAACCCGGACTGAGCAAATATTGACCAACTATCTCAATAATGCTTTGGATCATTTGGATGAACGGCGCATAATCGAACTGGAAGCCAAAGCTGGAGATGATAAAGCCCATATAGCGGTATATAATTCCGGGGAACCCATTCCCGATAAAGCCCTGCATAAGATTTTCACCAGTTTTTACAAGCTGGATCAGGCCCGCACCCGTACGGACGGAAGTTACGGGCTGGGGCTGGCCATTGTCCGCGCTATCCAGGAGAAGGATAACAATGGCTATGGAGTTGTTAATCTCCCCGATGGGGTACAGTTTTGGTTTGAACTGGATCTGGCCGATCCGGAGGACGACCTGCAGTGAAAATTATCAAACTGCTTGTAGGCAAGCTGCGTAAATAAACGTATACTTAATAAAATGGCAAAAACAAGCAGCAGCTGGATTAAAGGGAGGAGGAACGATGAGTAAAACCAAGAAGATAGCTATTTTGATCCTGACGGTAATGACTCTGCTGGTCTTTGGAGCTACGGCGGTAGTTGGCGCCAACGCCCTTACCGTGAAAGCTTACCCGGGAGTGACCATTTTTTATAATGGGAGGCAGCTCACTGATGATCAGCAACCCTTGATAATCAACGATTATACATATGTTCCCCTGCGAATGGTAATGGAGAACTTCGGCAAAGACATTACCTGGGACGGGGCGAACCGGCGGGTATTGATAAGCGACAGCCTGGAGGAAGCCCAGAGACAGGCAGATCTTATCAACTTGCAGAATGAGAATAAGAGGCTGCAGGCAACTATTGAGCAATTAAATGCTACTATTGCCGATTTGCAAAAAAGGAAAACCAGTACTGCCGACCTGGATGATATTGAAGATGCCTTAAACGATTACTTCGAAGATGCCGGGTATGATTATTTTAGTGACCGGTATCTGGGAATTACCATTACTCTCAGCGGTGATGAAGACGACATCAAGTACCTGGTGCGGGTTGATTGTTCTGATTCTTCCAAGTACAAAAATATCCGAGACCTGAGTAAGACTAAGATCGAAGACTTCCTGGAAGATCTTGAATCTAAGCTTCTTAAGGAGATCGACAGAACCGATTATGAAGATGCGGATATCACCGGTGAAATGAGAGACCGCAATAATTCAAGCTATTATGTAAAATATAACGGCCGTACCTACAGCTATAGCTGGAGCAGCAGCTCCTACTATTACGATGACCTGGATGATATCGCCAGCGAAGTAGAGGACTATTTTGAAGATGCAGGAGACACCTATTTTGATGATGAGGGCATAAGAGTCTATATTACTCTCAGCGGCGACGAGGATGAAATTGAATATCTCATTAGGCTGGATTTCAGGTATGCTGACTATTATGATGATTTGACCGAATTGAGCAAGAGCAGGAGCAGGATTGAGTCTTTCATGAATGCTGTAAAGAACAGGATCAGCCGGGAAATAGACGGAACAGATTTTGAAGATGCCGATATTATAGGGGAACTGAGAGATTACAGTAAATCCAGTTATTATGTGGAATATAACGGCAGCAGGTATTATTATTCTTTCTAATAATTACTGATTGTGAAAGTGTTATAGCTGAAAGCTTGTGAGGGGCGACCACTTAGTCGCCCCTTCAGCTTGGCGAAAAAGGCTATGTAAAGAGATCGCCACGTCGCTTCGCTCCTCGCGATGACACAACCGAAAGCCATCATATGGGTCATTGCTGTAAAAAATAGCTCCCCATTGTGTCATTGCGAGCGCGTAGCGCGTGGCAATCTCGAACGCAAAATTGTTAGTAGCCTTTTTGAACACTCTGCAGGGGCGACCACTTGGTTGCCTTTGTGTTTTGCAATGGGCAAGAAAAAGCAGCTGACCGGATTGGCCAGCTGCTTTTGGTTTTGCGGCTGCGTTATTTTTAGTAATCGAATGCAGTCAGCGGGATATCCAGAGCAGAAGTGTCGCCGCCCTTGATGATATCGGCAATGGTCATTACCTGAGGCACTACGTTGTTCAGGTAGTAACGAGCGGAGCATACCTTACCAAAATAGAAATCATAGTCGTAGTGATCCGGTCCAACTTCTTCGGCTCTTCTCTTGGCAATCATGGCCTGCTCCAGTATACACCAGGCACCATAAACCATAGCGGTGGCAGTCAGGATGCGACGAGCATATAAAGGCAGCATGCTGATCTTGCCCTGGCCGAAGTATCCGCCGATCGTCATTTGAATTTCCTGTATGGCTTGGACGGCTTTGCCGAAGATCTCAAATTCTTTTTCGAATCCGGCTGCGTTCTTGTTGGCCTCATAGAAGTCCTGAACCTGCTTGAACCATTTAGCATAGACAGTGCCCTTCTTCATGGTCCATTTCCGGCCAACCAGGTCCAGAGCCTGGATATAGTTGGTGCCTTCCCAGATGGAGTAGATCTTGGAATCGCGGGCAATCTGGGCAACCGGATATTCTTCGCAGTAGCCGTATCCGCCATAGCACTGAATGGCTTCGCCGATCAGCCACCAGGCTTCGTCAGTGGGATAGGCTTTGCAGAGAGGTGTTACTACTTCTATAAAATCGTTGGCTTCCTGTCTCTTTTCGGGATCAGGATCCTTGGCGCGGATGTCGAACATGAAATAGGTCTTCATTATCATTGCCCGGAATACATCAACATGGGCTTTGCCCTGTAACAGGGAGCGGCGGATATCTTCATGATTTATGATAGTTACCCGGTCGCCTTTCATATTGGTCAGCGGACGACCCTGTACACGTTCTTTGGCATATTCACGAGCATTGTAAACAGCATTAGCGGTAACCGCCAGACCCAGTAAGCCAGTACCCAAGCGGGCATAGTTCATCATCTTGAACATCTGGGCCATACCCTCGGCTTTACCATTCTCATCGGGGGGATTGCCTATTAACCAGCCGCGGCACTTGCCGTTTTCACCAAAGGACAGGGAAGCGGTGACTGAACCGTACTGTCCCAGTTTATGTTCAATACCAGTGGTCTGAACATCGTTGTCCTCCAGAGTTCCGTCAGGATTGACCCAGTACTTGGGAACTATAAACAGGGAAATACCGGCAGTTCCCGGACGGGCACCTTCTACTCTTGCCAGATACAAATGGATAATGTTCTCGGTAAAGTCGTTGTCGCCACCGGTTATAAAGATCTTTTGACCCTTGATCTTATATATCCGGGGATCATCGGTGGGATAAGCTTTGGATAAAATGTCGCCTACGTCAGAACCGGCGGTGGGCTCAGTCAGGCACATGGTACCGGCCCAACTTCCGTCCATCATCTTGGGGAGGAAGATTTCTTTCAAATCTTCATCGGCAAAAGCCTGAATCAATTCTGCAGCACCGGTGGTTAAACCTATGTAGGGCATAAATGCAGGGTTGGCTGCTGCTAACATTTCCTGGCACGCAGCAAAGATTATATTGGGCATGGTCATGGCATCTTCGCTGTCATCAATATTGGCAGTGCCCCAGCCGTCTTGCTGCAGTTGCTTGAACAGAGGACCAAAACTAGGAGGTGTAGTTACCTTGCCATTGGCAAAAGTGCAGCCAATTTTATCACCATCTTCATTGGTGGGCTCTACTACTTCCTTGCACATTTTGCGGAAGGGTTCCAGGATGGATTTAACTTCTTCTTTGGAATAATAGTCTTTGAACTGTTCGTAGTTGAAAACTATGTCAGTGGGAAGCCATTCTTGAATGATAAATTCAAAATCACGAGTGTTCGCATACGCAAAATTAGCCGACATTTCACATTACCCCCAAATCCAGGAAATGAGATTCTTCTCGATTCCCTCTTAATATTTTATCAACGAAAGGTTTCTAAACCCCGCGCGTTCCTTCATCACCCCCCTGAATGCGCAAAGTTTTCAGAAAAGTATATTATTAGACGGTAAAATTGTTATTTCAAATTATAGCATATCACATTTTGTTGTAGGAGATGCCTGTAATTTACTATATTAAATAATCTCTTTAAAAAAAGAAAGAGAGCCGTTATGTTTAATAACCGGCTCTATATGAGGAGGAGGGGAATTGAGTTGTTAATAGAAAGGATTAGTTTCGATCGCAAGGTAGTTGTAATTTAATTACGATTATCGATTTTTATCCCGCAGGATATATTCCATACCTTCGCCAATCATTACTAATGCCCCGTCTTGATTAACACATTTGGTCTCCACTTTAACCAGGTTCTTTTCTTCGATTTTTTCTACTATGGTGCCGGTGGCGGTGATGGTGTCACCAATATAGACCGGCTTTATGAACTTTATATTCTGGCTGGCATATACATGGCCAAAGGTCAAATCGGTCATGCATTTGGAGATCAACCCCAGCACCAGTACCCCGGGTACCAGTACGTTCCCGAACCGGGTGGTCTTGGCATATTCCCGGTCAATGTGTATGGGATTGAAATCCCCCGTCAGCCC
>LFSR01000048.1 GCA_001513155.1 Syntrophomonas sp. DTU018
GTGACCCGTAGATAGGGGGATTAAAACAGTTTATCCCACTCTTCTTGGGTGACATCTTTTTTGTTTATGACGCTTTTAGCGGACCACAGATAGTACTCATTGCTTGATGAATTTCGATGTAGTCACAATAGTTGCTCAAAAAAACAAAAAAGTGCTAATACCCATATAGAACTGACCTAGGACATTAGCACTTTGTTCTATTAATGAAGGTATCGCTTTTAATGATCCTGGTTTAAGGAAATGATTTCTCCGAGGACATAAGGGTTTTCCCGTTGTTCGTCGGGTGATCGTCTGTCTGCGAATGCATACAATTGCATGTCTTTGCCAAAACGTTCAATTCTACGGGCTACCTGCTGGATTACATGCTGCATGGCGGTTGTTCCGCCAGTAATGTTAATTACAATCTGTTCGGCACTTAAGATACTGCTTTGAAATGCTTTAAATACTGCTTCGGCTTCATCAAAGCCGGTAAACGGATCTTTCATTATGTATAGCGTTTGGGTACCGCTCCAGTTGGCTGTCTCGGCTATTTCTTTCAGTGAATCCGCAGATGTGGCAGACGTGACAATGCATAATCTATTGGGGTTAAAGTGGCTTAAGGCGGAAAACAGCAAGCCCTTGGAAAGCCCCAGGGGGGATATGAGCAGGGTACCTTGGCCGCTGGCAATAGACAGGTTCCAGTGGGCGGGCGATGTCATGTACTCCTTAAGCTCTGCCCACATTGTTCTAATTTCTTGCATATTCTCAGCCGATTGCAGTACATTGCCATGAGCAAAACCATGATGGGCTAATTGGTTACGTTTTTGGGAAAGGAAATCCCATTTGCCAGACAGCCAGCACTGTTCTGGGGAAAGAATATTGATATGCGAATCTCTTTCACTAGCTTGATATATGCTCGTCAAGTAGGATAGCTTGTCTTCAAACTCATTGCGTTTCTCCATTACCAACCATTCCGCGGAATGAGAGCCTGTCCCGCTATTTTGGTTCCATATGGCACATGATACCATCCATTCGCGTATCATGCCCAAAGCGTAGTTAATATAACCTTGTTCTAGGTATGAATCTATTATTGTAGCCTGTCGTTCTAACTCGGTTTGGGTTAAGGTAATTCTTTTTTGTTTTTTCTCTTTTATTGTATTGATGGTGGTAAAAGCAAAAGGTTGAGCAAAGCTCTGGACCGATGCAAATAGTTGGTCTGCCAGGGGTATTTTCTGTACGACGTGGCCGGGAATGGGGCCGACAATTTTTTGCAAAAGCTTTTCCGCTTCGTTCCCCAATTCCAAGGGTAAAGCCTGGGCATAAGCAGCCGATACGGATTCCAAGGATTTACGTATGTCTTTGACTAATCCGTAAGCTCTATATTCTTCTTCTGATTTCAAACCAGGTGGGTATTCCTCGAAGGGGTGCAAAAGTTCGCATAACGGGGAGGCCTGGCCGGTTTGCCGGAAAATCCGGGTGGCGTAAAACCACTCCACCATGTCCAGGAGCAAAGAAAGATCAATAATTGGTTTCTCGGGCAGATTAGTGTCTATCATGGAATAGTAAACTGCTTTGATTTCCACTTCGTGCAAGGCTTTTAAAAAAAGCGCCGCCGTGAAGTACAAAAATGGGAAGGACCGGTAGCCGTGAGTCACATCCAGAATCAACTCACATTTGGAAGGTATTGATTGCAGAACCTTTGCCAGAATCTGCCACAGTTCATCAGCAGTTATCCCGTCGGGGATCAGTACTTCACAAATATCTACCGCTTTTAGTTTACCAATGCTGTTTGATATCTGCTCATAATACTCCAGCAATGTATCTCGCACGGGCAGGTATTGCTCGTTGTGCAGTTTTTCCGTACATAGAATGATTATCTTATCAGGGAGTTCATCCGGGGGGAGTAATTTTATCAATGCTACAGGAGATTGAAAAGCGGCCACTAATTGACCACCATACCGGTAGACGGCCTCTCTGGGCGAGGCACTGAGGGTGGTCAGTAATATTCTGCTATTAGGCATTGTCATCACCTCAATGGTTGTTTAAGTCTGGTTTTTTACGGACAGTTTATTTTGAGGTTTAAATACCAAACTGTTATGCATCTGGGATTAAGTATTTGTTTCATTTTACACCAACTTTAAAAAGTAACCTTCAAAATTGTTGCCGACGGTTTGCAACTCACACTTTGGCGGATAACTCTCAAGATCTTACTTATTCTTCCACGGAAATAAATAACTTTCTTTTGAAAACTAGTAATTCATTTAAATGATTGTTTTGGAAGGATATGGGATATATGGTGTCGAATATAATTGTATATATTTGGATACTAAGCTTTTTATAAGGAATTATGTCTCGTATTGGGGAAACTTAACATTTATGACTAAAATCTATCTAAGCTCCAATCAATCATAGAGCGTTGCAAACCGTTTAGAAGGGAGAGAAAGCCATGAGTAAACAAGATTTCACTGACCTTGTCTTGCTGATAGGAACTAATCCATTGCCCAATTATGTGGTAGCAAAGTTTTTTCACCTGACTAATAAAAATTTGCAGCGAATCTGGTTAATACATTCCGAAGAAACTAAGTTTTCTCAAGGAACAGGGCGATATGCTGAAAATATTGAAAACGTGCTGAGAAACGAATTTAAGAAATCTAATATACAGTATTTGAAAGAAGCCCTACCTGATGTGAGCCAGGCTTCAGAAATTGCTTCTGAAGTCAAGAAATTATTTTCTGGGAAAGAAGCTCAAATAAGGTCTCTTCATTTGAACTACACTGGTGGGACCAAAGCCATGTCAGTGCATGTTTACCAAGCGCTGAATAACATGTTCAAGGACAGATTCTCTGCATCATATCTGGATGCCCGCGATTATCATCTAAAGTTTGATGAAAATCCAGATTTGGTTACCGGAGACTTAAGAAACCTCATTCAACTAGAAAATTCCGATCTATTTAAATTGCATAGTAATAGTAACGATCTAAATCCTAAAAAAACATATTTGGATATTATTCAGGATAAGTCAAAATCAGAAGCCATAATGCATTATTTAGCAGAATTAGCCAATAAAGGCAAAGTATTAGATTTAAGAAATTGGTTTAATACAGCTGAGCAAAAGGGACTTTTTAAAGAAGGGAAAAAGGATGGCAATCGAATAGAGGGAGCTTTGGGTGGATATAGCCTTTCCAATAATCCCGAATTATTTGCATACCTTGGTGCCTTTCCTGATAATGATCGATTTGTCGATAAGGAAGGTAATTGGATATATAACAATTTTGACAGTAATGTAAATTCAAAAAAACTGAAGAATTTTAATCAAGGTGGCTGGTTAGAAAGTTATGTAGTCTGGGTATTAAAAAAGCATATAAAAAATAGTGATAAAAACATTATTAGCAATATCGAATTTAAAACAAACGAGGGAGCAAAGTTTGAAATTGACGTTTTGGTAAAAAATGGATACCAGATATGTGGAATCTCGTGCGGAACAACGCTAAAGTATGAGGACGGACAAGAAAAACTTAGCAACTCAATAAAAAATAAGGGCTTTGAAATTATTTTACGCAGTTTCCAAATAGGAGGGGAGGAAGCCCGCTCGGCACTGGTCACTTTAGTGGAACCCAGAATAGCGGCTAATCTGGAGAACGATTTAATAGCTTCCACTGGTGCTGGAAGGAATAAGTTTATAGTACTTGGCAGAAATGATCTGCCGGAAGAGAAGCTGTGGAAAAAGCTTGAAAAACATATCTACCAATAAGGGGTGTAATCAGAGTGAATCAATACTATGCGGTGCTGATGGACGTAGTATCTATTCAAAAATATGTCTTTTCCAGTAATGAATTACGAGACAATCTGGGTGCTTCCCATATCGTAAATACTTTATTTGATGACCTCCCAATTCAGGCATTGGCTGAAACCTGTCATCTTGATACGGAGGAAGTGCGAAAGATTATTGTTCAGTGGAAGAAGAACCCTGACAAAATATTGCTGGATGATGACCCATCCGCGCCTTTTGAAGTAGGGGTATTCAGCGGTGGAAAGGCATTGATATTGTTCCGTGAGGAGAGCAAAGCAAAGGAGTTTGTCAAAAAGTTTACTAAAGAGCTGTTATTAAAAGCACCTGGTATACACCTTGCAGTAGCTATTATGGAGGGATTCATGCCAAATCAGAATTTCCCGGGGCAAATAGCAGAGTTATATGCTCGGCTAATGGATAATCGTAATCGTTATTTCCCTGTTACAACCTTGCCTGCTCACAGTATTACAGCTACTAATTATGAAAATGAAACCATAAGCACCCATTATAACAGAGATGAAGGGAAGTATATTGATTATGTAACGGCAGCCAAACAAGCAGTAATAAAAGATGCTTATTCTGAACTTAATCGCGAGTATGCAGAACTTATTAAAGATTATAGTTTTACTACACGTGTTGATCAGTTGGGCCAAATAGAGGGAGACAGTTACATAGCTATTGTTCATATTGACGGCAACGGTATGGGCAATTGGTTCCAGCAGAGTAGTAGCCTATCTGACTACCGACTAAGGTCAATTAACATGGAATATATTACAAAGCAAAGCTTTAGAAAACTTATTTCAGAAATAGTGGATATGATAGATAAATTGAGTGAGGTTTCTGATTTTAATATTAAGGACAACCTCCCCTTGCGTCCAATTATATTGGGTGGTGATGATCTCACCTTCATCTGTCATGGCAAACTGAGCTTATTCTTGACTGAGAGATTTATACATATATGGACCCAAACAGCCAACAGGGAATTAAACAATTTGCCTGACCAGGGTTTCAGCGCTTGCGCTGGGGTGGCTATTGCTAAAACCAAATATCCATTTTACAGGGCTTATCAGATTGCCGAGGAACTCTGCGTTCTAGCTAAGGAGTGCCATCGAGACAAAGGTGGATCTTGGCTAGATTTTTTCATAATTAGCGGAACGAAAAGTGGTAGTGTTGAGAGTATCCGGGAAGCTGAGGGTAAAGATCATGTTTATCGAATGTATTTTGGGCCCTATATACTGGACAGACCTGAGCACGAGAAAAGCATAGACCGCCTATTAAATGGGCTGGAATATTTTTATAACGATTCTGAACGCTGGACAAACCCTTATTTGAAAGAACTAAGGGCAGCTTTTTATGCAGGGCCGGAAGTTCTGAATACCTTTCTGATTGATATGGCTGCCCGCGGGGGGCGGCTACCCGAGCATGCCATGAGTGCTTACCATTTGCGAGGATATGGAGATGGGAAAACACCATATCCAGATATGATAGATATCATGGAATTCTACCCCCGTGTTTTGTTGGAGAGGAGGAAGTCCATTGCTGAGGATAAGAATTGATGTGGATACCTTCCTAATGCTGGGCTCCGGTACTGGTCGGGGCAGTTATATCGACAGCGACATTATTGTTGACGAGGAAGGGTTGCCTATTTTTCCGGCTCGCAGACTAAAAGGATTGTTGAGGGAAAGTGCTCTGGAAGTAAAGGAAATGCTCCAGCAAGCGGCGCTGGACGGATTTCTGCCTCTGGAAGTAGATAAGGTATTCGGGACCAGTGAATCCCCTTCAGTCCTGCGGATAAATAACCTTTATCCCCCTGAATATGAAGAAACGGCAGATTGGATACGTTATATTCGCCACGAGTATAAACAATTGGTAAGTAAAGAAACGATTACTAATATTTTTACTGATATTAGGCAACAGACCTCAATAAATAAAGAAGGATATGCCAAAGAGGGTAGTTTGAGAAGTATTCGAGTCCTAAAAGCCCCTTATACTTTTACAGGGATCATCGAAATATTGGATTTAAGCTTAAAAACAGAAATTGAAACCATGCTGGCCTTAGCCTGTCTTAACCTGAGAAGGGTAGGAAGCAGCAGAAATCGCGGCTGGGGGGCAGTCACTTGCACGCTATATGCGGAGAATGGAGAAAACTTGGGCGAAAAAGTTTTGGCAGAGTTAAAAGTCTGGCAACCAGGGCAAGAGAGACATTACAAATCATCCAAGAACATTACAAATGACCATCAATTTGAGCCTGTATTTGTACCTAAGGCAACATATAGTTATAGTCACAAGTTAGATTATATCATTACTAATCATGCACCTCTGATTTTCCCTTCTGCAGATGGCGATGAGAACATGGTGACCTGTCTGGATTATATTCCGGGAAGTGCTTTGCATGGATATTATGCCAATGAATTCATCAAAAAGAAAGGTTTGAGACCTTCCCAAGCGCAGGATGATGAAATATTTAAGCAGTGGTTCTTGAATGGGGAGCTAGGTTTTAGCAACGCATTGCTAGTACATGATGAGCCAGGTAATCTGACCTATTCTCTGTACCCTGTTCCTTTGTTTATACATACCGACAAATCAAAGAAAAACCTCTACAGCCTATTAACAGATGAAGTCAAGGATACCAAGGCTGTTGGAGGGTATGGATGTGTTATCAATGACGGGCAATTATTAAGAAAGGAGCCTGAGAAAGCAATTAGCTTTCATCTGGTACGAAACAGTAACACTAACCTGTCTAAAGAAAGGATAGAAGGTCACGGAGAGGACGGAGGTATATTCCATTATCAGTTCCTGAAACCGGAACAAAAATTTAAAGGCTGCATCTGGGGCAGTAAGGAGACATTAGAAACATTCAAACAGCTTTTTGATAAATTAGAGATTATTAGACTTGGACGCTCTATTAACACTCAGTATGGTACATGCACAATTAAGTGGGGAAAAATTGAGGAAAATGTGGTACCGTTGGATGATACTTTATGGGAAGCAAATGAGATGATTCCTTATAACCAATTATTGTTATATTTTATGTCTCCAGTTGTTACATATGACGATTATGGTTTTGCAACCAGCTCTGAAAAGAATTTAACCAACATACTGGAAGAAAAGCTGGGCTTGGAAAAAGACAGTATTGAGATTATCAGGAGCTTTACTAAGCTGATGGAGAGCCGCTCCTTCATCGCTCACTGGAAGATGCCGGAACCAGTCTTCAGGGGATGGGCTGCCGGGTCCTCCTTTTTGTTGCGGTTTAAGGATGAAATCAACGAAGATTTACAGCATAAGATCCAGGCTCTGATGCAGGAAGGTCTAGGGGAAAAGCGACATTTAGGCTTTGGACAGGTAAGGTTTTTCAAAAGTTTGCCTGTGGTTACGGATTATGTTTCAAGGTTTGAAGAGGAAATCGGCAAGCCGGAGAGCATGAATCCTATGGCAAAAAGGATTATTGAAAAGATCTACCAGGATTATTATGAGCGAATAGTAGTAGCGACTGCCAATCAAAGAGCCAGTGAGTATTACGATAAGAACAAAGGTAAAGTAAAGCTGTCTTCTAATTTACTGGGAAGACTGGAACGGATAGTGCAGGATTCCACTTGCCAGGATGAATTGACGGATATTATTAAAACTTTACGTGAGACAGCTCTTAAACCGCTTACAGAAATGAAGCTTTCAGATTCTACAGATTCAAGTTTATTTCAAGAGCTTACCGACATGAAACTTGATAAATGGTGCAAGAGGCATATGGGGAACGAAGCAGAACTGGCCATGAAATTTCACACAGAATTTAGTCTGAGAGATTTGGATACAAGCTTATATAAGAAGTATTGGCAGGTATTTTTCCGTACTCTTCGAAAGCTCTATAAGTCTGAAAATAATTAAGCAAAGGAGGGTATGAGAATGCAGCGTGATAAAACAGCGGACAGCGCGGCCATAGTTGGGAGATTGTTGCTAAAAGGTAAGCTGAAACTGCTTACCCCTCTGATAATAGGTGGGGGCAGAAGCCTGTACGGCGATAGTGATATCATTGTTCTTAAAGACGAAGCTGGCAGACCATATATACCTTCGTCATCTATCACCGGTGCTCTCAAGCATGCCTTCGAAGATTACCAGTATGTAGGCGACGAAACCAATTATGAAGAGAATAAACGTTGGTTTTGGGGTGGGGAATATAAGGCTGAGAAAAATGGTGAATGTATAACATACACCTGTCAAAGCGCCATGGTAATCGCAGATATGATGTTTTCGGAAGACCCTAAAGCTTTGATTAGGTTAAGAGATGGGATAAAGATCGATCGCAGGACAGGAACAGTAGAATCTAGTAAAAAGTTTGACTTTGAAATAGTAGAACCGGGAATTGGTTTTAATTTTGAAATGGAAGTGATAATTAGAGAGGCATTTAATAGCAGAATATTCCGCAGTATCTTTGACTGGATTGCAGTTATTTTAAGCAGCGGAGAATTTGCTATTGGTGCACGAACCGGTCAGGGATTTGGACTCTGCAGGTTAGAAGATATAACAGCCTATGAATTTAACTACGAAACCTGGGATCATGTCATTGCCTGGCTATCTAGGGATGCTTCAGTGGCTAAGATTGAGTACGATCCTGCAAAGATAACACTGCCCTTCCAGCCTCGGTTCAAAACATTTCGTATTGAAGCGGTGTTTGCTGTAAAAAGCGCCCTGATGGTTGGTTCCTATCCGGGAGATACACAGGCACCGGATAAAGTACATATAAGCGTTCAAAGTCATGATGGTTCAGGAAAAGTAGCAGTATTGCCGGGCACATCTCTGCGCGGAGCCATCCGCTCCCGGGCTGAGCGTATTGTCAAAACCTTATGCGGTGATAGTGATGTATTAAATAACCTTTTTGGCTGGGTGGATAGTGAGAAGGGCTCAACAGCGAAACCTATAAGAGGGAAAATACGAATAAAGGAAAAGCAGATACCCCAAAACATATACCTGGAAGAAATCCAATATCGTGTAAAGATTGATCGCTTTACCGGTGGTGTTATCAATAATGCTCTTTTTGACAGTATGCCTTTGTGGGCTAAACAAAATAATGGCCCAATGGTTACTTTGGATCTGGAGATAAAAGACTTTGAAGATTGGGAAGCTGGTTTAATGTTGCTGGTATTAAAAGACCTTTGGAACGGTGATTTGGCTATAGGTGGGGAGAAGAATGTTGGTCGCGGAGTCCTGCAAGGGTTGTCCGCCACTATATCTTTTGAGGACCGGAAAATTGAACTGCGGCAAAAGGGGGACAATTTGCTGCTCTACTATCCAGGCAATAATCCAGAGTGGAATGATAGTATTGCTGATCTACTGGAAGGAAAGGTCGCCTCACTGTTAAAACATCTGGAAGAGATTAGCAATAGTAGGGAAGAGGTGACGACTAATGCCTAGCAACGCTTTGAAGTTAATTAAATTGAAGAATGATAAGCCATTATTATATAAGGGTAACTGGGGTGAGATAGAAGAACAGATTAAGGACTGTTTTCGAGATAAAAAAGCAACAGCATTTGTGATGATGCATCACGGTGTCTGTATTGGGACATTCGAAGAGGGTAAACTCGTAATGCCGGCTTCCTTACCTTTTCAATCAGAGCATTTAAGGGCCCTTAGAGTTTTTGATCAGGACTGCGAGTGTTATATATGGAAAAACAGCATGGATGAGAAAAATATTTTTCGCCTCCGTATACGGGTGGATAAAGAGGAAGAGAATGGCGAGCTAGAAGCTGTTGAAGCTCGTCAACTAATTTGGGGAACTCAGTTGGTCGATGGGAATGATAGAGATTGGAAAGTCTTAAAGGAAAAAAGAGGGATAGAATTCAGGATACATAGTTCGGTTATTCCCGAAAATCTTTTTATAAATGAAAGAGAACGCCTCTGGCTAGTTACCAGAAATTATATTGACTATACCCCATTGGGACAGGCTGGTTATGCGGATTGTCGATTTGTAACAATCGAATACGGGAGGGGGGATTAGGATGGAAAAAGCTGTGATTAAAGACTGCAGGTATAAAGGAAATTTTGCTGAACTAACATTACTTGCAGGTACAAAGCCACTGAGATATGAAGTAGAAATTACTCTTGAAGACGCAACCCTATTGAAACAAAGCAAGAATTGTGAATTCGAGGCTAAGGGAAATAAGCTTGTTAGATTATTTGTAGAGGGAAAAGAAATCCCTTTGAATAAAAACAACCAGCCTGACCGGCGTAGGCCTGATGAGGTTCAACGGAATACAGGGAAGAACATTGAAAAGCAAAATAATAAGAAGACCGGCACCAGAAACAAAACTAGTACGAATACACAAGCATCAGGAGAATACGCCAAGGCCCCCTATAATTTTGTCCCCATAAATGAAACCGTGATTCCTGCGGAAACAATACCTGAGTTCGATTATTACCATAAAGATAGGTACACTGGCTATATCGATTTGGATATAGAAGCCTTAACCCCCTTGTATATAAGGGATACCTATACCAAGGAAGAGGAAGTTTTAGCTAATCAAGCGAAGGAAGCTTGCAAAATATGTAAAAATAAAGATTGTGATAAATGTAATTATGCTAAGCATCGGGTAAACCCTGATTTCTTTGCGCCAGGTGGAATTCCGAAGATTCCCGGCAGCAGCTTGCGCGGGATGGTGCGTACCCTGGTTGAGATCGTAAGTTATAGTAAGATGGAATTCACGGAAAAAAACAAATACTTTTATTACCGAAAAGTCGCAAATAGAGGAAGATATCAAGATGCAATGCTTTGTGACTGTGGAGGATTACGCCCAAAAACGGAAGCAGGTTGGCTGAAGAAGGAAAAAGGTAAGCACTTCATCTATCCGTTAGAGAAGCAGCAGATATATAGAATTAATGCTTATCCAAAAGCAAATGGTTCGAAATGGAAAGTTGTGACGGTCAATGATGAGGGACAAAGAGTATCTGAGGAACTGGACAGATTTGATTTTTATCCAATTTCTTTTATCCCGGTGGAGGAAGAAATTCATAACCATGGTGGGGGCACAATAAAGTTGCTTTATGCATTAATTGAGGAAAATTCTTTTGAATTGGGGCATCAGAAAGCTGAGTCGGATGAAAGATATGAAAAGGGCTATTTGGTATTGTCGGGCAGCATAGGTAGTAAAAAACATCTGCACCCGGTTATTCATTGTCCTAAAGATGAAGGAAGAATAGAAGTTAATCAGGATATAATAAAGAGCTATGAGGAAGACATGGGCAGGGAACCGGAAGCCGACCTACTCAAGATGCTGAAAAAACATCCCGATGGGGTTCCTTGTTTCTATTTAAAAGATGATGAAGGCAATATCAAGTCTATTGGGCATACGCCTTTTTACCGACTAGCTTATGACAAAACAGTAAAAGAGCATATACCACAAAAAAATAGAAATTTTGATGGAATAGATATTGCTACAGCAATTTTTGGCAATGCAGACAAATTTGCAGGCAGGGTATTTTTCGAAGATGCCAAGATGGTTAAAAACGCTGGCCAATATCCTGCATTATCCCCCAGGGTTCTGTCAACTCCAAAGCCTACTACTGTGCAGCATTACTTGGAGTTAAAAACCGGGGGAATAGCTGACTGGAATGATGATACTTTTATTCGTGGGTATAAGCTTTACTGGCATCGAAGGACTCCGCAAAAAGGTGGTTATCAGTGGGAAGCTACCGAGAAAGAAAAGGAAAAAGCAAAATCTCAATTGACCTTAATTAGACCGGTGAGAGAAGGAACAAGATTTTCAGGGCGCATTCGCTTTGAGAATTTGTCTGAGCTGGAATTAGGAGCTCTACTGTTTGTTCTGGAGTTACCGCCGAAGTGTGCTCATAAAATTGGTCTGGGAAAACCGTTAGGATTTGGCTCAATTCGCATAAATCCTACGCTAGTGATCACTAATCGTGCTGCCAATAGAAAGGGTAATCCCGGAAGATACGAAAAGCTCTTTGATAATAAACAGTGGTATTTACCTGTTGAACAAGTAACTAAAGATTTTAAAGCCGAGTTTTCGAGACGCATTTGGGCTGCACTCCCAGATGAAGAGAAGACAGGAGCTAGCTCTGTCAATGATTTATGGTCAATTCCAAGAATAAAAGAATTATGGACTATGCTGTACTATGATAAAGAACATATGGAAAACCCTAAATGGCTAGAAAAAACCCGTTATATGAAAATAGAACGTGAGGGAGTTCCTGCCCGCGAAAAGAATGAATTCAAAGGGCAGCCGCTTTTGCCGTCACCTTGCGAGATATTAAATATAGAGGAATTTTAACTTACAGGATATAGCTATTTTGCAGGAAGCAAGTTTTAGTACCGGGGTGAACGGATGTATAGAGAAAAAATTATTAATTTGATCGAAGTCCTGCAAAAACAGGATAATGCGGATCAGAAAATTGCTATGGTTTACCGCCTGCTGGAGACGGCTGGTCGCTACGTGACTGTGGTATGCGAGCATATGTGGAAAGCTCAAATGCAGAGATGGGACAACAGTGCGGAGTACAGCCAAGAGGTGGCGGAAATAGACCAAAAGAGGACTCAGGTTCATAACAGCCTGATCAGCCTGATAAAATCAGTGAACCGGTTGTGTGAGAACAATGGGCTGCCCAGGCTATATGAAGGCGCAGATGAGCGCCGGCAAATGGGAGATTTTGCCTTCGAACTAGTGGAAGAATATTTCCGTAATCGGATTTGATACCCTGGTTTAGCGTAAACTTTTTATAGGTTGACAGGAGACAAAACCTTCACTGCCCGGGTGAGAGGACGAACAAAGAGTGCTAGGTTATTCATCTACTCTACACTGCCTGCAGACTGTGTATTTTCTGCAATTCTTAGCTCTAATCAATAGCTTGCTTTCCGATTTTTCCTCTGACATGGCCCCTTTTCATCTATCCGCATATATTTATTTACAATATTGGTAATAAAAGCATAAATTATAAATAAATAGTTGATTGGGATACCAGAATAGTTTGCCGGGAGGGGTGAGGGCCGGTGAAACTCAAAGATGTTATGTCAAAGGACCCGGTTGTAATCCATATGGAGAAGTCCTTAAAAGAAGCGGTAGCGCTTTTCATACAGAAAGAAGTGGATGGCGCTCCGGTGGTAGATGATGAAGGCCAGTTAGTCGGACTCATTACCAAGAGCCATGTTTACCGGGCGGTTGTGGAAGATATGGATATGTCCGTTCCGGTTAAACAGGTGATGCAGACGAATTTAACTATAGGTCATATGGACGATAGCCTGGAGGAAGTCCTTCATCCTGGTATTGGGCGTCTTCCGGTAGTAGATGATGAAGGCCAGGTTGTGGGTATGATCACCCGGACTGATTTGGCTCGGGTATTTTTCCAATCATACAAGGAAGTTGCTTGTGAGTTTGATACAATATTAAATTACACCCACAATCTGATCATTTCTGTAGACGAGCATGGCAAAATACGGGTATTTAACCGTGCGGCAGAAAAGCACCTGGGCATCAAAGCCGAAGAGGTCAGAGGAAAGTATGTTTCCGAAGTATTCCCTACCAGCCGCTTGAATGAAGTATTGGAAACTGGAAAGGTAGAAACAGTACAGAGGGTTAATGTCAGAGGTCGTAATTATATCTCCAATCGTACACCTATCTACAAGGATGGCAAGATCGCCGGAGCGGTAGCGGTGCTGCAGGATGTCTCGGAGTTTGAAGAAATGTCCAAAGAGATAAAACTAGCCAAAGAACTTAATGAAGAATTAGAGGCTATTATTGAATCTTCATATGACGGACTTTATGTAACTGACGGCAATGGCATTACTTTAAGGCTTAATAAAGCTTTTGAAATGATAATGGGGGTAAATGGGAAAGAATTCCTGGGAAAGCATGTTGAGGAAATAGAAAAGGAAGGAATAGTATCCCAGTCGGTTTCTAGGCTGGTGCTGCAAAAGCGAGAACCAGTTACCATTATCCAGGAAAGCCGGTCCGGGAAAACGGTCCTTTCTACCGGTACCCCGGTTTTCGACAGCAAAGGCAATATCTTTCGGGTTGTATCTAATATCCGGGACCTGAGTGAACTAAACCAGTTGAAACACAAGCTTGAACAGGCCCAGGGATTAACCCAGCATTACCAAAGCCAGTTACGCACACTGAGAACCCAGTTTATGGGTGAAAGCAACTTTATAGTCAAATCGGCCAAGATGCGTGACCTGCTGGATATGGTTATACGCGTAGCCCAGGCAGATTCGATTGTGTTGATTACCGGAGAGTCAGGGACAGGAAAAGAGCTTATTGCTTCCATCATACATAACAACAGCCAGCGGAAGGATAAACAGTTTATTAAGATTAATTGCGGGGCAATTCCTGCTACCCTGTTGGAATCGGAACTATTCGGCTATGAAGCGGGTGCTTTCACCGGAGCCAAAAAGAGCGGAAAATCAGGTTATTTTGAATTAGCTGATGGCGGCACCCTTTTCCTTGATGAAATTGGTGACTTGCCCTACAATTTGCAGGTTAAGCTGCTGCGCGTTTTGCAGAATCATGAGTTTAACCGCGTGGGCGGGGAAAAGAGCGTCAAAGTTGATGTGAGGGTTATTGCCGCAACCAATCAGAATTTATTGGAGAAGGTAAGGAGCAAAGAGTTTCGGGAAGACCTATATTACCGCCTAAATGTAATACCAGTGCATATTCCTCCTTTAAGGGAACGCAAAGAAGAAATACCGGTATTGGTCATGCACTTTTTGGAAGTATTTAATCGCAAGTATAAGCTTAACCGGCGGATAACCCCCCAAGTCATCGATGTTTTCATGGATTATGACTGGCCTGGAAACATAAGGGAGTTAGAGAATTTAATCGAACGCCTGGTTGTTACCAGCAATAATGATATTATAAAAGCTGAAGATCTCCCTCATGTTATGAATAAGGCGGCTCTTCCTTCGGCAGCAGTATCGGTTACTTCCATTGTTCCCATGCGTGATGCCATTGCCAGCGTTGAAAAACAGTTACTGCAAAAAGCTTTTGCCCAGTATCGTTCGACCCGGGAAATCGGGCGGGCCCTGCAAATAAATGCTTCGACCGTAGTGCGCAAAGCAGCCCGCTATGGGATCAAAACCTAAATACCCTTATAAAACCTGCTTAAGAACTCTGGCTTAAATACAAATGTTGCAAATCAGCAAGATCTGTTGCTGATCTGCAGCAGTTAAAAATCTTTTTATCAGCAATGGCTTATATGGGTATTTACATTACTAAAGTTTCAAACTATCCCCCATGGTGTTGCTCAATGGCAACGATTGTGGATTGCTACACAAAGTATTACTTCCCTGTTATGTCTGAATATTCTGATTTCTTAACATCTGGCAGTTGTTGGCATGATGTTTGCATTAATAATTTGCAGCCAGACTGCATGAATTGTATTCTAGTTTAATAAACATACTTTAGAGAGCCAAGAGCCCCAACAGGTATAACTGTGGGGCTTTTTATTCCCCAAAAAAAACACTGCCAAAGGGGGAAAGCAAGTGATCGATTTCAGATGTGATAAGTGCAATAAGTTGCTGGGTAAGTTCCGGGAATGTCGCGAATTGGAAATAAAATGTCCCCGTTGTGGAGAGTTAAACCAGTATAAAGCCATAGAACATAAGATTCAATCCAAGCCAGCTAAAAAGAAATGGGCCGCAGTCAGTTTTTGAACAATAGCAAGGCAAACCAATAATAGAGAGCCAAAGAGCCCCGGTTTATGGCGCATCATATGCGCTGTTGCCGGGACATTTTATTTTAGAGGGAATGTGATGAGTACATAAAGTTAGCAGCCCCCTTGCGATACATCCTTGAGGGCCTCCGAGCCCCGCCACTTTTCTGGCGGGGCTCATTAATGTTCAGGCAGCAGTCAGCATGAGCGCAACTGGGCACATTCTCATGGATACAGATGATGACTGATTACCTGGGCAAAGGAGGTGAGGGAGAGAACCAACAGCTGCTTTTCAATACTCCGGAGCAAATCATTGGAAATTGTCTTAAGGAGGGGGATTTTATGTCAGATTTCGTTCAGTCACTGGATATGAAACGGGCAGATTATCCCAAGAAAGTACCGGTAACCGGGTTTGGGGAAAGACAACCCAAGTATGAAGGTATGGGCAGATCTATTGGCAACGTATACAAGAAAAACCGTGAAGTAGTATGCGTGCAGGCCTGCAGAACTCCCTATGGAGTCTTTGGCGGCAAATTGAAGGAATATGATGCAGCCCAATTAGGAGCTCTGGCGATTAAAGAGCTTTTACGCCGGTGTGAAGGAAAAGTAAAACCTGAAGATATTGATTACGTATACATGGGTCAGGTTGTTGCCGCCGGATGCGGTCAGGTTCCCAGCCGCCAGGCGTCAATACTAGCCGGACTTCCTGAATCCGTGCCTTCTATCACCATAAATAAGGTTTGCTCTTCCGGCATCAAGACTTTGGATCTTGCTGCCCAGATGATCCAAACGGGACGGGCTGAAATTGTCATTGCCGGCGGCCAGGAGAGTATGAGCAATTGCCCTTATTCCCTGCCTGATTTGAGATGGGGTTCACGAATGGGAGTGCCTAACGGAAGAGTGGTAGACCTGATGGTTTATGACGGGCTTTGGGATGCATTCTACAACCGTCATATGGCCATTCATGGTTCGGAGGTCTCCGATGAATTTGGATTCACCAGAGAAGATAACGACTGGTGGGCATATATGTCGCAAATGCGGGCAGCAAAAGCCATGGCGGAAAACAAGTTTGCTGACGAACTTTTCCCTGTTGCTATTAAAGGCGGCAAGGAAGTTATGAGCCAGGATGAAGGCCCCCGGCCTAACACTACTATTGAAGGGCTGGCTAAATTGCCTCCGGTCTTTGGCCACAAGAGCACTATAACCGGACAACCAGGATCAGTGACGGCGGGCAATGCTCCCGGGGTCAACGATGGTGCAAGTGTCTGCTTGCTGATGAGCGCTGACAAGGCCAAAGAACTAGGTATGAAACCCCTTTTCACCATCCTGGATTATGCCGAAGTATCCCAGCAGACCAAAGATATTGCTTGTGTACCGGGGTTATCCATTAAAAAGGTCCTGGATCAAAATGGCCTTACTCACAAGGATGTGGATCTGATTGAAATAAACGAAGCCTTTGCCGCTGTGGTATTGGTCAGTGCCCAAAAAATCCTGGGTATGACCAAGGAGGAGATGGTAGAGAAGGTCAACGTCAATGGCAGTGCTATTGCCTTTGGCCATCCCATTGGTGCCACTGGAGCTCGTATTGTTATGACCCTGGCCTATGAGCTGCGCCGGCGGGGCGGCGGCATTGGCGTATGCGGTATCTGCTCCGGTCATGCTCAGGGTGATGCGATCCTGATTAAAGTGGAGCCGTAAATTTGGTACCGGCATGATCCTGATACCATGAAAGGAGGCAGATTATTTATGGAAATAAAGAAAATATTTGTTGTGGGCGCCGGTCAAATGGGTAACGGTATCGCCCAGGTATCGGCCCAGGCCGGGTATGACACGGTAATTTATGATATTACCCAAGAATTGGTCGACAAGGGAGTCAATATTATAAAGAAAAACCTGGAACGCAATGTGGCTAAAGGCAAAATGTCAGCCGATGAACAAGCCGCGATTCTTGGGCGGCTGAAAGCCACCACAACCTTGGAAGATGCTGCTGATGCGGACCTGGTGATTGAAGCTATCATTGAGAATTTTGATATCAAGAAGGAAGTCTTTGAAAAACTGGATCAGATCACTCCTCCTCATGCCATCCTGGCTACCAATACTTCCTCCCTGCCGATTACCCAAATTGCTGCTTGTACCAAACGCCCGGAAAAAGTTATCGGCATGCATTTCATGAATCCAGTGCCGGTAATGAAACTGGTTGAAATTATCCGCGGCCTGGCAACCAGTGATGAAGTGTACCAGATTGTGGAAGAGACTTCCATTAAAATGGGCAAAGTCCCGGTCTGGTGCAAGGATGTGCCTGGCTTTGTGTCCAACCGGGTGTTGCAGGTCATGATAAATGAAGCCCTTTGGGAGCTGTACGAAGGGGTGGCCCCCGCAGAGAACATCGACAACATCATGAAGCTGGGCATGAATCATCCTATGGGGCCCTGCGCTCTGGCTGATTTGATCGGTCTGGATACCGTGCTGGCCATTCTCAATGTTATGTACACCGGTTATGGAGATCCCAAATATAGGCCCTCTCCCTTGCTGAAGCAGTATGTCCAGGCTGGTTGGCTGGGTCGCAAGACCGGCAAAGGCATTTACGATTACAGCAACCAGTGAATGTCAGAGCCTAAAGGAGGGGGAGACACGGTGGAATTCTGTAATATTATTCTGCAAGAGGAAGGACGTATAGCCACCCTTTATATTAACCGCCCTAAAGCCTTGAATGCACTTAATGAAGATACTCTGCTGGATATAAAAGCTGCCGTTGAATATTTCGGTGGTTCTGATGAGCTCGATGTTTTAATTATCACCGGAGCGGGGGAGAAATCTTTTGTGGCCGGTGCCGATATCAGTTTCATGCAGGATATGAATGCCATCGAGGCCCGCAGATTTGGCATGCTTGGACAAGAGGTTTTCAGACTTATTGAAACGGTAGAAAAACCAGTCATAGCTGCCATAAACGGCTTCTGCCTGGGGGGCGGCTGTGAATTGGCGATGGCCTGTGATATCCGGATATGCAGTGAGAGAGCCAAGTTCGGCCAACCGGAAGTGGGCCTGGGGGTTACCCCCGGCTTCGGAGGGACCCAGCGCTTGCCTCGCATAGTGGCACCGGGCATAGCCAAGCTGCTGCTTTATACCGGGGACATCATAGATGCCCATGAGGCTTTTCGTATCGGGCTGGTTGATAAAGTGGTGTCCAGTGAAGAACTGATGGATTATGTGAGACGTTTGGCGATGAAAATCGCCAGCAGAGGGCAGGTAGCAGTTCGCTTCTGCAAGGTGGCAGTTAATAATGGCCTGCAAACAGATATTGATAGAGCCATGGTTATCGAAGCTGAGCTGTTTGGGCTTTGCTTTGCAACTGAAGACCAAAAGGAAGGTATGAAGGCCTTTATTGAAAAACGTACGGCTGATTTTAAAGGAAAATAGGACAAAGGAGATGACCATAGATGAATTTTGCATTAAGTGAAGAAAGCTTAATGATGAGGGATATGTTCCGTAAATTTGCCAAGAACGAAGTTGAACCGCTAGCGGCTGAGCTGGACAGAACTCACCAATTTCCCTACGAAACTTTCAAGAAGATGGCCGACCTGGGCTTGACCGGTCTCCCAATTCCGGAGGAATGGGGAGGAGCTGGTGCCACCTACCTGGACTTTGCCATGTTTATAGAAGAAATAGCCAAGGTTTGTGCTTCAACTGCAGTGGTAATGAGTGTGCACACCGGCTTGGGATGTATGAGTATCTATCTCTATGGCAGCGACAGGCTAAAAGAAAAATACCTGCGGCCCCTGGCTAAGGGAGAAATAGTCGGGGCTTATGCCCTCACTGAACCCAATGCCGGGTCTGACGCGGCCTCTTTGAAGTGCCGGGCTGAAGATAAAGGGGATCATTTCATAGTAAATGGCAGCAAGATTTTTATCACCAATGGCGGAATTGCCCAAACCTATTGCACCTTCGTCAAAACCGATCCTACGGCGCCTCCCGGGAAAGGCATCACCTGCCTGATTATTGAGAAAGACACTCCTGGTTTTACCATAAGCAAGCCCGTCGAGAAAATGGGTTTACATGGTGATCCAACCACCGAGCTGTATTTCGACAATGTTAAGGTACCCAAGGAAAATGTCCTGGGCGAAGTAAATGACGGGTTTAAAGTGGCTATGGGGCTTCTGGCCGGAGGCCGCATTACCATTGGAGCCCAGGGACTAGGCATAGGTGAGGGCGCTCTGGAATACACCATTAATTACATTAAGGAAAGACACCAATTCGGCAGACCACTGGCTGCCAACCAGGGAGTACAGTTTATGGTTGCAGATATGGCTGTAGCTCTGGAAGCTGCCCAATTGCTGGTTTACCGGGCTGCCTGGCTGAAGGATCAGGGACTGCCTCACAATAAGGAAGCCTCCATGGCCAAACGGTTTGCCACTGATACAGCCATGGAAGTCTGCACCAATTGTGTACAACTGATGGGCGGTTACGGTTATTGCAAGGAGTATCCGGTGGAGAGAATGATGCGGGATGTAAAGATTACCCAGATCTATGAAGGTTCCAATCAGATTCAGCGGATGATCATTGCCCGTGAAGTTCTAGGCCGTTTCTAAAGGCGGACTGATCCGGAAGCATAGTGATAAGACAATCGGTCATATGGATTCATAAAGAGGTTTCATAGAGGACAGAAGGAGGGGAGTTAATGGGAAGGCCTAAGAAGATAACGTTAAAAGAAGCCGCCGCCCTTATCCAGGACGGGGATATGATATCTTTCAGCGGTTTTACGATCTGGCGGCGCCCTATGGCTTTAGTATATGAAATGATCCGGCAGAATAAGAAAAACCTCCATTTGTTTGAAGTTAATGGCGGTACCCATACTGAGGTGTTAGCCGGAGCAGGCGCTATAAGAATATGGGAGTCCTGCTGGGTAGGACATGAGCTGTACGGCAAACTAGGTGAGGCTATTGCCCGTGGTCAGATTGAGGGCAGTATCATTGTGGAAGACTACAGTCATGGTCACGTTGTGGCTCGTTTGCTGGCCGGTTCTTATGGATTGCCCTATATGCCCTGCGCTCTTTCCATGGGAACCGATATTCTGAATCCTGAGTTTGATATGTTGAGAAAGGCCGGGCTGCGGGATGGCTCCAATCCCAAGATACCTGCCATGAAGTATGCCATAGTGGAAGATCCTTTTTTCGGGATGGGAGAACTGCTGTTAATGCCCGCCGCCAACCCTGACTGGGCGCTGGTTTATGCTTCCCAGGTCGGTGACGAAGGTACGGTCAGAGTCTTTGCCCAGACCTATACCGATGCCGAAGTAATCAGAGCAGCTGATAAGGTTATAGTTATTGCCGAAGAAATCGTACCGGAAAGCTATATCCGGCAGGAGCCGGAGAAGAACCTGGTGCCTGGCTATGCGATTGACTATATTGTTGAATTGCCGTGGGCGGCCCATCCCACCGGGTCCCAGGGATATTATGATGTGGATGCCGATTTTATAAGGAATTTATATGCTGCTTCAAAATCCCAGGATGGCTTTAACAGATGGGCGGAAGAATGGATATTTGGAGTAGAAGGACATGAAGAGTATCTGGAAAAAATAGGCGTTACCAGACTGGAGCAACTGCGGGCTAACAGGGTTTTGGGTTATTCCACCAGAATGAAAAGGGGGTCGAGATGATGGCTGATAAGAAGGACTATGCCAAACCCGGTGAATACAAACCCATAGATTTGCTGGCTGTCGCTGCAGCTCGGGAAGTAAGAGACGGAGATGTAGTATTTGCCGGTACCGGGCTCCCCATGTTAGCCATAATGCTGGCCCAGCTTACTACTGCACCCACGTCAGTATGTATCTATGAAGCTGGCAGTATAGATGGCCGTCCTATTGACCTGCCTTCATCGGTCGGGGATGCGCGCTGCGTTTACCAGGCTTCCCTTGCTACCGGTCTTACCGAAGCTTTTTTCGGTCAGCTGCATAGAGGCTATGTGGATCTGGCGTTCCTGGGAGGTGCCGAAATCGACAAATACGGCAATGTTAATACCACCGTGGTAGGCAATTATCTCACTCCCAGCAAGCGCTTCACTGGCAGCGGCGGCAACCCCGACATCAATTCTCTGGCCCGGCGCACGGTATTTGTAATGGTTCAGGAAAAACGCCGTTTCAGGGAAAATGTTGATTACATCACTTCACCTGGATGGAGATTACTGAAGTGGCCAAGCGGTGAATGGATTTCCAAAAAAGACTTGTATGGAAAGTTTTTCCGAGGAGGCCCGGAAGCTGTAATCACCAATATGGGCGTGTTCCGGTTTGATGAAGAGGGGGTTATGTATCTGGATACGGTTCATCCCGGGTTCACGCCAGAGCAAGTTAGGGATAATTGTTCCTTTGACCTGAATATCTCCAGGGTAAGGGGTGAAACCAAGCCTCCTACCTATGAAGAACTGGAGCTCCTCTATACCAAAGTTGACCCTGCCGGCATCTTCTTACCCTAAAAAGATCGCTGTTTAACCAGGCGGGAACATCACCCCCATTTCCCGCCTGTTTTTTATTGGCCAGCCAAAAGGACGGGATTGCAATTAGCAAAATTATGTTTTAATATATTAGCAGCGCTGCGCCATAAGTGCTAACAAGATATAAAAATGCTTTTAATATTAAATAAGAATATGGCGATTCTTATTGATATTGGGAGTGTTTTTATATTTTGTTTAAATTAATACATGAACGAGCACACCCTATTTTTAGGGAGTTCAGCGTGTAAAAAAAGCTTATTAATAGTTGGACGTTCGAGATTGCCACGGCACGTCATGCCTCGCAATGACACATATGATGGGCTTTTGGTTTTGTCATCGCGAGGAGCGCAGCGACGTGGCGATCTCTTACATGGCCTTTTTCGACAGTCTGCACTCCCTATTTTTAGGGAGTGTTTTATTGAGGAAAGGGGGGAGTGACATAACTAGTATGGTCTTTCCACCATCTCATAGCTAATAAATTGAAGGAGGGATCTTATGTCCAAAATAAACGTTGCTATTGTTGGTGTGGGAAACTGTGCTAGTGCTCTGTTACAAGGTTTGGAAATGTACAAAAACCATCCGGAAAATATTATCGGGCTGATGCATGAGGATCTGGGTGGTTACAAGCTCAGCGACATTAATATAGTAGCTGCTTTTGATGTGGACAAGCGTAAAGTCGGCAAACCCCTGAAAGAGGCCCTTTTCGCCAGGCCCAACTGTACGACCATCTTCTATGACAAGCTGCCGGATTACGATGTGGAAGTGAAGATGGGTCCGGTATTGGACGGTATATCTGAACATATGGCTGAATACGATCCGGACAAGGCTTTTGTTGTTGCGGATAAAGAGCCTTGTGATGTGGTTAAGGAACTTAAGGAGAGCGGAGCTGAAATACTCATTAATTACTTGCCGGTTGGTTCGGAACAAGCGGCCAGGTTTTATGCCGATGCCTGTTTGCAGGCTAATGTAGGCTTTATAAATGCTATGCCGATTTTTATTGCTTCTGATGAAACTTGGGCCAAAAAGTTTGAGGAAAAGAATATTCCTATTATCGGTGATGATGTAAAAAGTCAGGTAGGCGCTACCATTATCCATAGAACATTAACCAAGCTGTTTGAAAACCGGGGGGTCATACTGGATCGTACCTACCAGTTGAACTTCGGAGGAAATACAGATTTTCTCAATATGTTAAACCGCAGCCGGCTGACCTCCAAGAAAAAATCCAAGACTCAATCAGTGCAAGCGGAGCTGCAAGTAGCTCTAGCCCCGGATAATATTCATATCGGTCCCAGCGATTATATACCCTGGTTGAAGGATAACAAGATCTGCTTCATCCGTATGGAAGGCAGAGGTTTTGGCAATGTTCCCTTATCCGTTGAGGTCAAGCTGTCCGTAGAAGACTCCCCCAACAGCGGCGGGGTCATAATTGATGCCATCAGGTGCATGAAGCTGGCTTTGGATCGCAAGATTGGCGGTGTACTGTACTCCATTTCCGCCTATACCATGAAGTCGCCTCCCATTCAATATACAGACACGGAAGCCAAGAAAATGGTGGAGGATTTCATTGCGGGCAGGAGGGAACGTTAAATGAAGGCTGTCTTATTGGCAGCTGGTGAAGGCAAGAGGTTAAGGCCTTTCTTTTCCAGGCCTAAACCTCTTGTACCTTTATTGGGGCTTGCTTTGATCCAGCGGAATATCCTGGCCTTGCGGGATTGCGGCATCAAAGAATTCATTATTATCACCGGCTATCAGGCTGAGGAAATAGAAGAATACCTGGGCACTGGGGAAAAGCTGGGGGTGCAGATCAGTTATTTGCATAATGCTGAATGGCAATTGGGAAATGGTGTGTCCGCCTATACCCTGCGCCAAAACCATTTTGCAGACGAGAAGTATATACTGATGATGGCTGACCACGTTTTTGAAATAGATGTGATTAAATCCTTCCTGACTGCCGCCCAGACTCTGGAAGCAGGGGAAGTGCTGCTGGCGGCTGACCGGCGGTTGGAACAGGTTTATGACCTGGATGAATGCACCAAAGTCAAAGGGCAGGATGACTTTGCCCTCAGGCTAGGCAAGGATCTGCAGGACTACAACGCCGTGGACTGCGGCCTATTTATCGGCTCCCAGGCGCTGCTGGATGCTTTGGGCAAGGCTGTCAGCCAAGGACGTTATACGCTTACCGATGGGGTAAACCTGCTGGCTGAGTCCCGTAAGGTGAGGCTGTTTTTCCTAGAAGGCAATTGGGTGGATGTAGACGACCTGGAGAGCTACAAATACGCTGAAAAGATGCTCTTAAAGTCCCTGGTGCCCCCTAAAGACGGCCTTATTTCCCGCACTTTCAACCGGCCTTTGTCCCTGCGGATCACAAAAGTATTAGCGAAAACTGCCGTCACACCCAATCAGATTACCTGGTGCTCTTTTTTTGTGGCTGTATTGTCAGCTATTTGTTTTGCAGTGGTAAATCCGATCCTGGCGGGGTTGTTGACCCAGTTTGCGTCTATACTGGATGGGGTAGATGGAGAGATAGCCCGGCTGAAGTTTATGCGCAGCAATTATGGAGGGCTCCTGGATGCGATCCTGGACCGCTATGGAGATTTCCTTATAATTATTGGCATGACTTACGCCTGGTACACTGCTGCCGCTGATCCCCTGGCCTTAGGGATCGGTGCTGCCGCCCTGACCGGGATACCCCTATCCATGCTTTTCAAGGAAAAGTTTCATGCTCTGACCGGAAAGCCCTATATTCCTGAAATCCATGACGGCATTACCCGGTACCTGCCTGCCAACCGGGACGGGCGCCTGTTTATCATATTCCTGGGGGGAATCTTCAATCTGCTGCCGTTAGCTCTGGCGGTCCTGGCAATTATTACTCACCTGCAAGCCTGGTGGCGCCTTTATAATGCCCGACGGATTATATGAGTCTTAATTTCAGTGTGCATACAGTCATAGCTATAGTTCCACGCTTGCTGCTGGAGTCGGTCATAGCTGCCGCAGAGCGTCTAGACGATACATCACAATAGAGTGTCTAAATATGAGCAAAGAGGGAAATCTATGTTGGAGAATCCCTTGCCTTAAATATGTTTTAATTAAAAATGCTCAGGTAACTTAAAAGATGCTTCTGCTATGATGAGTTATAGCGGAAGCTATTCTTTTTTGGGATGAGGAGGGAATAGTTTGGTTACTGTGATGGATTCCGTAATGAGTTTCATTGACAAGAAAGGAAGAACAGCAAGAGACAAGAGAACGGTAAGGAACCTGCTAGCGGACCAAGCGAAAGAACGGTTTATATACCATAAAAGTCTGAAAAAGCTTCATGATCATCCCATTACTAGCAAGAAGGTCATCGATAATATTCCTGTAGCTATAAAGGATACCGTAACTTCGTATACCAAGGATAAAACCACGGCTATCAAGGTTTTCAAAGAATATCTTGCTTTTCTGGATATGGAATATGGAGTGAAGGTCGAAGTTAATTTCCCGCCTACGTTTAATTCCCAATTTGACCGGCAGATGTATATTGTGAAAAGGCTGCATGATAGGAAATACAGGGCTTCGGATTTTGAAAACGAGCTGTGGGTCAGCGACAGAACTATCAGTGCTGATTTACAGGCACTTGAAGATGGCATTTCTGTTCTAGGGCAGCAACTAAAGATTAAAAGAGATGATGTGGTGTACCACAATCAAGGACTTAATACGGTTCATCCTATCTTTTTAACGGCCAATCTAACCCAAGTGGTTGTTTTGCTGAAAGGATTGGAAGTGCAAGCCCTGGACCCTGCTTATTCCGAGTATGCAATTCGTTTAGCTGCCAACATTTGGAGTGAACTCTCCGACTATGGCAGAAATCGTATTTTAAAAGTGTCTGAACAGTTAAACTTGAATAAGGCCTGGTTTGAAATGTTGGAATCCCAGCGTAATCACGGTTTATATTCCACTGAGGCTGACTGTTCTTACGAACACGGTGTAGGAAACGTACTCAACTTTCTCAAAAATAGCCAGCCCTGTACCATAGAAGTTCAGGAAAAACACGGCACCAGAATTCTAAAGGACTGCCTAATCAGATCCCATTCCAGCAGTCATATAAAAGTGATACATGAGGATAAGGAAGAAGTAATCCCAATTGATGCTGTGATCAGAGCCAGTAAATACGGGAAATGCCTTTATTAGTCAGGGATTGAAAAATCGAAGCTCAGCTTCCTGCTTTTACTCGTTGATGACAGTTAAACTTAAGTCAGCGAATGAATGGGGAGGCGGGAAGTATGAGTACTTATGCCTGTGAATTGATTACAGGTAAAGCAGATGTGGACTACAGCAGCAAAATCCTTAACGGGAGCAATGTTGCCAGCATTTGGGGTGAATGGAAATGATCCGGGTGTTTGTATATGGAACTTTGATGAGAAACTGCTGTAATCATGAACCCTATCTTAGGGGTCAAAAGTACCTGGGGCAGGCGGTACTTCCCGGTTATGCTCTCTATAACCTGGGAAGCTACCCGGGAGTGGTACCAGACAGCGCAGAGAAAGTACTGGGGGAATTATATGAAATCGATTCTTCGGTACTGGAAGACCTGGACGATTTAGAAGATAACGGTTACTTGTACATCCGGCGTAGTGCCAAGGTGCTGCTAAACGAGGAGGTTGTGGATGCAGAAGTATATGTTTGGAATGGACGAATACGTGCTGAGGATAAAATCTCCTTCGACGATCAGCCCTGGAAGGATGACTTGGCTTTTCGATAAATACAACTGCCTGCCATACTTGAACGAAAGCAGGCATGCTATGGGGTTAGCTTGAGTATAGCCTAATAGGGGAGGGAGAAATCAACGTGTGTGAACTTTTAGGAATGAGCTTTAATCATCCAGTAAATATGACTGTATCTTTCCGGGGAATGATCAAGCGGGGGAATAATAATCCCCACGGGTGGGGTTTGGCTTTTTACCCTGAAGATAGTAAAGCATCCCAGATAATCAAAGAACCCGTGCAGGCAGGCCGCAGTCCTGTGACAAGTTTTCTTGTGAACTACAAGGGTATTCATTCATCCTTGTATATTTCCCATGTCCGCTGGGCTACTTCGGAAGTTAATTACGCCAATACTCATCCCTTTGTGCGGGAATTGCAAGGCAGAGATTATGTTTTTGCTCATAATGGAAACCTTCATGATTTTAGAAGTGCACTTCCTCTAGGAAGATATATTCCCCTGGGTACCACCGATTCTGAACATGCATTTTGTTATCTGATGGACTACATAGCTAATGAGATTTCTCAATGGGATTATCAAGCATTTGTCCAATTTGAAGAAGTCCTCCGAAAAGTGAATGAACTTGGCAAGTTTAACTGTTTGCTGTCCGACGGCGAATACCTGTTTTGTTACCGGGATAAAGCTGCTCCCGTAGGGCTCTTTTATACCCTCAGGAAAGCACCTTTCGGAGTGGTAAAGCTGAAAGATGAAGATCTGGACATTGATCTTGATGCTATGAAACGGGCAGATGAAGTGGGATGCATAGTTGCAACTAATAAGTTGACCGAGGGGGAAGACTGGAAACCTATTGAAAGGGGACAGTTGATGGTATTCCACCGGGGGAAACAGGTCTATCCTGGAACAACCGAAATATCAAAGGAAACAATGCTACGTGCATTACGGTTTATTCGCACGTCTCCTTCCCGGGTGGATGTTTTGGCTATAGCCAATAATGTTGGGATAGAAATAAACCTGATTGCTCCTTTAATAGACAAGCTTGTTCAAGCGGGGTATATTAGGCAGGACAGCCGGGATTCAGGAGGCCCATATGAGTTTAATTCCACTTATTATACGGTACCCTCCAAACGCAAGGAAATCGATAAAATGTTGGAGTGCAAGATAAATGCAGGGGAGGAATAAAAATGAGCCAGCCAGGTAAATCAACCATCATAACAATACAGTGTAATAAATGCGGAGAAAAGAGCATATACAAAGCTGCTGAATCGGAGAATTTGAAATGCAAAAACTGCAAGAGTGAGGATGTTCGAGTTATACGAAATCCTTTCTAGCAGCAGTAATTACTTGACCCGCATGGTTCGGGCAGCCATGCGGGTTTTTTAGTTAAAAGTTTTCCTAATCAGTGTCAGCATCATGTTTCCCATAAATAAGCTCTTATGGCGAAGAATTTACGGAACCGTGCTTCTCAGTATAGCTGTTGTTATTTATACTTCAATGCAATTTGGAAAATAAAACCGGGTGAAAGAACTTCTTGAGTTCTTCCCTATAACTAGTGACGAGACACATTTAGAGGAGAGAGCGCTGCATGATGAGAGGATTAATCACAGCCTGTATAATGATATTTTTGCTTCCGCTGACGGCAATGGCTCAAACTGCCGGTTATACTTTGGAGATTAATGGAGCAACGTCGATCAGTGATGTGAGTCCCCAAATGGTGCAGGGCCAGATGTATGTCCCGCTGCGGCCCATAGTCGAAGCCCTGGAAGGAACAATTACTTATGACCCCTCCAGCCGCATGGTTACTGCCTGGCGCACTGGATTTCAGTTGGAATTCAGGATTGGGGAAAAGGTGGCTAGTTATGCTGGTGATACCTTGGCGTTTGACAATGAGACCTGGATATACCAGGGGAGGACCATGGTGCCGGTGGAACTGATTGAAAAGGCTTTTGACTGCCAGATTCAAATCCAGGATGAGACCGTAAAAATAATACCTAGAATGGAATACTGGATTCAGCAGGAACAGATCGCTCTAAGTGATGAATCACAGGGAATTGTTCATCTGAAACTGATTACTAATGCAGGCGGGTGGCCTGATTACTGGGTGCTGATTCTGGACAACCAGGAAATCGCCCGCCTGGATGATGAAGATGGGCTGTACAGCAGGGCTGATATGCAGCTTAAAGATATTACCGGTGATGGGGTGCCGGAAATACTGGTCAGCAGTTATGGGACAGGTACTTCGGGTGCTCAAGGCCTGGAGGTGTATTCCTGGGATGATCAGAAGCTGGTAAATATATTTGATTCGCCTAGTTGGGATGAGCAGGATTTAGAAAGCCGCTATGAGGTCAAATACATCGGGAATTACCAGGTGAGCTTTCATGACTGTCTAACCGGTGAAACCCATCTAATCCGAATTGACAGGGAAGAATTCACTGCTGACGAGGATCGGCTCTACAGCATATCTACCTGGATAGATCCCATCAGCAGCTATCAATTGGTTGATGAAGATGGTGACGGAGTATATACAATCATAACTGACCAAAGGGTTATTGGTGTTGCTCATGTGCATACTCTAGCCCACTTGCAAACCGTCTACAGCTTGGAACAGGGGAAATACCAGCTGACCGGGACGAAGCTTAGACTGAACTGAATTAAACGGGGCTATACGGTGCAGCCTCCAGGTAAAAACTCGCTGTGCCGCTTTATTTCTGGCTAATGACAGGCTTGCACGGAATAGCTTGTCTTTTGGTGAAAACATGATTGGTTAGATTAAATTCCTCCAGTATTGCTTCGGCCTCGTCCAGGTACTCGCCCAACTCTTCCAGCTTATGGGCATCGGAGCCAACTGTGAAGATGGTAATGCCTGATTCTGCTGCCAGGGCTACTATTTCTTTGGAAGGGTGAAATTCCTCCAATCCCCGGCGGCGGCTGGAAGTATTGATCTCCAGTCCCATGCCCTTCTGGGCCATTTCCTTGAATATCGATTCGATTATCCCTTCATGAATGCGATTTATCTCCGGGCCGAAGTACCTGCTGCCGTAACGTACATAGAGATCCAAATGAGCCAGGCAGTCAAACAGCCCGGTAGCCACCAGTTCCTGCAGAGTCGTAAAGTAATCCCGGCGCACCTGGTCTAGGGTGCGGGGCTGGAAATAGCGGGGACTTTCCTTCATGGAAGAAATGGCAATATGGTCCAGGCAGTGGATAGCCCCCAGGACAAAATCAAAGGGATAATTGTTTACGATCTTTTCTATATCTTTCTCAGTACCGGGGCAGTAGCCGATTTCCACCCCAGCCTTTATGTGCAGGGGTGTGCCCTTGAATTGCTCCTGTGCCCGCCGGATTTCGTTAAAATAACTGTCCAGCCAGGCCGGATCAAAAACGGATATTCTTTTACCGTTCACCATTACATAATTGTCCATTTCCCGGCGGACTGGGTCCAGTTCCACGTGGGTGGTGAAACATATTTCGTTAAACCCCATATCCAGGGCCTTTTTGCAGTATTCTTCTATGGAAACATCCGCAGCATCGATTGAATAATTGGGGTGAATATGATAATCGGTTTTGACGGACTTCATCTAGTGCAGCATACCTCCTTTTCATAAATATGATACACTAGAGCAGCTATTTCGGAAGACATCTGCACTCCGGTTTAGCCAGCTTAAATTTATCCGGGAGAGAAGGGTTTAACCGTATTTTTTAGTATTGTTATACCAAAAAATATGATCCCTTATTAATAACCGGGATCGTTCCCCTGAGGAGAAAGCGGGAGAAGCCCCATGAAATCATATTTGTACCCGTTAGGAATTTGGATACTGTTTGAAATCATAGCAGTCTCCCTCTGGTTAACCCAGGACAACATATTTTACCTTTACAACTTCACCTATATTGGCTCCTGGCTGGCACTGGGTATATACCTGTATTCGCAAAAGATCAAGTACGCCAGAAAAACCGTTCAATTTGCGGTAGGCTCATACATGCTTGTGTATCTCGGATTTTTTCCCATGAAAATATACAGTTGGAGGGCTTTTGGTACTATCTATTCTTAGGTGTTTTTGGAGCAGCGGTAATTCATTATGCTGTTGCCAAAATATTTGGCCCTTTATTTTTTGGCCGTGGTTGGTGCGGATACGCCTGCTGGACAGCTATGATCCTTGATTTGCTGCCTTATGAGGTGCCCCAGCAGCCCAGAAAAAGAATAGGTTTTATCCGCTACATTATGTTTTTGGCATCCATATTGTTTGTGGTTACAGTGCTTCTGGTAAATTATACCAATACATCTCAGGTTATGTTGTGGAGTTTTATAATTGGCAACGTGCTTTATTATGTGATAGGCATAACCCTGGCTATTGCCTTTAAGGATAACCGTGCTTTCTGCAAATATATCTGTCCCATAACTGTTTTCTTGAAACCGGCTAGTTACTTTTCTTTGCTGCGAGTCAAAAACGATCAGGAGAAATGTGTGGATTGCGGAAAATGTAAAACGGTATGTCCTATGAATGTGGACATGACCGATAATTCGCGGAAACGCTTGAATGGAACCGAGTGTATCCTTTGTTTAAAGTGTGTGGATGAATGCCCCGCCAAAGCATTGTACTTATAAAGGCTTACTGCCCCTTCATTTTATTAATCGAGGATTTTGCATAACTCCGTTTTTCTTGAAGTCAGTGCAGTGAATACATCGTTAAACATCC
>LFSR01000039.1 GCA_001513155.1 Syntrophomonas sp. DTU018
GGATGTTTAACGATGTATTCACTGCACTGACTTCAAGAAAAACGGAGTTATGCAAAATCCTCCCTTAATATAGTATCCCGATAAAAATTTGAAATAGGCAAAATCTCATAATGTCCAAAACTACGACATCTTTCAAAAATGTCCTGCTTTTTGACAAGGTCCCAAATCTGTCTAAGGAAATATTATGCTGAACTTTTTAGACTATCAGAAAGGATAAGTGTCAGCCGAATAACAAAGATGAGAAAGGAAGCGAGGGGTAGAATATGGACAAAAGTGTCGGGGAGAGTATCAAGGCATTCGGTTTGAAAAAAGTATTAAGCTATTTGGATGCTGACCCGGAAAAAAACATCGTTAAACTCGTGGACTGGCTGATAAAAGTGGATACGGATGGGAAACACGTGGCTCCCCAGGCTGTCAAAGCCAAGAGATGGCTGGAGGATAAAGACAGCAATTGGTATCAACTGGTGAAAAGCCTTTACACCGATATTGACGACGGGGTGAGAAAGAGCTTTTTTGAAAACGTGTTGGTAAACGCCACGGTCATAGGCACCAAACGCCAGGATAAAGTAATGGAAAAGTACGGATGCAACGTACCCTGGGCTATCCTGATGGATCCTACCTCAGCTTGCAATCTCCGCTGCACAGGCTGTTGGGCTGCCAAGTACGGACATCATCTCAGTATGGATTATGCTACTTTAAACAGCATTATCGAGCAGGGCAAACAAATGGGAGTTTTTGCTTATATATACTCCGGCGGTGAACCCCTGATCCGCAAGGCTGACATCATCAAGCTGTGTGAAAAACATCCTGATTGTGCTTTCCTGGCCTTTACCAACGGAACTCTCATCGATGAAAAATTTGCTGATGACATGCTGCGAGTGAAGAACTTCGTGCCAGCCATAAGCATAGATGGATTTGAAGATTATACCGATTCCCGGCGGGGCAAAGGAACCTTTAAAGCGGTTACCGATGCCATGGATCTTCTCCGTTCCAAGCGCTTGCCCTTTGGGGTTTCCTGCACCTACACAAGGGAGAACACCGAGGTTATCGGCAGTGAGGAGTTCATCGACTTTATAATTGCCAAAGGTGCCAAGTTTGCCTGGTTCTTCACTTACATGCCGGTAGGGGTTGATGCCGTACCTGAATTAATGGTTACCCCCGAGCAGAGGGAATTCATGTATCATCAAATCCGCAAGTTCAGGCAAACCAAACCAATTTTCACTTTGGATTTCTGGAATGACGGGGAATATTCCCAGGGATGCATTGCCGGAGGACGCCGTTACCTGCATATCAATGCCAATGGGGATATAGAACCCTGTGCCTTTATCCACTATTCGGACAGCAATATCCATGAAACTACTCTGCTGGAAGCTCTGCAGCGACCCCTTTTCATGCAGTATCACCGGAACCAGCCCTTTAACAACAATCACCTGCGCCCCTGCCCGCTGCTGGACAATCCGGAATGCTTGGCGGCTATGGTGGAAAAATCAGGCGCCAAGTCCACGGAAGTAATGGCACCCGAAGATGTCCACTCCCTTTGCGCCAAGTGCCATCAAGCGGCTAACAACTGGGCTCCGGTAGCAGATAAATTATGGCGGGAAACAAATGTTGAAACTGATGTTTATCAGGAACCAAAATATGCTAGATTATAAGAAGGGTTCTAAAACCATCATGAGAATATAAACTGCTGCCATTGATGCAGAACAGGAGGAGTTGGCCGTTTGATACCTCACAGCATGGATTACCAGCAGGTGCTCAGGGAGTTGCAGGTAAGTGCGGAGACTGGCCTGAGTTGCGAGGAGGTTGTTAAGCGCTTAGCAGAATACGGGGAAAACAAACTGCAGGAAAAGAAGAAAAAAACCACTTTGCAGCGTTTTGCCGAACAGTTCAAGGATGTAATGATCATTATCCTGCTAATAGCAGCAGGAATTTCTTTTATGGTAGCCTGGCACGAGGGTGAGGGATTTTTCGAGCCGGTTCTTATCTTGGGGATTGTCATACTCAACGCTATTATTGGCGTGGTGCAGGAGGGCAAAGCGGAAAGAGCCCTGGATGCCTTGCAGAACCTGGCCGCCCCTCATGCCCGGGTGATCCGCGATGGCCGGGAAACCATTGTGGAGGCTGCCCAGCTGGTGCCGGGGGACATCATCAGCCTGGAAGCAGGGGACTTTGTACCAGCGGATGCCCGGCTGATCCGTTCAGCCAGCCTGAAGGCTGAGGAAGCCGCTTTAACCGGGGAATCAGTGCCCGTGGAAAAGGATGCTGAAGCCCGGGTGGACAGCAATGCCCCCCTGGGGGACCGCATAAATATGGTCTATTCCGGGTGCAGCATAACCTATGGCACAGCCACGGCGGTAGTTACTGCCACCGGCATGAATACGGAAATGGGCAAAATTGCTGGTTTGCTGGATGCTGAAGATAACCCCCAGACCCCGTTGCAGCACAAACTGGCGGTATTGGGCAAATACATCGGCTTCCTGGCCTTAGGCATTTGTGCTGTTATTTTCGGCATCGGGCTGCTCTACGGAATGGAAGTAATAGAGATATTTATGATTGCCGTAGCTCTGGCAGTCTCTGCTATCCCCGAAGGCCTGCCCGCCATTGTCACCATAGTCCTGGCCATCGGGGTGCAGCGCATGGTCCGCAGGAATGCCATTATCAGAAAGCTGCCGGCAGTGGAGACCCTGGGCAGTGCCACTGTTATCTGTTCTGACAAAACCGGTACCCTTACCCAGAACCAGATGACCCTGGTAAAAGCTTTTGATGCCGCCAGTGCCTTGCTGGAGGATATCACTGATCGAAACTCAGAGGCCATCAGAAAACTCCTCATGTATGCTACCTTGTGTTCCGACGGTGCTATAGATTTTTCCGGAGACCAGATTCGTCACATCGGTGATCCCACCGAAACCTCCATCGTCCTGGCTGCCCACCGGAACGGGATGCCCAAGGATGAGCTGAACCGTTTGTGCCCGCGTCTGGCGGTACTGCCTTTTGACTCCGACCGCAAGCTTATGAGTACCATCAACAGAATTGACGGCCGCAATGTGGTCATTGTCAAAGGAGCTTTTGACGTATTAGCAGGCAAGTGTATTAATGGAGATATAGAAGCGGGCCGGAAGTATGTTGACGAGTTAAGCCAGCAGGCCCTGCGCGTCTTGGCCGTTGGTTATAAGGAAATCGATGAGGTGCCCGGTGAGCCAACCAGCCAGGAGTTGGAAAACGGTCTTACCTTTATGGGACTGGTGGGAATGATTGATCCGCCCCGGCCTGAAGCCCGGGAAGCCGTGGCAGTATGCCGGCAGGCGGGAATCAAACCGGTAATGATAACCGGTGACCATGTGGTAACTGCCGCAGCCATCGCCAGGGATCTGGGTATACTCCAGGAGGGGGACCGGGCGGTAACGGGCAGTGAACTGGCCGCCATGACGGAGGAAGAACTCGATGAACAGGTGAGGAATATCTCGGTTTATGCCCGAGTATCCCCGGAAGACAAGATTCGCATAGTGAGGGCCTGGCAGAAGCAGGGAGCAGTAGTTTCCATGACCGGAGACGGTGTTAATGACGCCCCCGCCCTGAAAGCCGCCGACATTGGCTGTGCCATGGGCATTACCGGCACTGATGTGGCCAAAGGGGCTTCCGATATGATTCTCACCGATGATAATTTTGCCACCATCGTGGAGGCAGTGCGGGAAGGCCGCGGCATTTATGACAATATTAAAAAGACAGTGGGCTTCCTTCTGGGGACCAATATAGGGGAAGTGCTTACCGTGTTTGTCACCATGCTGATATGGAAGACTTCTCCCCTGCTGGCGGTGCACTTGTTATGGATCAACCTGGTTACCGATAGCCTGCCGGCTATTGCCCTGGGTGTGGAACCGGTGGAAAAAGACGTAATGAATCGCAATCCCCGGCCGAAAGGGGAGAGCATCTTTGCCCATGGCTATGGCTTAAGAATCGTACTGCTGGGAGTTATGTTTGCGGTTCTGACCTTAACTGGCTTTGCCATTGCCTGGAAAGCCACCGGCGATATAGCCGCCGGCCGCACCATGGCCTTTATTGTACTGGCCGTATCCCAGATAGTGCATGCATTTAATATGCGCTCTGACCATTCCTTATTTACCATAGGCTGGTTTACCAATAAATATTTGAATGGAGCCGCTGTAGTTTCACTGGTGTTAATGGCTCTGGTAATTTTCGTCTCACCGGTAACATCAGCATTCGGCTTAACCCAGTTATCCGGCCAAATGTACCTGATAGGCCTGGGGCTAGCTTTGGTGCCGATTTTGGTGCTGGAACTGGCTAAAGGCCTGGGACTAATTACTCACCAGTACAAATAAATATATAGCACAGGGGCATAGCTGCCGGTGTCCCTGTGCTGATTAAAATGTGAGAGGGAAAAAATGAGCCGCCCAGAGGACAATCTGACCTTATCTGAACTCCATGAACAGATAGACAATCTTATCCAGCAGTTGGAGCAGGTCCAGGAACCCAGCCAAAGAAAACAGCTGCGAAAGACTTTGCGCAAGCTGCAGCATCAGCTGTTATGGCAATTGGATAAAATGGAATGGTACGTAGAAGTCAATGGCAGATATATTAAACACTGACCACTGCTGTGTTAAAGCATAATGAGCAGATAGCAATTATCACCTGCGGTGCAGGGCCACGATAAATGAAAAGTCACCTTTTGTGTCATTGCTGTGAAAATGGCTTTCATGTCAGTAAAAAGGCAACCATTGTGTCATCGCGAGCGCGTAGCGCGTGGCGATCTCAATCGGGGAGACAGATAGACGAATGAGATTGCCGCGCCCCTTTCAGGGGCTCGCAATGACACATAAGAGGACTTTTCATTCATCGTGGCCTGTTCTGCTGGTGACAATTGTGAGCGCAGCGAAGCAATCTCTAACGGAGCATGCAGGTATGTGAACGAGATCGCCACGTCGCTTAGCTCCTCGCGATGACACAAAAGGAAGCTATTTTCACAGCAATGACACGGTCGACGTGTTTTCACAGCAATACTTATCTATGCATCGGCTGTTGAAACGCGTTAAAGACTGCCTATACTTTGAATTCCGCTACCAGTGAATTCAGCTTCTCACTTCCTTCCACCATCTTCCGGCAGGCTTCATTTATGGCTTCAGCTGCCCGGGTAGCCACTTCACTGGCCCGGGCAATATCCTGAGCTCCGGCCGCTGATTGCTGGATAATAGCGGTAGTGGATTCTAAAGTAAGGTTGATTTCTTTCATGGAGGTACTTATTCTTCCGATCTGTTCACTGAAAAGGCTGGTCAGCTGGTAAAAGCGGTTGCTGTCCTCCCGGTACTGCATGCCTATCTGTCCCATGGTATTGTAATCATCCATAATATCCTTGTTAATGAACTCCAGCACACTGCTGGTGTTTTCCAGCAGGTTGTCCAGGGCAGCCCGAACCTGCCGGGTGAGACTCTGGATGCTGTCAACTGTTGAGGCCGAATCTTCCGCCAGCTTGCGCACTTCCTCGGCTACCACGGCAAATCCCCGTCCATACTCTCCCGCTCGAGCTGCTTCGATAGCCGCATTAAGGGCCAGCAAGTTGGTCTGGTCGGCAATAGCCGCTATGTTCTGGGCCAGACCTGAAATCTGCTCAACCACCCGCGCTTCTTCCATTGCTTTCTGAACCCGGACTTGTATATCCTGGTACATTTCCAGAGTAGTGGTTTTGGCTTTATCGGCATTGGCCTGAATAGTTAAAGCTCGTTTTTCAATATCCTGGGCTTGTTGATTGCCCTCTGCCGATTTTTGGGTCAAGTCGTTTAACATGGAGGCTATCTCCTCAGCAGAAACAATTATCTGCTGGGTGGAAGCAGAGACTTCCTGCATACCGGTGGCTATTTGCTGGGTTGCAGCCGTGTTTTCTTCCATACCCGTAACGATATTGTGGCTTTGATCCAGCAGGCTACTGGCGATAGAGGAGGACTCTTCAGAGTGACGGGCTATCTCTTCCAGGGTCTTGCTCAGTTTGGCAGCCAATTGGCTGGCCTGGTCCTGCTTTTCTTCCGCAAGGATAATAAGATGAGAGGCTGTCTGGCTCGATATTATGGCTACCCCTGAAGAAATAACAAAAACGACGAATATAAATCCCCAGCTGATCAGGGTATAGTTGGTTGCGTAAACCTCTGGTGCCAGAGCTAGGCATACCGCACTGGTAAGCAATACACTGAGTCCATATAACAATACTACCCTGCGATTAAAATACATAGCCATGATAACCAAGCCTAAAAAATTGCCGTATATTACTCCGGGAGACTCCCCCAGAGCCACAAATAGACTTTGGACTGTTACCCGAAAATGAAAGCATAAATATATTTGCATATGTACGCATACTCTGTATCATGCAGGAACCTGGCCAGAAAGGTAATTATGCCTGCGTAAAGGAGTATCGAGGCGCGAAGAAACCCGCTTGCTTAATGAATAAAATCAGTACAAACACCAGCAGTGCTGCCACAACAATGGATATGTTCACATTGCGATTTACGCCTTTCTCATGGGTGATGAGAATAGAATTATTCAACTTTTACTCCCCCCTATTGTCAGATTCTCCCTTCATTGAGATGCAATCAATCGACAACAAGCGGCAAACAGGTATTTAAGAAAATAATTAAAAACCGATCACCTCACAAAAAGTGTAATTATTTTCCTTATTATATCATCGAATATATCATTTTGAAATATAACACAAATAACTATTTTGATGGTTAATCGGTCTCATTTCAGCCAAAAAGAGGAAGAAATATAGGAGATACCAGATACTTTAACATGTTCGAGGCGGGGTATAATTTAAAGAAATGAGATCCAGGGAGGAAAACCCCTGATGCACGATTCCTGATTTATTTGCTTAAGGGATTGATATGATCATTAGTGCCAGCCGGAGAACTGATATTCCCGCTTTTTATTCAAAGTGGTTCATGAACCGCATCAGGGCAGGTTATTGCACCGCCATTAATCCTTTCAATTATAAACAAGTAGCATACGTATCCTTGAAACCAGAGGATGTTGACGTAATTGTTTTCTGGACCAAGAATCCGGAACCACTGATGAAACACCTTGCGGAACTGGATAACCGGGGATTCCGTTATTATTTTCAATATACCCTGACCGGTTATCCCAAAACCCTTGAACCCCATGTACCGGTACTGCAGAAGAGCATTGATACCTTCAAAAGACTGGCTGACCACATAAGCCCGGAAAAAGTAATCTGGCGTTATGATCCCATTGTGATCAGCAGTATAACTGATACTGACTATCATAAGAGAACAATTGACCTCATTGCCGGGGAGCTGGAAGGGTTTACTCACCGGCTGATTATAAGTATCGTGGATGAGTACCGCAAAGCCAAAATCAACTTCGATCGCTTAGAGAAGCAGGGGATATATGTAGAAAGGCAAAAATCCCAAGAGCAAGTCCGTGACATCATCGAATTTATCGTGGATCGAGCCAAACAGGCAAATATGGAGGCCTTTAGCTGCGCAGAGGTTTTGGATCTAAAGTCCTTTGGTTTAATGCCAGGTAAATGTATCGATGATACCTATATAAAGAAAGTGTTCGGGATCAATGTAACACCGGACAAAGATAAATACCAAAGGCAGGAATGCGGCTGTGTCCGCAGTAAGGATATCGGCGCCTACGATACCTGTTTACATGGCTGCCTTTACTGCTATGCCGGAACATTTGCAACCGCCAGTAGAAACCAGACTCATTACTTCCCGGATTCACCTTCGCTCATTGGCCGGTACGATGCTGAACCCAAAGATGAGGTTAATGGAATTGAACAGCCTGCTTTGTTCAAAACCCTAAATCCCTCGCGACACGACGAGGTAGTGTAAAGTTTTAGTAGGAAAAAAGAGGTCAGGAATAGAAAAGAGACCTCAAAAA
>LFSR01000024.1 GCA_001513155.1 Syntrophomonas sp. DTU018
TGCGCCATAACTATGATAGCGTCGGTAATCGCGCTAAACATAACTCAAAAAAAGCTCAACGCAGCGTAAAAACCGAATAAAAAGCTACCGATTTATACGAAAGGGGGTAGACTGTCTTTTTTTAAGCCCTTAATGGCCTAGCAACATAATCATCAGCCGATAGCTTACTTAAATTGCCAATCAATGGATGTTTAACGATGTATTCACTGCACTGACTTCAAGAAAAACGGAGTTATGCAAAATCCTCAATATAAATAACATATAAAATGCCCCTCCCAATATAAGCATAGGAGCACTTATATGCTTCTTGGTTTTCAGTTCCCAACACAATACCCCGGCGGAAACCAGGGCAATCAGGGCTGCCAGCAGAGCTCCTGTGGTTAGCTGCCAATCGGTTAGAGCAATGCCCAGAGCAGGTATCAGGGAACTTTGAAAAACCATAGCCCCGGTGATATTCCCTAAGGCCAGGGTATCCTTTTCCCGGAAAACCCAGATTATGCTGTTGAATTTCTCGGGTAATTCGGTGGCTACCGGAGTAATAATCAGAGCTAATACGAAAGCCGGTACTCCATAAAGAACAGCGATGCTGCTGACAGAATCCACGAACAGGTTAGCCCCGGCAATTATTAATCCCAAAGCTACCAATACCTGCAGCAAGATCCGCAGCAAAGGAGGATTCTCTTTCCTGGGGGCAAAATAACACTTGGGCATTTCGCTATCATCGTCAATATCACGTTCTTCCCGGACCAGTACCAGTACATACCAAAAGTAGGCGATTACCAGCAAGGCAGCTATCATCAGCTGCAAGCTGCGGTAAGGGGGGGGAATAAGTCCAGTTACTACTGCTACAGCATAAACCACTACAAAAAATAACAGGTCCCTGCTCATGGTAGTATAATCAGCTACTACTTTAGTTCTATGGGCCCGCCTCCTCTGAAATGCCACCACCGCTATACCGGTTACGAACATTGCCAGAGTGGACAACATCAGCGGCGCTCCCAGGATAGCCCCGATTCCTATTTCATGACCAGCCGCATCTCCGGCGAAAACGATGGCAATTATAGGAATCAAGGTTTCCGGCAGGGCAGTGCCTACAGCAGCCAAGACACTGCCCACAGCACCTTCGGACAAATCAAGTTTTTTCCCCAGCCATTCGACTCCGTTAACAAAAACTTCTGCTCCTACCAGTATTACACCCAAGCTTACCAATAACCATGCTATGTTGCTCACCGACATTATCTCCTTTTATATGATCAGCGGCAGAAGGTAAGGTTTCCGTCCCCGAAATGCCACTACTTTTCTATAGCCAATATCCCAAAGAGAGCGAGTTATTTCAGCAAAATCTTCCGCTACCTGATCGGGATTATGGGCATCTGATCCCATGGTAACAGGCAGACCCAAGCGGAACATTTCTTCGATTATTTTCCAGGCAGGATACACTTCCCCTACCGGTTTTCTAATTCCCGCACTGTTTATTTCTATTATCATTCCTGCTGTTTTTATACTATGTAAAACTGGCAGAGCATATTGGAGGGAATTTTTTAATTTCGGCCGGTGTCCCCATATTTTTATAAGATCCAGATGACCCACAATATCGAATAGACCACAGCCAACCAGTTTATCCACCAGGGCAAAATACTGGCTGTAGACTTGGTCAATATCCGCGGAGGCAAATTGCTGGCGATAATCAGGATGGTCAAAGGGCCAACCGTCAATATAATGTACTGATCCTATCACAAAATCCAGGGGATACTGATCCAGCATCTCTTTAATCGTCTCTTCCCGTCCGGGAATAAAGTCTATTTCCAGTCCCCGAGCCACATAGAGGTCAGGCCTTCTCAGCCTTTCAATCAAAGCCTGGTCTGCTCTATCCCGGTATTCTTCATGCTCCGCCAGGCCAATGGCTTGTATTCCTCTTTGCCTGGCGTTCTGCAGGTAAAGATTTAGCCATTCCTCGCTGTAATGATATTCACCATGAGCGGCTACATGCACGTGATAGTCAACTGCCAAGTCCTGACCTCCTCAGGTTCTGCCCACATTAACTAATTTAACCATTTGGGAATGTTGAAATCAAGCAAATCCATTGCATTACCAGAGCCCATATACTAAAATTGAACAATATAAATGCCTGTGATGCCATATTAAGGAGGAATTCTATTCATGGCTACCATCGTCCCCTTCCGCGGATTACGCTACAACCCCGAAAAAATATGTGACCTCTCCCAAGTGGTTACTCCCCCTTATGATGTGATAGATGATATTGCTCAAGCCCGTTACTATGCTCAGCACCCAGCCAATGTGATTCGCTTGGAACTGGGATTAACCTACCCTCAGGATACGGCCAGCAATAATCGCTATTCCCGGGCTAATCAATATCTGGAAAAATGGCTGGAAGAAGAAGTCCTGATTCCCGATCCCCAGCCATCTTTATACATATATGAACAGGAATTTGCCGTCAAAGGAAAGCGCATGATCCGCACCGGCCTGGTAACCGGCCTGAAAGTAGAACCCTATGAATCCGGTGTGGTCCTGCCTCATGAGGAAACCTTATCCAAACCCAAAGCCGATCGTCTGCAGCTTATGCGCGCCACCCGCAGCAATTTCAGTTCCATATTCGGACTGTATTTTGACCCCCAGCAGGAAGTGGTCCACTTGCTGCGCCAGGAAATTAATGACCAGCCGCCGGCTATTGATATCATTGACGAAGTTGGAGAAGCCCACCGGGTATGGGTGATTGATAATAAAAAGGTTATTGACAGGGTTGTGGAGTTGTTCAGGGATAAACAGATTTATATTGCCGACGGGCATCACCGTTACGAAACAGCTCTGGAATATGCCCAGGAAATGAAAGAGCAAGGTCAGCCGGGATACGATTATGTACTTACCACCCTGGTCAATGTCTATGATCCCGGTTTACTGGTACTGCCAACCCACAGACTGGTTGGTAATTTAAGCGATTTCAATGCTAGGTCCTTCCAGGATCGTTTAGCTGATCTTTTTACGTTGGAGAAATTTGGCTCCCTGGATGACCTTCCCCAACTAATGGCCAAACTGGAAGAGCAGAGAGAACGCCATGTATTTGGAATGGCCATGGATGAGCAATTATACTTTTTAGTTCTTAAAGATTGGGAAAAAGCCGCTGCTCTCCTGCCTTCTGAACGTTCTTCCTCCTGGAAAGCTCTGGATGTTGCCATTCTGGATAATCTTATTCTGGATAATATTCTGGGGATTGGTGAAGCCCAGCGCCGCAGCCAGGACAACCTGACCTACAGCCGGGATGAAGAGTGGGTGGTGGACCAGATCAGAAATCGCAATTACCAGCTGGGATTCCTCTTAAACCCCACCCAGGTTCAGGAGATTATAGACGTAGCCCAGGCTCGGGACAAAATGCCTCAAAAATCCACTTACTTTTATCCCAAATTAATCACGGGATTAATAATTAATAAACTGGATATCTAACAACTGGATAATTTGTATAGCAATCGAAATAACTTGTACAAAAACAATCTTACCCCGCTGTGCTGGGTTTCAGACTGGCAAACGAACCCCGTTAAATCATGAGATTTACCGGGGTTTTATTGTGAAGAATGATTGTATCTTAGGTAAATGCACCAACAGCAGGAATCATCAAAAGGTATTAGACCCACTGTTTTCTCTGCAAAAATACTGATAAATCCCACCTGCATTATAATCGTCTGGATATTATTGGATATATAAAAAGCTATGTTCCTATTTTTATGGTACATGGCTTTTTTTAACAGTTCATCACCCCGCCATGCCGATTCTTTTATTAGGGGCATAAGGACAATTTATTTATGTCACTAATTTCCAATCATACGCGAAGATGCCTTGTCGATTGGGGTTGGACAAATATATTTTATTGCATTCCCGGAATGATGCATTTTTTCGAGGTTTATTATGTCTATTTGGAATAGTTTTTATAATTTTAGATAATATTTACCTACTTTTTTGGCAATAATTATTGGTTTTGTAAAGGATACGATATTGCTTATGTCGAAAATTCATATAAACTTTAGAGTGAACACATGGCATAAACTGATGAGGGAGGTGAAGGTGTGGATATTGGTGCCGTCTTGGCCAAATATCGTGATAAACCGGGAGGTTTGATTGAGGCTTACCATGCTATCCAAAAAGAGTTAAACTACATTCCCCGGGAAGCAGTGCTGGAAGCTGCCCGGGTATTTGGTGTTTCTGAGGCTCAGGCCTATGGTGTAGCTACCTTCTATTCTTACCTGTCGGTAGAGAAAAGGGGGAAATATATAATTCGCATGTGCGAAAGTGCCCCCTGTCATGTGGCGGGAGCAGATGAAGTGCTCAAAGCCCTGGAAGATACATTGGGTATAAAGGTAGGACAGACCACCCCTGATGGTAAGTTTACTTTGGAACTTACTGAATGTGTTGGCCAATGTCAGGAGACCCCTGTAATTACTATTAACAGTGTACCCTATCCTAATATGTCCCCTGATAAAATAGCATCTGTTCTGGCCCAGTGCACCTAACCAGAAAGGAGGGAAATCATGGCCCAGGAATATCGTATCGTTCTGGCTAATGCTGGTAAAATCGATCCAGCTAGCTTGGACGATTACCTGAATGCGGGTGGTTATAAATCACTGGAAAAAGCTCGTGCTATGGCCCCCAAGGAAGTAATTGAACTGGTGCGTAATTCCAAACTGCGCGGCCGGGGAGGAGCAGGCTTTAATGCCGGCATGAAGTGGGGATTTGTTCCAGAATCAGCCCCGGTAACCTACGTAGTGTGCAACTTGGACGAAGGTGAACCAGGCACATATAAGGACCGCACCATTGTTGAGAATGACCCTCATTTGCTGCTGGAAGGTATGGCTATTTGTGCTCATGCCATTCGGTCCAAGCAGGGATACATTTATTGCCGGGGGGAATATCCTTATGTGGTTGAACACCTCAATCGTGCCATAGCCCAGGCTAAACAGCGGGGAGTACTGGGTGACTTCGACATTGAAGTCCGCATGGGCGGCGGAGCTTACGTTTGTGGTGAAGAAACCGCTTTGATTGAATCTATAGAAGGTCACCGGGGAGAACCGCGTTTTAAACCGCCTTTTCCAGGAGTAGCCGGTTTATGGGGTAAACCCACCGTGGTAAACAATGTGGAAACCTTCGCCAACCTGCCCGCTATTATAAAAAACGGAGCGGAATGGTTCGCCAGCATCGGTTCTCCATCTTACCCTGGTACCAAGGTATTTACCTTAACAGGTGATGTAGTGAACCGCAGAGCCTTTGAGGTTCCTACCAACACTACTATTCGGGAACTTATATTTGATTTGGGGGGCGGAATTCCTAACGGTAAGCGCTTTAAAGCGGTACAAATTGGCGGTACTTCCGGAGCTTTTATACCGGAGCATCTTTTAGATACTCCTCTGGACTTTGATTCCATGCGTAACGCTGGGGTCACTCTGGGAACCGGAGCAGTATTTGTAATGGATGAAACCCGCGATATAGTTGATGTTGTTACCCGGATAGCCAAATTCTTTGAGCATGAATCCTGCGGAAAATGTAATCCCTGTCGTGAAGGAACATTCCGCAGCTATGAACTGATGAAAAAGATAAATGCGGGTCAGGCTACCCCAGACGATGTGCAGAAGTTAACCACTCTCTCCAAAGTGATGACTAAAGCCTGCTTATGCGGTCTGGGACAGGCAGCACCGACCCCTATACTAACTACTTTAGAGCATTTCCGTGACGATTACCAGCGGCGCTTGCTCGCAGCAATCTCATAAAGAAAGGGGGATGAAAATGATCCGCCTTACCATTAATGGCAGAGAAGTAGAAGTTCCTCGAGGCAGTACGTTGCTTGAGGCCTGTCAGATGCACGGCATTGAAATACCTACTTTATGCTACGATCCGGATTTAAGACTGGCCGGTTCCTGTAGAATGTGTATAGTCGAATGCCAAAACCGGCCTTTGTACCTGGCTGCCTGTGTGGCTCCAGCCGAAGAAGGCATGGTAATCGAAACCCACAGCCCGGGTATCATAGAAGCTCGCAAAGTTATCTTGGAACTTTTGGCAGCCCGCCATGATTTCAGCTGTCAGACCTGTGACAAAAACGGGGATTGCAAATTCCAGGATTACTGCTACGAATACGGCATTAAAGAGAGCCGTTTTCAAGACGGTGGACGACATATTTACACTGTTGATGACCCCAATCCTTTCCTGGAACGCGACTACAACAAGTGCATCATGTGTACCCGTTGTGTACGAGCCTGTGAAGAAATCACGGTCGCTCGGGCCATCAATGTAGAACATCGGGGGCACCATGCCAAAATCGCCACTGCTTTTGACGGCTATCTTGAAGATTCACCCTGTGTGTTCTGCGGGCAATGCATAATGGTATGTCCTACTGGTGCCCTCACCAGCAAAGTCAGTGCCGGCAAAGGACGTGCTTTTGAGGTTGATCGGGTTCTGACTACCTGCACTTACTGCGGCACCGGATGTACCCTGGAGTTGAATGTCAAGGATGACCGGGTGGTGGGAGTATCTTCCAACCGTGATGAAAACTGGAGTCCGGTCAACAAGGGTGCTTTGTGTGTCAAGGGACGCTTCGGATGGGATTTCATCAACTCACCGGATCGTTTAACCACACCCTTGATCAAAGAAAATGGTGAATTCCGTGAAGCATCCTGGGATGAAGCCTTGGATCTGGTAGCCCGGCGTCTCCAGGAAGTGAAGGATCAGTATGGGCCAGATTCTCTAGCCTTTTTCTCATCTGCCCGGGTAACTAATGAGGAGAATTACCTGGCGCAGAAATTTACCCGTGCGGTTTTGGGAACCAATAATGTAGATCACTGCGCCCGCCTCTGACACTCGGTCACTGTCGCCGGTCTGGGGGCAGCATTTGGCAGCGGAGCTATGACTAACTCTATCGGTGAGTTGGAAAAAGATGCCCGCTGTATATTCGTAATTGGTTCCAACCCAACTGAAAATCATCCGGTTATCGGAATGAAAATCAAGAAAAACGTCCTATATAATGGCGCCAAACTCATTGTAGCCGATGCCCGTTACACTGATCTGGCTTCTATAGCTGATGTATATATGCCTCATTTGCCTGGCAGTGACGTGGCCTTATTAAATGCCATGATTAATGTTATCATCTCCGAAGGATTAGCCGATCAGAAGTTTATCGAAGAGCATACGGAAGGCTATGAAGAGATGGCCAAGGTGGTCAGCAAATATACACCGGAATATGCTGAAACCATTACCGGTGTACCCGCTGAGGATATTCGCAAAGCGGCTCGTTTATATGCCCAGTCTGGTCCTGCCACTATCTGCTATGCTATGGGCTTGACTCAGCATAGTACCGGAACCGATAATGTTAAATCAGTATGTAACTTGGCGATGGTAACCGGAAACATTGGCCGTCCCGGAGCAGGTGTTGATCCCCTGCGGGGTCAGAACAATGTGCAGGGTGCTTGTGACATGGGTTGTCTGCCCAACGTATACACTGGCTATCAGGCTGTAACCAATGAAGCGGCTCGGGCTAAATTTGAAGAGGCCTGGAAGGTTAAACTGCCTGATAAAAATGGACTGACCCTTACCGAGACCATCAACAAAGCTCATCACGGGGAAATTAAAGCTCTGTATGTTATGGGCGAAAATCCCATGATGAGCGATCCAGACCTGCATCATGTTGAGGAAGCCCTTAAAAATCTGGACTTTTTAGTTGTCCAGGATATCTTCCTGACCGAAACAGCTCAGTTGGCTGATGTAGTGCTGCCTGGTGCCTGTTTTGCTGAAAAAGACGGTACCTTCAGCAATACTGAGCGCAGGGTGCAAAGAGTTCGTAAAGCGGTAAATCCTCCCGGACAGGCTCGTGCTGATTGGGAAATTCTATGCGATTTGGCTACCCGTATGGGATATCCCATGAGCTACGACTCCGCCGAGGAAATCTTTGCAGAGATTACCAGCCTGACACCTTCCTATGCAGGCATGAGCTATCAGCGCCTGGAAGGAAAAGGTTTGCAATGGCCTTGCCCAACGCCTGAGCATCCAGGAACCGCAATTCTGCACAAGGATGGAAACTTCACCCGGGGCAAAGGTGCCTTTAGTGCTATAGAGTATAAAGCACCTTTCGAAGTTCCCGATGAAGAGTATCCTCTGGTTCTTACCACGGGACGTTCTCTGTTCCACTATCATACCGGTACTATGACCAGACGCTGTCAGGCTTTGGATGAACATGTTCCGGAAGCAAAACTGGAAGTACATCCTGAATTGGCAGCTAAGCTCGATATCGCCGATGGGGAGCGGGTACGCTTATCCACTCGCCGGGGCAGTATTGAAATAAAAGTTCAACTTACCGAAAGGCTAAGACCTGACGTGGTATTTACAACTTTCCATTTTGCCGAGGCTGCTGTTAACTGGCTGACTCAATCCGAACTGCTGGATCCTGTTGCCAAAATACCAGAATACAAGGTTTCTGCCGCTCGGATTGACAAAATATAGGTATTTTTTTGGGGGAAAAATAACTGAAAGGAAGGGAATGAGATGAATTTTCTAACTCCTGCAGAAGTTGCCGTAGCAGTATGTAATGCCGGCAAAACCAAGGCAGAAATGCCATTCTTGAAAATGTTAGTTATGGGTATATTGGCTGGTGTGTACATTGGCTTCGGAGCCAACCTGGCTACCAAGGTAGGATCAGCTCCTGATGCCGATTCAGCCAT
>LFSR01000016.1 GCA_001513155.1 Syntrophomonas sp. DTU018
GTTTCAATCCCCTTAAATCGGGTCAATAACCTGCTTCTGCGCGAGGAGTTCAGTGTTTTTCGGATGTTTCAATCCCCTTAAATCGGGTCAATAACGAACACCGTATATACTTTTCCTGGAAGTTCAGCAAAGTTTCAATCCCCTTAAATCGGGTCAATAACCTTTCTATTCAGTTTATACAATATCACAGACTGATTCGTTTCAATCCCCTTAAATCGGGTCAATAACGAGTCTGTGTTATCATGGGGTCCTGTTGTTCCTGGGTTTCAATCCCCTTAAATCGGGTCAATAACTTGTGGGACTTGAAAGAAAGAGAGAAGATTAAATTGTTTCAATCCCCTTAAATCGGGTCAATAACCCAGAACCCGGTTTTGCGAGGTAGGAGCTTGGGCAGGTTTCAATCCCCTTAAATCGGGTCAATAACTATTGGAACTTCGAGTCGTTCTCCAAGCAAGGAACGTTTCAATCCCCTTAAATCGGGTCAATAACTATGTATGAGACAGCTGAAAGCTGTGAGTTTATCGGGTTTCAATCCCCTTAAATCGGGTCAATAACCCGGTCCAGGACCTTGCGGCTGGAGGATAATTATACGTTTCAATCCCCTTAAATCGGGTCAATAACTAGTACCAGCGACCAATTCAAACGCGCTTAAATCGCGTTTCAATCCCCTTAAATCGGGTCAATAACTATGCCATGCACCACGTAACTGAGGCTCTGGAACTGGTTTCAATCCCCTTAAATCGGGTCAATAACTACCTGCTGTTGGTACTGTGGCGGTAGACCCTGAAGTTTCAATCCCCTTAAATCGGGTCAATAACTTGAGACTCCATAATGTTGACACGATAATAGGAAGGGTTTCAATCCCCTTAAATCGGGTCAATAACTCACCAACATTTATCCTTATTTGCCTATCCCATTGATGTTTCAATCCCCTTAAATCGGGTCAATAACAGGAAATTTTTCTGTGAGCTCATATAAACCACGCCTGTTTCAATCCCCTTAAATCGGGTCAATAACTTTTACTATGAGTGGCAACCCTGCCATACTCTCGAGTTTCAATCCCCTTAAATCGGGTCAATAACCTCAAGCCTTTGCGTCTTTGTAAATCCATGACCCCGTTTCAATCCCCTTAAATCGGGTCAATAACCAAGCAGACGAAAGCACAAAAGAAAAAGCCCTCCAGGTTTCAATCCCCTTAAATCGGGTCAATAACAAAGAAGGGCAATCAAGTTCAACGGCTTGGTTGCCGGTTTCAATCCCCTTAAATCGGGTCAATAACCAAATGAGCCGGTCCGGCTCCCCGGCTCATTTGGGGTTTCAATCCCCTTAAATCGGGTCAATAACTAAATGTTCATTCTCGTATTGCTTTGACACTGTCATGGTTTCAATCCCCTTAAATCGGGTCAATAACGAATATCCTTTATGCCCAGAGCGTACAGGAGCAATTGTTTCAATCCCCTTAAATCGGGTCAATAACGAAGTATCATCATACCGCGCCCCGAATTCGTTAGGAGTTTCAATCCCCTTAAATCGGGTCAATAACCCAAATCTGGGAAATATCGGGAGTTTATGGAGGCTGGTTTCAATCCCCTTAAATCGGGTCAATAACCGACGCAGACAAAGAAAAAGCCCTCCGGCAGGCAAGTTTCAATCCCCTTAAATCGGGTCAATAACTGGGTGTCTGACAGGCTTAAGGAAGAAAAGGAGAAGGTTTCAATCCCCTTAAATCGGGTCAATAACGCATAGTTAGCGGGTGTTATCTATGTGGGTAAAGAAGTTTCAATCCCCTTAAATCGGGTCAATAACGCGGTTGCCGGGTACCGATTCAAGCGGGGCGAAGTGTTTCAATCCCCTTAAATCGGGTCAATAACAAAGGACGCAGTCTATTGAATCTGCCCGGGAGCAATGTTTCAATCCCCTTAAATCGGGTCAATAACAATCCCGCCGGCCATTAAAGGTGAAAAGGAGGAAGAGTTTCAATCCCCTTAAATCGGGTCAATAACTTGGTCTCTACTATCTGCATTTGCAACGCCTCCCTTGTTTCAATCCCCTTAAATCGGGTCAATAACAGAGCACAAGGAGTCGCTGGCGGGAATATGGGTAGGGTTTCAATCCCCTTAAATCGGGTCAATAACCCGGCAACAGTGAGGAACTAAAGGCACGGATTGAGGTTTCAATCCCCTTAAATCGGGTCAATAACTTAACAACAAAATACCCGTCTCCAATTTCATCTACAGTTTCAATCCCCTTAAATCGGGTCAATAACAATGAAGTGCTTGGCCAATTCCTTACCAACATCGGGTTTCAATCCCCTTAAATCGGGTCAATAACCAGAGATGGCGCGGAGGCGATTCTGACAGAAGCGAGTTTCAATCCCCTTAAATCGGGTCAATAACGAAATACCGTGAATTAAACCATGAGAGACTGCTTTGTTTCAATCCCCTTAAATCGGGTCAATAACGGGTTGCCTGGTTCGAGTGAAGATCGAAATATTCGAGTTTCAATCCCCTTAAATCGGGTCAATAACTGGGTGGTGATGTGTAATGCAGGTGGCCATTATATGTTTCAATCCCCTTAAATCGGGTCAATAACTGAGAGGGGTTTAAGTCTGCGTGATTTTGAGCATTGTTTCAATCCCCTTAAATCGGGTCAATAACCAGTGCAAATCTCGGTGCGGGGCAAAAGCTACGCCAGTTTCAATCCCCTTAAATCGGGTCAATAACTAAGTGGGATCGCGGACCTCTGGAAGAGGAAGCCCGTTTCAATCCCCTTAAATCGGGTCAATAACCCGTGCTGATAAAAGAATATTGGGCATTCTTTTATCAGTAAAGGTTTGCATTCAATTATATTTATTTGGATAAAAACATCAATACATGGGGCTTGCCAACAGGTTTACCCTGTCGTCACAGACTGGGGTTTTTTACTTCACTTATGGTCGACGACATTTCTTCTCGCTAGAGACTTGCTAGCAGGCTATTGAGACAAAATAGTGCGATCACAATTTCTACTTTGATGTTCTTTGTTACTGCTGGTTATCCCAAAGTCTGCAACACACTGCGCTGGCCGGGAGCCAGGTAATAGTGTTCTCCTTCCTGGATTACCTTTCCCAGCCGCTCCAGGCGCTGCAGGTGTTTCCAGTCCATCATGCACTCGTGGATGTAATAGACCGCCTGGGGCTGGGGGAGGCGCCCGTCATAGCACACTGCTTCCTTGGCCAGATCGCGAATGGTACGCTTGCCTGTATTAAGCAGGGCCAGGATCTTTTCCTCCTGCTCAAACAGTATGTCTCGATAAGCCGCCAGGCGTTTGGAAATATTACCTTTGACAAGGGCTGGACCATGCCCGGTGATGAGGAACTCAGGGTTGAGATTGCGCAGCCTTTCAATACTGTTTATGAAATCGTCCACATCGCTGTCCAGCATGGCAAAGAAGGGTTTGGCATCCGGGTTTATATCAGCGGTAAAGACAAATCCCTGTTCGGGGAACAGGAACCCGCAGTGACCAGCACTATGACCTGGTAAACCGAGCACCTTAAAGGAGACCCGGCCGGTGGAAATGGTTTGTCCATCCTGGATTTCACCATTTGCCTGACGGGGAGCATACTTAACTGCGGCCAGATAATGGGGACGTACGCTGTCATCAGGAAAGAGATCAAAACCGTAATCGCGCAAATAAATCTCACCGTTGACGACCCGTTCATGCTCAGCAGGGTGCATAAGTACTTGGGCTTCCGGGCAAGCAAAATTGCGGGAACAATGGTCGCTGTGTCCGTGGCTGTTTACTATTAAGTCTATGCGATGGTCAGAAATCCACTGCCAATCTTCTTCCGGCGGGCTGGAGTCCACCAGGCAGTTGATATCATCCTCTATCCACAGGCAGTTGCAATATGGCAGAGTGAATTTGCCATTGCTGAGCAATGATATGCGCGGAAATAACCTTTCCATACCTTCCCCCAAATGTGCTGTCTGACATCTGCACCCATTATAACCCAGCTTTGCAAGTTTTCGATTGAATAAGTATCACATAATTAAAAGTCTGGGGTTAACAATATAACGTCTTTAACAAGATTAAATCTCAGCAACGCATCCTTTTCCTGCTTAGCGGTCACATTAATTAAGAGATAATTTCAAATGGGAGGATGCTTTATGCGCAACAAGTTCATACCTTTACTGCTAATTGGTGTTATGCTGCTGGCAGCAGGCTGCCAGACCAGCAGCAAGCCAATGGAACCGGCCAAGAAACCGGAACAAACCACTGATTCCACTAAGTATCCGGCTGAGGTGCGCAATTGGCTGAGCAATATGAAATCCTATCTGGTAGCGGGAGTAGTTGAAGAAGACGGTAAGACCTATCTGCTGGTTAGCGGAGGGGAACAGCGCACCGGCGGTCATGAGGTGAAAATTACCGGTGTAAGGGATGCCGGCAACCAGCTGACAGTTAATGTAAAGATGACCCAGCCAGATGGACCGGCAACTCAGGTGATCAGTTATCCTCATGCAGTTTACGTCCTGGACCGGGAGCTAGAGGATAACAAAAAAGTAGTGTTTATAAACTCTGCAAACAATGAAAGAATTCCTCAAGTAATAGGCGATCAGCCCACCGATCTTTTCCTGGACGGCAGCAGCAACATCAAGATTGTAGAAATGGAAATGGATAAGAATGAGATTGACGTGGAAGGCATTGCCCGGGTTGATAATCCCACCATTCATTACCGTTTTACCGATGGAGCAGGGCAAACTGTCTCTGAGGGCAAGGTGACTGCTGCAGCAACTGCTCCTGACTGGGGCTCTTTTGAGCTGGACGATGTCAAACGGCCTCAGGGTGCCACCCATATAGAATTCTATTGGGTCGATACAAAAGACCAGTCCCAACGGGATAAAGTACGGATTGCCCTGTAAAGATTGATTTTGAGCATGCTAATTGTGCTTTATGGTCCCAAGGACTTGATATACAATGGAGAGGATAATGGGTATTTGTATTAGTTGCGGGAAGGGATGTGAATAGGTGGGTCAGCAAGAATGGATGGTACTGGTGACTGCTGCCACACCGGTTCTGGAACTGCGGGGAGCAATTCCCCTGGGTTTGGCCTTGGGGCTTCCTCTTACTACTGTTTTGATTTTGTCTTATATAGGCAATGTTGTGCCTGTCCCCTTCATTTTGCTGGCTATCGGCTGGGTTATGGAGCAAATGAAGAAAATCCCGGCGATTCATGCCTGGCTGGATGATAAAGCCCAGCGCGGCGGGGACAAGCTTTATGAATCCATGAAAAAATGGGGATGGCTGGGATTATTGATTTTTGTGGCTATTCCCCTTCCGGGCACGGGCGCCTGGACCGGGGCTTTGGCAGCGTCAGTCCTGCGCCTGTCCTTTTGGCCTTCACTCCTGAGCATTGCCGGAGGGGTTGTCATAGCCGGCCTTCTGGTCAGTGGATTGGGACTGGGGGTTTTATCCTTTTTCTAAATGGGGAGGATTCTATGGCAAGAATACTGGTTATAGCTCCTCATCCGGACGATGACATTATCGGCTGCGGAGGAAGCATCGCTCTTCTGGCACAACAGGATCACGAAGTGGTGACCCTTTACCTGACTTCCGGTGAGGCAGGAAGTCTGGAAATAGACCCCGATCAATTAGCCCGCATCCGGGAGGACGAAGCCCGGAAGGCCGGCCGGCTTCTGGGAGTAAAAGAGTTTTTGTTTTGGCGCCAGCCTGATGGTTTTCTGCGAGAAACGCCGGAGTTGATTAATCAACTGGTGCGGCTGATACGAGCCCGCCAGTTTTCCACCATATATTTGCCCCATTCGCAAGAAGCTCATCGCGACCATGCTGCAGCCTTTCGCATAGGTATTGATGCCTGCCGCCGGGCTGGTGGTCCCTGGTTCAAAGAGTGCGGTCTTACTCCCTGGACGGTAAGTACTATCCTGGGTTACGAAGTGTGGACTCCTATCCAGCAGGTTAATTATGTCCAGGATATAACTGGGGTTATGGAACTGAAAATACAAGCCCTCCAGCAGCACTTCTCCCAGGTATCCGCTTACGATTATGAGGATGCGGTGCGGGGCCTGAACCGTTACCGGGGTGTTACCAGCGGCCGGGGGACCTACGGAGAGGCTTTTTGTATTTATCAAACTGCGGAGATTTGTGTGTGATGACAAAACCACCGGTACTGCTGGTTACTCCCTATAAGAAACAGCTGAGGGGAAACACGGTGACCAGCCAGCGGCTGCAAATGGGGCTGTCCCAGATGGGCTATGCAATAGATATGCTGTCTTTGGATGAAGCGGAAGGCTGGTCTGAGGCAGAGGCCCGTCTAGCCCGGGGGCATTATGGCATATTGCACGTTCTGCATGGTGCGTCTCTGGAAGGGGTGCTGCAGCGCTTGCCTAAGGCTGCGGGCTTGCCCCTGGTTATTACTTCCACCGGGACCGATATCAATGTGGATTTATCCGGGCCAAAGCGGTCCCAAATCGAAAAGGCCTTCCAGCAGGCTGATCGGGTAGTAGTTTTCAGTCCCGCTTTCCTTTCCTTACTGGCTGGTGCCATCCCGGATATCACTGCCAAGCTGCGGGTGATCCCCCAGGGAGTGCTTCTGCCTGAAGGTCCGGCTTGGAGCAGGTCGGCCATGGGGTGGGAGGAAGATGATATAATTGCGGTTTTGCCCAGCGGTATCCGGCCGGTTAAGCGGATTGAGTGGGCTCTGGAGGCTATGGAGACCGCGGCGGTCTATGCTCCCAAACTGCGGCTGGTGATTGTCGGCCCTATTATTGACCAACGCTATGCCCACACCATACTGAGGCAAATCGAATATATTCCTCGATCTGTCTATTTAGGAGAAGTGGAGCACCGGAAAATAGGCGGACTGTATGCTGCCGCCGATATAGTGCTTAACACATCACAGTCAGAAGGGCAGCCTCAGGCCGCACTGGAGGCAATGAGCCTGGGTTTGCCGGCTATTATGACAGCGGTTACCGGCAATCTGGGTATAATGACCAACGGCCGGGAAGGCTTTTATGTTCATGATCCCCAGGAATTGTCTCTGGCCATGCTGCGTTTAGCTGAGGATAAGCAGCTGCGCCGGGAAATGGGTTCTGCCGCAGCCCGCCTGGTCAAGGAACACTACCCGGCATCTGCGGAATGGGAACAGTATCACTTCCTCTACCAGGAATTGGCCGGGAAATAGAATCGGCTAATATGTAAATCAGGAAACGTGAAGTTTCCTGATTGCTCTTTTTTAGGATTTGATTTTTTTCAGCAGGTTTAAGGCTACTGCCAGTACGAACCATTTGGGAGCCGGATCATCAGGATTGTGATATTCGGATATTAATCCTTCCTGCCGGGCTTGTTCCACAAGCTTTTCTTTCCAGGGTTCAGCCACTTGCTCACCTCCTCGCCATTTCTGCAGGTCTGCAAAGAGACGATCCCAGGGAAAATAGGGACCAGGATCATTAGGCCGGTTTACGCTGTCGATTCTGTTGTGGCCAATAATGTTATCCCGGGTAATCGGAATATTCCAGCGCTCTATCAACTGCTTATGCAGCCACAGACTGGCCTGATACTGGGCCTCAGTCAAATCCCCTCCGGACAGGCTCTCATGTTCTATAGACAAGGTGTAGCGGTTGGGGTTAGTCCCATCATAGAGAGGCCAGTTGGGACGGTTGACTATGCCATTAGCCCAGGCGGTATCCTCATCTTTTACCAGCTGCAGGATGCGCCCGTTTCGCAGGATCAGGTAATGGGCACTGGCCTTGGCAGCCGGATTCTGCATCCAGGTCAGGGCTCCCGGGTAATTCCCGGCAGTTATATGGTTAACGATAGCCAGAGGTTTTCTGCCTCCCCGGCCGGGGGTGTAATTAGGGGTACCTACCCATTCGATCTGGTATTGAACCACAGCTTCACCTCCTCTAGGATAACTTATGCCAGTTTTCTCCAAAAGGAACCGGCTCAACCCCAGTTTTACTTACCAAACAGTGGCTATGCCACTGACGAATTTCTTTATTGCCTGCCTTATAGTTGCTTTAAAAGAGCCATGCGGCTCCCTAATGGTAAGCAAATGCAAATCAGGACCTGCCCGGGGTCCTGTTCCCAGTTCTGCCTCCAAATACCATGTTCCAGGCAGCATACCTCCCCTGGATTCAGGCAAACTATGCCCGAGAAAGGAGGGGCTTACGGTTCGGCCTAACGCGGGTTGGATTGTCATGATTGCCTTATTGGCTCTCTTGCGCACCTGGGATTTAAGCGGGTCGGCTGCTGGTGAGGATGATTTCCGGCAGCCTCCTTATCCCCTGCGCATTGTAGGAGGAGGCAACTGTGTCTGGCTGGCATGGGAGATGGCCTGGCAAAGGTGGGGCTTCATACTGCCAATTGCGGGTCATGCCCACCAGTGGACATCACTGGATGGTATCATCCTGCAGCAGAGGGGGCGGATAGCCAGACTGGCGGTAAAAGACACCCCGCAGCCGGACAGCATCATGATACTTCCCCCCAGCCGGCAGCTTAAAGGCGGAATTACAGACGGATATGGTCACCTGGCCTGGGTTGAGGAGGTATATCCGCATAAAATTGTGGTTATAGAGAGTTCCATTTTTCCCCGCCAATCCGGCCAGCGCTGGCAGGGCTGCTGGTACCAGCAGTGCGAGTACAGCCTTGCTGCTCTGCCGGAGGCAAGATATCTCTGCCTGGCAGAGGTCAAGCCAGGGGAAAGCCAAGCGCCAGATCCCGTCTTAAACCAAGCTTCACTATTTAGCAGATTCGCGCCAATCAATCATAACCAGATCTGGCAGTCCTGCCGGGATATGTGGGCATATACGGTGCTGAATATCCGGTTATTAGCCTCCGTTCTGAGAGGCATGTGATAAAATGCGCTGGAATCAGGCAAGATATACCTGGAGGTGATTGGATTGCCATTGCATGAAAAATATTCGTCGCAAATGGAAGCGGCCGATCAATCTATCCGGGATGCCATAAGAGCGGCTCAGAAGGCTTATGTTGCCCTGGAGAAAGCCAAAGCCAGCCAAATAGCCTATGAGATACAGCATGCGGAAATGGAGTATCAAAAGGCTATGAAGCAATTACAGGCTGCCCAGCAGCACTTGCCCTATGTCAGTGCTGTACAACAGATGCATTTTACCCAAGCCCAGCAAATGCTGCAGGAAAATGCACCGCAATTACAGTAACCTCAAGGGGAAGACAGGTTAACCATAAACTGTCTTCCCGGGGTTAGATATCGCAGATAGAATTATCTTTGTCTTTATCCTTAGACTTGGAAGGCTGCGGTTCTTCCGGCAGCATATCCGGCTGGACTACATCGTAGTAAGCCCGGTCATGGTCGATGAAGTGCCACCATTCGTAGAAAATGCTGTCAAAACCGTTTTCTTTCATTATCATTTCCAAAAGCAGGGCATTGTTGGCCTGTTCCTCGCAGACATCGCTGTAGTCCCGGTCGGCTTTGGCGGTGAAATCGTCAAAGTCGCTGGGCATATCCAGTTCCTTTCCATCTTTATCCACCAGGGTCACATCTACGGCAATGCCATGGGAATGCTGGGAGGGACGGAGGTTGGGGTTTACCAGGAACCGGGAGTCGGGGAACTTTTCCCAGAGTTCGAACTGGGCCTGGGGAGGCCGGTAAGCATCCCAGATCTTCAGGCTATAGCCGCAGCGCAGGAACTCTTCCTGGGCTTTCTTCAGTTTTTTGGCAGTTCCCAACCGTAAATAGGCATGAGGTGAACTGTATATGGGCCGGCCAAGGATATTGTTTTCACCGGCGTAGCGCATATCTATGTGCAGGCTGGGGATGTATTCTTTCAGGTTAACCATCACCAGATCTTCCGGCGACAGGTGGGTGTTGGCAACCTGCAGGTCAACCACAGGCTGGGGACTTTGTACCGGTAACAAAGCCGTCAGCAATACGGCCATGCTGGCTATGGCTATGATGGCCCCGGTCCGGCCAACGGCTTTTCTGGTTACTTCACCAGCTTTAAGCATTTTTTCCCTTCTCCTCCCGCCTTTTACTTATCCATATTCACCCCCGGGTAAGATTTAGAATTAAGGAGTTATTAAGATCTGATCATAAGAAGGAATAAGGTGATGGCTTGCGAAATATTAACTGAATAGTTTTACTATTTGAGGTATCACAAATGGCACGGTCGCGCGTTTTGGATTTAAACTCACTGCGGATTCACCAACTGGAAGGTTATATACAGAATATCACTTTGATTGAACAGGAAGGTCGTCTGCTGCTGTTTGACAGCGGCTGCATCAACGATGTTAAAAGAATAAAACGCTACTGCCGGGAAAGCTTAAAACGGTCGCCGGCTGACATCAAGCTGACTGCGGTAACTCATATTCACCCGGACCATGCCGGAGGAGCCGTGTGCTTGCGCAAGAAATTCGGAATTCCTATTGCCGCTCATAAGGATGTGGATCGATGGTACAGGGGGCTGGGCGGGTTGCTGCAGCACCAGCTGGACTGCTACCTGGCTACCAGTGTGGCCTTTCGCAATCGCCGCCGGCTGGAGCAAATCCATTACAGCCGTACAATTAATCCTGATTATCCTTTGGAAGATGGTCAGACACTGCCTTTTTTCCCGGAATGGAAAGTAATGCATGTACCGGGACATATTGCTCATGACCTGGCTTTTTACCATGAAAAGGAGCAGGTACTCTACATTGCTGATTTGATCTGCGACGTAAAGGGCCAGCCGCACCTTCCCCTGCCCATTGTGTTTCCAAAGAAAATGGCTGAATCCTTTGACCGCCTGGGCTCACTGCCCGTCCGGGTGATCTTGCGCGGTCATGGTCAGCCTATTATCTCTGAGAACAATGCGGAGATTTTTAGCAGAATGAAACAGCAGCTTAACCGGCCGCCTACTCCCTTTGTAAAACGCATCTGGAGATTATCTATCCACTCACCGGAGATTAAAAAGCTGAACTATAGATAGCAGATGATTTGCCTATGGCTGCTCGGCTGGCAGGGGCTAATCAATTTTGCTCATTGACAGGGGGAATTTGTGGGCATAATGTGGTTATAGTTACATACATACCAGTGTTGGCATAACGGAGGTAATAATGAAGCAAGAACCGGACGACCAATCTCTCAAGCGCTATACCCTGCTGGCCGCAACTATGGCCGCCTTTCTGGCTCCTTTCATGGGCAGCGCCATCAACCTGGCCATCCCGTCTATCGGACAGCAGTTTAACAGCGGAACCCTGATGCTCAGCTGGGTAGTAACCAGCTACCTGTTGGCTTCAGTAGCTTTTTTGGTGCCTTTAGGACGGCTGGCCGATATTCGCGGCCGCAAAAGGGTTTTTCTGGCCGGAGTAACTACTTTTTCGGTGGCTTCGGTTTTATGCGGGCTGGCCTGGTCCATAGAAGTGCTGATCATAGGCCGGGTTTTACAGGGTATTGGCAGTGCCATGGTCTTTGGAACCGGTATGGCTATGCTTACGTCGGTATTCCCTCCTCAGGAACGGGGCAGAGTTCTTGGTATCAACGCCGCGGTGGTCTACGCCGGCTTGACCCTGAGGCCGGTTCTGGGCGGAGCCTTAAACCATAACCTGGGCTGGCATTCCATTTTCTTTTTCAGTGCTTTGATCGGCTTCATCGTGCTGGGCCTTACCCTGGCAAAACTCCAGGGAGAATGGACCGGTGCCGCTGGGGAAAGCTTTGACCTGCCCGGAGCGGTGCTGTACACGGTGGGGCTGGTGGCTTTCACCTATGGCATTTCCACGGTAGCCACCTCTCATTGGGCCTGGTATGTGCTGGCACTGGGCGTTATAACCCTGGTGGTTTTTGCCCGCCGCCAGCTGCGCATACCCTATCCCATTTTACAGCTGCGGCTTTTCAGCCATAACCCCACTTTTGCCTTTTCCAACCTGGCAGCTTTGATAAATTACTGCGCTACTTTTGCCGTGGGTTTCCTGCTGTCTCTCTTTTTACAGGTGTCCTTGGGCTACAATTCCCAGGTAGCCGGTTTCATTTTGCTGGTTCAGCCTATCATTATGGCGATTGTGTCTCCGGCTGCCGGGAGGCTGTCAGACCGGATTGACCCCCGCATAGTAGCTTCCGCTGGCATGGGCATATCAACCATAGGCCTGTTTATCCTGATCTTTATCAATGAACAGATGCCCCTGGCAGTGGTCATGTTCACCCTGGCTCTGCTGGGACTGGGCACGGCTCTGTTCGCATCTCCCAATAACAATGCCATACTCGGTTCGGTGCCCAAGCAGTTTTTGGGTGTGGCCTCCTCTACTTTAGGCACCATGCGGTTAACCGGGCAGGTGGCCAGTATGGCTCTGGTTACGTTAATTCTTGCCCACTTTACTGGCAATGTGGAACTGTCCCCGGCTTACAGCCATCTTTTTATAAAGGCCGCCAGTGTTTCTTATATAATCTTTACAGTATTGTCAGTGCTGGGCGTTATGGCTTCCCTGGCCCGGGGCAGCAGTTCCGACCGGGATCAGGTGTCAGCCTAGAAGGCAAATACTAGCAGGGCGATGTGTTCATCGCCCTTTTATTTTGGCATGTCATGATTCTAAAGGTAGGCGCCCCTGCCACTGGCTGACAGTTGGGTCATGGCACCCTGCAAGTACAGCGGGCATCGGCAAGTAACTCATTTTGTTTATTGACAAGGGCATAACGTGGTCATAATGTGGTTATATACATTCTGTATTTGCATAATGGAGGCAAATTAATGATAGAAGGCCGAGGAGAACAATCCCTTAAACGGTATACTCTGCTGGTAGCTTGTACAACTGCATTCATGGGACCTTTTATGGGAAGCTCAATCAATCTGGCAATTCCAGCTATTGGTCTGGAATTCGGCAGTGGAACCCTGATGCTGAACTGGGTGGTAACCATTTACTTTTTGGCTTCGGTAGCTTTTCTGGTTCCTTTTGGCAGACTGGCCGATATTAAAGGGCGCAAAAAGATTTTCATTGTGGGTATTACGGCCTTTTCTATATCTTCTTTGCTGTGCGGATTAGCCTGGTCAATGGAAATGCTGCTTATAGGCCGGGTTTTTCAGGGTATTGGCAGTGCCATGCTGTTTGGCACCAGTATGGCTATGCTCACTTCCGTCTTCCCTCCCCAGGAAAGAGGTCGGGTCTTAGGTATCAATGGGACAGCCGTTTATCTCGGGGGAACTCTGGGGCCGGTTTTGGGTGGCGCCTTGACCCACAATCTAGGCTGGCAGTATATCTTTTATCTCAGCGCGTTTCTCGGGTTTGCTATCTTAGGTCTGACACTGGTCAAACTTAAGGGTGAATGGTACGGCGCAGCCGGGGAAGAATATGACCTGCGGGGAGCGGCGCTCTATACAGCAGGTCTGGTGGTCTTTATTTACGGCATAACCGCTTTGACCACTTCTCATTGGGCCTGGTACATATTGGCACTGGGAATCATTATCCTGATCTTCTTTGCCCGGCACGAGTTGAGAATCCCTTACCCCATTCTGGAATTGCGGCTTCTTGCCCACAACACCGTATTTGCTCTTTCCAACCTGGCGGCACTCATCAATTATTGCGCTATCTCAGCCGTGGGCTATTTGCTGTCCCTGTTTTTACAGGTTTCTCTGGGCTATAATTCCCAGGTGGCAGGTTTCATTCTATTGTCCCAGCCCATTGTTATGGCCCTGGTCTCTCCTTATGCCGGCCGTTTATCTGACAAAATAGAGCCGCGTATTGTGGCCTCCACCGGTATGGGAATCAGCACTTTGGGGCTTTTCATACTGATTTTCATTAATCCCCGAATGCCGGTAGCATTAGTCATAACTACACTGATCCTGGTAGGTCTGGGTGCATCCCTGTTTGCTTCTCCCAATAACAATGCGGTACTCAGTTCGGTGCACAAGCAGTTTTTAGGCGTAGCTTCTTCAATGCTGGGCACAGCACGTTTAACCGGTCAGGTGATGAGTATGGCTTTGGTTACCCTGATTATGACTTCCTCTATAGGCAATGTGGAACTGTCCCCGGCCTACAGCCAGTCATTCATACAGGCAGCCCGCATTTCCTTCATAATCTTCACCGCACTGTCATTGCTGGGCATCCTGGCTTCCCTGGCCCGGGGCAGGAAATCAGAACCAGATCAAGTATCAGTTTAGAAAGCCTCTCGGGGCGATGTGGGCATCGCCCCCTACGACGCAGAAATGCCGTATCTGTGTAGGGGCAAACGACCCTGTTTCCCCGTATTCCAGAGCGGGGCGACAGAGTCGTCGCCCCTTACCTCTTATATGGTGTTTTCATTCATCGTGGCTAGTTCTACTAGTGACAATTGCGAGCGCGCAGCGCGTGGCAATCTCTATGTCAACTAACGGTTTGAGTTAACAGATCGCCACGTCGCTCCGCTCCTCGCGATGACATATAAGAAAGCACTGTTCTGTTTATGTCAACTTGGCTTGTCAAAGCAGCCTTTGATGGAATCGGTTTGGATGACCCAGGGTGCAGCAGGTTTTTGAAAACGTAAATTAAGGGTTTTCTTGTGCTCTTTTTGTTCCCCGCTGAAAATAAGGGTCAGTTTGACCTCGTAGCTGTGGTCTTCCTGTTCTGTGATGGAATCTATGCGGGCGGTTTGCACCTGGCAGGAGCGGGCCAGGAGCAGGTGGGATTCGGGTGAATCATCCAGCAGACGGGAGGCCAGAGCGGTGGCACCCTGATCTACGGCAGTAAAAAATATGTCAATAGCTTCGGGAGCAGAGACTTTTGCCAGCTGCCGGTCAAATTGGTCAGCCGCTTTCCACACCATTATCTGGTGGGCAGTGTTGGGCTTTTTGCTGCCGTGGGTAGTGCTGCCGGAAAAATGAATGCAGAAATGCCCTTTAAAGTTATTCCCCTGTATGGCTCCGGCTCCGTGAGGCATGCCGTGCATAGATGCCGCCAGGCGCCGGCCGTTTTCCAGTTCCACTAGGATGGCTTTCCTCTGCCAGCTCCATTTCCCCTGGTATATGGTCTTCATTATCTCGGTATCCTCTTTGGTTAAAGGCTGGACATCAGCATGGTCACTGCCGGCCCGGCGCTGAACCCAAAAAGCCAGGCGGGTGTCCACATCGATGACCCGGACCCGGGCATACTTGGGAAAGAGCTTGTCAGCTTCCTCCCAGGGAACCAATTCCCCGTAAAATGAGAGTTCCTCCATGGCTTTATCTGCTGGAGGTTCGGCTGGCCTGTCATGGCGTATCCCCAGGGTGATGGCCAGGGCGGTCAGCATTATAATAATTACCAGGAACCATCGATAACGATGCAGATCCAGCAGCATGTTTTGCTCCACCTCATTCAAGCTGAGAAAAATATATGCTCGATAAGGGAATACTTAGAAGCTCGCTGCCCTTGTAATTGTCACCAGTTGAACGGATCAGGGTGAATGAAAAGTCGCCTTTGGTGTCGTTGCTGTGAAAATGACTGCGCTGTGTCATCGCCAGGAGCGCAGCGACGTGGCGATCTCATCCAACAGACCTGCTATCCTGTTTGAGATTGCTTCGCTGCGCTCGCAATTGTCACCTGAATAACAGGCCACGATAAACGAAAACTTAAGCCTGTCATCGCTATGAAAGGAATTCTTAATTGTCATTGCGAGCCCCGGCAGGGGCGTGGCAATCTCATTCAAATCAGCCGGGCCAACCGGTTGAGATCACCACGTCGCTTCGCTCCTCGTGATGACATAAAAGGAAGCCATTTTCACAGCAATGACACAATTGGGAGCTATTTTCACAGCAATGACACAAAAGGTGACTTTTCATTTATCATGGCCTGTGTCACAGGTGATAATTGCAAGCCCCGTGAGGGGCGTGGCAATCTCTATGTCTTCTTACGGTTTGAGTCAAACGATCGCCACGTCGCTGCGCTCCTCGCGATGACACATACGATAAGCTTCCTCTGATCGCCAAGGACTTGGTGCTGGTGATGACTTGAAAGAAAGGCTCTCCACCTTGTCAGCTTTGGGAAAAAGCTGCGTATAGATAGTAGAAATGAATTCGTTTCACCTGCGCATATAGGGAAAGGAGAATAAGAGGATTATGAGATTTAAAAAACTGCTGGCAATTATGGTAGCCTTAGCCTTTCTGGTAAGTTTTAATCCTATGCCGGTTATGGCTCAAGACACCAACATCACTCTGGAGGAAGCCATCCAGATCGCCAAAGGCTTATTCCCGGCTACCGCGCAGTACCCTGAATTTGTGTCGGAGTTCAGCACTTCACTCCAGACATCAACCTGGAACCTGCAATGGTCAGCAGGTGAGTCGGGTGAGGGCGGCATCAACGTGCAGATCAACGCTCAAACCGGTGATGTAATACATATGTACAGCTGGAAAAAAACTGCTGACCCGCCTGGAGCAGCATCCCTGTCGGTAGCGGAAGCTCAGGCTATCGCCAACCGCTGGCTTAAGACCATACTTCCGGAAAAATCATCCCACTTTCGAATGATAAGCAGTCCTGCTGTCCTGCCCCTGAACAGCAGTAATTACAGTACTATCCAGGTTCAATACCAGCGTACGGAAAACGGGCTGCCGGTTCTGGGAGATACGGTCAACATGGAAATAGATGCCCGTACCCGTGACCTTATTTCCTACTACCTCACCTGGACCGATCTGCCCCTGCCTGATCCTGCCAGGGTTGTCTCCGCCAGCGAAGCCCGGCGGGTTTTTGAGGCGGAGAATATGCTGAAAATGCAGTATTTCCTTCCCTATGCCTGGCTGAGACCTTCTTCTCCCCAGGAAAAACAGGTTCGTCTGATCTATCGCATTGACCATCCTTCCCACGGCTCCATCGATGCTCTCACCGGCAAGCCTTTGGTGCTGAAGGACGGCCAGAGTGAAATGTATGCCAGTGATCTGGCTTTGAAAGAAATGTCCATCGGGGGCATGGGCATGGCTGAACAAAGCGCCGCCCCGCCGCTGACCCCTCAGGAAATAGCGGAATTAGAGAAACATGCAAACATTATCACCAAGAAGGAAGCTGCTGCCAGGGTAAAACAGTATGTGGACATTCCCGCCGCAGCGAAGTTGATCCATGCCTCCCTGAACCGGGATTGGCAGAACAAGGACCTGCGCACCTGGAGCCTAAATTGGAGTATTCAAGCTGCCCCCGAAGGTGACTATTATGATCTATGGGCCCGGGTGGACGCCACCAGCGGCAGGATCTACTCCTTCAGCCAGTATTCCAGTAACGATAATGCCGCTAAAGGCAGCCTGACCAAGGAGCAGGCGACAGCCATTGCCCAGGAATTTATCAAGAAAATTGAGCCCCAATTATCCCAGGAAGTAAAGCTGAACCTTTCTGAAGCTTGGAATGTCAGCCCTGTGGCGGAAGATAAGCTGCCCCCTCAATGGACGATACAGTTTACCCGCCAGGTAAATGGGGTCCCCTTCCCCAATGACGGTATGCGGGTGACCGTTTCCGGTGTAACGGGAAAGATTATGAGCTATGAACTGAACTGGACGGAACAGAGTTTTCCTCCGATAAATAAAGCTATGGGACCGGTCCAGGCCAACGAAAAGTTCCTGGCTTTGGCCCCCATCACCCTGTGCTACTCACCTATCACTACCTCGGGAACAGCCAGCGAGTTCAAGCTGGTCTACAAACCGATTGTCAAGGATCAGCAATCCGGCTTTGCCATGATAGATGCCATCAGCGGTGAAGCCCTTAATGCTGCCGGTGAACCTCTGGATAAAAAGCCCATGCCCCGTATATTCACCGATGTGAGCGGGCATTTTGCGGAAAAAGAAATCCAGGCTATGGGCCAGGCCGGCCTTATGAATGAATATGGCAGCCAGTTCAAACCGGATGAAATTATCACCAATATTGTTTTCCTGCGGGCTTTGGCGGGAGCCGTTGACGGAGTGTGGAACATCAGCGGTCAAGAGGACAACAAGCTGATCAGCGATTGCCTGTTCCGGGGCTGGCTGAAGGAAAAAGTTGATCCCCAAGCTCCTCTCACCCGCCAATTGATGACGGAAACAGTGATACGCAGCATGGGGCTGGATAAAGCTGCCCGTTATGGCGGGCTGTATAAGAATCCTTTTCCTGAAGATCAGTCCATCGATGAATCCAAGCTGGGCTACATTGCCCTGGCCCACGGAATGAACCTGCTGCATGTGGATAAGGAATTCAAGGCTGATGAAAAGGTTACCCGGGGAGAAGCGGCATATACCATTGTAAGAAGTCTGAAAGTGCAATAGGCAGAAAACTTCTCGGGGACGATGCCTGCAGATAATGCGGTCATCGTCCCCTTTTCATCTGGAAGTTACAATACCTTAATGCCTGTCTGAAGGGCTATCTTTCAAAATAGCCCCAGACTGTCAAAGAAGTCTTTTAGCGGTTAGACGTTTGAGATTGCCACGCCCCTCCGGGGCTCGCAATGACACATAAGACGGCCTTTTGGTATGTCATCGCGAGGAGCGTAGCGACGTGGCGATCTCTTTTAGCTAATTTTTTGACACTCTCGGGCTATCTTTCAAGATAGCCCTTTTTTCTTGCTTGATCGATGATACTTTGGGCATATTGCCAGAGTGCCTGGGAACTTTCTCTGATTACCTGGTTCCTTTTCCGCACTTTTTCTTCGGGAATATGGTATTTAACCCAGGTATAGCCGCCGGTAAGATAGTTCTGCACCAGGGGCAGCAGGCGATCCAATGAGGCGGCATAGCGGGCTTCAGGAGTGCTGCGCTCTTCAAATTCTCTCCATAACTTGTGCAGTTCCTCCGCCTGATCCCGGGGCAGGAGTCCAAAAAGCCGCCGGGCAGCTTTTTCTTCCCTCTCTTCTCTCTCATCGTCCTGAGCATAGGCGAATACATCGCCAGCGTCTATTTCGATAATGTCATGCACCAGCAGCATTTTCACCACTTTAAGCAAATTCAGCTGATCAGGGTGGTCTGCATGTTCAGCCAGCAGCAGGGCCATCAGGGCAATATGCCAGGAGTGCTCAGCGCTGTTCTCGCGGCGGGTTCCGTCCACAATAAGGGTCTGCCGCTCCACATTTTTGAGCTGGTCCACTTCCAGTATAAAAGCCATTTGCTGTTCCAAGCGATTCATAGTCATGCTGATAATGCCTCCCGACTGTAATATCCTTCGCCATTATAACACAAGGGTGAATTTCCCCATTTTCCCCGATATTCCCCCTTAAGCTTGACGTATTTTATCATTAGCGCTGCAATATTATTAAATACCAAATTCTTTCAAGGGGGTATGTGTCATGACCGAGTCAGCTGCCCAGGCCTTATCCATCCTGAGGGATCCCTCCCAGTTCCAGTGGTACGTGATCCCGCTCCTGTTAATTGTAATCTATATTTACAATGTGGAAATCGGCAGGAAAAACTGGAGCATCGTTTTTGCCGGTCTGGCTCTGTGGGGAATGGATTGGTTCAATGAGATCTGGAACGCCTTGGTTTTTCATTTCACCAACTATGCCCCGGTATGGGGAGCACCTGGGGGAAACACAGCCTTTTTAATCCTGGTGGGACTTAATATCGAGATCACCATGATGTTTGCCATAATGGGTATCGCCGCCGCCCATAGTTTGCCAGAGGATAAGCACATGAAAATCCTGGGAATTAACAACCGGGTAGTCTTCGCCATCGGATACAGCATTCTGGCTGTAATTATCGAAATAATACTGAATGCAGCCGGAGCCCTTACCTGGGAATACTCCTGGTGGAGTGCCCGGTGCCCCTGGTTGGTCTTCCTGATCGGTTACCTGCCCTTCTTTGCTGTCAGCTTCTGGGTGCATGATATGGAAAGTACGAAAAAGCAGGCCCTTACAGTTGCTGCCATCCTTGGCTTTGACCTGGCATGTCTGATTATTTTTGGCGGAGTATTGGGTTGGATTTAGACAGAAAAACCTGCCAACAGGGAGGCATCCAGCCTCCCTGATTCATTTCCCGTCATACCGGCTCTAAGGCCCAAAGAGATTATTGCCGCTGCTTCTCCTCAAATTGGCCTCATGGCCACATCTTTTCTCCCCTGACAGAACCTAACTTTGACACTCTCCGGCTGTTTCCGGTAAAAAGGAAACAAGCCGGTAAGATGATTGCTCTGTTGCGAACCAAAAACCAGAGAAAGAAGGGGAGAGATTGAAGAAAATTTCGCTTTTACTTGCAGTTTTCATGATAACTATCTTAATCTGGCCCGCAACGGCACAAGCTGATGTGTACAAGAACTTTAAACAGTTAAAAGCCCGTCAGACCCAGAATGTTGACTATCGCATCAGTTTTTACGACGGCCCCTCATCTACAGCAGTTATTGCCATTCATGGCGGTCTAATCGAAATAGGTACCAGCGAGATAGCCAAGGAAGTAGCAAAAAGAACCGGTTCAGACTGGTATTCCTTCGAAGGTATCAAGAAAAGCAACAACAGGGTACTGCACATAACTTCCTCCCGTTTTGATGAACCCATTGCCAAAGCTTTAGTGGCCAAGTCGAAAAAGACTCTGTCCATACATGGCTGCAAGCGCTCCAGCATGATTACATATGTGGGAGGCAGGGACAAGCAGCTGGCGGCTAAAGTTAAAGCAAGTCTGAAGAAAGCCGGGTTCAAAGTTGGTACGGCACCGGACAACCTGAACGGTGACAGCAAATACAATATTTGCAACAAAAATGCGGTCAAAAAAGGGGTCCAGCTGGAAATCTCCACAGCTCAGCGGAATGCCTTTTTCAGCGGAGGAGAGAAAACCCAGGCCTTCTACCGTTATGTCCAGGCACTAGCCGAGGCATTGCAGAAGGATTAGTTAAAACATAACCGGCTTGTCAAAAGCCGCAGGCCCCGACCTGCGGCTTTTTTGCTTATAGCCCGGTTCGCCGGGAGATTTCCAGACGGCATTGGAAAGCCGTACGCTGATCCCGTTCATTTACCCCTGCAATGTAAACCAGACCATCAGCCGCAGCAGACACATCCTTGTACAAAACCACGGTGTCCCCCGGCAAGGCCTCATGGGCATAATTAAATTCAATGGCTTTGACCATGTAGGCTTTGTGGGTTTCCAGACTGAAACAGTCCATTATAAAATCCACGTATCTGGTGTTATTGAGATGTCCATTGACATCCACATCGCTGTAAGCGATAGTACGCTTGTAGACCATCTCCAACTGCCCAAAGGGCTTCAGCTTGCTTAATTTGCAGTCCAGGGCTCTCTCTTCTCTCAAAGGCGGGTAATCTACCGCGATGAGCTTGCTCCTCTTTAATTTCCGGGTATGTACATCAATGATGGCCCACAGGGAAACGGCCCGTACTAAGATATTGCCCTCCCGGTCTTTCACCAGAAAATCCCGGCTGAACTCCAGGCTTCTGGGCTGCTGGGGCCAGGTTTCCAGGATTATCTCTTCATTCATCACCGGATACCTGGTTATTTCAACCCGTATGCGGATCAAAGCCCAGGTTACTCCGGCCTTTTGCATGATGGTCTCCAGGCCAGTCCCCAAATTGGCAGAATGCAGACTGGCTATTTCCTGGAAGAAGCTGAACAAAGCGCTTAGTTTCAGTCTCCCGGTAAAATCCACATCCCGCATTCCCACGGTAAAAGCTTTCTCATAAACAGCTACAGGTTCCATACAGTTAGCTCCCCACCTGCGTTTTGTAAATCATTGTAGCACTGTGGCGGTCAAAATTGAAACCGGCGCCATCCCCGGAGAATTAGGCGTAAAAAGGTATATTCCCGGCTGCTGCCGAATAAACATTTAAAATTCCAGCGGGAAGGAAGTGTTATTATGGCCTATGACGTGTTGTTTCAGCCGGGAAAGATAGGAACCTGCACCACCAAGAACCGGATTATTATGGCTCCTATGGGCAATATCAATATGGCAGACCCAATTGGCCGGCCCCTGCCGAAAATGATTGAGTACTTCATTGAACGAGCCCGGGGAGGAACCGGTTTGCTGATCACCGGGCTTATACCGGTTTCCTTTGGTATTGATCCTACAGTAAGCGAAGATAATGACACCACCTATTTTCCCCGCATTGATGGTTCCTCGCGCACTCGTCTGGCCGGCTTCCGGGACCTGGCAGCCGGAGTTCATGCTTATGACTGCCGCCTGTTTATCCAACTTACCGCTGGACTGGGACGGGTCGGCTCTCCTGAAGCTATGCTGAAGGTCAAAATATTGAAATCTGCTTCCTGGAACAGGAATTTCTATGTTCCCCAGGTACCTCATGTACCCCTCTCTGACCGCCAGATAAAAAAGATTGTGAAAGCCTTCGGCCAGGCAGCCATCAATGCCAAGGTGAGCGGCTTTGACGGAGTGCACCTGCACGGTCACGAAGGCTATATGATGGACCAGCTTACCTCCCTGCCCTGGAACCGCCGCAAATTTGGGCGCTACCGCAACGCTTCCAGTTTGCCCTGGATGTGGTGAACGAAATAAAAGCCGTGTGCGGGAAAGATTTCCCTATTATCTATCGCCTGGATCTCACCCAGGCTCTGCAGGCCAGTTATGGAGATCAGATCTTTAAGAAGCATTTCCGGGGTAGGGAACGCACTGTGGAGGAAGGGCTGGAGTTCTGCTGTGAACTGGCCAAGGCGGGTGTGGAGGGATTCGACGTGGACAAAGGCTGCTACGACAACTGGTTTTATCCTCATCCTCCCGCTTATTTTGATGATATCCCCTATGTACGGGATATGGCCGGTACTCTGAAAAAGTACTTCCAAAGCAAGGGAATAAACGCCCAGGTCATCGCCGTGGGGAAAATGAGCAAACCCGAAGCAGCCGCCAGGGTTTTGGAGGAGAACTGGGCTGACTTCGTAATGCTGGGACGTCCCCTGCTGGCTGACCCCCACTGGCCAAACAAGGTAAGAGAAGGCAGGATCCGGGAAATCACTCACTGCATCGGTGATCAGGAAGCCTGCATCCAGTCCTTTATCATGGGCGGTCATCCCTGCTGTGCGGTGAATCCTTATACCGGCTTTGAGGATACCAAAAAGCTGGAACCTGCCCGGCGCGGCAAAAAAGTGGCAGTAATAGGCGGAGGTCCTGCAGGCTGTGAGGCAGCCAAGACTGCCTTCTTAAGAGGACACGAAGTTCACTTGTTCGAAAAGGAAGCAGCCCTGGGCGGGCAGCTGCGGCTGACCATTAATATGCCTATCAAGCATGATGTTAAACGTTACCTGGAGAACCTGCAGTATCAAATGGACCTGCTGGCGGAGCAGGGCTTGAAAATAGAGTACAATCATGAAGCCAGCCCGGAGGAATTGGCGGGTAAATACGATGTCATCATCTGCTGCAGCGGTCTGAAAGGCACTATCCCTCCCATTGAGGGCCTGGAATCCATACCTCACGCAGAAGTAAGAGATTTCCTGCGGGCAGGGGGTGAGCTGCCGCCCAATGCACAAAAAGTTACTGTCATAGGCGGAGGATTGGTGGGCTGCGAAGTAGCCTACACCCTGGCCAGCCAAAGAGAGGTGGAAGTTACCATTGTGGAAAAGCAAGCCGACCTGATGACCGGAGTAGTGCATGCCAACCGGGCCATGATGCTCTGGATGCTGGCGGGGATGGGGCTCCATCCGATTCCCCTCAGGATGTTCTGCCCCGGCCGGTGCAGGCCTATATCAGCACGGAAGCTGTAAAAGCCGAGGGCAATAAAATATATCTTAAAGCCCACCGGCAGCGTACTGATCCCTACACCCCCTGGCGCACCCTCATACCGGAGAATGTCCACAACCCCTTTGCCAAAAAGCTGAAGGCCGGGGACACCGAAGATATAGTGATTGAGAGCGATTTCGTAATCCTGGCCACCGGCGGCCAGAGCGACAACTCCCTTTATCGCCAGTTGCTGGAACAAAAGGCGGCCCCGGAAATCTATTGTGTGGGTGACAGCCAACAGCCGGGCCGGGTCTGGGAAGCGGTAACCAGTGCCAACGAAGTGGCCCGGTCCATATAATATACCTTCAACCTTTTAGCGCTGGGATACATAGTTATCCCAGCGTCAGAGTATCAAAGAAGTCTATTAACGGTTCAACATTTGAGATTGCCACGCCCCTCCGGGGCTCGCAATGACACATATGATGGCCTTTTGGTATGTCATCGCGAGGAGCGCAGCGACGTGGCGATCTCTTTACATGGCCTTTTTCGACAGTCTGGCGCTGGGATACATAGTTATCCCAGCGTTATGTTGGGCCCGCCAAATAAGATAGCCGCTATAATAAGCAGGCGGAAAGCCTGCCAGTAAGTAATCTCTTTTAAGCCGAACACCTGGGGCATGGTAATATTCCACAGCCACTGCAGCAGCCAGGCCACCAGGAACAGTAAACCCACCGTCAGAAATACCAGCATCATGAAATTAACAGGCAGTCCCACTTTCAATTTCCTCCCTTTATTACTACAACGCAGACAACTACTTCTTATTCACTGATTCTCCAAAGCAAAACCCCAATCCTGCCACTGCCAGGTGGTCTGCTGCTTGAAAAAAAGCTGCCGGATGGAGAATAAAGGTCCGGCAGCAGGTCCTTCGGTAACCAGCAGTTCCTGGTGCCCGTCCCTGTCGTGATCGGTTACCTGCAGGTGCAGTATGGGATATTGAATAGCCGAGGAACACCATACCGGTTTCATGCGGCCGGCGGTAAGCCGGTACATAAAGAGGTGATTGCTGTATTCCCTGTCTTCTTCCTTCATCCAAAAAGGTCTGGAGGTACCGAAGCTGCCTTCTTTCCAGAGTACCAGGAGCATTTCCTCTTGCCCGTCATTATCGGCATCGGCTACAGCCAGATCGGTTACCGTCCAGGCAGGATCCGACTCCCACAGCAAGGTATTTCCAGATTTTACGGTCACCCGACCCCCAGCCAGCTGGAAGGTTTCCATCCGCCCGTCGCCATCGGTGTCAGCGGTCAGCTGTTTGGCAGGAGAAGGAGCGTTTAGATAAATAGCTGACAGCAATACCAGCACCAGCGTTACTGTCGCCAGCAGGGTGAACCCCTTTTTACTTATTGTTCTTCCTGCAGGTCCCACGGCATGATCACCCGGCATTCACCGGCAGGAACGAAAAAGGACTCAGTCCAGGCCGGCCATTCAGGAATCTGCCGGTTTTCCAGCATTTCCCACCATTTCTCATCGGTCAAGCGGTCTTCCGCCGGCCAGGGAAACTCATAATAGGAGTAGACCCCGCCTTTGGCTATGCGCAGTTTTCCTTCCACGGGCACCACGGCATATATATAGTTGACATAACCGGTAGCTTCCTCCAAAACTGTGTCGGGAGGAGCGGTGGCCACATCCGCCGCCACCGGAGCCCGGTTGTTGAGCAGCAATTGGTTACGTGGGCCTTCCTGGTCCCGCAGGGCTTCCAGCCAGAAGTGCTCCAGTTGCCCGCCGAAACTGCGGATTAATTCGTATTCTTCGTCGGTAAGAGATTGCCCTTTCAGCTCTTTTTCGGAAATGGTTTTCAGCTGCAAGGCCAGTTCTTCCATGCGGGTAAGGTTTTCCGCATCCCGTTCATCAAGCAAATTGCGGGCCTGCAGACCGTCCCTGGTCAGAGCGGACAGGGCTGCCAGGCGGGCATAGAGGCGGGGGTTGGGCTCCACATAGCCCCGGTCATCAAAATCTTCCATGCCTCCGCCCATTTCCGCATAGTTCTGCTTGGTATAGAGAAGGGTGTCATGCTTCAGCTCGGTCCAACTGCCCAGGAAAGTGTTGAGTTCTTTGCGGGCCCAGGCCTGGTTGAGCATGAAAGATGGGTACCCTTCGGGAACCTGGCGAATCAGGGACCTTAAGGTATGCATCCAGGTCCAGTACAGGTTTTGATGCCAGGCGGCTTCCTCCAAGCCATTCAGGTACTGCTGTATTTTGTTCATATTCTCCGGGTAGCGTTCATACTCAAATTCACCCATTTCTTTGAGTATCTGTGCAGCTTCCCCTGATCCCAGGGCGGCCGGAATATCCAAGCCCTTGGGGAGCATGCGCCGTTCACCGTCCTGGTTCTCTCCCACTTCCCGGTAAATCAGGCGCTGGAATATGTCAGCATCCACAGTGTAACGCTGGCCCATGAACCGGAAACCGCTTATTTCCGCCTCCCGGTCAGGCTGTATGCTGGGATCAAATATAGGAATGGAATTTATCGCCGGACCTTTTACCTTGTGGATTTCGGTGAGGAAAGCCTGCCACTTGGCTTCATCCTGGCTGATGTCTTTCAGGGAGAGTTTTTCTCCATAGACCTTGCGCAGCGTTTGAGCATACTCGGCAAAACCCGGATCATCACTGCGTCCGGCAAAAAAAGCGGTAGTATCATAAATGCTGGCCCAGGGAGCGAATACCTTGTCATCATGCAGGGCCATGGTTGTCAAAACCGCCGAGCGGGTTTCATCTTCATCCTTGGCTCGGAAAGTCATGCGGCCATACCACATCATGGCTTTGAAGTAGTTTTCGAGTTCCTCGCTGAATGTATAATGACCCCGGGGAATGTACTGGGTATAGTCTTCCTTTAAGGATTCCAAGATATCCGGCTGGCGGCCCAGGCTCATTACCGGGGACACAGCCGTAGTCTGGTGGGCATTAATGAGCTTTAATTCAGCTTCTGCCACCTCTTTCACCTCAGCCGGTATTGGGGTCTGGGGATCCAATAAACAACTGCCTACTGTGAAAAAGGCCCAATTGCGCAAGGCCGCATTCTCCCAGGAACTGCCCCGCAAAAGGCGGTATTGCTCCCGGGAAAGTTCCATCATACCCTGGTTCAGCTTTTTCAATTCAGGAATCAATTTATCCCTTTCCACAGTTTTCAAAAGATGCTGGAAATAGAGGTGATAGTTGTGCAGCATGGCATCGGTGGTGACGAAATTGGGCACGCTGTCATAGCGGTTAAACTCGTAGATCAGGAAAAATTCCGTGTCCATACTGGGAATAACTACAAAGCCGTTTTCCGCCAGGCGCTGCCGGGCTTGGTCGTTGAACTGGAAACGGCTGCTGTTTTCCACGTTGCTGAGATCAGCTTCGATCGTATAACGTGACAGGCTGGGCTGCTCATCCACGGGTGCTTCAGTATAGGGCGCAAATTCCGCAGCCAGAGCCACCTGTTCCTTAACCATAAAATCCTCCGCCGGCTGGGAACCGCCGCACCCCGCCGCCAGTCCTGCCAGAATAAGCAGTACCAGGCTTATGCTAACCAGCTGCTGCCTGCCCTTAAGTCTCACCATATTCCCCTTCCTCCTCAAACATCCTTGTAAACCTTTACGGCGGACAAGCAAAATTCTTACACACCGTGCGGGAAACATTAAAGTACTACAGTGCTTTGAAAGTGTTAACAAAGCTTACTATCATTTGGGGTTAGAGATTGCCACGGCACTTCGTGCCTCGCAATTGTCACCTGCTGCGCAGACCACGATGAATGAAAAGTCATCTTTAGTGTCATTGCTGTGAAAATGGCTTTCATGTTAGTAAAAAGGCAACCATTGTGTCATCGCGAGCGCGTAGCGCGTGGCGATCTCATTGCATGCCATTTGGGGGACAGTCCCAAAGCCCTACAGTGCTTTTTCCGGTTTCAGGGCAAACTGCCGCCGTCAGATAAGGGAAAAGGTCCGCATCCCGGTAGCCTCGTCTCGATCAAGCCGGACCTCGCCCCGGGAGGCCATTAACAGCAGGTGGGCAGTAATCTCCCCGGTGGCCAGGAACAAGTTGAATACATCCAGTTTAGGCCCGAATAGTTCGTGGACAATATCCCTGACCATTCTGGGTTCTTGCTTAAGACAGCTTTTTATCAGCCCCAGCCGCTCCTCATGGTGTTTGAATAACTGGTCGATGCGAGCGTCCAGGTCAGAAAAGGGTTCTCCATGCGCGGGCAGTACCTTGGCAGGGTTAAGCTGCTGGATAATTCTTAGGGAATCAAGATATTGCTGCAGGGAGTTGTCTTCAGCACTGGTGGGGAAGCGGATCACCGTGGAGATAGTGGGCAAAATCTGGTCCCCTGACAGCAATAGCTTTTCTTCCCGGTTAAAGAGGCAGACGTGAGCATTGGTATGGCCGGTGGTGAGAACCACTTCCCAGGCGCGGTCTCCCAACACTATTGATTTTTCTTCCAGGAACTCTACCTGGGGCCAGGGTTCTGCCACCTCCGTTGCTATCCGCAGTATAGCTGTCAATTGGTCAACTTCCTCTGCCTTGATTCCCAGGCTGAGCATGCCGTCCCGGTAATACTGGGAACCGACTTGTTCCTTTTCATCGGGATAAAAAGCCCCTTTGTATTCGGTTTCTGTCATAATGACTTTGGCTCCGGTCTTTTCCTGCAGCCAGCCGGCCAGGCCCACATGGTCTATATGACCGTGGGTAACCAAAATCTGTTTTATGTCGCTGAAATCGATGCCCAGATCCTGCAGGCCGGTTTCCCATTCTTCGCGACAGCCGGGAAAACCAGGTCCAGTATCAATTACGGTCCAGCCATCCCGCCCTTTGAGCAGATAACTGTTTATACTTCTCAAGGCCCCGGGAACAGGCAAACGCAATCTATAGATGCCGGCATGTACCTCACCAATCATTCTTCCATCCCCATCCCTGCAAGATATGACTAGTCACATTCTACCATGCTGTGGCCATTTTAAAATATATTTCTGCCAAAATTTAAAAACAGGGAAAGTATTTGTCACCTATACCTTGCTTTTACATTCACCCGCAAAGTCTTTACCATGTTTAAGCTATTGTAGTATTATAAGGAAAATATGTCGGTACTTAGTCACACGCACTATACTATACAAATGATGCATCACAATGATGTGGTGGCGGATGCTATGGTACAAATGCCATTATATTTGGTTTTTATACATTCATTCCCGGAAACCCTGATATTATTGTATTTAGGTTTATCTTTAATAGGAGCTAAAGTGTCCAACCGAGATATAATAACCATAGCTCTGTTCGGTGCTGTTGTCAGTTATTTTATCCGTATGCTGCCAATACCGCCCGGGTCCAATGCGTTTCTCCAGCTATTTTTACTGGCCCTTCTGCTTTTCTCAGTCTGCAAAATTCCCCTATGGCTTTCGCTGGTGAGTATCATACTGGGCTTTTTAGGCGTTGCTTTCGCCGAATTATTGTTCATTCCTCTAGTGTCAGACCTCAGCGGAGTCAGCATACAAGAGGCTTTGGCCGATCCCCTTTGGCGCTTGCTATTCCCCTTTCCCGAGTTTGTTTTTCTTGCCTTGCTGATAATCTACATCAGGCGTAAACATATTAAGCTTCTTAACATTTCCAATCCCCACCTGACAGACGTAACCAACAAAACTTACATCACATCATTGCCGATTTTAGGGTTGTCAGTAGGATTAGTGGTTTTCGGCTTTCACTATCAGCTATCCCAAGAACAACAGCAAGTTTCTTTTGACACCATGTTGACGGCCCTGTTTCTGGTTATCGTTGTAGCAGTTTTATTATCAATAGCTTTGAGCTGGGAAACTTTTTCCCTGGCCAGGCAGGAAAAGTATGTGAAACTCCAGCAGTTTCATATAGATAACCTGCAGGAAATGATGAAAGTCATAAAAGCCCAGCGCCATGATTTTGTCAACCACCTGCAGGTGATTTACGGGATGGTGGCTTTAGGCCAGGTGGACCAGGGCAAGAATTACATAAACACCCTCTATAAAGACATACAGGTGACCAACAATCTGCTACGCATGGCATATCCTGAACTCAGTGCCCTTTTGATTGTAAAGTCAGGTGTGGCTACCGCACGAAATATCTCATTGGAAATAAAGCAGAACTCCGATCTATCGTATCTTAAAGTACCGCCTATGGAATTGGTAACCGTAGTAGGAAACCTGCTTAACAATGCCCTGGAAGCTGTGGAAGACTGTGAACCTTTCCGGCGAACTGTCAAAATAAAGTTCTTTGAAAAATCAGGACTGTATGTGATCCAGACTCAAAATCCCGGTTATATCCCTCCTGATTTAAAAAACAAGATATTTGAGCCTGGTTTTTCCACCAAAGCAGGTGATCGGGGTATCGGACTTGCTTCAATAAAATACCAGGTTGAAAGGCGCAACGGCATGGTCCTGGTAAGCAGTCACCCGAAATACGGCACCCGCTTTACAGTATGCTATCCAAGGAGGAAAGGAGCATGAGTATTCACGAACTGTCGGTAAGATTTGCAGCCTACCTGGCCCGGGAACTTAACAGTGACAAGCGTCAGGAGCTGCGCATGGCCTATGGTCTGGAGGTTCTTTTAGGTGAAATTATAAAGTTTATCGTGATTATTTCCCTCTCATGGCTGCTGGGTATTTTAACTGAAGTCCTGATTATTATGTTTACTGCCGGTATCTTACGCCTGGCATCCGGCGGAGAGCACTGCAGCGCATATTATCGCTGCCTTATCGGCGGGACTGTCTGGTTTCTGGTACTGGGGTGGGCAGTACAGGTCCTCAACACTATTCTGTCACAGTTTATAATTAATTGGGATGCAGCTATACTGTTCGCCGTATCCTTGGTAATAATCCTGAAATATGCTCCCGGTGAAACCGAGAATAAGCCTATCAGCAGTGAAGAAGAACGAAAGAAATTTAAGAACTGGTCAATATTCATTATGTTTGCCTATGGGATTATCCTGGTGATATCTGCCATTATACCTGGCTTAAACTTCTTGGTTTTGCCTATGGCAATAGGTATCATAGCCCAAGCTTTTACGGTATCACCTGCTGGCTACGATTTTATTCACTTTGTTGACAGGATTTTGACTTTTTCGAAAGGGTAAGGGGTATGAGAATCCTTATAGTGGATGATGAGCTTGCAGCAGGTACATATCTTCAGTCCATAATTGAACAAGTACCTGGGGTTTCTACGGATATTGCCACCAGCGGCGAGGAAGCCCTGAAGAAAGCCTCAGTAAACCAGCCCCAGGCAGTATTTCTGGACATTGATATGCCGGATATAAACGGTTTAGAATTAGCCCGCACATTAGCGAAAGAAAATGAAGACCTATCCTTTGTTTTCGCTACGGCTTATCCTGATTATGCTTTGGAAGCTTTCGAGCTGTATTCCGTCGATTATATTCTCAAGCCTTTCGATAAAGAGAGAATTAAGAAAACCGTAAAAAAGCTGCTGGACAAATCACGATACTCAGATGAGGTTCCTGTTTTGATAAAGACAGTGAAACAAAATGTATTCTTAAAGCCCAGCAATATTTTATATATTGAAGCTCAACCCAGCGGGAATATTATACAGACACTTAACGGGATTCATATTACCAAAGAAAATATCAATGATCTTCACAGCAAGCTGCCTCAGTATTACTTCTTCCGCTGCCATAGAAGCTATGTGGTAAATCTGAAACGCATTAAAGAAATTGTTCCTTCCGGCCGCACTTTCCAGATTGTGTTGGAAACAAGCGAAAAAATTCCCCTCAGCCGCAATCAGGAAAAAACTTTCCGCATGAAACTGCAAAAGTAACCCTGACCTCCGATAATTTGACACTATTTACCGGCTTTCGCCGGTATTTTTTAATTTTTGAAATGTTTTGATATCGAATATAACCCATTCAAGTCTGATTGTGACCCTTTCAGCTCAAAACTATTGTGTCTTATACCCCAACTATTATAAATATCGGTAGGTGGTCACCATCAATTGGAAGGAGGTGGAAACGATGTTCAAATTTAGATTATTAAGCACGTTATCTGCCTTTTTGCTGTTAGTAGCCAGTGCTGGAGTACAGCCTGCATGTTTGTTCCATTGGTATCAGCCCAAGCTGCCGGAGTAATTGACAGTCGTCTATCTTTGGCATGCTAACCTTCCTGGTAGTTTAATACCAAAGCAGAAACATACCGTAAGATTTGGTAAGACAGCAAATAGCCTCAGGGACTTGGCCCCTGAGGCTCTCTTACCGAAAACAACATATGTCGCCTCATGCTTCATAAGTTCTTGGCTTCATAGTGTCGTGTCATCGCAAGCGCGCAGCGCATGGCGGTCTGCTTTGCCCCCACCCACGCTACCGTGGCCTTTCAGATTGCCATGTTCCCTGGCGGGGCCTAGCGATGACACGGCAAATGTTTTTTCCCCCAGCAATTTTCACCAGTACAATAGATCACGATAAAGGAAAACCTTGCTGCATGTTTTAAATATGAGTATCAGCCGGGATGCAGGAGTATCAGCCGGGCGAGGAGTCCCGGAGCGAGCCGGCTAATACTTCTGCATTCAAATGAGGCAGTCTTTATTCGTCCCCCGGTAAGATTTTTCTGAGTTCCATGGGCAGCGGGAACAGGATAGTGTTGCTGGGGGCACCGGATACTTCTTGCAAAGCCCGCAGTACCCGCAGGGTCAAGCCGCCTTTGGTAGAGGTCAGTATTTCCGAAGCCTGGGCCAGTTGTTCCGCAGCCTGGCGTTCTCCTTCCGCCTGAATTATGGCAGCGCGGCGCACTCTTTCGGCTTCCGCCTGGCGGGCAATGGCCCGGGTCATCTCCGTGGGCAGCACCACGTCTTTGATCTCCACTGCGGACACCTTTATACCCCAGTGATCAGTGGTTTCATCGACTATCCTTTGAATGGTCTGGTTAAGTTTTTCCCGTTCAGAGAGTATTTCGTCCAGTTCAGCGGTTCCTGCCACACTGCGCATGGTAGTCTGGGCCAGCTGGTTGGTAGCTTCATGGTAATTTTCCACATTTACTACCGCCTTGTCGGGCTCCACTACCCGGTAATAGAGAACCGCATTTATCTTGCAGGTAACATTATCCCGGGTAATAACCTCCTGAGGGGGCACATCAATAACTACCGTCCGCAGGGATATCCTCACAATTCTGTCTATTATAGGTATGATGAAGATTAACCCCGGCCCGCGATAGCCAACCAGGCGCCCCAGCCGAAAGAGGACGGCTCGTTCATACTCGGGAATAATCTTGATGGAAGCACTTAAAATCCAGAGTATCAGTACAGCGATTACAATACTGGAAAACAGGTTTTCCATAATCTAACCTCCATTCTTGTTTTGCTTGACAGGTTCAACCAGCAAAAGCAAACCTTTGCGTTCCACAACCCGTACCAACTCTCCCTCCTTAACAGTATTCCCATCTTTAGTCTCCGCTTGCCATATTTCACCACTGATGCGGATTAAACCCCTGGGATTCAGTTCAGTGGCTGCTACTCCTTCCCAGGATTCCATGTTACCCTGGACAGGTTTCCTGCCCCGCAGCCTGGCGATACCCAGAATTGCAATCAGCAGGAATCCCGCCATTACCAAACCAACCCCCAGAGCCATAAACCTAAAAGCTGTGAACCAGCGGCCCGGCATCAGGGGTTCATTGGGGAACAGCAATATACCTATAACGATACTGACTACTCCGCCAACTCCCAGAATGCCAAAAGTAGGAGTAAATAATTCCGCAACTAAGAGGCCAATACCCAGCAGGATCAGCAAACCGGCAGTCAGATTGCTCTGGAAAAGCCCAACGCCGGATAAGCCCAAAATCAGGCAAATGGCTCCCAGGGTTTCCGGCAGGAAAAACCCAGGGGAATAGAAACCTATGAGCAGCCCCATTACGCCTATAGTAAGGAACAGCATGGACAGGGTAGGGTCGCTGATGAGATTGGTGACTTTTTCACTGGTATTGTGGGATACCGTTACTATTTGGGCCCCGGCAGTGCGGAGCACTATCTCCTGCCCGTTTATGGTAACGGCAGTGTCATGAATCTTATTGAGCAGTTCTTCCTTGTCGGCGGCTACATAGTCGATTACGCCTTTCTCCAGGGCCTCCCGGTTATTCAATACCAGGTTGTCGGTGACAAACTTGCCGGCCAGGTCAGCGGGACGCCCTCTTTGATCGGCGATGCTCTTCATATGCCCGGCCAGGAAGTTGATGGTCTTCTGATCGGCAGCCTGAGTGCCCTCCTCAGAGGGAGAAATGGTTACCGGCATGGCGGCACCGCAGGTGGTTCCCGGGGCCATAGCGGCAATATGCCCGTTCAAAAGGATGAAAGTCCCCGCTGAAGCGGCAATGCCCCCTTCGGGGTTAACATAGGTAATTACGGGGATCCTGGCTGCCGACATGTCCTGTATTATTTCCAAAGTGGCATCCACCAGGCCTCCCGGTGTATTTAGGCTTATAATACAGGCGTCAGCCCCTTTGGACTGGGCCTCCTCCAATCCCCGCTCGATATAGCGGGCAGTGCCAAAGGTAACTGTCTTTTCCACTTCCAAAACATATACCAGGGGCTGGTCGCTGGCAGCATGCAATGGCACCGCGATGTTGATCAGCAGCAAAAGGGCAAAGATGACCAGGAAAACTCGTTTTATCCTGAATCTAGGTTCATTGAGAGAGTGCTGGATTTTGAATATAAAACATACCTCCCTCTGAATATTTTCATTATTCCCCTTACAGAATGAATACTATCCGGTGCCTTGGGGCTATGACAGATGGGTTCCTTTAGCGGTTAACCAGTATCAATCCGGCAATACATAGAATAATGCCCAAAGCGGTTGTGTTGGTTATGGTTTCCTTGTAAACAGCTATGCCTACTGGAATCAGCAGTACCGATACGGCAATGTTGGCCACCAGGGCTCCCAGGCTGATGTTCCAGCCTACCCGGTAAGCCAGGAAAAACCCCAGTTCCAGTCCAAATATGGCAAAACCAAGTACAATGGGCGCCCAGTTTATTTTGCCCATTTCTGCCGCAATGCTTTGCCCTTTCAGTTCAAATAAAAGGAACACACCGCATAATATCGCTGCAGTGATGTATGTAACCAGCAAAGCCGCCATCGGGTTTATATGCTGGGGCATGGATTTTTGGCAAATGTGATAGATCACATTGGCTGCAATGGCAAGGGCAATGGGTAAATAATAAATCACGGGCTGCTACCTACTTTCCATGAGCATTAGTATGATAGGTGTTATCTTATTGTAACATAGGTGGGCTTAAGAAACCAAAATTGGAAATAAAGATGCAGAAAGAGGAGATCGCCACGTCGCTTCCCTCCTCGGGATGACACAGTGAGAGCCCTTTCACAGCCATGACATAAGATAGCTTTTAAAAAAAGCCATCACCAGTGTCATCGAAAGAAGCGGATTGACGCAGCGATCTCAAAGACAGATAAGATGAATTAAACGTCCCCTTGGTTTCTTACCACAGGAGTTCGTAATGCATGGCGTCGCCGTAGCTGTTGCCCCAGCTGAAGCCTGCTGGTTTAAAAGCTTTCTCCCAGAGAATATAATTGGGGTCATAGGGTTCCTTGGCCGGGTTTACATAGCGGTAATGGTCGCTGGCATTGATGTCAATAGCGGTGCCCCAGGAATGGTTGCTCAGGTTGCGGTTGATATTCCAGCCGATGTGGCGGGGAACCCAGGTACCGTCTATGGTCTTTACCAGGCTGAGCAGGGGTACGGTTTTACCGTTAATAACTGCCGTACCATTCTGGATATAGGTGAAGGCTTTAATAAATGCCGGAGCGGCATCTTTATGTACCTGAACCTGACGGTTTACACCAGGCAGAGTAATAGTTACTATATTCTCTTTTACCCATTGGGGATCAATTTCAATCCTGCCGCCATAGGTATCCCGGTAGCGAAACTGGCCAAAATAGCCATTAACTTTGCTCAGCTTGGGATAACTGCTGTTGTAGGCAGGTGCAAATTGGGCAGATGCCCCGCGGGAAACCGTCTCTGTATTGACGGCAGTTGAAGTGACTTCAGAAGCAGCCTTGGCCGGCTGCACCGGTTTGGCCTTTATCTCTGTCTTTACCGGCTTAGCCTTAACTTCTACTTTTATGGTTTGGGCAGTGATTTTCTGACCATCTGTAGCGATAGCTTTTACCTCATATGTACCCGGCTTAACTTCACTGGTATCCCACTGGTACTCAAGGCTGGCCTTTTGCACCTCTTGGTGGACTGACCCATCTATTTCCAAGACAATACTCGTCACTTGCTGGTCATCCCTGGCGGTTACCGCGAAAGCAACCGTTTCTCCCTGAGTAACTGCGGTTCCATCAGCCGGGCTGGTAATTTCAACAACAGGAGCCTGATTTTCGGGCACTGTCAAGCTCTTAATCTCTCCAAAGCCGGTTCCCTTGCTGTTCACGGCAAAGGCTTGATAGTAATAGGTAGTGCCCTCCGCTAAATTGCTTATTTCCATGCCAAAGCCTTCCGCACTGGCGGGAACTATTAGGGTCTCGGCCTCCTGCAGGTCCGGGCTTGTCCCCCAGAGAAAACCGTACTGGCGGATATCCTGCCCCCCGGAATCGATTATAGTACCCATCAAGGTGGCTTTGTCCCGGTTCAAAGTGAAATCTCCCGTTTCTACCAGGGGGGGTGAGGAAGCATAGGCAAACTTGAGCACTAGCAGCAAGGCTACAGCGGTAACAGCTATAGTTACTGAAATGATTATGCGCTTTGATATGTACTGCATTGACCTACTCCTTATGTTGGTTTATTGTCTTATTTCTGCCAATATCCCTTTATTTCGCTTTTTTTCGGTCTATTAACATTTTACCTAGGGCGATTGAAACGGGTCAAAGGTAACATAAGGTAATCCAACCGCAGAGATGAGATGGGCGGGAAGGAATGGCTTCAGGGTGTAAGGTGCGTAAGGGGCACGATCTGGGAGGAAAAGTGAGCACGAGCAGAGCAGGAGTCACAGGGTGTAGCGGGCGGCAATGGGCATGCGCCGGCCTATGCCAAAGGCTTTGGAGGTTACTTTGAGTCCGGGAGCAGCCTGCCTGCGTTTGTATTCGCTGCGGCGCAGGGCCTGCACAACCCAATTGACTGTGTCTGCAGGATAACCAAGCTTAATTATATCCTGGCTGGACAGGTTTTTCTCCAGAAAGAGATCCAAGATACTGTCCAACACTGGATAAGGCGGTAGGGTATCCTGATCAAACTGGTTATAGCTTAGCTCAGCGGAGGGGGGTTTGCTGGTTATCTGCGGCGGTATGACGATCTCGTGGCGATTGATATACTCAGCCAGTTCATAGACCATGGTTTTGGGCACATCGGCCAGAACACTCAGCCCGCCGCTCATGTCCCCGTACAAAGTGCAGTATCCCACCGCCATCTCGCTCTTGTTGCCGGTGGACAGCAGCAGGTAGCCAAATTTATTGGAATAGGCCATGAGTATGTTGCCTCTGATACGAGCCTGGATGTTTTCCTCGGTAATATCCCTATCCAGCCCGGCAAAGTCTCTCTCCAGGGCCTGCAGGTAGCAGTTGTAGAGAGGCTCAATAGGAATAATTTTGAAAGCCATACCCAGGTTCCGGGCCAGTTCCCGGGAGTCGGTCACACTGCCGGGAGAGGAAAAAGGCGAAGGCATTGTAATACCCAGTACATTGGCAGGTCCCAGAGCACGGCAGGCCAATACGGCAGTTACTGCGGAATCAATACCGCCGGATAAACCCAAAACGGCCCGGGAAAACCCGTTTTTTCGCAGGTAATCCCGGATACCCATCAGGAGGGCTTCGTATACTGATTCAATTTCCTCCATAGAGGGGTACTTCTGTTCACTGTCCCGCTGGCTGGTGTCTATAGTTTCAATATGTTCAGCAAAGGCGGGCAGAGCTTGTACCACCCGTCCCTGTTCATCAATAAACAGGCTGTTTCCATCGAAAAGCAGTTCATCGTTTCCCCCCACCTGATTGACCCATACAAAGGGGATCTGGTGGCGGCGGGCGTGCCACTGGAGCAGCTTAAGGCGCAGTGTGTCCTTGCCCCGGTGAAAGGGGGAGGCGGACATATTTATCAACAGCTCTGCCTCCTGCTGGGCAAGAATAGCAATGGGATCTGTGTCATAGGGCAGTTTCCCCTTCCAGAACTCATCAGCATTCCAGGCATCTTCACAGATGGATATTCCCAGGCGCAAACCTTTAAAGGCAACTGTTTGCGGATGAACAGCGGGATCAAAGTAACGGCGCTCATCAAATACATCATAGGTAGGCAGCAGCGATTTTCCCTGGATATGCAGGATATTTCCTTCATAGATTAAAATTGCGGCATTGATAAGCCCTTTCCCCGGTATCTTATGGTCCCGCACCGCAGTTCCTACCAGCAGGCCGCACCGGGAAAAGCGCCGGGATTCATGGCGCAGGTGCTGTATGGCTACCTCCATCTGGTCAACGAAATTGTTTCTTTCCAACAGATCCCGGGGAGGGTACCCGCACAGGTACATCTCCGGAGTAATTAACAGGTCGCTGCCCTCTTTATTACAGCGTTCCCACTCTGTTAACAGGCGTTGAGTATTTCCTTGTATATCCCCCACCAGGGGGTTTAATTGGGCAAGGGTAATTTTCATATCGTTTTCCTCTGCTATCAAAAGAGATTATCCGGATACTCCTCGCAAGTGTCACCTGCGGCGCTGGTCATGACGAGTGAAAAGTCACCATTTGTGTCGAGCGCAGCGAAGCAATCTCTAACGGTGCCTTAAGGTATGTTGAAAGAGATCACCACGGTACTTCGTGCCTCGCGATGACACAGCACAGACCATTTTCACAGCAATCGTCACCTGTTGTGCAGACCACGGAATGAAAAGTCACCATTTGTGTCATTGCGAGCGCAGCGAAGCAATCTCAAACGAGGCTCCCAGGCTGCGAAAAAGAGATCGCCACGTCGCTGCGCTCCTCGCAATGACACAAAAGGAAGCCTTTTCACAGCAATGACAATACAGCTGTCTTTTGTATGACGTGAAAGCAGTTTTCACATCAACAACATTTAGATAGCCGGTTATTATCAACGGTAATTGTATCATATGTATTATCAACAGAGATTAGTATCAGTCGTGTATACTTGGTGGGAAGATGCAATGACTAGTTTAAAAGAAGGTGTGTTTGCATAGCTATTCCTACGGTTCGTTTTATAGAGACTACTGAAAAGGTGGTATTTCTCTCCTTTGATGATGGTCCGGAACCAGTCTTTACTCCTCTGGCACTGGCAGCATTAAAAAGATACAACAGTCAAGCCGTCTGGTTTATTTTGGGCAAACAAGCCGAACTTTATCCAGATCTGCTGCCGCAAATTTACCAGGGCGGACATGATATCGGCGTTCACAGTTATGATCATATTAGTCTGACCACATTACCGCAGCTGCAAATTGTCCAGCAGTTGGAGAGAACCAAAATGTTGATCCAAAAGGCTACCGGTCAGTTCTGGCCTTACTTTCGTCCCCCTAATGGAGCTTACAATAATAAGGTCCTGCAGGCAGCGGCTTCGGCCGGATTTCAGTGGAATGTCATGTGGTCTGTAGATCCCCGCGATTACAGGTCTACTCCTGAACAGATTATAGACCACGTTTTAATGAATCTTCGCCCCGGAGCCATCGTTATATTGCACGAAGTTTCCTCTTCTACCACCCAGGCCTTGCCCATAATTCTGCAGGAAATAAACAAACGCGGCTACCGCACTCGCAGTTTAAGCCAATACTTAACTTTTTCAGATCATGATTAATCGTATCTGCTAATTTGCTTAATATTGTATTTGGGGTATTTCCACATAATGGCACAGGCATTAATATTAAAATAAGTAAACATTTCCAGAAGGAGGAATAAGTATGAAAGCACTGTTTTTGAGGGAGCAGCAGCAACTCTCTTTAGAGGATACACCCGACCCAACCCTTCAAGACGGTGGTGATGTAATTGTTCGGGTAACGGCCTCTTCCATCTGCGGAAGTGATGTGCATTTTTGGAAAGGCCATCTTCCCAGCATCCCTGATTTTATCCTGGGTCATGAGTTTGTCGGCGAGATAATAGAGGTAGGTTCACAGGTCCGCTCCTTCCAGAAAGGGGACCGGGTAGCGGTTCCGGCCAACCCCTTTTGCGGTACCTGTGTTAATTGTCAAGCAGGACGGGTAAATAATTGCTTGACGGTTAAAGGAATGTTTGGCGCAGGTTTAATGATGGGCAATCTTCCCGGCGCCCAGGCTCACTATGTAAGAGTGCCCCATGCAGATGCTTGTCTGGCTAAAATCCCGCCTTCAGTTGACGACAAGGCAGCTTTGCTGGTAGGTGACGTACTGTCCACCGGTCTGTTCGCCATAGAAAATGGTTCTCCTCGTCCCGGCGACAATATAGCGGTTTTTGGAGCTGGACCGGTAGGGCTGTGTGCAGTAGCCTGTGCCCGGTTGTTCAGCCCGGCTAAAATCTTCTTGGTGGATATTGAAGATTACCGCCTGGAAGTTGGTGCTCAGCTGGGAGCGACCCATCTATTGAATCCTGAACGGGTCAATGTGGTTAAAGAAATCAAAGCGGCTACTCTGGGTGTGGGGGTTAACTTAACTGTTGATGCCGTAGGTCTGCCTAGTATTCTAAAAGACTGCATTACTTGTACTGCCCCAGGCGGTACGGTGTCGGTAGTTGGCATGGGAACGGCCAGTTTAGAATTTCCCATGATGAAGTTTATGTTAAAAAACTTGACTCTGCGAGGCGGCCTGGTACCTTTGGTTAATATGAAACGATTACTGACCTTGATTGAGGAAAAACGTTTGGATGTAACTCCTCTGATTACACATACCATAAAGCTTGAGCAAATAATCGAAGGCTATCATATGTTTGCAGATAAGAAAGACAACTGCATCAAAGTAATGGTGGTTCCCTAAAAAAGGGGGGGAACGGCTATATCTGGTGACCTTCGCTGTATACCATACCAAAACAGCTAAAACAGGAAAACCGTCCCCCTGTATAAATCTAGGCCAAAGCCCCTCCGTCCACAACTATGGTGGCACCGGTGGTATATGATGAGGCATCAGAAGCAAGATAAATCACGGCTCCGCACATCTCGTCCGGCTGTGCAGCCCGGTGCAGCGGTATCTGCGGTAACAGGACTTTCTCCATTAGTTCTTCGTTGTCAATCATCACGGACGTGAACTTGGTGTCTGTTAGTCCTGGGAGCAGCGCGTTTACCCTGATGTTCTCATGAGCCAATTCCTTGGCGAAGGATTTGGTCAGAGCAATAACCCCGGCCTTGGTTATTGAGTATACACCCTGCATAGCCGCAGGCCTGATACCATTAATAGAGGCCACGTTGATTATGGAACCGCCACCGTTTTTCATCATAAGCCGGGCTCCGTACTGGCACATAAAAAAGGTACCTTTCAAGTTCACCTCCATGGTCTTGTTCCATACATCCTCAGAGGCATCGATAATGTTGCCAAAGTAGAAGTTCATGGCAGCATTATTCACCAGGATATCAAGCTTGCCGTAGGTTGAGGCGATAAACTTGAACAAGTTTTCAATGTCACCCAGGACACCATTGTGACATACCTTGGAAACTGCTTTACCGCCAGCGGTCTTGATAGCTTCCTCTACTTCCGGCAGCCCTTCCATGGTTTTGTTGGTAATGATAACTTCAGCACCGTACTCAGCCAAGGCTTTGGCTATGCTCGCGCCAATGCCGCGGCTGGCCCCGGTCACCAGGGCTACCTTTCCATCTAACCTGAAGTCTACTATCATATTATTCCTCCCCCTGTCTTTGATTCTTTAAGTAATTCCGGATGAATGAACCCCGGCTGCGGATATCAGGTCAATCCTGCTTCCAAACTGCCGGCAACTCGAAATTAGTAACAGTAATGAAAGGTAAAGCGTTAATGGGAATACAAGTGCATTTTTGAGCAAGCGTGCAAATCTGCGAGAATATCGTGGGCTTGATAATTCGATATCTGGTGTATTACAGATCCGACTTTTCAATAACCTTTAGTGCGGTTGCTTCCAGTGCTCTAATTGGGCCCATTAGCATGCCAAATCGTTGATCCTTGGTTTGCCCGTGGTAGAAACGATAGTATATCTGCTGGGCGATGACTGCCAGCCTGAACAAACCAAAGCAGTAATAAAAATCGAATTTATCTGTTTTTATACCCATCAGTTCACCATAAAGGGCAAACTGTTCCTTTCGGGTAAGCATACCCTCAAGATGGGTCGGCATCGTGCGGATGACCTGCATTTCTTCCGGGTCGTCCTTCTCTACCCAGTATCCCAGCGAGGAACCCAGATCCATCAGGGGGTCACCCAGGGTTGCCATTTCCCAGTCAAGGATACCTATGATTTCAGTGGGATCACTGGGATTCAGCACGGCGTTATCAAACTTAAAATCGTTGTGTATTATCCCCACAAGCCCGGATTCACCAGGCATCTTGTCGTGCAGCCACTGCATCACCCTTTCAAAATCAGGAGCGTCGGGGGTCCTGGCATCCCGGTACCTGCCGCTCCAGCCCTCTACCTGGCGCCTTACATAACCCTCGGGTTTGCCGAAATCAGCCAAACCCGCCTTAATGTAATCCACCGAATGTAAGTGGCTCTGCGCTTTGATCAGGTTTTCGCTAAGGGTGCGGGCTTCCTTAGCATTGAATTCCATTCCCTGGGGAAGATCCCGGCGCAGAATAATACCCTGTATGCGTTCCATAACATAAAAAGGACATCCCATGACAGATTCGTCCTCGGTATACACCAGTGGCTGCGGACAATAGGGAAATACCGGTTTCAGAGCACTGAGTATTTTATACTCACGCTTCATGTCATGAGCGGTCTTGGCCTTCCGGCCAAATGGCGGCCTGCGCAGCACCATCTCCCGGTTCCCGACTTTCACCAAGTAGGTAAGATTGGAAAACCCACTGGGAAACTGTAGAATTTCGATTTCGCCCTCCAGGCCAGGAATATGGTCATGCAGAAATTCCAACACTTTTTGAGCATCAATTTCCTCACCACTCCTAATCGAAGTGGCGCGATCCATCACATCACCCATACCAACCCTCCTCACATTATTTGATCAGCAAAATTGACTCTGCTACATGGATCACAAAGTCTGCATATTCGTCTACGGACACTTTGCGGCTCCTGTATTTCCAACGTTTGAGATACCAGTCCTGCAGCATGGCCTTAATCACGGCAGCCGCCAGAACCACGTTGTCATCCCGGAAGACTTGTTCCTTGACGCCTTCATTGATGATATCAATAAAGATTTTCTCCGTCTGAAGCTCACTTTCTATGGCTCGCTTCTGTTCATCCTTGGGCAGGTTTCTGGCCTCAATGTAGGTGAAGTAGAACCAGTTGCGCATGGCCTCACTTAAATATATGTGCGACTTTATAGCCAGCCTTAGCTTCTCCAAAGGGTCACTTCCCTTGGCAATCTGATCGGTAAGCACCTGGTAGGCGATCTCCCGGCCCTGAGTTTGTATAAGAACCAGCAGTTCCTCCTTGTTAGTAAAGTAAGAGTACAGCGCACCCCGGCTCAGACCTGATTCAGCAGAAAGATCCCTGATGCTCATGGCCTGGAAGCTCTTTTTACTGCAGATGGCTAGAGTAGCATCAATGATCCGTATCAGGTTGTCGATCACTTTCTTTTCCTTCTTAACTTTTATGGAATTACGGTTCCGCTCCAATATTTGACCTGATATTTCTTCCTTGGATAGATTAACTAATTTTTTAAACTCGCTGTAATTCATGGGTTTAATCCAACCTCTTTAATTTTTTGGTTCATATTCTCTGAGTATCCTCTTGCCCGCATTTATCTTGTGTACTTCATCAGCACCGTCATATATCCGGGCGGCGCGTTCATGCCTGTAAAAGTAAGCCAGTATGGTATCATCAGTCATACCCAGGCCGCCATGAACCTGCAAAGCCCGGTCAACAACGTTCTGCATCACGTTGGCTACAAAGAATTTAATCAGGGATATGTCTACCCGGGCAGCTTTCTGGCCCAGGTTGTCAATCCTCCAGGCAGCGTGCAAAGTCATGAGCTTGGCTGCCTGTATCTCCGCTGCGGACTCGGCTACCATGGCCTGGATAAGCTGCTGCCTGGCCAGGGTCCGGCCATCGGGGTTTATCACCCGTGCATTAGCCCGGCGGCACATTAATTCAAAAGCCCGGTTGCACACCCCTATCCACCTCATGCAGTGGTGGATACGCCCTGGCCCTAACCTTTCCTGGGCAATGGCAAATCCATGGCCCTCTGGCCCTAACAGGTTGCTCTGGGGAACCCGGCAGGACTGGAACAATACTTCACCATGACTGGAGTATCCGCGGCCTGCGTGTCCCATCACCGGGATGTTTCTTACCAGATTGAAACCTGGCGTACCGGTGGGAACAATTATCATACTGGCCCGCTGGTGAGGGGGTGCGTCGGGATTGGTTACCGCCATACATATGGTAAAATGAGCGCCGTCGGCGGCGGTCGAGTACCACTTTTGGCCGTTAATTACGTAATCGTCGCCGTCTTTAACAGCTGTGGTTTCCATCATGACCGGATTAGAACCGGGCATCTCTACTTCGGTCATAGAAAAGCAGCTGCGTATTTTACCCTCAATCAGCGGCCGCAGGTACTTTTCTTTCTGCTCCTCAGTGCCGTACTTGTGCAGTATCTCCATATTCCCTGCATCCGGCGCCTGGCAGTTAAAAACATAATGCCCCAGAGGGGTCCTGCCCAGAGCTTCTGACACCAACCCATGCTCCACCAGATTAAGACCCAGGCCCCCATATTCCTTATCCTGGTTAGGTGCCCACAGTTCCATCTGTTTGACCATCCTGCGCTTTTCTTCCAATACTGGTTCCATCTCGGTGAAATCCCTGGTAAGAAACTCGTGTTCTAGGGGTATCAGCTCTTTGTCCACAAACTCGTTTATCATACCGACAATGGTCTTCATCTTATCAGACACTGCAAAATCCATTAACTCTCCTCCTTTACCTGTAAGTAATAAGTTCACCTGATTGGCAATACTCCAGATGGGGGTAGCTGTTAAAAGTGTGCAGAACAAGACCTGATCTTCCATACCCAAACTTGGTGATAGAGGTGTTAACCAGTCTCCAGCCGGTGCGGATAGCATTATAGGGAGACATACCAGTAGCCAGATGCAGAGCGGTGGAAATCACCCCTCCCGAGGAAAATATAATTACCCGGCTGTTTTTATCGATTTCCGCTGTGATCAGACGGAGGGCCTGTTCAACCCTAGCCTTAAACCTGCTCCAGCCCTCTACACCATCCGGATCGGTATCATCCGCAAGCCACTTGGTGGTAATCCTGTCAAAAACCAATTGAAATGACTTATTGTCAGTGTAAAACTGTTCGATCAGAGGATGAATAGAGTCGTCTTCTCCAGCTACGATAGGAAGGTAGTGCTGGATTACCCCCTCAAACTGGTACTCGTTCAGCCCTTCCAACTTCCTGAGTTCCGGAATTCCACTAGTATGGGCACACAAATAATCCAGGATAATCTCTGCAGTATCCACCTGACGTTTGAGGGTCCCGGAATAAGCTTTATCAAATGATACACCGGTGTTCAATAAATACTGGGCAACTAGAAGGGCCTGCTCCTTGCCCCGGTCAGAAAGAGCATCGTAATCCCCCCGGCCAAAGGAAGCCTGCCCGTGACGTATAAATATCAACTCACTCATAAATCTTCCCCCTAACTCCAGATTAGTTAATATCTGTAATAATGTCAACAAAAAAAGGACGGATGTCCGTTTTTTTCTTGACTAATTTTCCAGCCTGGAATATATTGACTATAATCCAATAATACGCAGGAAATAGGCTTGGCAATACAGTGTCGTTGCTCAAAACAACTTCGTACCTGCTGCCTACAGGTGACAAATGCTGAAGGAAAAGGATAGAACGACATGAAAATCTTGGTATGCATAAAACAGGTTCCTGATCAGGAATCCCGGCCCATGGTGAATGTGCAAAGAACCTGGGCTGAATATGGCGATAAAACAGCTTACTGGATCAACCGTTACGATGAGCATGCGGTAGAAGAGGCTCTGCGTATTAAGGACATAATGCCGGAAACATCAATAGATATTGTGTCCATTGGTCCCCAGCGGGTTACTTCTGCCATTAAGAGATGTATAGAGATGGGAGCGGATCAAGGATTTCACCTTTACTATGACCGCATGGAGTATGTCAGCCCATCGCTTAAGTCACAGCTGATTGCTGAATTCTGCCGTAACAGGAAATATGACCTGATTTTAACCGGGGTTATGTCTGAAGACACGATGTCTGCCCAAACCGGGCCGATGATCGCCGCCCGGCTGGGGATTCCCTCTGCTACCTCGGTGATTAAACTGGATGTCCATGCAACCGGTGGATACATTCGAGTGGAAAGGGAGCTGGAAGCAGGCCACAGGTGTTCCCTGGACCTGGCTCTACCGGCTCTGATTGCAGTCCAGTCAGGAATCAACCGGCCCCGGTACCCATCATTTTCAAATGTTATGCGGGCTAAGAACACCGAGATTAAAGAGATCCGGTACGATATGAATGTTCCGGCGGGAAGATATGAAACAGTTGCAAGTATTCAGGAAGCTGCTTCAGAGCGGGCTGGAATAAGACTGGAAGGATCAACGGCTGAAAAGGCAGCAGCGCTTTGGCAGCTGCTGCATGAAAAATCCCTTATATAAAGGAGAACAGTATGGGTAACTCAATAATGATAATGTGTGAACAAAGTGGCGGACGCATACTTCCCATCACATATGAACTGATTTCCTGCGCAGCCCAGCTGGCTGATTACTATCATTCCAGGATAACGACAGTTCTGCCGGGCTTTATTACTGATCCCGGTGCAGTTAGCGGAGCAGATCTGCTGGTTATAAACAGCCCTGGCCTGGCCCAGTACACTTGCGAAGGATGGGAAAGAGCCGCCCTTATAGCTGCTGAGCAGATAAGGCCTGATATTATCATCATCGCCCATACCTCAACAGGAGCCGATTATGCCCCCCGAGTCGCAGCACAGATGGATGGATGCTGTATAACCTCGGTATGCGGCATAGAATTCTTCGAAGGAAACATAGCTTATCGCCGGAGCGGATTTCATGGCAAACTGGATTTGCTTTACAGAGGGGGGAAGCCTCCACTGGTTATAACAGTAGCCCCTGGGGCATTTCCTCCCCATGACCAGTTCGCAGAACCAGGCGTGATTAACGTTATTGATATGGACTTCTGTCCCCAATTTACGTCAAACCTGCAGTTTAACATACCGGACCAGTCCAATACTGAGCTGGAAGACGCCGAGGTAATTATAGCCGCCGGTAAAGGTATCGGCAAAGCTGAAAACCTTCAATTGCTGCGCTCTATGGCTGCTTGCTTCAACAGGTCGGCCATTGCCGGATCAAGGGTAGTGTGTGATAATGGATGGCTGGAGTATAGTGCACAAGTAGGCCTTACTGGGAAAAAGGTTGCCCCCCTGCTATATGTAGCCTGTGGTATATCCGGCTCCCCCCAGCACATTGTGGGGATGAAAGACTCGAAAACAGTGGTAGCTATTAATCGTGATCCGGAAGCGGTTATTTTCAGGTATTCAGATATCTGTGTAGTGGAGGACCTGGAAAAGTTCATTCCGGCATTTATCCAGGAGGCCGAAAAACGCCGCGAAGAAATTTAGAGCACCCGGTCAGAGAAAGGGGTATTAATATTAGGGATTACAGGAACCGCACGGCTCATATCCCGCATCTAGAGCTTCCTGTTTGGAGGCAAACCATACCTGATTAGATGGTTTGGTCCTTTTTCCGGATGGACAGTCCGGGTAGTGAAATTTCTTGGAATTGGCATTGCCCATGTACTTGGCAGAAACACAGTCCGTATCCTTCGGTTCATCCTGGGGTTCTTCAACATATCCCCATAACCCCCGCCCTGCCTCACGGGCTTCCTTTTGAGCCGCTTTAAAACGTTCTACATATTTAACATTGGGGGGATAGGTAGCCAGCTGGGCATAGCCTTCCTTCAGCAGTACTTCATTAAACAGCTCTTCATCCAACCACACATAAGCCAGCAGCCTCCCATATCGATCCCGTTCTTCCACATCGAACTCCAGTTTTACGGTTTGATCAGTTAGCTTCTCCTTGGTAAAGTTGCTGGCCTCTTTTCCGTAAGGTTCAACTCCTATGGTGGGATGGACCGTCTCCGGCGTATCCACTCCTATCAAACGTACTTTTTCGGTAGTTCCGTTGAGGCTTACTTCTATAGTATCTCCATCCACAACTCGAACCACCCGGGCGGTGTTAGAATCATTACTGCCGGACCCACATCCACTGGCCAATAAAGAAACCAGCAAACAAGCCAGCAGCAGACTATATAGATGATTGCGTTTCAGGTATAACAAATTCCTCATATCTAACCTCGTCTCATTGGTAAGGTTTTCTTACTAAAACCTGTTGTCTTTCGTATCATTGCTGTGAAAATGCTCAACAAACCCGAAGCCTTCTTATGTGTCATTGCGAGGAGCGCAGCGACGAAGCAATCCCTATGCCGGTTTACGCTAACCACGGCTCGGCAGGAATGTTTGCCGGGATGCAGGGGTATTAGCCAGTTCGCTCCGGGACTCCTCGCCTGCAACACATCGGCTTACTTCGGTGCGAAGGGTAACCTACTGGCAACTAAGAGCTCCTGTAATGACAAGAAAGATGGCCTACGTTTGAACAGTATTAGCAGGGCTACAGAGTCGTCGCCCCCTGCAACCCATATTTTCATTAATATCGTGGCCTAACAGTCAGAACCCGTTTTCATAGGTACTTAGAAGCTTCCCGTACACTTAAAGGTGCCAGGGTGTGAGTATCTAAAAATTCCCGTACCCATTCCTTATCGGTTTTGGAGTATTCCCGCAAAATCCAGCCTATGGCTTTATTGATGAAAAACTCCTTGCTACCGCTGTTTTTCTCGATAATCTCTGCCAGGATACGAGTATCGGTTTTGTTCTTATATTTAAGCTGGTAGAGTATAGCGGTTCTAGCCAGCCATATATTATCGCTGTTGGCCCAGGCCACCACACAATCCTTTACCAGTTCAGGGTGTTTCAGGCACAGGGTTCCCACCGGTATGGAAGCCAGTTTGTCCACCGTGTCCCACCAGGATTTCATAAGGATCAAGGTCTGGAGGTGGTATATATCGACGGGCTGCAGGTATTCTTTAAGTTCTACCAGGTAATCAAGGGCCACGTACTGGTATTCTCTTTCCGGCAGGTCCCATAGAGCATATACATCCTGCCATTCTATCCGGCCTTGTTTTTTGGCCCGCTTTATAAAATCTTTCTGCAGCTTTGTGCGCACCGGCTTAGGTATCCCCAGGAAAGGAAACTGGTTCTTCATATAAGCAGCCATGCCCTCCGCTAGTTGTGGATTGCGGTTGGCATTCAGCGTTTCAATCAATTCGTGCAAAACCTTACCTCCCTTTTTCCTGTCTAAATGAGTACCAAAGAAATGCAGCGCAACTAACCGGAACTGGTGCAGGCTACCAGGGAATGTGAACTTTGAACTCCTGGTGGCAGGCCGGGCAAGTAACACCATGAGTTCCTCTCCGGCGCGGCAAACGAAGTATCTTTTGACAATAAGGGCAGCGGCGATAACGGTGGGTATTTATCTCCCTTATCCTGCGCATGGTCAGGGAACCTTGCTTTCTGAGGGGGTTCCAAAGTTTAAGAAATCTCTGGTTTTCCCTTTGCCGGCGATAGGTATTGCGGGAAAAAGCCCGGTAGATAGTCCAGACTATTATTATCCACATCAATATCTCCACAAAGGGAGAGTGAAGAAACAAATTGACGAACAGCAAAGCAAAAGCCAAGGCAATCAAAGCATAATACAGCTGATCCACACCATACCTGCCCCGCATGAAACGTGCCAGTTTTTCCTGGAAATTACCCATTCATTGCTTCTCCTTGGTTTTCAATTTGTCAGCAGGACGTTTGAAGTTGGCACTCATAATATACTTCCTTCCAGACATCAGGCCTTTCCTCGGGAAAGGTCCTCTCCCAGAACCGGACCTGCCAGTGGCGATCGATCAGTATTACCGCTGACGCTTTGGTGCCATAGCCAGGCATGGTGACAAAAGCCGGGGCCAGTTTTCTCTCCATATCCAGACTTACTCCCGTATGGGGCAGATCCTGGTCATCAGGCTGTTCCTGATCAGCCATAATGGCAAACAGCTGTTGGGCATGCACTTCATCATCCTGGAGAGCCGTCTGCAATTGCTTTTTCCCTTTGACCACTTTCGGCCAGGGATCATCCAGCAGGCCGTTGCTCAGGCCGTAAATACCGGGGACAAGCTTTCTTAAAACTTGTTGGCGGTTGGAATAATAGTATAGAGAGGTACAGTCGCCAATTAACAGGTTAAAACCATTATAGGCTTCGCCCCGTTCGGGAAGGTTTTCAATGTAGGCAGAGGGTGTCATGGTGCCTGCCAGGTAGTCGGATACCAGATGTCCCCGGGAGGGAGCGTTCTTCTTGTTCCGGGAAGGATCCCGGTAATTGGTCAAAGCGGCAAAGCGCCCGCTGGTGGTGATACCCAGCCAGGTGCCCCCTTCTTTTAAGTCCCGCCCGGCTAAAATGCTGGGATTGTCCTGCCAGAAACCGGCTGGTAAGGTAGGACGGCTGTAAAATTCATCCCGGTTGGAAGCCACGACTAATCTATACTTTGGATGGCAATCATAAGCAAAAAGTATAAGACACATTGTTCTTCCCCATTTCCGAACCAAGTCAGTTTAGCTTAACTGCAGAATAACACCTAAATTCTGCCAAGTAAAGGGTTTGACTTTTTACAGCTAATATTATGGTATAATCCAAACAATCGGTTTCATCAGTCACCATGGAGGTGCCCTATGAATACTAACCAGGGAACCATCAACTCCAGAAAAATAGCGATTTTTTTGATAATAACCTTTATCCTGGCTATTGTGGTCGGGTCAATTCCGGCTTTATTAAAACTGGAGTGGCAGGGAAGCACAGCAGCAGTCATTGGCGTAATATATATGCTGTTCCCGGCCCTGACAGCTATCTTCGTCCAAAAAGTCCTCTATCACGAGCCGGTAATTGAACCGCTGAAAGTTTCATTTAAGCTGGACAAATGGTTTGCTCTGGCCTGGATCCTGCCAGTGCTCCTGGCTTTAGCAGCAATACCTGTGGAAACGCTGTTTCCGGGAGTTTCCTATTCACCTGATATGGCCGGAATGGTGGAGCGTTACCGGGATACACTCACCGCAGAACAGCTGGCTGAGATAGAGAGGTCCATACAGCAAATGCCGGTTCATCCGGTGTTGCTTGCCATTGTTTCTGGTATGATAGCTGGAATCACCGTCAACGCTTTAGCTGCTTTCGGTGAGGAATTGGGATGGCGGGGTTTTCTGCTGCGGGAATTCAAAGCCCTGGGCTTCGCCAGGGCATCACTTTTTATCGGTATTATCTGGGGATTGTGGCATGCACCTTTGATTCTCCAGGGTCATAACTATCCACAGCATCCGGTAGCTGGTGTTTTTATGATGATATTGTTTTGTCTGCTGTTAACTCCCCTTCTAAACTATGTCACCCTAAAAGCCCAGTCAGTGATAGCTGCCGCAATCATGCACGGCACCTTGAACGGTACTGTAGGTATTGCCATCATGATGGTAAAAGGAGGCAGTGATTTGACCATTGGTCTTACTGGTGCCGCCGGCCTAATTACCTTGCTCATCGCCAATGTAGTTCTCTATATTGCTACTGGGGGATACCGTAGTATCAAATACTCCGAAGATTAGGCACTCGTTTCAGCGCCGTTAAGAGCTTCCCAGATCTGCCTCACCTGGCTCCGGTTATCCAGCACGCAGGATACCAGGTGGTAATCCAACTGCCCGTCTTTAACTTTCTTTTTTAACACCCCAGCTATTTGGCCCCAACTCATGCCGGGCCGGTAGGGCCTGTCCTCATGTAATGCGGTAAAAGTATCGGCCACCATTACAATGCGGGACGGCAGGGAGAGTTCATCACCGGTTTTTCCGAAAGGATAACCTGATCCATCGGAACGTTCATGATGATAGGCTGCCCACTCAGCCAGAGGAAAGGCTCGAGTCATTGGTTTGAGCAGCCAATAGGTATAATAGGGGTGCTGTTTAATAGCATTGAACTCCTCAGGGGTCAGAGGAGCAGGTTTCTCCAGTATCTCGCTAGGTACGGACAACTTGCCTAGGTCGTGGAGCAATCCGGCAATTTCCAGCTGCTGCACTTCTGCAGAGGACAATCCCACTTGTTCTCCTATAAAGCGGGCCAGCCCGGCTACTCCCCGGGAATGCTGGTAAGTATAGGGGCTTTTGGCGTCAACAACTCGAGCGAACAAGCTCGCTAAATCGCTCAAGTATTCCAATTGCAAAGGTATATAAGAAATAGGAACTATGGTATCCAGCAGATAGTTTTCCCACGGTGATACCAGGTCTAACCAGAAACTGTCGTGCTTGGCCAGATCATCCAATAGATCCATCAATTCAGGATCGAAAAAAACACCTTTCAAGTCACGCAGGGTTTGCATTATGCGGTCTTTTCGATTCATTATGCTGGTTTCATCTGTAATCATGACATCCAGGCGATCCGCCAGGTGTATGATGCGACTGTGCAGGGGAATACTATCACCTTTTAGTCCAGAGGGATTATTTCCGGCCCAGCGGTCATGATGACTGGCTATGACCCCAGCCAGGTGTTTTAAGGACCGGTTTCCCCTCAGCAGGTTCTCGCCCCGGAGACAGTGCTCCCAGGGAGATTGAACATCTAAATGCTGCAGCTCTATTTTTTCCTGCCAACTGATTACTCCTATATCATGTATAAGCACTGCTTGCAACAACTGCAGGAGTTCGTTAGTTTCCATTCCAGCGGCCACGCCAAGTTTAGCAGCAATTAGTGCTGTGCGGCGGTGGTGACGCATCATCCCCTGATGCGAAAAGTCCAGGCTGCGGGAAAGGCTTAAGAAACTACCTATTACGTTCATTGCATCACCTTAAAGCATGTTTTCTTGGCTGTCTTCCTCACCAGGCCAGCTGTTTCCCAACCTGATTTGAAATTGCATATTGTACAAATCTGGAATATTCCTCAACAAAAATTTACTATTATCCAGCCGTTTGGTCAATTAATTTCCGAAAGAGTAGTTCCTATGGAATTAATGACGACATATGTAGTTCCAGACTGTCAAAGAAGTCTTTTAGCGGTTAGACGTTTGAGATTGCCACGCCCCTCCGGGGCTCGCAATTGTCACCTGAAGCACAGGCCACAATAAACGAAAACTTAAGCCTGTCATCGCGAGGAGCGAAGCGACGTGGCGATCTGTTAACTCACACCGTTAGTTGCCATAGAGATTGCCACGCGCTACGCGCTCGCAATGACACAATTGGGAGCTATTATCCCAGCCATGACATACTAGGGAAGCCGTTTTCATAGCAATGACACAATTGGGAGCTATTTTCACAGCAATGACACATAAGACGGCCTTTTGGTATGTCATCGCGAGGAGCGTAGCGACGTGGCGATCTCTTTTAGCTAATTTTTTGACACTCTCTGACGACATATGTCATTCTTATTTTTGCTACAATAGATAAAAAAATCGAAAAGGAGGCCAATCATGGAAACCATTGAATGTATTAAGACCCGCAGAAGTATCAGGCGCTTTACTGATCAACCGGTGTCCGATGAAGTATTGAAAGAAATTTTGGAAGCCGTTCGCTGGGCTCCTTCATGGCGCAACACTCAATGCTGGCGGATAATCGTAGTGAAAGACCCTTCTATAAAAGCCAGCTTGAGCCAACTGTTGTCTGAAAACAATCCTGCCACCAAGGGAGTACAGGAAGCTCCCCTCTTGCTGGTTTTATGCGCCCAGCTGGGTATTTCCGGCTACACCGAAAAAGGCCCGGCAGGCAATAAAGGCGACTGGTTTATGTTTGATGCAGCCCTGGCAGCCCAGACCCTGTGCCTGGCAGCTCATGCCCTGGGGCTGGGAACAGTTCATGTGGGCAATATTAAACATGCAGAAGTGGACAAGTTACTGGGACTGCCGGAAGATATCGTATCCGTGGAAATCATCCCCTTGGGATATCCGGCCCAAACACCCGATCCCCGGCCCCGCAAAGAAATACCCGAATTCGTATTTCTGGACCGCTACGGGCAGAGCCTGGACATATAGAGCACTGGTTGGCAAGAAAGCTGTTTATCCCCCTTGTCAACCTAAAAAAGATACAAAAACGGGGTTGCTGACGGCTTCAGGAGTTATTGTCACACAACCCCGTTCTCTTGCTTCTTTTGGCATTACTCGTTATTCACGCTGTTATCTGCTCCCTGGTACACTATTCTGCTCATCCTGTGCTGTTTCGTTCCGTCTTAATGCATCATAGTAATGGTGATGCTCTGAGTCGCAGAGTTCCAATCCACTCGGGCTCCCAGGGCTTCACTGACAAAACGCAGGGGTACGAAAGTGCGTCCGGGAGGATAGGCCAGTTCTGCCGGGCAGTCCAGTTGCACCGGGGTTCCGTTTACCATCGCCTCGGCAGAGCCAATGGTCAAGCTTATCTCGCCTGGTTTTTGGTCACGGACAACCCGGATGATCACCTGCCGGTTTTCCTCCTGCCACTCCACCTGTGCTCCCAGGGCTTCACTGATGAAGCGCACTGGAACCAAGGCCCGGTTTACTTCGGCTTTAAGACAGGGGGCTGCGTCCAGCTCACAGGCCGCACCATTTATCATAGCCCGGGGCTGACCCAATGTAAGGGTAATACGGGTTTCCTTCTCCGTCATTATAACTGTGTACAGGCTGAACCTATCAGTGATAAAGCTGAAGGTCTGGGTTTCCGGATCATACGTGCCGCCCAGTTCAATGGGGATGAGGGTCCCATCGGGGCCTGCTCCCAGGCGTACTCCCTTGAGGCGGTCGATTTGCTCCTGGGTAAGCTGCCCCAGGTGAGCCAGGCTGATGGTAATGGTTACGGGTTCATTGAAACCGGTGATGAAGGCAGCTTCCTGCTCACCGGTTTCTCCGGTGCTCAGTATCTGAATGGACAGGTCGAACAGCGCTCCCACTACCTCAAACAGGCTGCCGTTTCCGGCAGGGGAAAGATTATCAAGTATTTCTTGCTTTTCCTCACCGGTTATTTCCCGTCCGCTGATTTTGACATAAGCGTTTTTATCCAGTGCAGATATTTGTTCATTATCCAAGGCATAGGGAGGAAAGCGGAGAACCAAGCCGGAATTTTCCAAGATCAATGGTAGATTTTCCTGGACCAACCACTGAATAAACGGAACAGATAAAATAACGCCATGCCCATCAAATTCAGCCAGACTCAGCCGGGCCTGGCCTTCTTCCTGCCGGGCCTTGCCCAGCAGTTTGTCTCCTTCTGTCAGTGCCAGACCGGTGAGCGGGAATGACTGGAGATTATAGCTGCTGTCACGGCTCCCGCTGCTGCCGCCACCTCCGGAACTGCTGGATCCGGTGCTGACCATTAGCTCTGCCGACCAGGAGGATGGGTTGCCCGCCTTATCTACTGCCCGCACCCGGAAGGTGTAGGTGGTGGAGGGTGTGAGATTGGTTTGGGTATAGGCGGTGCCGGAAGGAGCGGCTACCTGTTGCCAGCTGCCCGAGTCCGGTTTCATTTCCACCTCGTAATGGCTCACTCCCGCATTGTCAGTGGCTTGGTCCCAGGCCAGGCTGATGCTGGTTGTGGTTTTGCCGGTACTGCGCAAGTTGGCGGGTGCGGAAGGAGCCTCTGTGTCTGGTTTAATTGCAACCGTAAAGGTGGCAGACTTGCCTTCATAAGTCACGGTGATCACTTGGGTTTCAGCAGAAGCACTACTGTCAAAGCCGCTGATGTTTGCCCCGGTAATGGTCAGTTCCCTCGTCTTGCTGTCATTGTAAATGCCGGCAACAACAAGACCGGTCAAATCAAGGGCTTCCCCCACAAAGTATTGGGTCTTAGCCGGAGGTTTGATGATTTCAATTCGTTCCAAAACCGCAACTACAGTTACTGTAACCTGCTGCGAGTTAGTGACGGCATCCACCTCAACTGTTAAATGATGTTCTCCGGACACATTCAGAGTAATTGGAACAGTGGCGTCCCCACCGGTAAAGGTTATGGTGCCATTGCAGACTTGTCCGCTTTGGTTGCTGGTAATAGTAACTTTAATGTCACCGTTCAAACTATTTTCAAATATACCTTTGGCATCGGTAATGCGCAGGCTAAAAGCTTCGTCGACTTTTTTGCTGCCCGGTATCTCCAGGGCAACGTGGAACCCGGAATAATCCGGCCAGGTCTCCTGTTCCCAGCGCAAACGGGGACAACTGTTGTTTTCGTGGATGTACCATACACTGGCAAAATCCCAGCCTGCAAAAGTACTTAGCTGCTTCATTTCCCCGGTGGTCTTGGGCGTGCCTTTGCCTGTATCGCTTCGACCGGTGGTGTCCTTATCATAGTAAGAGTTGCTGACGGTACCGTTGGTGTTATCCCCCACCAGGCCGCCGGACCTGCTCTTTCCGGGCACTTGACCGGTAGCGTAGCAGTTGGTGATAGTGCCCCTATTAATCCCCGCCAAACCGCCGACATCATTAGAGCCGGTCACGGCCGCTGCGGCGTAAGAGTTTTGAATGATACCAGTATTAGAACCTGACAGACCACCAACTATTGGACCTGCGCCGGAAACCTCTCCTGCGGCGTAGGAGTTGGTGATGGCACCGGCATTTCGGCCCACCAAGCCGCCGACAATATGACTGGGCCCACGATTAGCGGTCACTTTTCCCCCAGCCCAGGAGTTGGTGATGGTACCTTCATTGTGCCCCGCTAAGCCGCCGACAGCCTCCTTGCCATCCACCTTGCTGTCGCTGGCATTTGCTGTGGCGCCGGAGCTAGTAATGGTGCCTCGATTATAACCAACCAGGCTGCCTACATATATTCCCCCTTCTATGATTACGTTTTCCAGCTTTACGTTTCTGATTTCAGCATCGCTGCCTGTGCAGCCAAACAGGCCTATATAACTGGTATCGGGACGATTGATGGTTAGGTTGGTGATCGTAAAACCGTTGCCGTCAAAAGTGCCGGAGAAAGGAATATCCTTAGTTCCGATGGGAGCCCAGCCAGCGCCCTCATTGTATGGAGGCACCCCTAGATCAATATCTGCAATTAACTCGTAGTGAGCGCTTAAATTGCTGCGCACCTTATTTAACTGGTAGGCGTTGGCAATTTTCCAAGGATCTTCTTTTGTTCCCATCCCGCCTGCAAAATCCTGTGACTGAATACCGAACCTCAATACAACGTTTTCCTGGTAAACTGATTCGGCCACTCCCCGGTATACCTCCTCGTAAACACTGGAGGAATCGAACTCACCACCCAAGGCTTTCTCTTTCCCCGGCTGTTTTCCCCATGTCGGATCAGGCAGCCAGATCAAGGCAAAAAAGGCTGTCAGCACCACCAGGGAAAGGAAGGCTTTTCCCTCCATCAACCTAACTCTCATAAGGTACCCTCCCCCATAACCAACAGTTATCGCTCGAATGCTGAATCGGCTGATTAGTTATTAAAAGAATAAGTACAATGAAAGTTAGTGCAGATTTGCAAACCTTCAACGCCGCCACACCTGGGAAATATTGTCGCATATGGTAAATAAAATGACAATTAATTTATATCTGTTGTTCTTGCTATAATATTCGATGATTTCGAGAGTTAAAGGTACGAAGCCCTCGTTTTGGTGGTTTTATGCTCTCAACCGGATGGGCTATTCAGAAAATAAGTCTGGCGGGGAAATAAAGGTGATTGGTAGGCGGCAGGACTTTTGCGGAACGATGTCGAAATAGTTGTAAGTCAATAATGACTTATGAATTAAAAATAAAATAGAGTCTTCGAGCCCAGTCGCCTAAAGCTGAAGCCATGGTACTCGGGCCGGTAGGGTGTAATTGGAAACGATTACGCCTCCCAGTGCGGAAAGAAGGCTAGGAGTGAATTATACTTTGGTTAGCGGTCTGCTTTTCGCAGTCCGCTAATTATTGTTTCTGAGGGAGAAATATGACCAGTTTACGTAACGTAAGCCTATCCTTTGGGCGACTAAAAGTACTGGACAATTTCAGCGCTGAGTTTGGATGGAATAAGTTTACCTGCCTGTTCGGACCCTCAGGTATCGGAAAGTCCACCATATTGAATTTATTGGCAGGACTTCTCCAGCCTGATGCCGGCGAGGTTTGCTCATCTCATAAAAACATAGGCTATGTTTTCCAGGATCCCCGCCTATTGCCCTGGTGCACCGTAAAAGAAAACATGGAAATCGGTTTATATGCTTCCGGCATTCCTGCGGCTCAACGAAACAGAATCGTATCCGCCATGATCGAAAGACTGGGATTAGCGGGTTTTGAAAATTATTATCCCACTCAGTTAAGCGGGGGAATGAAGCAGCGGGTAGCACTGGGACGTGCTTTTGTGGTTGATCCGCAACTGTTGCTGCTGGACGAGCCCTTTTCTGGTTTGGATGAAGCATTAAAACTGGATATGCTCTGGCCTATATGGCTGAGAACCCGGCTGATGACCTGACTCTGGAGATCAAGCCCTGGCAAAAAGGCGATCAGCTATTGGCCATGATAACCTCTAATGAGGTCAATATGTCCGCCACTCCAATTACCAATGCTTTTATGCTCTACAACAAGGGTATTGACATCCAGCTGGTCAATGTAGCGGTTTGGGGTATGCTCTATGTGCTAAGCCCTGAAGACAGTGTTCAAAGTGTAGCCGATCTTAAAGGCAAACAGGTGTCAGTAACCGGTCAGGGCGGTATCCATGATTTGGTTTTTCGCCACTTGCTGATCCAAAACGGTGTGGATCCTGACAAGGATCTGGAGATTATCTACTTGGATCTGCCGGAAGCATCTGCCAAGCTGGCTACCGGTGAATTAAAATATGCGGTATTAAATGAGCCCAACTCCAGTATGGCCACTCTCAATGCCCGCAAAGGCGGAGTGGAACTGAAGCGGGTCCTGGACCTGCAGGAAGAATGGCAGAAAGTAACCGGCCAGGAAAAGGCCCGTATCCCCCAAGCCGGGTTCGTGGTTCTAAACAGTGAGCAGTTGGGCAAGAATGCGGTTGCAAAATTCCAGGAGAGGTTTTCTGCCGCTACAGAATGGGTCAATAATAACCCTGCCGAAGCCGGTCCGATAGTAGAAAAGCATTTTGAATGGATGAAAGCCCCAGCAGTTGAGCAGTCTTTGCAGTATGCCCGTCTGAATCCGGAATGGGCGGCTGATTGTCAGGAAGAAATTGAAGCCTTCTTTACTGAGCTAAGCAAGACTGCTCCGCCGGAAGCCCTGGGAGGAAAGCTTCCCGATGCAGAATTCTATTTCCAACCCTAAAAAGGACCTAGCTTACAAACTGCTCGGGGTTCTTCTTATCATTCTTTTTTGGCAGCTGCTGTCTATGCGCTACTTAAGTGTCCTGGTCCCCTCTCCCGCTGAGACTCTGTCTGCAATGAAGCAGCTGCTTCTCAGCGGAGAGATAACCAGGAACTTGCGGGTTTCTTTTGAACGGCAGTTTACCGGTTTACTGCTGGGGGTCATGATCGGAACTGCCACAGGTTTGCTGGCGGGACTTAAACGCAGCCTTGAACTTATGATGAACCCCTTGGTAAAGTGCCTCATGACTATTCCTGCGGTAATATTTGTGGTGATGGCCATGGTGTGGTTTGGCATGGGTTCGGTTATGGCTGTGTTTGTAGTGGCGTTACTGGTATTTCCCATCATGCATATTAACGTTGTAGAAGGTTTCAAGTCGATCGATTCTAATTATTTGCAAATGGCCCGTGTTTACCGGGTACCCCTGAAAATACGCTTCCAAAAAATCTATCTACCCGGTGTCATGCATTCTTTCCTGGCCGGTATATCTTTGGCTGTGGCTTCTTCCATAAGACTTACTATTATGGCGGAATTACTGGGGGCCCGGGAAGGTATGGGACAAAAAATCGCTATTTCCCGGTCTTATTTACAGACAGACCACCTGTTCGCCTGGGTATTGGTATTGATTTTTATTGTTTTCGCTCTGGATTGGCTTTTCATCCGCCCGGTAAACCGCCTGGCCAACCGGTGGAAAGTCCCTGACTGAGAAATATCCCATATGAAACTGGACAAGGAGGTTCATAATTTGGATAGCACTATTGTCTTGCAGCCCGTTGGAATAATTCATACCGGCATTGAACACCCCAAAGATATGCCGTTGGGCGGCGATCTGGCTCAAATCGAAATATTCCCTGAATATGAGCCTGCCCTCACCCGTATTGAGGAAAACTCCCATATCTGGGTGCTGATGTGGTTCCACCTTGCTGATCGGAATATCCTGACTACCCGCCCGGTCAAAGTTAACCCCGATCTTCCCGAATTCGGAGTCTTTGCCCTGAGAGCCTTCAGTCGTCCCAACCCTATTGCGATAACCATGGTACGGTTGGAAAAGCGGGAAGAGAACCGTCTCTGGGTCAGCGGTCTGGATGCTGTCAATGGTACTCCCGTCCTGGACATCAAACCTTACTACGAAGCAGACCGGGTGTTTTCCCCGCGGACATCCTATATAAGGCCTCGCCAACGCCAGATGCGCATGGACCAGTTTTACCGTCACGCTTTGAATCATCACCAGGAGACATGTGCTGATCTGTACCTGGCCGTACGCATGGCAGTGATTGCTGATGAGGTTCTGGGCCAGTTAACCCAAGATGACGTTGTAGTAAATGTACAAGGTTCCCGCTGTCTGGCAGACGCGGTACAGGGTATTACCAACGCCCGCCTGGCCAATCCGGCCCGCCTTCATTTTACAGAAAACAACACCGACCGTCCGGTGGTGAGATGGTCGAAAGGAGAGCAAATCCTGACTTTAACCGGAATACGCCCGTTAAACCAGCAGGATTTCTGGAACCTGGATGACCAGGAGATAATTGAGGTGCGCAGGTAGAAAAAGGGGGAGTTAATATGATTACCCATGGGGATTGGGAGGCAACGGTCCAATTCCATGGGCCGGCAGCGGGGTGAACAACTGCTGGAACTCACTGATGAAGAATTGTTCAAAGTTGAGGAAATAAACCAAAAAGCTCCTGGCAAACCCCGGCTTCACGCGGTAGTTCGCTGCAATCGCTGCAGCGAACAGGTTATGCTGCCCTAGGCTCAAGAACAGGAAGAGAAGATCCTTTGCCCTCGCTGCCGGGAGTAGATGTCAAGGGGACAGGTGTAATGGAGGCGGGGTTGTTCTCAAATGCTCCCTGACAACTTAATCCATGAACTTTTCATACACCAGGTGTATGGAGACCACCGGCTCATCATCGTCAATCACCTGGTTAACCATAGTGCCATCATCTTGGAAATTGAAGATCAGCCATTCTCCTTCCCTGATTACAAACCAGCCCGGAAGCTCCCTGCCTTCGAAATGATCTTTGGCCAGAGCAAACTCTCTCTCATAAACAGGCAAAACCTTATCCGCCCGGTCTCCTACCCTGTCTCCCCGTGAGGTGGAATAACCGTCTCCATACAGGTTTACCTGCAAAACCGTGTTGCTCTCCTCACCAATAATTACCTCCAGGTCACCACCATAAAGCCAGCGTGTTGTGGGTTCTCCAAACCAGCTGCCGTCAGCATGCAGGGGTGCACTGGTATAATCGTCTCCTAAAATCTCTTTTACCTTATCCCCTCTATCGCCCAAGTTAATGCCAGCTATCGTTATTTCTCCGGCAGGATATTGTTCCTGCTCCCCTTGACTTTCCGGTTGGGATAATGCCTGGCATCCCGCTGCCACTATAGACATAAGTACCAGCAAAGCCAGTATCGCTGTGTATTTTGGCATGCTTAAATCCTCCGTAGTGTTGTTTTCTTTTATTATAAATACTTGCCGGTAACACCTTTCCTTGCATTTTTTACTGACTCAGTATCGCCCTTATTGAAAAAAAACAAGTGGTATCCAAATTTATCATATAATGTGGTATCTTGTTAATAATCACGCAGTAAAGGGGTGGTGCGGCTTCGATGAAAAATAAGCTCCAATGGCTTGGACTTCTTGTGGTATTGGGATTTGCCCTGATGCTAACACCCAAAATACCGGCCCTGGGACTGACGGAAGCCAGCTTTTGCGGCAGATGCCATGCCATGGATTTACAGGTTTCTACCTATCTCCATTCTCCTCACGCTAATGCTGCCACCTGCGGTGACTGCCATGACCCCCACGGGCTGATTACCGGCAGCGCCTTTGCCGCTTTCACCGGAGCCCGGGATGTTTACCGCGTAGTAACCAATACCATTCCAGCAGAAATTCGTGCTACCGACCTCAGCAAGAAAGTGCTGCAAAATAACTGCCTGCGCTGTCACGGGGATATCATGGCGGAAATTGGCGATACCAGCCACAATTGCGGCAGCTATTGCTTCCACTGTCATCAGGAAATTGTTCATCAAAGATGATGGATAAGTAGGGATAAGTTTTTGAATTCCAATAGGATCAAGAAAGGGCTGTTAATTGCCGTACCTGTTGTGGTAGTAATACTGGCAGTATGTATCTTATTTTTCAATCGCCATAATGAGGTTACTGTAGAAGGCCCCATCGGGCAAATAGCCGATAATGAAACTGATTCATCAGTCTGGGCCCAATTCTACCCGGCTCACTGGGACAGCTACCAGGCCAATTATGATAATACCGAGAATCCTTCCCATTTTGAGGCAAAGCCCTACCTGCAGGTCATGTATGCCGGGTTTGGCTTTGCCAAGGAGTACAACGAGCCCCGCGGCCATGTTTACAGCCTGGAGGATGTAATAGCGGTGGACCCGGCCCGCAAAAAAGCGGGGGCCTCCTGCATCACCTGCAAGTCTACCCAGGTTCCGGGACTAATAGAAAAATACGGTGAACAGTATTACCTCATGTCCTTTGATGACATCATTGATGAGGTAAACCAGCCCATCGGCTGTTTGGACTGCCATGACCCCAAAACCATGAACTTGAGGCTGACCCGTCCCGCTTTGATACAAGCACTAGAGAGGCAGGGCAAGGACATAGACAAACTCACCCACCAGGAACTGCGCAGCCTGGTCTGCGCCCAGTGCCATGTTACATATTACTTTGCACCGGACACCAAAGAAATTGTTTTCCCCTGGGATAAGGGCTTGAAGGCCGACCAGATCCTGGCTTACTACGATGAAAAAGAATTCAGCGAGTGGGTACACCCGGATGCCGGCACCGGTCTGGTCAAACCGCGCCATGCGGAGTATGAAACATTTATGGACAGTACCCACCAATCAGCAGGACTGGCCTGTGCTGACTGTCATATGCCCTACGTTAAGGTGGGCAACAAGAAAATCAGTTCCCACACCTGGCAAAGTCCTTTAAATAATATTGAAGAGAGCTGTACCACCTGCCATCGCAACGGCACCGACTGGCTGATTAACCGGGTAAAGACCATTCAGAACCAGGTAAAACAAGTTCAGGATTTGGCCGGTAATGCAGTGGTAGCAGCCATTAACGAACTGAAAATCAGCCGGGAAGCTCCCGGAGCAGATCAGGCCAAGCTGGAGGAGGCCATGTACCAGCACCGCAAAGCCCAGTGGTACCTGGACTACGTGGCCGTTACCAACGGCTATGGCTTCCATAATCCTACCGAAACCTTAAACAATCTGGGCATTGCCATAGACTCAGCCCACAAATCCGTGCAGCTGGCCCGGGAAGCCCGGGGAGCTCAGTAGGCTAGAACATCTTAGGCCCTGGGCGGTGTACTCCCCCAGGGCTGAGAGTGTCAAAAAAGTTGCTAAAAGAGATCGCCACGTCGCTACGCTCCTCGCGATGACATACCAAAAGGCCATCTTATGTGTCATTGCGAGCCCCGGAGGGGCGTGGCAATCTCGAACGTCTAACCGCTAATATACTTCTTTGACAGTCTGGGCTCTAGGGGATGTACTCCCCCAGGGCTATGGTTATTAACAAGCGCAGCTTATAAGCTTATGTTTGTACACCTATTTTATTTCAGCCAGAAATTACTTTAACGTAAACATAACGCTGGCGGGGGCCATCGAACTCACAGAAATAAATCCCCTGCCAGGTGCCCAACGCCAGCCGCCCGCCCGTTACCGGAATCAACTCGGAAGAACCCAGGGTGCTGGCCTTCAGATGGGCAGCAGAGTTGCCTTCAGTGTGCCGGTCCCGGGGATGATGCCAGGGGTACATTTCCTCCAGGCGCATCATAATATCCCGTACCACATCCGGATCAGCATTTTCATTGATGGTTACCGCGGCTGTGGTATGGGGGCAGTAGACCAGAGCTATACCTTCCTGAATCCCTTCCTGCCTGATAACATCCTGCACCTGTGTGGTTATATCCAGCATCTGCTGGTGTTCTCTGGTCTGCAGTCTGATCTTGTGCAGCAAAGGACCACCTCCAGTCACCTATGTCTTCACCGAAGTAAGCCGATATTTTGCAGGCAATGAGTACCGGAGCGAACCGGCTAATACTCCTGCTCCAAGCCGTAGTACCATAGATCGGCATAGAGATTGGCACACCCCGTTGGGGCTCGCAATTGTCACCAGTAGAACAGGCCACGATAAACGAAAACTTAAGTCTGTCATCGCGAGGAGCGAAGCGACGTGGCGATCTGTTAACTCACACCGTTAGTTGCCATAGAGATCGCCACGCGCTACGCGCTCGCGATGACACAATGGTTGCCTTTTTACTGACATGAAAGCCATTTTCACAGCAATGACACATTAGCAAGCCATTTTCACATCAACGCCTATATGGGCTCGCTGGGCTCAATAGCTCTTCGCCGGCGAACTACAATCGCTCTTATCCCGAGAACCAGCAACAGGAGAATTACTATAATAATCCCATAGATAGCCAAGGCTATGCCGTTGGGATGAGCCAGCCGGGCCATTAGCGAAGGATCATCATTAACGATCTTGCGCCCCTGCTTCTGGCTGTAGTATTCGGGCACCTGAGGTATCCCGTTCACTTTTTCAAAGGACTGCAGGTAACTGGCCAAAGCCCACCATTCTTTCACCTCGTTATTATTGGCATCCCGGATAATGTGGGCTTCAAAATCGGTAATAGGATCTCCCTCTTTGGTCTTGGGCACCAGGGACAGCAGACCAAAAGATTTTTCCCCGACTACGGAAAGCATTTGGGCTGAATACAACCCGGCAGCCACCCGGTAGAGCTTGTCGTCTTGAATTTCTTCCCTGGAGCCGTCCGGCCTCAACAGGGCAACATCAGTCACCTTGTTAAAGATCATGCGGTGGGGATTAAAAGTATAGGTAAGTCCGGACAAATACAGCTGGGCCGGTCTCATAATGGGAGCTATGGAGGCATCCACCTCACACACGGTTTTCAGCTCTTCGCCGGTCAAATACACGGTAAGCAAGGGGTAACCTGACCTTTTATCCGGACCAATACCTAATGAACTGACATTAAAAGCATCGGATACGGTAATATTACCTTTTACAAAAGAAGCTCTGATGGTACCGGCTGGTACCACCGCCACATCCACCGGCTCGTAACTATCACCTTCCGCCTGTTTTATGGCGTAGATATAGGCATCGCCGATAAGGTTGGCCAGAGGCTGCTCATCATGGACATCCTCCAGATCTGATGCGGGGGTAAAGCTGAAGGGAGTATAAGCCAGAACATCATCAAAGCCCAGGTTCATCGGTTTCAGGTATTTCCCCTGCACTGCAGCCTTAAACTCTTCGATGCGCTGGGCCAGTATTTCATCATCTGCAATGTCCTTATTGATGGGCAGAAGCTGGTAATTCTCCAACGACCAGGTGCCCGGAGATTCATTGGCTATAGTAATCTTGCCCAGGTTCTTACCATAGTGACCTGCTGAACAGATGTAAGTATCGCCTACCACAATAGGCTGGTGCAAAGTGGTATGGGAATGACCGCTGATAATAACATCTATCTCCGGTACCTTGCGGGCCAGAATTACATCCTCTGATTTATCAAAGTCTTTGTCGGTGCCGGAATGGGACAGGCAAATGATCATATCTACCTTTTCCTGCTTTTCCAGCTTATCCACCGCTTCCCTGGCTGCTTTTACCGGATCAATAAATTCAACTCCCGCCATAGGCGCATTGGAAACAGCATTCTTGCCGATAATCCCGAAAATCCCGATTTTGTAACCCTTGCGGTCTATAACGATGTAATCCTTAACCCCATATTCCTGCATGGCCTTTTGCAAAACCTGCAGATCCTCGCCAATAATGTTTCCCTGGTCATCCTGGGGAAATACCAGGTTGGCCGCAACTAACTGCGGCAGGCGTTCTCCGCTGGCTTTAGCGGCAAGCAGACTGCCTGCCAGGCCTTCAGGCCGGAAATCAAACTCATGATTGCCGAAAGTAGTGGCATCATAGCCCATCTGCCCCAGCATCCTCAACTCAGGAGCATCCTGGCTAAATATGGTCTGGAACAGGGTCCCCATAGAAAAATCGCCGCCATCCACCAGGATGAGATCCGGATCTTTAACCCTTTCCTGGTTAATAACGGTCTGTAAGCGAGCATATCCTCCCTGCTCCACGATCTGTTCATTCTCTTCAACCGTGTAGGGTAGCAGGTTATCATGCATATCATGGGTAAACAAAATGGTGAGAGCTTCCTGTTCAGCATCCGCTATTCCCAAAGGAAACCCTGCCAACAGCACTGCTGAAATCAGCAGCAAAGCCAAAAATCCTGCCCGTTTTTTCATCTTGTAACCCCCAAATCACTTATGTCTACCTAATTTTAGCATAATGCAGTTGTCAAGCAGTAAACCGCTTCCCCGCAGTTGAGTTGCTTTGTGCTCCGTGCTTGTAATAAAATATAAGATAACTTATGTTGGAATGACTTTTTCTATATCACCGTAAGGAGCGAAGCAAAATTGCATGCACATTCAAATCTGATTTATAGCTGATATATATGCTGTACTGAAAATCATAAATATAATGGGCATGGAAACACACCACATAAAGTTGTTAGACAATGCAACTTTTGGTAATATGATCATATAGAGAACATATGTTTGTACACGTATTATGATTGTGTAAAACTGGAGGAGATTACTAAAATGATAACTTACGTTGTTGGAGACTTATTTCAGAGTCCAGCACGTGTTTTGGTTAATACAGTTAACACTGTAGGAGTAATGGGTAAAGGTATCGCTAAAGATTTTAAAACAATATTCCCAGAAATGTTCAAGCAATACCAAACACTGTGTGAGAGAAATGCTTTCGACATAGGCCAATTATGGCTATACAAAACTCCACACAAATGGATTTTAAACTTCCCTACTAAAAAACATTGGCGTCAGCCCTCACGATTAGAATATATTGAAGCGGGTTTAAAAAAATTTGCTGCAAGTTATGTGGACTTAGGAATAACTTCAATTGCGTTTCCAATGTTAGGCTGTGGTAATGGTGAGCTTAAGTGGGAAGAAGTTAGGCCTTTGATGGAAAAATATCTCAATAATCTTCCTATAGATGTATATGTGTATTTATACGATAAAACCTGGAATAAAGCGGAGCACAAAAATGTAGAAGAAATCAAGCAGTGGCTAAGAGGAGAGCCACAGTCCCTCGCTTTCTCAGAACTATGGGAGGATGTTCAGTGTTTGCTATCCAAAAAGAACGAGTTTGTCACCCTAAACTCTGAAAAACCTTTTGAAGCACACTGTTTGGATAGTGAATCTCCTGGAATACTTATTATTGATGGCTCTGATAAATATGTAATCGAACATGAACAATTAGTTAGTCTTTGGCAACATGTAAGGAGTTTAGGTTTCTGCATGGAATCCAGCCTTCCCAATGAATTAGATGATTATGCAGAATACCTGATAGCCATTTTAAGAGAATTGCCATATTTGAAACCAGTTCTAATTAATACTTGCTACAAGCAACTAGATCATAATTCTATAGGTCTACAATATGTACCACCTATCAGTGATGAATGGTTTTCTATGATGCACGAGGTAACCAGCAGGTAATGAATAATAAAAAGGTGGATTATCGTCAATTTTATAACTACATTGATGACTTAACGAATAGCCCATGGCTAGGACCATCGCGGCGATGGTGGCCTAAATTTGTTTTTCATTTCACTAATATAACTAATGCAATACAAATATTAGAAACTGGCTATCTTTACCCTAGGTCAAAGGTAAGCCCCCATGGGTTAATGGTCAATGATAATGCCAGTCGTGAAGTAATCGAGAATACAGATCCCACATGGTTTGATTACGTTAGATTATACTTCCGTCCTCGGACTCCAACCCAGTGGCACAATGAAGGTTTCATTCCCGTACAACAAAGGTTTCAGCAAGCTCATTGTCCAGTACCTATCTTTTTCTTATTTGATTCCAAAAACATTTTATCACGGAACGGTGTATTATTTAGTGGTACGAGTTTAGCCAGAAGAGACTGTCAAGTATATTCTGATGCAGAGAGTTTTCGAAAATTACCATTTAAGTATATTTATCATGATTCATCCTTTACTGATATTGAAAAGTGGTTGATTATTGGTGCACGGCAAGCGGAAGTAATTGTTCCAGATAAACTTGATCTCACTGATCTTAAATATATTTGGTGTCGTAGTGAAGCTGAGTATAATACGCTGCTATATCTATTATCTCCGGGAGCACGCAATAAATGGAAGAATAAAATTGGGGCTGGGAAAAAAGGTAACCTATTTTATCGTAGATGGGTTTTCGTCGAAAAAGTTGATATGAATACACAAAAGGTGACATTCTATTTCAATGCCCCTCAGGAAACATGTTTACCGTTTCCAGTTAGAGTTGTAATAGTTGAATTAAGTACTAAAAGTATATATAGTTGGGAGGATTCATCGTATCAATTACCTGAAAACTATAAATTAGAAATTAGCTTACGCAATCTTAAATTTCCTAACGAATATGAAATCACGCTTTATTTTGATGATCAACTGATGTATGCTGGCAGATTTTCTGACGAAGTTTCAATCCTTTTTTAGTTTTTCAATAAATCCAGGAAAGGGTAACCCGTTATAAAAGGACAAACAAATTTTGCACCTAAATGTTCGCTCTAGTCTACGAAAGCAAACATTCAGGTGCATATTTTATAATATCCCTTTTCCCAAAAGGCATTTCCCCTATAACCTGCTCAATTCCTCCAACTGCTCTGGACTAGGATGGTTGGGGATTACTGCCACTTGTTCTTCCTTGAATGTGAAGACAATATGGTCTTCCCCAGTTATCTCCCCTATTACCGCTGCTGGTACTCCTTGACTGCCAACAGCTGCCAGGACTTCTTCCGCATGTTCAGGGGCAACCTGCACCAGCATGCGGGCCTGGGTCTCGCAAATCAAAATCTCTTCGGGAGTGATATCTTTGACCTTCACCGGTACTGCCGCCAGGTCAACTCTAGCTCCCAGACCGCCAAAACGAGCTGACTCACATACTGCCGCTCCGATGCCAGCCGCTCCCAAATCAGAACAGGCTTTGATCTTGCCAGTTTTAAAGGCTGCCAGAGTGGCTTCCATGGTTTTTCTTTCTTCCTCAAACAAAGCAATAGCCGGCTGCATGGTGTCTACCAAGCCTGCCCGGAACAGGGTGTCATTACCGTCAGTACCGGTTTCACCAATGATGATAATCTTGTCCCCGGCTGATTTAGCAGGCTTGGTGAGCGGTTTTTCGGTGACCAGCTGTCCAATAACCGCTACCACTACTGCCGGTACTATATCACTAAAGGAAGTAGAAAAGCCACCTCCAACCACAAATACATCCATGGTCCGGCACATATCCGCTATTCCCTTTAGCATAAGATTGATTCTATCTTGACTGGTCATGACCTGGCACTGTCCACAGGTGCATTTTCCATCAAAACCACAGGGGCCAACGATAACCTCCTCTTCCAAAGGCCGGGTGCCGATAAAGTCCAGCAGAAACACCGGCCGGGCTCCCATGGCCACCACATCGCGCATGGCTCCTCCTGCCCCGGTAGCGGCACTGTCATAAGGACTGGTGACACAGGGAGAGCAGTGACTTTCCATTTTGGCGACTACTAGGCCCTCCATCCCGGGGATCTTGAATACCGCTGCATCATCATTGGCATCAGGGCCCACCAACAAGGCTGATGGCCAGGTCTGGCCAACTTTCTCATTAAGTTGTTTAAATAGTCCAAAATCAATAGCTTTATCCGTGTTGTGGTGCAAATGTACGAAAAGCGCATGCATGAGAGCCTTTTCAACCTTATTCATTTAACATCCTCCCTAATAATTGACTTTTTCCGATTAAACAAGGTTATTTTATTTTATCACAAGTAAGTAACCGTAAATGGTCATGTTTTACTTGCATACTATTAAAACCACCTTCTCACTTGCCCGCGGCTATTTCCCACAGGTACAGCGAGGCTACCGATCCAAAGGGTGAATACCTTTTCCGGTATTTATCGAATTGCTCCCTAGGCAACTCATCTAACCTGTACAGTCTCATCATACCCTTGCGGATACCATAATCACCCCAGCTAACCACATCAGGACGCTGAAAGGAAAATATCAGCATCATCTCCGCGGTCCAAACCCCTACCCCAGGCAGGGTAACTAATCGTTTGATCACTTCTTCGTCAGGCAGGTCATTGAGTTCCTGTAAATCCAGTCTTCCCAGTAGGGCAGCCTCAGCCACTCCTTTAATATACTTGGCTTTGCGCATGGACATTCCCAGCTGTTGAATCTCCTCCAGGCTGGATGAAGCAATATTAGCCGGGTTAATGTCACCAAAATAATCCTGAATTCGTCCCCACACAGTAGCCGCAGCTCTGCTGGAGATCTGCTGCCCGGCGATGCTGTGCACCAAGGCAGTAAACAAATCAGGGATAACCTGACGTTCGATCAACCCGATCCTATTAATGGCTGCACCAAGCTTTTTATCTTTTTTCCCCAAGTATTCCAGGGCACTCTGGTCGTACTCAAAAACAGCCATATGGTTATTATTACTCCTCAGTTTAGGTTAAGTATGCCCGTTCCCAAAAGCAATATTGTCTCTTATAGCTCCCCAACCTTTGCCCTAAGGTTCTATCCATTTACCCGTTATCAGGAAATATCTGGCGCTCACTTTAATATATATTATAAAATACCCAGGTTACATCATCCACGAGCAGAGCTGCACCATAACTAAAGCCAGGAGGTTTGTGCCATGCATACTCCGGTTCTGCCTAACTACTACGCCATTGCCTGGACTCTGGTTAATTTTTTGTTGTTGCTGGTACCTGTAGCTATCATAGTGATTGCTATCTGGTATGTAAAACAAAAACGAGCTTACCAGCAGCAATTGCTGGAGAAAATAGAGCGCTTAATTTGCCTGTTGGAAGATAAAACTAATCAGTAAACAGCAGGTTCAGCAAGACAGTGGGTTCATAAAATACAAGCAGCAGGCCAATAGGCAGAAATACTGCCAGACTTAGCAAACTATAGCCGATAAACTCCCCCAGGTATCCATTTCTTTTGTATTCCCGCACATAATAACGGTAGGCGATAACACTGGCCATGGATGCTATCAGGGTTCCCATGCCTCCCACATTTACCCCCAATAAAACAGCCGGCCACTGCTGGGAATAGTTGGCGATCAAAATTGCACAAGGTACATTGCTGATAAACTGGGACAGGAGCACGGAACCGAAAAAGGAACTGCTGGCAGTAGCCAGGCCATCCTGCAGCCATGCACTTAATGCCTGGAAATGAGACAAATTATCAATCGCAATGAAAAAGCATATAAAAGTGCCCAACAAGCAATAATCCACCCGCAACAGCAAATGGCGATCCAAAACCAGCATAACTGCAACTACCAGTATGGTAACCATCCGGTAATCCACGATCCTTAAAACCGATAAAACCACTGCCAGGAAGAGCACCGTATAAATGGTGATTTTGCCAGGCTGGCCAATTCTAACTGGTTCCAACGAGTATTCCAGTTTTTCGTTGCCGGTGCGAAGATTACTCTTCTCCGACGAATTCCGCAACGTATTATAGCAAACTCTATCGGGAAGTAAAAGATAATGAAGCCAACTCTTATCGCTTCTGCAAACGGCGCTGGCGCTGATCAAACATCTCTTTGACTGTCCAAAGGTTAAGAAAGGCGTTGTATCCCCACCACATGGATAAAGCCTGACTGGGACTTTGCCAGGACAAGTAAACACATATCAGTCCGATAGCCAGGAAGACCAGCCAGGGCCATACGCCAAAGCTTTCCTCCAGCTTCACTACCAGAACATGATAGATTCCTATGGTGATTAATACGTACAGGCCGAATATTATTCCCAGATACAATGTTTTTCTCCTTGGCAGCTTATTGTTAGATTTTCTGAAAAACAGCCGGTCAAGACTTATTTCTTGAACCGGCTGCAGTCTTTACATATTGTTACATATTGTTACATATTGTTAAGAATGGCACTTAACTTTTTGATATGACCTCTTTCTTCGCGGATCAAATCTTCAATTACCCCTTGTGCGGCCTGGTTGCCCATGTTTTTGAATTCGTGGAAGAATACAATAGTATCCTTTTCGAATCCAACAGCTAAACGGATGATATCCTTGTCACTCTTGATATCTTTCAGCAGGTCCTCCACCTGGTTTATATTAAACACGTGGCTGGTAACCAGCGACCTGACATAGTCTTCATATTCCCCGGGATAGGTCTCTCCGGGCAGAAAGTTATAATCCAGCTTTTCACCCAGCTTGCTGAAATCCTGGATGTGTTTTGCTTCCTCCTGAGCAAGGTAGCTGAGCATTTCCTTTAATTTATCATCTCCGGCAATCTGGGAGGCCTTTTCATAAAACATCTTGCCTGCTTCTTCCATCTGCACTGCTATTTCAATTATTTCCTCGCCTCTAAACCGTGTTATACTCCAGCCCATTAACATCGACTCCTTTAGCTATGAATTGTGCTGTTTAGCTAATTTTAACACACTTTATTATGCTACAATTAAGCAAGTCAAGAAAAGATCGACAGGACTAGATGAAGTATGATGCAAAAATTGTTGAAACATCTATTTAGCAGAGTGGTAGTTTTCGGACTGGCGATTATAATACAGCTGGCTATATTAGTAGCAGTCATTTGGAAATTCAGCAGTTATTTTGTCCTTTTTTATGCCGCCTGCGCCATCGCCAGTTTGGCAGCAGTTTTGATTATTGTCAATAGCAGGAGCAATCCCGCCTACAAAATAGCCTGGATAATTCCCATTATGCTGTTCCCCATCTTTGGGGGATTGTTCTACCTGATGTTCGGGGGAAATAAATCTAGTGCTAAAAATAAACGCAAAATGCAGGTTATCGGCAGTAAAGTCCGGGCTGCTCTTTATCAGGAGGAAGTGGTTTTTCACCAGCTGGAGCAGGAAGACCAGGCGGCTGCAAACCAAGCTCGCTACATTTACGACTATAGTTACTGCCCGGTTTATGCCCGCACCATTAGCCATTACCTGACTCCTGGAGAAGTGAAATTCGAGTATCTCCTGGAAGAGTTAAAAAAAGCGGAGCGCTATATCTTTCTGGAATACTTCATCATTGAAGAAGGAAAGATGTGGAACACGGTTCTGGACATCCTGGCGGAAAAAGCCCAGCAGGGGGTGGATGTCCGCGTTATATATGATGATGTGGGCTGTCTATTGAAATTGCCCTATGGTTATGATCGCAAGTTGGAGAGCATGGGTATAAAATGCCGGGTTTTTAACCCGTTTCGCCCGGTTTTGTCGGTACGAATGAACAACAGAGACCACCGCAAAATAGCAGTGATTGACGGCCATACCGCCATTACCGGCGGCATTAATTTAGCCGATGAATATATTAATGAAGTTAACCGCTACGGCCATTGGAAAGATTCATCTATTATAATTCATGGTGATGCGGCCTGGAGCCTGACTGTAATGTTCCTGTCCTTGTGGGATTGGCTGAGCGGGATCAAAGAAGATTACGAAGAGTTCAAACCACTGCCCCACTATGCGGGGCAGTTTAATACTGACGGTTATGTACAGCCCTTTACTGACAGTCCTTTCGACGATGAATCGGTAAGCCAGTCGGTCTTCCTGAATATGCTGGGAGAAGCTAAGCACTACGTCTACATCAATACCCCCTACCTGATACTGGACAATGAGATGACTACCGCCCTGTGTTTGGCGGCCAAGCGGGGTGTAGACGTACGCATAGTAACACCCTATATTGGTGACCACTGGTTTGTACACGCAGTAACCCGATCCAACTATGAGGTGTTGATAGAAGCCGGGGTTCACATCTATGAATATACACCGGGTTTCATGCATGCCAAAACCTTTGTGGTTGATGATCTGTTCGCAGTAGTCGGAACCATTAATTTGGATTACCGCAGTCTGTACCTGCACTTTGAATGCGGAGTATGGCTGTTCAAAACCCAAAGTGTATTGGAGATCAAAGAGGATTATCTAAAGACTCTGGCCGTTTCCCGCCAGATAACCCTGTCCGAATGCCAAAATGTAAAATGGTACCGGAAGCTGGGCAGGTCAATTTTGAGATTGTTTGCCCCTTTGATGTAGTCCTAGCTAGGTCACGCCGAAAATAGGTTCTAGGCGTGTTATTGCTGCTAAACCACCCCTTTAGAGGGGGTGTAGGGGGCGATGCCCTCATCGCCCCGTTAATAATCCAAGAATGCGAATACGTAGCCTTCCGCTCTGACAGGCTATCTTATATGTCATTGGCCGTTCCGGCACTACAGATGTTCGCTATCGCTCACGGCTAATGTTGCGAGGAGCGAAGCGACGTGGCGATCTCAACCGGTAAGCCCGGCTGATTATGAATGAGATTACCACGCCCCGTCGGGGCTCGCAATGACAATGAAGAATTCCTTTCATAGCGATGACAGGCCTAAGTTTTCGTTTATCGTGGCCTGTTATTCAGGTGACAATTGCGAGGCACGAAGTGCCGCGGCGATCTCATTTTTAATAGCCTATAGGAGGTATTCTCTATGTTTTTCCAGTCCCGCATCATGAAAAAGACCGTTAAAGAACTCCGCAAAAACCAGGGATATACCGCCAAAGAACTGGCGGAAAAACTCAAATTAAACACCAGCACCATCCTAAAAGTGGATGACTTTCCCCTGAAGGACGTCCCTGAACCATTAAAGTCCAAACTGCTGCCGATCTTAAGGGGTGACTACACCGACAAGATCCCATGGCTTTAAGCATGACAGAGTTGTCAGGCTCGATACATTTCTATTAATTCCCGTGCGGTGTTGAGCAATTCCTGGCGCAGGCTCTCCGGTTCCAGAACCTCCACCTGAGAACCCCACTGCAGAAGCCAGCCCTTCAGTTCAATAAGGCCGCAGACTTCCAATCCAATAATCACCGAGCCATCCGGCAGTTCCTCAATAATTTCCTGGCTGCGGTGATAACGGACACTCTTCAGCCGGGTAGCCACTGCTGGGGAAAACTTAAGCCTGACCTTCTGCACTTCATCATTGGTAAATACCCCCCAACTGTCGCCAATATGTTCCTCCAGGGAAAAATCCTCTGGATACACGAACATAATATTTGTCAAAGTTACCTGTAAGATTTGGTCCACCCGAAAAGTCCGATATTCTTCCTTATTGCAATCCTCAGCTACCACATACCACACACCGCGTTTGAAAACCAATCCCAATGGTTTTATTGTCCGCTGAGAGATCTCTCCATCCAATTTAGAGTAGATAATCTCTATTTGATAACTATTTATAACCGCTGTAATCAGCTTGGTAAATTTGTCCCCCACTTCTTTTGGATTGACCAGGGTATCTCCCACTACATGAATGCGATTATTTATTTTGGCTGCCTCATCGGGATAATTTCTAAAGAAGACCTTTTCGAATTCTTCCTTGGCCGAGTTACTCATTTGATCCAGAATGGTATCCTCGAAAAGCAGCATGCTGACATACAATGAAGAAGCCTGTTCAAAGGATAGTTTGGGCAGGTACTTTTCTCTTAAAGAGTATTTGCTGCTGCCGGTAGCTGGTCTGTCCACAATAATGCCGATTTTCTCCAGCTCATCTATGTCCCGGTAAATCATGCGCCGGATGGAGTCTGTTTTAGGAAGGTCACTGGTACTGTGTTTCAATAAGGTTATGTATTGCTGCAGAATCTCCTCAAAAGTAACCCCTCCATAAGGAATGTTGCGGTGCAGAAGATGGTAAAGATAGAGAATTTGTTAATGTCAATCAAAAATTAGGCCATTTGCTGGTAAGAAATTAGGCCACTTGAGTAA
>LFSR01000034.1 GCA_001513155.1 Syntrophomonas sp. DTU018
ATTACTCAAGTGGCCTAATTTCTTACCAGCAAATGGCCTAATTTTTGATTGACATTAACATCCAGTTGCTTTTCATAAAATTCATTTTTTCCCTGAGAACTGTTCATAGTAGTCGCCTCCTTAAAATTCATAAGAAACTAAATATCAGCTAATTAGGCTGAAAAATTAAAATAAAACGCTTATACTTAATAATGCGCTTAATTACTGCTGATATCTATACCAAATGATAAAAGAAACAAGATTTGTTGTCAAAAAAAGTAAAACTGTTTTGCGTGGGTATAGATAATGGAGTGATCCTGACTGAGGAAGTGGCAGTCTTTAGATGACCATGTTAGGGCTTTGTGAACATATGACAAGATTTGTCCAATTATAATTATTTTTGGAAAATCTCAAGGAAAACTAGCTTTTGCAGCGAAATCTAGGATTATAATCCTAATTACTACTATTCATTTTGAGGATCCCAATGTCTATCCTTAGTGCTTGTTCAGGGTTAAATGATTGTGAACTAGTTCTCTCGTCCTGCCTGCAAAGGGAACAAATCATAGGTAGGGTGCCTTTGACGGTTGAAGATATAGAAAGATTGGGCGAATTAATCAGACAGCAGTTGCGAGGGGACTGGTCAACTACTGTCCTGGTGGCTCAGCAAACTCCTCTTTGCTTAGCCTTTTTTCTGGTTTTTACGGGGATATTTGACTATGAGGAAGGCAACTACTGGTCTGGAGTGGAAAGGCGTCTGCAGGTGGAACTGGAGCCTGCCTGGAAAGCTTTCTGGGGACAAACCTTTCTGAGGATTCTCAGGCGCCAGGGAATAGCCGTGCCTGTCATTAAGGATTCTCTTACTTATGTGACCCCCATCCTGCTGCAGGGAGGCATCCCTGTAAACTGCCTGGAGAATTTCCTGCAGCGTGCCTTGGTGCCCTTGATTAAGCGCAATATTGTTGAAAGGCAGGAAGTGTATCAGGAAATCAGTCTGTTCCGCCAGAGAGAGCAGAGACGGCAGGAAATAGCTGCAAAGGCAGCTAAACTGAAGAAAAAACAGTTCCATACCAATATAAAACTGAAATCTGCCAAAAAGCTGCAAGCTCTCAGGGAAGAAATAGAACGTACTGAAAAGAGCCTGGATCTTATCTCCTTGGTTCCAGGCCTGAATCCTGAATCCCTTCAGGAGTATTACAGCCTGGTGAACCAATGTGAACTGGCAGCTAATCAATTTGGCTTCTGGCAGATTGCCAGCTCAGTGGCAGAGAGGACTCTTAATAATTTGCGGCTGCAACACAGCAAACTGTCCCGTGTTTATGAGCAAACGGAAATTCTTTACAGCGCTGTTGATGCTTTGCGTGAGCAGAAGGCCAGGCTTGAGGATGAGCAGGCCCAGGAGAAGTATCTGCTGGATCAATGTTATTATCTGGCTGGCCTGATCTGGGGTCAGGATGCAGTTTTCCCAGAGTTGAGTTCAATAACCCAGCTGGATATTGAGCACATCCGCAAGGCTTTGCAGAGATATAATTCCTGCAGATTGAGATATGGGCGCTCTTTGCTGGAGTTGTCCCTGGCTCTGGCTATCTTGAGTTACAGCAATAAAAGCATGGCCCAGCATGCCTTGACCTGCCAGCAATTATTGGAATCAGAGATGGCTGCTGTGGGTTTTCAGCCCTCTGTATTGGTACATTATGATTCTCCAAAGGAGTCTCCCGCAGTCCAGGCTGTCCCCTTAACGCCCCAGCAGCGCCTCAGGAAAAGCTGGCAAAATTACCAGGAACATCAGGGTCAATTGGCGGCAGCTAAAAGCCAATTAAGACAGGCTCTGGCTCCTTTTCCCATGCCTGCTAGAGAAAGTGCTCTGGGCATAGACTCCTGGCTTTACTTGCTGGAGGAGTTACAGAAAAAGTACCAGCAGGTCCAAGATCAGCAAAGAGCCATCCAGGATCTGGGCTGCCATATTGCTGGAACTGAAGCTCAATTGAATAACCAGGTAACAGACTTGCTGCAAGGCTTTTCCCTTTTGCCAGGGGATGACTGCCTCCAGTCATTGGAGCAGTTGCAAGCATACGTTACCCGTGAGTTGGAGAATTTAGCTGATCAGCAGGAACAAGCTGCTGTACGTTGCCTGCGTTATCAGGTTATTTCAATATTATGCAAGAGAAAACAAATGATGTTAACCAAAGAGCTCACTGCTGTCACCGGGCTCTTAGAGATTATGGGTAACGGAGATGCGCAGGCTGGTCTGGAGCTGTTAAGGGAATATATCCGCCTGGAGCAAAAACTGGAGCATTTGCGCCGGCAAAGGGATCAAATGAGTGCTGCGGAAGGTCTGCCGTGGGATGCTTTAGATGAACAGATGACTGTCTGGGAAAAGGAGCTGGAAGAAGGGCAACAGTTGCTGGCCAAGTACCAGCGCCTTCTTGATCAGCCTGGTATATTTACAGGCTTAGACGAACCGGTAGCTCGCTTCCTTCTTTACGGAGGCGAGTGGGCTCAAGATTGGGTTGCGGAAAGTGTTAATCTGGTGATTGCCTGTCAGGGGAACGATTGTGCCCGTGAAACAGAAAGCTCTGTTTTGCCCAATTGGGCCAGGGAGCAACTGCAGGAGCTAATTGAGCAATTAAACGGGGATTTCCTGGCCGAATCTTCCCAGGAACCAATCGCCGCTCCAATTGCCAGGGAGTATTCCCGAGCTCCTCATTTAGAGCTGAATTTCCTGGAAGGCAGACTGGAAATGATCTTTTCCCGGCAAGCTTATCATATCGAAAGAGATGTTTTGCCGGGAACCGCTGCCTTGATTATTACTGGCGGAGACGAAAATGCACTGCTGTATAAACATACTATTCGCCTCTATAAATCGTTGGATCAGGAAGGATGGCTGGAAACCAGGCCGTTGGCTGTTCCGATAACAGAAGTTTACCCCTGTTATCGGGTGCAAATCCTTATCGAAGATGTTTTACAGCGGGAATGGATAGTGGAAACGGGGTTAAGGTTTTATCCCGCTCTGGTTTTCAATGAAGCCGGGCTGTTGCTGGCCAGGCCGGAATTGCCCCGGTCCAGATTATGGCTGCTGTTGCAGCATGGGACGACCTTGCATACGGAAATACCCATTCTGGCCGAGGAACCTGTACCGCAAATCGATCCGGGAGCAATTATGTTCCTGATTGATCCGGTAAATGCCAGCACCAGTGAAATAGTCCTGTTGGATAATGAAGGTCACCATTATGCATTGCCTTTTAGGGAAGTTCCTCAGGTGAAGTTGCGGGGAGGTCAAATAAAACCGGGTATTTGGATCAACGGGAATCCTCTGTATGTTAAGCTGCCGGAAGGCATAACCCTACCCCTGGCGGGCACCGAACCGGAAGACTGGGAAGTGGGAATACGCCGGTTAAACTCTGGCTATGAAAATATTAACCTGTCTGAGATTGAGTTTGCCCGTAAAGCTAATGATGTGTATATACCGTTAGCTTCGCTCTTTACTGCCGAACCTAGCGGATGGTACCGCCTCCGGCTGCGGGGACCCGGTTGGAGTGGATATGTCATTAGTTTTGCAATCTTCCCGGAACTAGACTGGGAATATGAAAAAAAACTGTACTGGCCGGAAATGCCAGCGGACGAAATGACGGGCCTGACTTTTATGGCACCTATAGATCATCGCTTTACTCCCTTCCCTCCTGCCTGTTTGCGTCAGGTGGAGGATGACGTCTATGAGATTGATTTTCCTGCTTCGGCAGAGGGGTTGCAAGGAGAATTGTTTGATAATCATGTACAGCTTCCGGTTAAATTGGAAATCCCCCGGGTGAAATGGCGTCTGCACAAATTGGAAGACGGAGAGGAATGGAGCAGCCAGGTAGGAGAATACTGGCTCATTGACTGGATAGGTGCTCAGAGGATTAGTCTGCAGGTATATGTACCCTTATCTTCAGCTAAAAGTGTGGCCTTGCAAATAGATGGTGTGCCCCGGGGGCACCCAGTTCCTTTAAAAGATTATCATGCGGAATTTGACCTGTTGCCTTGGTTTGATTCCCTGAGCCAGGGAGCTGCTGCAAAAAATATTGGGATTGTGGCATATAACCAGCGCCGCCAGGCCATTGATGCGGGATTATTATTTACTATCCACTGCCAATGGGAAGTGCAGAATTTTCAGATAAGCGAGAAGTCTGATGGTAAACTTTTGCTTACCTGGCAGGAAAAAAGGCCGGCTGCTGACCGGGTTGTAAATATTTGGCGGCTGGATCAGGCCTGGCTCTCTCCCCAAGAGTTTCCTATTCCGGATGGGCAGTTTGAATTGGAAATCGACGGCGCTGAATTAAGCGGGGGATATTACCGGTTGCTGTTTACCCAGGAGGATCCCTGGGATGCAGGACCAGCAAAGCAATTTCCTGCGGAACCACAGGGAAACTGTTATGACTGTTCCATCAGGGGGAAAACGCCGGTAGTACAGGGATTGTTACAGGATTACAGCAACAGAGGCCTAAACATTGTTGGATGGCTTTCTCACCCGGAGGCGGCAGCAAGAGTATGGATTATTCTTTTGGGGACCCGAGCTGGGGAAGTTACTTACCAGGTGAAAAGGTTAACTTGTAAGCATGGACAAATCTGCTTGAACCTGTTTTATCCCTCCAGCCACCAGGTGTTTAAGGAAGAAGAATATATCGACGAGAAATATCATTGGATAGGTATTTGGCCCCGGCATAGAGAAGCTACTCCCAGCTTTTACTTGTTGCCGGGGGCTGCTCCCATAGAGTATACATATACCCCGGCCGCTTTTCCTAATGATTTGCCCGCGGAGTTATTATGTTTTTCCGTTGCCGGGCTGATTGAAAAGAGATACCCCATAGTGTTGCCATTGCCTGAGCAATACAGTGCTACGATTTTGAAGGCACTGAAAAATGGCCAGGAATGTCGATTTACCCTGCCTAAAGGTCACCAGTTAACTATTAAAAGGCGAGAAGGGTTGGTAGATTTAAGAGTCGCTCATGCGGTTGTTTGCAGTCAACCTGGCTGCCCGCGCCAGGGAGAGTTTTGTCTTGATATAGATCATTGGTTAAGTAATCACCGTAGCTGCAAATGCTTGAGGGTAGTTCGGGATGTGGACGCCCGTTTGGTTTGGAGTCTAAAATCCTACGCTTTAGCTAGGATGTATCCTCAGAGATTTCAGCTGGATCGCCCATTTCTGCCCCTGATCCGTCAATTCACTGCTGGGGAATGGAGCAGGTTGCAAATAAACGGATCGCCAGCCTGGGAAAAAGTTGCTGAGCTATTATGGGAATGTGAAAAAAACATGGTTGCAACTGTGTGGGGAGGTAAATAAGGAATGAGTATAAATCCTTTTCATGCTGCCAAGGCCATCCAGGATAGTTATATCAGCTATCTCTCTTCTGCTTTCAGCTTCCAAAACCCTGCTCTGCAAGAGGAGTTTACCAGCCTGCTCAATCAGCCGGGCCGGTTGATAAAAGGACCTATTTTGGAGGCCACTCCGGAGTTTGCCCGGGGCAAAACCATCCAGGAGATGGTGGATTCTGGAGTGTTAAGCAAATCACTGCTCAAACTGTCGGCCATATCGCCGGAAATGGCCTTATATAAGCATCAGGAAGAGGCTATAACCAAACTGCTGGTTAACCGCCGCAACCTGGTGGTGGCTACAGGAACCGGCAGTGGTAAAACGGAATCCTTTTTATTGCCGATTTTAAGTGACTTGTTGCAGGAGCATGAACAGGGTTCCTTGGGTCCAGGGGTACGGGCTTTGCTGCTGTACCCCATGAATGCTCTGGCCAATGACCAGGTCAAGCGTTTGCGCAATTTATTAAAGGATTTTCCGCAGATAACCTTTGGACGTTATATTGGTGAAACTATTGAAGGGAAAAAGGATGCCCTGGAGCATTATCGTAAAGTATTTGGTTGTGATCCCCTGGAAAATGAATTGATATCCCGGGAAGAAATGCGCAGCAGTCCTCCCCATATCCTGCTCACCAACTATGCGATGCTGGAATACCTTCTGCTAAGGCCAAAAGATACGGTTTTCTTTGATGGTCCCTTGGCCCGTCACTGGCGATACCTGGTAGTGGATGAAGCCCATACGTTCTCGGGTGCCAGGGGAATTGAAATGGCCATGCTAATCAGGCGCTTGAAGGAGCGCATTTTCTCATCCGATGAAGGACACTTGCAATGTGTGGCTACCAGCGCCACCCTGGGAAATGGGCGCCAGGACGCCCCGGCAGTAGCAGCTTTTGCCAGCAGGTTGTTCGGCGAGCCTTTTGAGTGGGATGAGGGTAACCCGGATCGACAGGATGTGGTTTATGCCACCAGGTTGCCGATGGTTAGCATTGAGGGTGACTGCCTAAGCCTGGAGTACAATTCGGAATTGTATTTACACTGGTACCAAACCATATTGTCTGGAGAAGCTACGGATGTTCTTGAAGATTTAGCCAGGATTGGCAGGCAAGCTGGTTTGCCGGAATCATTGATTCAGCAAGCTGTGACTGCTGCTCAAGAAAGCGGCTGGCCGGCTTTTTTGTATCACCTGTTAAAACATGATCAAAGGGTCATTAATCTGCAAAGGAAACTGCAGGAAAGCCCGTGCCTGCTGGAGGAGGCCGCCCAAGAGCTCTTTGGTAATGATCATGATCGGATGGACAAAGTAGTTACCCTGGTTGATTTGGCCAAAATGGCCCGTCCCAGCCCCGGCTGGCAATCCTTAATTCCGGCTCGCTATCATTTATTTGTGCGGGCGGTGGAAGGGGTTTATCAGCAGCTGGAGCCCATCCCCCGGCTATTTTTGGAAAGGCGCAATTATGTTGAGGAAGCAGGACATCGCTACCCGGTTTTCGAATTGGCTTCCTGCCGGAACTGCGGGGCCACCTACCTGGCCGGGACAGTTACTGATAAGTTTCCGGCCAAGCTTGAGCCTCCCCGCATAGATGACGAACACAAAGTCAGTTATTTTTATCTGCTGGGCAAAGCAGTATCCGCAGAGGAGTTGGACGAAGATGATGAAACGGAAGTAAGCGGCGGAGCCAATCTGGATTATAAACAAATAAGACTGGTTATTTGCGGCAAATGCGGAACCATGGATCTGGCTAATTCGGTTTTGCCTCCCTGTGATTGCGGACCTGAGCACTACCAGTATTTGCTGCAAGCGCCGGTCAGCGAAGAGGGCAAGGTAACCACTTGCCTGGCCTGCGGCAAAAGAAGCATGACTGGTATGGTGTGGCGTTTCTTAACCGGTACGGATGCCACCGCCAGTGTTTTGGCCACTGCCCTCTACCAGCAGTTGGACCAGGATAAATCTGTAAATACCAGCTTGAGCAGACAAATCTCAATACCTGCCTCCACTGACGACGGCTGGGAGAGCGCTCCAGAGGAAGTCATGAATTTAAGCGCAAACAGAGAACCGCCGCGTCTGCTGATTTTTTCCGACAGCCGACAGGACGCGGCTTTCTTTGCTCCTTACCTGGATCGTACATACAGCCAGATACTCCGCCGGGTACTTATCTTGAAAGCCCTGGAAACACACCGTTCCGATATTCTCACCTACGGATGGCGCCTGTCTGATTTGGCCCGGGCATTGGTGGAGCAGGCTCGCCGCTCCGGATTTTTCATCGAGAGGGAAACTCCCCAGGAGCAATTTAACGAAGTGTGGCGCTGGGTTATGTTCGAATTCCTGGGTCTGGACATTCATATCAACCTGGAAGGGCTGGGGCTGCTGGGCTTTACCTTGATCAAGCCTGAAGACTGGAGTCCTTTTCCCGCCTTAACTCGGCCTCCCTGGAACCTGAGCAGCGATGAAGTTTGGATGCTGTTTCAGGTGCTTATAAACAGTCTGCGACGCCAGGGAGCGGTACTATTTCCCGAGAATGTTTCCCCGAGGGATGAGCTTTTTCAGCCGCGCAACCGGGAAATAGCAGTTCGCTCTCACTCAAATACACAGGTTACCAAGTGGGGCATTATTGGCTGGAATCCGCGCCACCTCAACAGCCGCCTGGATTATCTGCACCGCTTGGCAGCACGGCTGGAAGGGCGTCCCACTCCTGAGGATTGCCGTTTTGCCCTGGAGAAAATATGGGAAAAAGACTTTCGCCTGGGGAGGCAGGTACATGACTATTTTGCGGAAGTGACAATAAACCGGGATATAAATGCCCGGCAGCTGCGCTATGAGATGTGGGAGCTTCAGCCCACCCAGGTTAAACCGGACCTGCAGTGGTACAGATGCGATCGCTGCCGCAGTCTCACTCTGTATAACTTGCGGGGCGTGTGTCCCAATTACCGTTGTTCCGGGACTCTGGTGCCTTGTGATCCCCGGGAAATGCTGCGGGATAATCATTACTATCGCTTGTATACCGGACTCACACCCCGGAGAATGATCGTGCGGGAACATACAGCGCAGCTGACCAGTGAAGCCGCCGCTGATTTGCAGGTTAAATTTAACCAAGGGCAGGTTAATGTATTAAGCTGTTCGACCACCTTTGAACTGGGGGTTGACGTGGGGGAACTGGAAGCGGTTTTACTGCGCAATGTGCCGCCTTCAGCCGCCAATTATGTGCAAAGGGCTGGCCGCGCCGGGCGGCGGGTGGAATCTACCGCTTTTGTGCTTACCTATGCCCAGCGGCGTTCCCATGATTTGGACCATTTTCGCAATCCTCTGCACATGGTGGCAGGCAAGATAGGAGTTCCTCATTTTCAGCTGCAAAACCCCAAAATTATCCAAAGACATGTTAATGCCGTGGCTCTGGCCTCTTTTTGGAGACAATACCCCGATTATTTTGAACAGGTGCAGGATTTCTTTTTTGCTCCGGACATTTGCGGCCATGATCTTTTCCTGGATTACCTGCAAGGCCGCCCGGCTGAATTGGTGGATTCCCTGCGGCGGATTGTACCGCGGGATATGCAGCCTATATTGGGAATCGAGGATTGGTCCTGGATAAATCACCTTTTTGAAGACCCTGGTGTACTAAAACGGGCGGAAGATGAGGTAGTCAATGATGTAACTGAGCTGGAAAACCTGCGCCGCCGGCGTTTTGAAAATAATCAGGGGGGCATTGATCACCTGTCCCGCCTGATCAGAACCATAAAAGAAAGGAACCTGATCAGTTTTCTTTCTTCCCGCAATGTGCTGCCTAAGTATGGGTTCCCGGTGGATGTGGTTGAATTGAGTATAATTCACCATTCCGAGGAGGCGCGCATGGTGGAGTTGGACAGAGATTTGCGCATTGCCCTGTCCGAGTATGCTCCGGGAAGTGAAGTAGTGGCGGCAGGAAAGCTGTGGACGTCCAGGTATATTAAACTGCCTCCCGGTAAACAATGGGATACCTATGATTATGCCATTTGCAAGCATTGCCACAATTTTTATCCGCAGCGAGCCGAGTTTGAAGAAAAACTCCAGAAGTGTCCGGTTTGCGACCGGCCCTTTGGGAATAACCAGGGTACTTTTATCATTCCCGACTTTGGTTTTATTTCTTCTCCCGAACCTCCCCAGCGTCCCCGGGAGCAAAAACCGGAGCGTACTTACTCGACCCGGGTATTTTTCTCCCCGGGCAATACGAGTACTGAACCCAAAAGCGTTATCCTTGACTATCCCCGGGTGAGGATTGAGGCCATTGCCGAGTCCCAGGGAAAACTGGTGGTAATAAATAAAGGCAGCCATGGATTCCGGGTTTGTCCTCTCTGCGGTTTTGCCTGTATGGGCACGGATAAAGTTCCTGCTTCTCATCAAACACCCTGGGGGCAGAGGTGCAGCGGTACCCTAATAAAGCGCTATTCTTTAGGTCATCAGTTTTATAGCGATATCCTTCGGATAAACTTTCAAGGCTACCAGAATACCGATAGTGGTTTTTGGTTATCCCTTTTATATGGCCTGTTGGAAGGTGCCAGTAGCGTGCTGGACATAGAACGGCAGGATTTGGACGGTTGTATCTATCATCCCAACGGAGGTCTTTACTCACCGGAGCTGGTTCTTTTCGATGATGTACCGGGTGGGGCCGGTCATGTTTATCGCATGGCTGAACCGGATGTATTAAAGACAATACTTGAGCGCACTCGGGAAAAGCTAGAAGCGTGTGAATGTGGCGGGGAAGAAGGAGATGCCAGCTGTCAAGGGTGCCTGCGCAACTACCGCAACCAATTCTGCCACGAAGACCTAAAACGGGGACCAGTCATACATTTTTTACGCCAATTAAAAGACTGACAGAAAGTCATCAGGGGAAGGTTTGCCCCCTGAAGCAACCCTTCCCCTAAGAAATTTCGCGGGTTTAATTAGCCGTTGGCAGCCTGGCGCAGAGTATGGAGATCAGGCAGTTTTTGGATCTTGGACGGTCCTGGACCGTATTTTATCAATGCTCCCACTGCTATCATGGCATAAAGAGCGTACATTATCTCGCTGCTGTTGGGTATGGACATAATGGTAGGATATACATTGCTGGGCTTGCCCTGCAGGTTCTCGGACAAGATCCGGCGCAGTCCCCTGGGCTCGGATTTTATCCATTCACCGTGCCTGGTCAGTTCCCATCTTAATTCACCGGTAGTACTTTTGGTGTAATCAAGGCGGGCGCGGTCCTCGAGACTTAGACGCAGCCAGTATACTGGCAATTCAGAAGCTGGCAGGGAGTGGCTCCTGCCCGCTGCTCGGAACTCCTGCAATCCCCAGGTATTCTCGCCATTGCCCTGGTAATCTTCCTCCAGGCAGATGATTCCCCGGAGAGAGGGCATCTGCTTCCATAAGGAAACTGTTCTTTGCAGCATTGCTTTGTTCTCAACAAATATGTACTTTACATCCGTTCTTTTGACAATAAAGATAAACTCATCATCATTCACCATAGGAGTTATGGTGTTGACCACTGCCCCGGACAACAGTATGGCCATATGTGCCCATCCAGCCTGAGCACATGATTTGGAGATGATCGCAATATCATCACCTTTCTTGACACCATACTTGATCAATGCCAGGGCAATTTCTTCAGATATCTGAGCCCATTCCTGGTAACTTATGGTGCGCCATTCCTTGCCGGATTTGAACGTATTGGCCGGCTGACTGCCCGCATTCCGCACCGTACTGTAAAACATTTGGGGAATGGTTGGCACATTTTCTCGGTAATAGTCTAAAACGCCGATCCCCGTCTTCACAATTGCACTCATCCCATCACATTCTCCTTTCCTTTAAATTCCCTTCCCCCTGGGACTGTTCTGCAGCCCCGTATTGAGCCGATATGTCGATTTATAATAATTATATAACTTCGTGATAGTAATATCAAAGATTTTAATATTATTTGTTGGTTTAGTTCAGCCGCCGAAAATCTCGTTGTGAAGGACTAGATTACCTATGCGGGGGCTTTACCGGAATACAAGGAAGAGACCTCAGGAAGATGTAGGTGTTTTCCTGAGGTCCCGGAGTCATTAGCAACAATCAATTGTTACACTGATGCTGTAGGTTGTGGCTTTTCCTGTTTCCCGGTCTATAATTCCACCCGCCGGTTATATACCCAAGTGGACAAGGCGAAGATAACTGCTGCTACCAGAGTAATTACCCCCAGCAGTAGCCAGAAAATCTGAGCAGTAACATCTGGAGCTTCGATGGTTCTTTGTCCCAACATTAAGCCCATCATCTTAACTGACAGCCAGAGGGTGGCAAAAAACGTAACTATGGTGACCAGCCCTGAGAAGCGGCTGACCAGCTTGCCGATAATCTGACTGAAGAAGCTGACGGAGATCAGGTATCCTATCCAGGCTACGGTGCACAGGTAAAACAGCACAACTATGTCCAGGTAAGGCAGAATCAGGTCCAGGATATCATAGAGTTCCGGAGCCAATTCTCCAGCCAGCAGCAGTCCACAGATTCCCACTATCAAGGTACCGAACACATACTGGGTTAAAAGGGCTGCCAAGCGGCTGCCCAGTATCATACCGCCTCCTACGGGAAGGGACATCATCAAATAAATGGTGTGATTATTCCATTCCTGTCCCAGCCGGAAAGAGGAAACAATAGGCAAGAAACAGGCCAAACCCATTACCATCATCATAGCAAACAAAACCGCAGTGTGTATGGAGCCTATTTTCAGGTAGAGCACCAGGCTTACTAGAATGGCTGTTCCTCCTATTACTGCCAGTTCGGGTGCCATTTCCCGCATTTGTTTTTTGTAAAGAGCTCCAAACCTTGAGAGGGATTTAGCGAGCATCCCGCATCACCTCCTTCATTATTTCCACCAGGGACATGTTTTTCTCTTCCCGTAAATCTTCGGCATTACCAGACAATACTGTTTTACCATTGCGGATAAATATTACTTCATCCACTAATCTTTCCACCTCTCCAATCTCATGAGTGGAAATAATTATGGTTTGCTCTCCTTCTCGATAGTCCCGGATAACCGAGTTGATGATCTCTTCCCGGGTGAGCAGATCGATGCCTGACAAGGGCTCATCCAGCAGCAGGTAGGAGGAACGTCTGGACAAGGTTAACAGCAGTTTGACTTTGGCCCGCTGCCCTTTGGAAATTTTACCGATTTTCATAGCTTCATTTAAATTTAAGTAATTCAGCAGGTCATGGTACTTGGTGTGATCCCAGTCTGAGTAGAAAGTGCTTATAAATTCAGCGGCTTTTCCTACTGTCATCCAAGGGTACAAATGATCTACTTCCGGCAGATAGGCTACCCGGTCCCGGGTCATCCAGTGATTCAACCCATCTACCAGCACCTCTCCCCGGCTAGGACGATTCAACCCGGCAATCATTTTGAGAGTAGTTGATTTGCCGGCTCCGTTAGGGCCAAATAAGCCAATTACCCGTCCTGAAGCCAGCTGCGCCTGAAAATTGTCTAAGGCGCGTACGGTACCAAAATATTTGCTTACCTGTCTAAACTCAATCACTGGTCTTCCGCCTCCTTGGCCTGCATGTAGTCCTGCAGCATCTTAATCAGATCACTGCCCTGGTAACCCAGAGCATCCATTTCGGCAACAAAGTAATTTAAAATTGATTGGGCCATTTCTTCTTTCATTCTGGCCAGCATCTCCTGATCAGCGCTGACAAAGGTCCCCTGGCCCCTTAGGGTTTCTACCATATGCATAGCTTCCATCTCCCGGTATGCTCTCTGAACAGTATTAGGGTTAACCCTGGCCATCTCTGCGTACTCCCGCTGTGAAGGAATACGATCCCCATTTTGTATGATGATTTAAGCAGAAGGACAATCGAAAGAGCCGTTAAGGCAGCACTGGATGAAGTAAATGGCTAATGACTTTTGGGCTTCCTTTTGGCAATTATTAAATATTAGTTCTTTCTGGCTGGTAGTAAGTTATTTGCTTTGCAGTTTTTTACACGTTATATTGCGGCCGGAATTCCTGCAAAGGAATTTGGGCAACAGCAAGATGTCTTCCCTGGTGAAGGCTACTATTTCCGGGATGCTCTTGCCCATTTGCAGCTGCGGAGTGGTACCTTTAGCCTTAAGTCTTTATCATTCAGGTGCTTATTTAGGGCCAACTCTGGCTTTTCTGGTAGCCACACCCATAATAAATCCTGCTGCGGTCATACTGGCCTTTGTTCTTCTGGGCCCCCAGCTAACCGCGATATATATTATCACCGGTTTCATGTTGCCAATGATAATTGGGGTACTGGGGAACAAATTTGGAAAAGACGAACTCATATCCCCAGTGGCGGCAGCTATGGCCAATGCTTCCCGGGGATCCGCACAGATAAACTCTGCCGCCGTTAAAACCCCCTGGAGTAAAAAAATAACCAGCGGTCTGGATTGGGGCGTGCGCAGCCTGGGTTTTCAGGTAAGCCGCTATGTTCTGGTGGGGTTGGTGCTGGCAGCGCTTTTGCTCACCATTATCCCGGTATCTTTTATTCAGGATTATCTTAGCCGGCCTGATATGGTTTCTCTTGTGGGTATTGCTGGGCTAGGAGCCATCATGTATGTGTGCGCAGTGGGGCATATTCCCTTTATTGCTGCCCTCGTTGCTGCGGGTGCCGCTCCGGGTGCAGCCATTGCCTTCCTTTTAACCGGGACTGCCACCAACATACCTGAGTTATTCAGCATTTTTAAGCTGATTGGCAAGAGAACTATAGTAATATACACCGGTACGGTAATATTGTTTAGCTTCGTGATCGGCTATATTACTAATTATTTGCTGATGCCCGGATTTACACCAGTCTTTGATTTAAGCGGTGCTCAGAAAAGCATTGCTTTGGCGAGCAAACTGTCCCTGACTGTGCCAGCAGGGGTGGAGTATATTTGTGCGGTCATTATACTGGCCATGGGCATTATTGCCTGGCGGCCTACGGTTAAGGAATGGTTCATGAAACTGGGGCGGAGAGCTGTAAATGCGTAGGATTAAGAGTACAACCATACTTCTATTTCTCTTTTTTCTTTCCGGCTGCAGCGGAGGTGTGCCGGAGGAAGCTGCTATTCCCGGCCAAGAGAAGCCTGCTGCCATGGAAACAGATCATAGTTTGTATAAGCATTTTATAGCTGTATATGGGGAAAAAAAGCCGCTGCTGACAGGAGTCAATGATATTAATGATGACGGGCGGGAAGATTTGATCGTGATCTACCAGGATACCGCTGAAACTAACAAGATGATCGCCATCTGGGAAGAAAAAGGAGAGGTGATCTTTTCCGAACCTACTCCTGCCCCGGTAGAGAATTACCGTATAGAATGGCGGGATATAGATAATAAGGCACCGGTTGAATTAATAGTGTCAGGTTCTAAGGGGGTGAACATCGGGTACGCCATATATCGCTGGGAGAACGGAGATTTTGTAAATATATTTGGGGAAGGCATGGAAAATTGCTGCTAGTAAGCAATTGACTAACCAAAGGAAAAGCAGCAGAGAGGGGATGAAGAAAATGAAAAAGCGAAAGCCTAATATCCTGCTTGTTGTTTTATTCTTGGGGATATTGGCTTTATCCGGTTGTGGCGGGCAGACGCCCCAGGATTCTGAGCAAACCGGAGACGATTTGGCGGCTCAGTTAGTCGAAGAATATAACCTGGAACCGTTAAGTGCTGAAGATGCTAATTACACTATAAACATGGGTTACTATGATTGCGATCATATGACTGCTGCGTGTATAGCTATGGACACTGGCATTTTTGATGCTTTAGGGCTGAAAGTGAACTTGACCGGTAACGGCAATGTACCTGAAGCTATGGCAGCCGGGAAAATGGATGTGGGCTATGCAGGATGGACCACTACTCTGAGGGCGGTTCAAAAGGGAACGCCATTGTTCATAGCCGGTCAGAATCATACAGGAGGAGCGGAATACCTGGTAGCCAGTCTTGGGATCAAAAGTCCGGCAGATTTGGTGGGAAAAAGAGTTTCTTTTGGCACTGATCCCGAAGAGAACAATCTCAATTGGGTGGAATGGGCTGAACAGCTGGGTATTCCCGCTGATATCACCCTCTATGAGAATTATAACATGTCCGACAAGGATGAGTATTTTGCTCTAAAAGCGGGAAAGTTGGACGCTTATATTTGCTGTGATCCTTGGGGATCCATGGCGGAATACGAGGGTACCGGCTGGGTAGTTATACGCCAAAATACAGAGCGGAATGGATTTCAAGGAACCTGCTGTAAGATAGCCATGCATCGTGAATTTGCCAAAGCTCACCCCAGATTGGCAGAGCGGGTTTTACTGGCTCATACCTTAGCGGTTCAGTATATGTACAAACATCCTTATAAAGCTGCAGAAATATTTGCCAAGAACTACAGTGTGCCTTTGGAAGTGGGCTTAATGACTATTTGGAAAAAGACCAATGAAGAAGGCCGCACTATTTCCTGGGATCTGAAAATGGATGAAATGGAAAACCAATTGGCAACTATGCGCAAGTACAGCGTGCAGGACGACATCAACAATGTAAACTTGGCTGACTATGTTGATACTACCTATATGGATAACTGCGGTGCCAAAGATTTTCAAACCTTCATCAAAAATGAAGTAGATCCGGTATTTCCTCTGGGAATGGGTTATGAAGACTGGAAGGCCAAAGCTATGGAAGTGGACAATATCAAGGCGTAAATATCTTGGCATTAGAAAAGGACTGAGCAGATATGAACTGCAGTGCAACGATGGATGAGACTCCAGGGTGTCATTGCGAGCGGAGCGAAGCAATCTCAAACGCGAACAGCAGGTCTGTTAAGAGAGATCACCACGTCGCTGTGCTCCTCGCGATGGCACGAAGAGAGCTCTTTTCACCGCAATGACACATTAGGAAGCGATGGCATTTTAGTCGTCCTTTTGGTACGGAGAGGGCCATTTTCACAACATGAGAAATAAAAGCCTGCTGTTGGAAGGAATCATAGTTGCTGCGGTAATCATTCTGGCCTTGATGGCCTGGCTGAGCCCCGGGCAAGAAATGAGCGACTTGAAAGTAGCCTGCAATGATGACGCTGCCGGTTTGCTGGTCAGTTATTTAGCCAGTCAAGATAGTGGAGCCCTCGAGGTTGTTAATATGAGCTATCAACAATTGCAGGATTGTTGCAACAGCCAAACCGAGCTGGCCTTAGCCGCCGGAAATTTTGATATGGCGATACTTTGTCCAGACAGTGCCGACAAATTGATTGCCAGCGGGCAGCCCTATGAAGTTTTGGGTGCGGTAGTCGTCAACGCTCTGGTACTGGTCACTTCTCAGGATAAGTTGCCGCAAACCGTAGGCTATATGAACGGCCGGGATATTCAGAAACAGTTAGTATGGTCCAACCTGGGCAGTAGCATTGAAATGCAGCCTATGCTGCCATCAGGCCTGCCCTATGCCCTGGAAAGAAAAGCGGTGGAAGGGATTGTCCTGGATATACTGGGGGCGCTGAAAATAGGTGGTTACCGTTCAGCCTTACCAGCGGATTATCCTACTTCGGTATTAGTGGTGCATAAAGATCTGATAGGCGGTCCTGAGTTAGCAAATTTTATTAAAGCCTATAACCAGGCGGCGGCAGAAATGAACAGTACGGAAGTGCTGACCAGGGAGCTGGCTATAAAGTTGGAACTGGAAGATAGCAGTGCAGAGGTAGAAGTATGGAAAGACATGGGAGTGCAATACCGGATGCTGGCAATGCCAAATTAAATCTGGGAGATATTTTTGATAAATATCGAGGTAATTTCTATACTCTGTTCGTATTAATGGTCCTGCTGATTATTTGGAACTTTGCTGCCAGTAGGATACAGAACACTTTGTTGCTGCCCTATTTATCGGAAACAGCGATGGAGTTTTTCACTGCCTGGACAGATCCAGTTATCATGTCTAATTTAGGACTGACTTTAAAAAGGGTAATTACCGGTTTTCTTTATGCTTATGTGATTGGGGTTCCCCTCGGGCTTCTCATGGGTTATTCGGCCACGGCCATGCAGTCGCTGGCACCTGTAATGAACTCCATTCGCCAGATTCCAATTATGGCTTGGGTACCCCTGTCGATCATCTGGTTTGGATTGGGAGATGGGCCGACAGTTTTCTTGATTGCCATGAGTGCAATTTTCCCCCTGGTTATTAACACCATTGCCGGTGTGCAGGGAATCGATCCCAATTACTATAATGCTGCTCGCAGCATGGGTGCTTCAAAGCTGGACATCGTGCGCGACATTGTGGTACCGGGTGCAATGCCACATATTTTAACTGGCTGCCGCTTGGCTATGGGAGCCGGGTGGATGTCTGTTATCTGTGCCGAGTTTATTGCTACCAGTGCTGGTTTTGGATTTCTGATGGTAGAAGCTCAGGTGCGTCTGGAAACAGCCCAGCTTTATGCCCTGATGATCATGTCGGGATTAGTGGGCTATGCCATTGATAAAGTGTTTATTGCCGTTGAGAGAAAAATGACTTCATGGAGATTCAAAGATGGCTTTGTTGGAAGTTAAGGAGATCAGCAAAACATTTACCCAGAAGAAGAAACCTGCTCATATCGTCTTGGAAAACATGTCCTTTAATGTGGAACAGGGGCAGTATGTTTCTCTGCTGGGGCCATCCGGATGTGGAAAAACTACCCTTTTAACTATGCTGGGAGGCTTCATGTTGCCTGATGCGGGGCAGATCTATCTGGCCGGTAAAAAAGTCGAGGGACCAGGTCCGGATCGGGGGTTCGTTTTTCAGAATTATGCCCTATTTCCTTGGATGACAGTGAAGGAGAATATTCTTTATTCGCTTAAAGTGCAGAATTTCAGCAAAAAGGAAAGAGAGCAACGCTTACAGGAATTGCTGGATATATCTCATTTACATGGCAGTGAGAATAAATATCCCATACAGCTTTCCGGTGGTATGCAGCAAAGAGTAGCGGTTGTAAGAGCATTGGCCAGTCGCCCGGAGATACTGCTCCTGGATGAGCCCCTGGGAGCCATAGATTTTCAAATGCGCGAGCTTTTACAGGAAGAACTGGCAGCCCTGGTGGAAGAAACCAAAACTACTGTGGTGATGGTTACCCATGATGTAAATGAATCCGTTTACTTAAGCGATCGGGTCATCGTTATGTCTGCCAATAAAGGGCGGATCATTCAAGATGTGTATATCGATCTTCCCCGGCCTCGTTCACGCCAAAGCAAAGCTTTCAAAGAATACGTGTCCGAACTGACCGACCTGGTACGCCAAGCTTTTCGAGAAGGAGAAAGTGAAAGAAGGGATGATATCCCGTTTAGGCATCGGGGCGTTGACAATATCTTTGTTGCTTCTTACAACCGGATGCACAGCAAGTATACCAATGTTGCCAATGGCAGAAGCAGAGCTGCCAAATAAATAGTTTAAGGGAGAGGGTAAGAATGAGGGTGGCTTACATTTTTTCCACCAACAATGCGCAAAGAATCCTGGACAAAATGATAATTCCTCAAATGCTGGAGGAAAGACACGGAGTGGAGGTTGTCGGGATGATGTTCTTCTTCGATAATACCTTCCTGCTTACCGAAGGCAGCAGTACCGGTGACAGATTGCAGGAGATTCATGAAAAATATGGCACCATTCTAATGGCCTGCGATATGTGCAGCATCGAAAGAGGTATTGACGACAAATTGATTCAAGGCGCTGCTATTGGCTGTTTTCCTAACCTATACGCTGCTTTGGGCAGTGCCAACATCGATCAAGTTATTACTCTATAAAAACACTGATAAGACTATTGCAGCCTCCTTATAAAAGCGAGGTTGCTATTTTTATGTGCAGGGCAGGGAATCCGATTATAGGGTTAATTTCCCTAACGCTTAAAGAGAGTGGTTTGTTGTTGATTTTGGCAGCTTGACAATAACCATACTGTTCTGGTGTGCATTGCTGGGCGAAGCCAGGCATAAGAAGGAGCTATGTTCTTCTTTAGCGTGCTTTACCAATATATGGAGGAATGATACCATTATGGAAAGTGCAGGGGTATTTCTACCGGTGTTTACCAGGAGGCTGATAATATGTCGCGTAAGTTGAAGGTAGCTGCGATTCAGATGGATGTAGCTCCGGCTCCTGTTCCCGTTCGGTTGGAGCGGGCCTATGGCTTGGTTCGAGAAGCTGCCGGCCAGGGAGCAGAACTGGTGGTACTGCCCGAGGTGTTTAATACCGGGTACGCATACACCAACGCAAATTATGAAAATGCGGAAAGATTTGAAGATGGTACTACGGTGCAGTGGATGAAGCATACTGCTGCCGAGCTTAATATCCATTTGGCGGGCAACCTGCTGCTTTGGGATGAGGAAGGCCAGGATATTTACAATACCCTTTTGCTGTTTGCACCTGATGGGCGTATGTGGCGGTATATAAAAAATTATCCCTGGAGTTGGGAACGAGGCTATTTTGTCCCGGTCAAGAACCGGCCTCAAACGTTGGTGGCCCATACTGACCTTGGAGATATCGGTTTTTTAATCTGCTGGGACATTGCTCATGCGCATTTATGGAAGCAGTATGCGGGCAAAGTGGACCTGATGGTTATATCCAGCTGTCCGCCCGATGTTTTCAAAGCAAAATTGAGACTTCCTTCAGTGGAGCTGGGGCCTGAAGATATGGGCTCTACTATACAATCCATGCATGATGAAGCCCACAACCTGTTTGGGAAAACTATCGAACAGCAGTGCGCCTGGCTGGGTGTTCCGGCTGTGAGTGCTATATGCAATGGTACCTTTAATACACCTATCCCTAAAGGTAAAGGAACCTTTTTGGTTTATGTTTTATCTTCGCTGAAACTGGCCAAATACCTGGGTGAGGCCAATGATCTGGAAATGACCTGCCAGATGTATTCGGCCTGCAAGGTTATGGGAGCAGGCGGTGAGGTCTTGGCTGCCGCCAATAGCCGGGGAGATGAAGCGGTAATTACCGAAATAAGCTTGCCGGAGCAAAAGCCGCATCCTGCAGCTCGCCAACCCAAGCCCGTAGTACGTAAAACGTCTTATCTTTTGGCTAATTTCTGGTTCCCGCTTCTTACCCGTTCACTCTATGCGGGCAAGATTAAAGAGTTGAAAAGGGCTGCTCCGGGGAAAACTCTTGACGTTTAAATGAGTAAAACAGGTGAGGTTTTGGTTCCCATTATAGGCCTTGAGAAGATAAACTATATTGAATCATAAAAAGGGGGAGAGAATAATATGGTGCTTTCACGAGTGGCCTGGGTGCTGGCGATTATTTGGCTTTTGTGTGCCTTTTTGGTGTTTCCCATACAGCGAGCAGGAATAGCTGCACAGTATATTATAGCCGGGGCTTTATTAATAGCTTCAGTAGGTATGGGAGTCTATCTGGCTGCCAAAGGCAAGGAACTGACTAAAAATGAACGCTGGGGAATCATATTGAGTATACCGGTTTGGCTGCTCCTGGCTTATACCTTTTACCGTTAATTGCCTTTCATGTTGTTAATCTATGTAGCCCTAGGTACATTCCATTAGGGATGATTAGCTGTCACTGGTCACGGGGCTATCTTCTGTGCTACCTGAATGTGAGATAGGCAATTATCAACCTGATTGCGGTTAATTGGGGCAGCAGTTATACTAAAATAAGTATTCAGGTCCGGTATTTTGCGAAAGAGGAATGAAAAGTGAAGAAGGAAAACCTGACGTCCCGCGATCTACAGGCCATAGAGAGCCGGCGCAAGATCTTTAACACGGCCGTTCAATTGATTGCAGAAAAGGGATTTGATAATGTGACAGTGGAGGAGATCTGCAAGAAATCCGGTGTGGCCAAAGGTCTTTTCTACCATTACTTCAAATCCAAATCTGATATAGTTATCGAAACTTACATGGATGTGGACATAAAATTCAGTGCAGAAGTTATGGCTCTTCCCGCCACCGCCACCCCTTATGACCGGATCATATGTGCGGTTTCCTTTCAAGCCCGCTATGCTAAAGCTAAAGGCCTGGAATTCGTTAAGCAGATCTACAAACACCAGTTGGATACAGGTACTGCCTTTTTTATTTCGGAAGACCGTGCTTTTTTTAGATTGATACGCGATGCTATTCGTGAAGGTCAGCAGGAAAATCAGATACGCTCGGATGTCTCCGCCGAAGTTCTTACTCGCTTGGTTTTAAGCATCTCCCGCGGCATCACTTATGACTGGTGCCTGCATGATGGAGATTACGACATTGAAGAGGTTATGAAAAGATCATTTCTAATGCTGTTGCCCTCATTCCATACTATTTAATTTGTACCGCCTTCAAGGTAACCTTCCTGTATTGTGTGCCATATTTATCACATACCGAATTAAGTTTTTCATTTTCGTTGACCGCCAGCCGGTGACCGCAGTATAATGAGATAAATGTCGTATATTGGAGAATAAAGGAGGCGATTATGAATTTTATTGCTTTGTTGGCAGTTCAATATAATTAGGAGGCGACAAGTATGGAAACTATCGGTTACCAGTACCAGCTTACATTACGTAGCTTTTTAGATTACGGCCTTATTTATGCCCCTAACCAAGTAATTAAGTACCGGGATGAACTGCAGTTTACCTACCTGGAACACTATGAACGCGTCAAGCGGCTATCAAATGCCCGGCTTATCTGGGAGTAAAACCTGGAGAAGCAGTTGGTATGCTAGAATGGGATACCCATCGGTACCTGGAAGCTCATTGGGCAATTCCCCTGTACGGCAGTCTATTTCACACCGTGAACATCCGCATGGCCCCCGAGCAAATCGCCTATTGTATTAACCACGCTGAAGATGTAGTATTGTTCATCAACGAAGATTTTCTCCCGCTCATTGAAAGTATTCAGGATCAACTAACCACCGTCCGGGCTTATGTGTTGATGTCGGACAAGAAAGATTTCCGCCCTGAAACTTCACTTCCCAATGTCTACTTATATGAAGATTTACTGGCTCTGCAATCCCCTGATTACGAATTCCCAGAGATATCGGAAAACAGTCGTGCTACCCTGTGCTATACCTCAGGTACTACCGGTAATCCCAAAGGGGTTGTTTTCACTCACCGGGATCTGTTTATGCATGCGGTATCAGTGTGTATGACCTGGGGGTTATATCCGGGAGGTATGGAGTTCAGAGCCAATCAGGTATATATGCCCCTTACTCCCATGTTCCATGTACAGGCATGGGGTGTGCCTTATTTCGCCTTCATGATGGGATGTAAATTTATCTTGCCCGGACGCTATGAACCCGACAAGATCCTCAGATGGCTGCATGAAGAAAAGGTCAATTTCAGCCACTGTGTCACTACTATCCTGCATATGCTGGTCTTCCATCCTGATGCGGAAAAATATGACCTCAGCAATTGGCATGTAGGGTTAGGCGGTGCCAAACTCAACCGGCAGCTGGCCGAACGTGCCTGGGAACTGGGCATATTGACCCAATCCTGTTATGGAATGACCGAAACCTGTCCGGCCATGACCCTGGGACAATTGAGAGAAGAACATCTGGATCTGCCCATGGAAGACAAGATTTCTTATTATATAAAGAGCGGTATTCCCTGGATTTTCTCCCGGGTCAAAGTAGTGGATGATGACTTCAATGAACTGCCTCATGATGGCCATTCAGTCGGCAATGTGGTAGTGCGTACTCCCTGGTGTACCCATGAGTACTTCCGTGAACCTGAAAAGACCCGGGAATTGTGGAAGAATGGCTGGCTTAACACCGGAGATGTCGGCTATATTGATCCAGAAGGTTATTTAATGATTACTGACCGTAATAAAGATGCCATTAAGTCCGGAGGCGAGTGGATTTCTACTTTGATACTGGAAGATGCCATCAGCCAATTCAAACCAGTATTAGAGTGCGCAGTTATCGGCGTACCTCATCCTCGCTGGGATGAAAGACCTTGTGCCTGTATAGCTCTCAAACCCGGAGAAACCGCTACTGCCGAAGATGTCAGAGCTCACCTGGAAAAATTCGCTGCAGAGGGCAAAATAGAAAAATGGTGGATACCGGACCTCCCCGATGGCTATTTCTTCGTAGACGCTATCCCCCACAACTACATCGGCAAGATCGAGAAAAACGTACTTCGTCAGATGTATGCGGAAAAGCATAAATAGGTAAACAGATAGAGCAGCCAGCAGTTTATGTAAAAAGCTGCTGGCTGCTTTTATTGGATTCTATCTAATACCACGTTCCAATTTGCCAGGAAAAAGCCGCCTATAAGCCAGAACACTTACCCCCCTTTTATGCCAATTTTAGTAAAAATAAGCAATATATATAAAAATATTATGATATTAAATAATATAGTGTCGTAATTATGATATAATATTATAAATAGATCACGGAGTGAAATAAGATCAGGGGAGGGATTATCTTGGAAAAGCCGTGGTTAAAGGATTTTGAAGAGGATGTTGCCAAATGGCGGTCGCGCTGGGAATCGCTCTATGACGAGGGGATACCTACAAAGTATGACTATGAGAGGTACCCGCTTAAGTACTGGTTTAACCATTGGGCGGACAAGCATCCGCAGAAACCCTACATACTCATGGGAGATATGCAGTTTGATTACGGTACGGTCAATATTATTGCCCGGAAACTGGCCAATTCCCTTTTAGGGTTGGGGGTTAAAAAAGGTGACCGGGTAGCCATAATGGCTCCCAATGTGCCGCAATACCTGTTTTCCCTGCACGCGCTTCTGAAGATCGGTGCTATCGAAGTACCCGCCAACCCCCTCTATACGGTTCCGGAATTAAGGGTGCAGTTTGCCGACAGCGGTACGGAAACGGTTATTGTCATGGCTATGTTCGCTTCCAAAGCCATCGAATTGTTAAAAGATCCGGAATCACCCGTTAAACGAGTAATAGTATTCCAAATACCCAGCGCGCCGGTGGAAGTGGAAAAAGGCGACAATATTTATGATTTTATGGAATTGATCGGTCCGGCCAGTGACGCAGAACCCGGTGTAGAAGTTTATGCCGGAGACATCTGCCGGCTCCAGTACACGGGAGGTACTACCGGGGTTCCCAAAGGTTGTGTATTGACCAATGCCATGATGTGGTCCCAGTGTATCCGTACGGCAGTTTGGACCACCAGCAATTTTAAGCTGATTCCTTATGATGAAGTCAGAACCCTGTGTGCTATTCCTTTGAATCATATCTATGGTCTGAATGCCAATGTCAACATTTGCCTTTATTGCGGGGGATCCATAGTGCTGGTAGCCCAGCCTACTCCTGATAATTTATTAGCGGCTATTGAGCAGCATCGTCCTAATTTATTTGCTGCTGTACCGGCCATGATAATAGGACTAAATAATCATCCTAAGATTGCTGAAGCAGATATTACTTCTCTAAAGGGTATATTCTGTGGTTCGTCCCCCCTGGCAGTTGAGACCATGAAGCGATTCGAAGAACTTACTGGCGGAAAAATATTTGAAGGGTACGGACTTTCTGAAACGATTAATATACTTACGGTCAATCCGGTATTCAGGCTGCGTAAACCGGGCAGCTGCGGCATAGTATGGCCGGATACGGATTTAGTAGTGGTGGATGTAGAAACCGGTACCAAGGTAATGCCCCGGGGAGAATTGGGCGAGTTAATAGCCCGCGGTCCGCAGGTTATCAAGGAATACTGGAATAATCCAGAGGAAACGGCCAATGCTGTCCGGGACGGCTGGTTCTACACCGGGGACATAGTATACATGGATGAAGACGGGTTTGTTTTCATTGTAGACCGGAAGAAGGATATGATTATCTGCAGCGGATTTAACGTGTATCCCCGGGATGTTGACGAAGTCCTCTATGCTCATCCGGCCATTATGGAAGCCTGTGCGGTAGGAGTTCCCGATCCCAAACGGGGGGAAACCGTAAAAGCCTATGTAGTGGTGAAACCAGGGCAGACTCTTACTGAAGAAGAAATCATTGCTCACTGCCGGGCCAACCTGGCTCCCTACAAAGTGCCTACCATAATAGAGTTTATCGATGCCATTCCCAGGACGGCAGTAGGAAAACCCGACCGGAAAGTCTTGCGGGCCATGCATAAAGGATAAGTAAACTGTTTAAAACAATAGCAGCCTCCCTATAACAGGGAGGTTGCTGTGGTTTTGGGAATAGAGTATTTAGGGTGAAGCCTCTGCCATAAACCGCATTTTAATTTCCGTCTCACCTTCCCAAATTGGCTGAACATATGTTAACTGATTACAGCCAAAAACGCTTCCAGTTTATAACCTACCACCCATGGTTTTTTAATATGCGGTCCAGCCCCCATCGGCCACCAGCAGGGTTCCGTTTATAAAACTGGCATCATCGGAGGACAGGAACAAAGCGGCGGCGGCAATTTCCTCCGGTGCACCGGTACGCGCGTTCAGATTTGATCCAGCTGTACAACGCTCTGCACCAAAGGGATGGGGATTGCTGCTTACCTCCAAGCATCTAAAATTCAATTACTATTATGCTTGGCCGGCAGGCAAAGTATGCGTTTTTCAACCGTTTTATCCTACACTGCTTATTTTTCGGGAGTGTAGAAAGTCTATCCAGTGTTTAACTTCACTCCAGTGTTTCACGGGAATGATGTTGTCGGCTTGCAGGTGACGGTTATAGGGATATTCGAACATTATCACCGGCAGAAGGGGACAGAGTTCACTTACCAGTTCATAATGATCCTCAATCATTACATCCACCTGGTATTCCTGGCAAATGGACAATTTGCTGAAAAAGTGCATATTGCTGGTGGCATTTAATATCAGCCGGTCATAGCTTATGTTGTTGCGCTTAAGCCAGCTGATGGTTGCTTCCTTCACCTGAGGAAATTTGAGGTTGCGGGAAGTGATCAGAATTATTTCATGCTGCTTGTTCAGCTCGGCCAGTACTTCCGCCGCCTGGTCCTTGGGTTTCATCTCGTAATAGATACGAGCCAGGTATTTGTCAAAAAAAGCATCGGCCTCAGCCGTAGACCATCCCAGAGCATCTTCCAGGTAGTAATAGCGCAGGTCAGGAACAGTGTTCAGGCCTCTTTCCCGCCCGTAAATTTCGGCATAGTGCATTATCATCTCGGTAGTATGGGTAATGGTGTTATCTATATCCACACCTATAATCATGGTGCTACCCTCCTGGCAACTTCACATAATAAATTCTCTTCTCCTTATCCATCTATCTTAACGGCAATAGCTGCTGCTTACAAGAGCATCATTACCTGGAACCGCTCCTAAGCCTCTCCAGGGCTGGCAATTAATTTCAGCTTAATCGATTTTTGACTGGAGGATATAGTATTATGAAATTAGTTAGATGTTAGAGTCTATGCATATTATGGTAAGGAGGATACCAGGGAAGGGGAGGGATCAGATGTCTTTACCGGATCGGAATAATCCCTACAATTTTGATGAGTTCCTAGAGTGGCGCAATAATGTGGATTATTATGCTGACGATCCTTTTATCCAGAAGGTGGTCAGGCATTTTGCCAGGGATGAGTGGGAGTTAGTGGACCGGGAAGCCCGGGCTGTTTCCAAGAAAGCCTCTTACCGGTGGCGGGACATGGCTAATGCCATTGCCTGGCCGGAAAAGCGGCCCTATATCATGCATTACGATGGGCACAGACACCGCATTGACCGTATTGTCAGGCCTAAAGAAACGGAGATAATGGAGCGGGAGGTCTTTTCAGAAGGGCTGTTTTCTGAGAAAACTTCTCCCTGGGTCAAGTTAATCAAGATGTATATCATTTACCAGAACGGTGAGGCCTGCATAGCCTGTCCCATTACCTGTACCGAAGGTCTGGTGGAGATATTGAAAAAGTACGCCGACACGGAGGAGACCCGGCGGATTTTGCAGCACTGCCAGGAAGGCCTTGACGGTGAGTTTGCCATTGGGGCCCAGTACCTTTCGGAAATCCAAGGGGGTTCCGACGTGCAGGCCAATGTGCTGGAAGCGGTGCAGGAGGATGGGCAGTGGCGCCTTTACGGGACCAAATTCTTCTGCTCAGCCACCCATGCCGATTATGCGGTGGTAACTGCCAAACCGGCGGGCTCGGAAAAGGTAGCCTTATTCGTAGTTCCATCCTGGCTGCCGGGCAACAAGGAAAAGGAAATCCGCAATGGTTACACCATTGACCGGATAAAATGGAAGATGGGGACCAGCGAACTGACTACGGCGGAGATTACCTTTAACGGGGCAGTGGCCTACCCCCTGGGACCGCTGGACCGGGGCATCGCCAATGTAGTAGGGATTGTACTGACATACTCCCGCCTTACCGTAGGGTTATCTGCGGCCGGTTTTATGACCCGGGCAGTGCGCGAGGCCAAGAAGTACGCGGAATTCCGGGAAGCCTTCGGCGCTAAAATCGGCCAGTTCCCGCTGGTGGCCGGGCAACTGCAACGTATAGATAAGTTAACCAAGCAAACGGTAGCCGGAGCCTTCAAGGTTTACCAGCAGTTTCTCCAGCTGCAGGAGGGAGCGGCCGGCGAGGGAACTGAACAGCGCAAGCGGGCTTTTGAAGTCCGCGAGCTGATCATGCTGCAGAAGATGGCCGCCTCCTGGGACTGCACAGAGGTGATCCGCACGGCTATGTCCATCTTCGGCGGGCATGGAGTAATGGAGGATTTCTCGGCACTTCCCCGCCTGTACCGGGATTCGGCGGTGAACGAACTGTGGGAAGGACCGCGCAATGTTCTTTTGATGCAGGTCTACCGCGACTGCCAGAAAGCCTCCGGCTGGTATGATCCCAAAGAGTTTATAGCCAATTTGCTGGCCGGATACGACCCGGAGGTTATCGCCCAACTGCAGCAGGAATTTCAGGAACTGCTGGCTTATCCCAGTCTGCTGCAGTTAGATGAGGAAACCATGAAAGCTGCCGAGCGCTGGGATAAATTCTGCCATGACCTCTTTCATGCCTACCAGCTCAACGCTCTCCGGGAGGTTGAGGCAGAGTAAGCATAAGCTTACACTATAAACATATACGTAACAAGCTAATAAAAAAGTAATAGGTTAATATTAAAAAATGGAAAGGACTGGCAACATTTGTTAGCCAGTCCTTTCTCGATTGGGGTAGTATATTAAGCTTTGGCAGCGGCCATCCGTTCGAGAACCATGTCCCGCAGCTGGCGTTTGAGCAATTTGCCTACATTGCTTTCCGGCAGTTCGTCCCAGATTTCTATAACGGTAGGCCATTTGTATTTGGCCAGGAGGGGCTTGCAGAATTCCATGAACTCCTCGGGGGTTGCGGTTTCTCCTGCTTTCAGGGATATGTAAACTCCCACATTCTCGCCTCGTTTTGCATCGGGGATGCCGATGGCCGCTACTTTGTTGACCTTGGGGTGCTGGTAGAAGACTTCCTCTATTTCCCGGGGATAGATGTTGTAACCGCTGGAAATAATCATGTCCTTCTTCCGGTCAACCACATAGAAATAGCCATCCTCATCCATGTAGGCTATATCCCCGGATTTCAGCCAACCGTCCTCAGTAATAGCCAGGGCGGTTTCCTCGGGTTTGTTGTAATAGCCGCTGGTTACCTGAGGGCCTCTGAACCACATTTCCCCGGGCTGACCTACCGGAGCATCCTGGCCGGTTTCAATGTCCACTATGCGAATCTCCGTATCAATCCAGCCCACACCGATGCTTCCGGGTTTGCGGGGACCTCCTTTATAAGGGTTGAGGTGAGTTTGGGGGGATGTTTCCGACATACCAAATCCTTCGCAGATCATGGCTCCGGATATCTCTTCAAAACGATGCAGTACCTCCACCGGCAGGGAAGCTCCTCCCGAAAACAGACCCTTGAAACAGGTAAGATCAGTTTTAGCCAGGTCAGGATGCTGGAGCATGCCTATATAATGGGTAGGTACCAGGGGGGCAAAATTGGGCCGGTAAAGGCGGATAGCTTCCAGCAATGCATCGGGGGTGGGTTTGGGTATTAATACGTTGCGCCAACCCATGTATATAGGAAGATTCATGGCTACCTGCATACCTAGAATATGAAATACCGGAGTAGCGGCCAGCATGGTTTCCTTACCGGGCTCCGCATCGAATATCCAGGCAACATACATCTGGACCATGGAACTCAGATTGCTGTGGGTCAAGATTGCCGCTTTAGGAAGCCCGGTAGTTCCGCCGGTGTACTGCAAAACAGCCATATCCGTCCAGTTTACTTCTACCTCGGGGGGCTGGGGTGGATACTTATCCAAACACCATTTAAAGTCATACACATCTTCGGCCTTGGGCAGGGGTGCGGCGGGAATAGATCCCTCTTTATCTGCCGGCAGGTAATCAGCCAGTGAAGCAGATACTATCTGTTTGATCCCGGTGCGGGGACGCAGGGCCGTCATGCGTTCAGCGAGCCAATCTAAGCAAACCAGCACTTTGGAACCGGAATCATTAAATTGGTATTCAAGTTCCCGATCAGTATACAGGGGGTTGTTCATAACCGCCACTGCTCCCAGTCTCATGATGGCATAGTAGGTCACCACCGTGTGGATGCAGTTGGGAAGCAGTACGGCAACCCGGTCACCTTTCCGTACCCCAAAGTCAGCCAAACAGGTGGCAAAGCGATCCACCATGTCTTTGAGGTCCAGATAATTCAGGAAATAACCCTGAAATATAAGAGCTACGTTATAAGGATAGCATTTAGCCGCGTTTTCAAGCATGTGGGGGATACATATTTTTTTATACTCAATATGCGCTGGAACCTGCGGAGCATAATGCTTAAGCCATGGTTTATCTTGGTATCTTATCTTTGACACTCTGATATACACCTCCAAACTTTCCCCATCTGAAACCACAGACAACCATCCAAACCAATCCCCCTCCCTATCACCTCCAGAAAAATATTTCATGTCTTAATTATATCTTATTGATATAAATATTTCGTTACATAATAAATAAAATGTTTTTATTACAAAGTGGCTTTACATGTTATATCCTGCTGGGCTCCCCTACATGACAGTACAAAATTGTTTCTCCAGTTAATCGGTAGTGGTAAATTTCACGGTGATACACAGAGACAGTTTGTGGGCAGGATGGCAGCATATTATCCCGCAATACTCTTGACATAAATTTCCTCTCACAGGAACATAAACATATAGGGAACACTTGGTTTATCCCAAAATGATGCTGGGAAAATCTGGGTGAAAAGAAAAGGAGGGATGCCGTCACACGATCACCAGGAAGGTGCAGGGAGGAACCCCTGCATGGTGATTTTTGACCTGCCCGTAGTTATGGCTGAGATGCAAGTTGCAACTGTTGACCTTGCATCAGGTTTAAGGGGGAGTTAGATAATGAGCAATATCATGGAATACCAGATGTTTATTGATGGGCAATGGACCCCTGGACTTACCGGGGAGAGGATGGAAGTAATCAACCCGGCCACCGGGGAAGTAGTTGCCACCGTGCCCCGGGGCGGACGGGAAGATGTGGACCGGGCTCTGGCCTCTGCCCGTGCCAGTTTTGAATCGGGCGTATGGGCCGGCAAATCAATAGAAGAAAGGGCTCAGGTTCTTATTAATGCAGCCATGATGGTAGTGGCTAATAAAGAACGGTTGGCCTATTTGGAATCTTTGACTTCCGGAGCGACTATCCGCCGCACTACCACCGTGGACATAGCCGAGGTGGCAGGAACTCTTCTGTTAATAGCCATGATCGTCAAAGAACTGCCCCAGGTTGAACATACCTTCTTTTCGCCTCCCTGGGTAGCGCCCATGCACTCCTTCTGGAAACGTGAACCCATAGGGGTATGCGCGGGCATAACCCCCTGGAACTTCCCGCTTATTTTGGCGATGTATAAGATTGCACCTGCTCTGGCCATGGGAAACAGCATCGTTATGAAACCTGCCAGCATTACTCCCGTTACTACCCTGGAACTGGCTAAAATCCTGACTGATGCTGGTGTGCCTCCCGGAGTAATAAATGTGGTAACTGGTCCGGGGTCCTCCATGGGCAATTACCTGGCCGGGCACCCGGAAGTGGATAAAATCGCCTTCACCGGTTCTACGGAAGTGGGCCGCCAAATCGCCCACCAGGCAGCGGACACCATCAAGCGGGTTACCCTGGAACTGGGCGGCAAGTCCCCCATTATAGTTCTGGATGATGCGGATATGGAAGTGGCCGCCAATATGTGCCTTTTAGGCTTCTTGTTCCACTCCGGCCAGGTGTGCGAATCTGGCACCCGGCTGTTTGTACCTCGTTGCCTGCAGGAGGAACTGGTAGATCGCATGATCCAAAAGATCAAGAAAATGGTGATCGGCAACCAGCTGGATATGGAAACCGATATGGGCCCCATAGCCAGTCAGGAGCAGTTGAACACCATCATCCGCTATGTTCAGATCGGCAAAGAGGAAGGGGCTGAATTAGCCTACGGCGGGCGCCGGCTGACTGAAGGCATCTATGAAAAAGGATTCTTCTTTGAACCCACTATTTTTATAAACTGCCATAACCAAATGACCCAGGTTCGGGAGGAGATTTTCGGACCGGTACAGTGTGTAATCCCTTACGATGATGTGGATGAAGCCATTGCCATGGCCAATGACAGCATTTACGGCCTGGGCGGCGGTATTTGCAGCACCAATGTGGGCCGTGCCCAGCAACTGGCCAACCGGCTTCGTACCGGAACCGTCTGGATTAATACCTGGCATGTTTTGAGGCCGGATGCACCTTTTGGCGGATACAAGCAGAGCGGTTACGGACGGGAATGCTGTTATCACTCTCTGCTGGCCTACAGTGAAGTCAAACATATCTGCCAGGATTTGACGCCCGACGGGAGCGATAAGCTGCTGAACCTGCTGATCGGTCTCAACCGCTAGGTCATTTGGGAAAGGAGGTTTTACAGATGGCAACGCCAAAGTATTTCATGTGGGACTACCGCAGTATCGTGGAAGTGGGTTCAGGTTGCCGTACCTTTATACCCCAGCGCTTTATGGACATGGGGTGCAAGCGCATCGGCCTGATTACCGATGAGGGCCTGATCCAGGCGGGTGTAGTGGACCAGGTTAAGGATATATTTGCTGCTCAGGGCAAGCCCAAAATAGTGGGGATATATGACAGGATCGAACCCGATGCGGTGATGCGGGTGGTTAATGACTGTGCCCGCTGGTGCCGGGAAATGGCCGTGGACGGCCTGCTGGCGGTAGGAGGCGGCAGTGTTCTGGATACGGTAAAAGGGGTCAAAGCCCTGTTGGGAATGGGCGAAGTAGACATCAAAGAGATCATGCCCGGCAATATCGGCCCCTATATGCGGCCTATGGGCAAACCTCTTAACGTACCCCATATAGCGGTTCCCACCACTGCAGGCACCGGTTCGGAGTCTTCTCCCATTGCGGTATTGTACAATGAAGAAGCCAAGATAAAAGGCGACTTGCTGCATCCCTACCTGCCTGCCGATTATGCTTTCCTGGATCCGGATCTCACCCTGGGACTGCCGCCAAAGATGACGGCTGATACCGGCTTTGATGCCCTGTCCCATGCGGTGGAAGCTATCAGTTCCCCGGGCACCAACTGTATGATCGATGCCCTGTCGGTGCAGGCCATTAAACTGATCTGCCGTTACCTGCCGGTGGCCGTTGCCGACGGTCGGAATCTGGAAGCCCGCACCAAGATGCTGGTAGCCAGCAACATGGCTATAATGTCCTTTGCTATGTCCGGTTTGTTCTATCCCATCCACAATGTAGCCCATGCGGTGGGAGGACAGCTGCGCATACCTCATGGAGAAGCCAACGCGGTGCTGATACCCATTTTGATGGAGCAATACCCCAAACACTATCTCAGCAATGCGGAAGTGCTGGCCGATGCCTTTGGGGTGAATACTGAAGGAATGACCAAGGAAGAAATGGTAACTGCCTCGGCCCAGAAGGTGCGGGAATTACAGCAGAAATGCGGGGTACAGCCCAAGTTTGCTGAGTCCCTGGATGAGGAGAAAAAGGAGATAATGTTCTGGGCTATTAAATACGACCCAGCGGGGCTCTTTTATCCCCTGCCCGACGAGGTAATCCGGGGCTGTATTGCAGCGGCCTTCGCATAAAAAACACTTAAAGTTTGCCGATGAGTTGCAGGTGAGGAAGTCCCGGAGCGAGGCGGCTAATACTCCTGCATCCGGGCTAACTCTTCAGCCAGGCCGTGGTTAGCGAAGATGGCATTGAGATAGCCACGCCCCTCACGGGCCTCGCAATTATTACCTGCTGCGCAGACTACGATGAACGAAAAAGTCACCATCTGTGTCATTGCTTGGGAAATAGCTCCCAATTGTGTCATTGCTGTGAAAATGGCTTTCATGTCAGTAAAAAGGCAACCATTGTGTCATCGCGAGCGCGTAGCGCGTGGCAATCTCTATGTCAACTAACGGTTGGGGTTAACAGATCGCCACGTCGCTCCGCTCCTCGCGATGACACAAAAGGAATCCTTTTCGAGGAATGACACATAAATTAAGGCAGGGCGGCTACGTTGTTTTCAGAGGATGAGCGGGGTCAGTGATAGCCCCAATTTTTATGGCAAAAGAGGTTTTTTGCTCAATATCGTGATCGGTTATATAATGAACATCCAGCAAACCTTCCGTGCGGTAACCGGTTCTCAGGTAATTGACTTCTGCCAGGGCCTGACTCCACCCGGCCAGCCATTGATCCAGCTCCTGGCGCTGCTCCAGGGAGCCCTGCACATGAATAAGCAGGTCTATGTCGCTGCCCGGGCCGGCTGTGCCGGTGTTGGTGCTGCCGATCAGGTAGACACCTTTCACACCGTAACGTTCAAAATCCAGGCGGTCAGCGATCTGCTTGGCCATATAATAGCGCCAGCGCCAAAAAGTGTCGTCTCCCATCTTTTCAGCAGGGCGGGAGGATACATGGGCCTTTAGGGACAGGGGATCAGGCGAATGAGTTTGCTTGGAATAAGAGCCCAGGTAACCGATGGCTTGTTCCAGGTCGCCATTCATGGCAATATGCAAAGCACGTCCCTGGCTGGCCGCTGCTACGTCAATTACGTAAATAACGTCCTCAAGGTAAGCGTATTCAGGCAATAGCTGGCTTAACAGGTTGGGAGAACGCTTTAGAAATGCTTCGTTAAATATGATGCCCTGGTCATCGGGATACAGGGGCAAATAACGGATGCCGCTTTCCACCAGATCCTGAAAGAAGTGGGTGCCGAAGGACAGCTCAGGCTGGTAATGGGACTGGCGGCGGGCAATCTCGATTAAGGCTGCTGTATTGCATATGTCTGCGTAGCTGACCGGGACTCCCAGGCGAATGTCTCCCCGGCTTCCCCAGCGTCCCGGACCCATTAATATGAAACCTCTGCGGGGCAGCAGGGCATTGAGCAGGCCAACCGCCCGGCCGGTTTTTATCATATCGTCCCGGTTTTCCAGACTGGCATAGCCGGCCGGATCAACATATACGATATAAGAAATGTCGCTGATGGTTCCATTGCTGATCTGGCGCCGGGCCGAAAAGATTATATCCTTGTTGGGGATGTCCTGAGGAATAGCCGCAGGAGATGCCTCACCTGAGTAACCCTGAGGCCGGCACTGCAGCAGGTAAAAATCCTGGCCGTCACAGGCAAACTCTATATCCACCGGGTATCCCAGCCGCTCTTCCAGGGTTTTCAAAAGCAGGGCTGCTTTTTTGACAAAGGTGCTCTTGTCAACCAATCCATCGAAGGTGACAACCAGGTCGTCATGCTCAAAGTCGATTTCCCAGACATTACACTGAGCTATGTAATCTTCTTTTCTGACTGACACCAGCTGGTGAATGGAGGGAATCTGGCTGCCATACTGGCGCAGGAAAGAATCAATCTCGATGGTTTCAAAGGTGTTGGTCTCCAGGTTTATGACGTCCATTTTTTTCGGGGAATAATACTTGATTTCGTCCGGCATCCTGTTAACCCTTAGGCCCGGCTGTCCCGGGGATATTAAAACCGGGAAATCATCGCTGACCCGGTCCACTGCCCGGGTGCCCAGCCCCATAACCATGCGAATCAGGCCGTCTTCCCGGCGGATACGGGGAGACCAGCGGAACTCATTGCGGCTTAAGGCTACGCCTGAATAGAGGGGAAGATAATAGGGGCCAATGCGGGTACCTACTACCTCCTGGATCAGGATGCCCATTTCCTCTTGAAAGTCCAAAAGATTTCTTTCCGCCCGGTACTGGATGGAATCGGGACTGAAAACCGAGGCAAAGACTTCTACCACCGCATTCGCCAAGGCTTCCAGGCGTTCCTCCTTACTGCCCTGGTTGGCCAGAAACAGGCTTTTGTACTTGCCGTAAAAGGAAGCCCCTAGTTGATCTTCCAGGAGACTGGAACTGCGTACAATGATAGGGTTAGTGCCGAAATCATCCAGAGCCAGGGCCAGGCTCTTGACCAGTTCGGGAGGAAACCGGCAGTTCTTCATCCTTTGAATAATATTAGGATAATCCATGCGGATTTGGGATAGGTCCTTGTACTTCTGTTCGTTTAAATCCTGCAGGTCATTGTAATGCAGGAACTCGGTTAACTCATCAGTAGTGATATACCAGGTACGGGGTATTTTGATATCGGCCAGCAAGCTTTTTTCCTGGCTTTCTTGGAGGATAATCTGATGGGCCAGAAACAGACCTGTGCCTTTCCCGCCGATTTTGCCGTGACTGTAGGCGGGGTAGATCACGCGGCTGACTAGACTGAAAAAGCTTTCTACGTCAATATAGCGACGGGCTGTATCGATGAACTCCAGGTTGTCCGACAGAAAGCGCTTAATGAGAGCTACCTGCAGCCAGCGCCGGGTAGTATAGGGCAGCAGGTCGGTGGAACCCGCCATAGCCTCGTAACGCACCAAAGCATCAACAATTTCCGCTACCGAGGCATCAATCCGGCCGATGATTTTCACCAAACCATAGGCTTTTTGCTCCTGAATCCATTTTTGCAGCCGCAAGGATATTTCCTGAGCAGACAGGTAGCGGGAAGCCACCTGGAAAATCCTGTCACTTATGCTGATCAGGTTGCCCAGAGGTACCCGGGCACTGGGGTAATTGTCATGATCGTTGTCAAAGGCTATTTTCCAGCCAGGGCTGTATTCCTGCAGTATATCCTCAGCCTCGGTTATACCGCTGGTTAAAAGATGATTGATCATCCTGCGGCTGACATGCATAAGCATATCCGGATCGGTGCGGCGCAGCAGGTCAATTATTACCACCCAGTCCTGACCGGTTTCCCGCAGGCCGTTTTGAATCTTGGACTGTTCCCAGTCCAGGAGCACTTCCTTGACGCGCCGCTGCCAGATGGTCTGCCCGATACGGTTAGCAATGGTACGAATCAGCTTGTGCTCCTTTTCCAGGAAAACACCTTCCTCACTGGGAGGAACTTCCTGGGTATAAACCACTTCCAATCGGCCTGCTTCCTTGTCATCCACCTTGATAGGAACGCTTTCCACGTAAGGTGAGGAGCAAAAGCCAGGGGTTTGGTAACTGCGGTTGTCATAGATAATTCTGGCTTCACAGAGTTCGGGAAATTGCCAGCCGGAGGGAATGACCTGAACCAAAGCGGTGAATATTTCCGGCAAGGACAGGCGCCCATTGCCGAGGAGCTCATCCACCTGGTACAGGCAGTTGAGCTCCTTGGCTCTTTCATTCAGGAAATGCAGGTTTTCCTGGGATGAATCGTGACTCATGGCATCCCTCTCATAATTGCTGTGAAAATGGCTTCCCAATGTGTCATTGCGAGCCGCGTACCTTGACTCCTCGCAATTGTCACCTGCTGTGCAGGCCACGATGAATAGATGTAGGGGGCGATGCCCACATCGCCCCGAGAGGCTAATTGCTCAGCAATGACACGAAAAACGGCCTAGACCCAGCCTCTCATTTTTACTGCTTGAGCTACCCGGTTGATGGCGATTACATATGCGGCATCCCGCATGTAGAGGCTGCTGCGTTTGGCTAAATCATTTACGGCGTGGAAAGCGGCCGTCATCTTGGTATCCAGCTTGCTTAAAACTTCTTCTTTCTCCCAGTAATAATTGGCGTTGCTCTGTACCTGTTCAAAATAACTGCAGGTTACCCCGCCGGCATTGGCCAAAAAGTCAGGGATCATGAAAATCCTGCGGTGTTTTATTGCTTCATCGGCGTCAGGTGTAGTGGGGCCGTTGGCACCTTCGGCAATCAACTTGACTTGGGAACTGATTTTGTTGACATTTTCGGCAGTAATCTGGTTTTCCAATGCCGCTGGAATTAGTATGTCCACATCCTGTTCCAGCCAAGCCATGGCATCCAGGACTTCATAGCCCAGGTCACGGGCTTTGTCCTTGGTGATACCGCCGTAAACATCAGTTATGCTGCGCAGTTCGTCCACATCAACCCCGTCTTTTTTGCGGAAGGTGTAAGCTCTTTTATCCACATTGTCCCAGCAGGATACGGCGATAACCGTGCCTCCCAACTGGCTAAACAGCTTGGCAGCATGCTGGGCCACATTGCCAAAGCCCTGAATGCTGGCGGTAGTATCCTTGATATTAATACCGCGGTCTTTCAAAGCTTCTCTTACTGTATATATTACCCCATAGCCGGTAGCCTCGGTACGTCCCAGAGAACCGCCCATGCCTACCGGTTTGCCGGTGATAAAACCAGGATAGTGCCCTCCGGTGATGGTTTCGAATTCATCCAGCATCCACAGCATGTGCTTGCTGCTGGTCATTACATCGGGAGCAGGAACATCCAGGTAGGGACCGAGATTTCTTACTATCTGGCGCACCCAACCCCGGCACAGCCGTTCCTGTTCCTTTTCGCTTAGGTTGCGGGGATCACAGATAATGCCGCCCTTGCCCCCGCCCAGGGGAATATCCACCACTGCGCACTTCCAGGTCATCCACATGGCCAGAGCCCGGACTGTATCAGCAGTTTCCTCGGGATGGAAGCGAATACCGCCTTTGGCAGGTCCGCGGGCGTCATTGTGCTGAACCCTGAAGCCACGGAATACCTTGGTAGTTCCGTCATCCATCTTCACCGGGATGAGAAAATGGTATTCCCGCAACGGTTGGCGCAGCAGGTCCCGGGTGGCCTGGTCCAGACCAATGATTTCCGCTACGCGGTCAAATTGTGCCTGAGCATTTACAAAGGGATTATACACACCGTTGCTCATTAAAAAGCCTCCTCCAAATATCTCAAAAATGAAGTTATACAAAATTATAGTATTTTGTACACACGAGACAACAAGGCAGTCAGTAAGTATACAGTATTCAGTAAGCTGATCTTAATAATATTATAAGGTATGTCTTGATGTTGCTCATGATAAAATTCATGGTAGAGAGGAGGTTGGCTTATGTGTGATACCATGGTGGCCATGGGAGAAGTCAGCCGGGACGGACGGGTATATTTTGCCAAGAACAGTGATCGCCAGCCCAATGAACCCCACATCATAATCCAGGTTCCCAGGCGGCAGCACCCCAAAGGTGCCCGGTTACGCTGCACTTATATTGAAATTGAGCAGAGCCCGGAGACTTACGCAGTTCTGCTGTTAAAACCCTCCTGGATTTGGGGCTGCGAAATGGGCGCCAACGAATTTGGACTTAATATCGGCAATGAAGCGGTTTTTACCCGGGAGAAGTATGAGCCTGCCGGATTACTCGGCATGGACCTGATCCGGCTGGCCTTGGAGAGATGCCGTACCAGCCAGGAAGCCCTGGAGCTTATTATTGATCTGCTGCAAAAGTATGGGCAGGGAGGCAACTGCGGGTATGAGAAACCCTTTACCTACCACAACTCCTTCCTCATAGCCGATCCCCGGGAAGCCTGGGTTTTGGAGACCGCCGGCAAGTACTGGGCGGCAGAGAAAGTCAGGGATATCCGGACTATATCCAACGGCCTTACCATCGGTTCCCATTATAATCGATCCCACCCTGACCTGATCAAGCATGCCCTGGAAAAGGGCTGGTGCAAATCGGAAGAGGAATTTAACTTTGCCCGCTGTTACAAAGACAAGCTGTTTACCTATTTCAGCGGCTCAGGCCAGCGCTGCAGCTGCAGCCAGCAGGTACTGGAAGCTGAAAAAGGCAAAATCGATGCCGCGGTTATGATGCAAGTTTTACGTTCCCACCATCCCTCTGTCCAGGGAAGGCAATTCCGGCAAGCAGGCCTGAAAAGCGTCTGCATGCACGGCGGAGGAATCATCGGCGACCATACTACCGGCAGTTATGTAGCCTGTTTATCGGATAAAAACCATCTTTACTGGGTAACAGGAGCCTCCACTCCCTGCCTGGCCATGTTCAAACCCTTGTGGTTTATGGAAAAAAATCCGGTGGTATTTGGCGAAGACCAGCAGCAGGAGGCCATCAGCTACTGGCAGCTGAGAGAGAGATTCCACCGCATGGTTATAAACGGGCAGGTAACCAACTTGGAATCCTACTATGAGAAGCGGGACCAGTTGGAGAAATCCTGGCAGGAAACTGCAGCCCAGCTGGACGCAGAATCGGCCAGTGACAGTACCAGGATAGAATTTATGACCGAGGCCTGGCGACAGGAGGCCGAGGTTATCCAGAAGTACATTGCTGAAAACCAAAACAAGCCCATCCGCCGCCGGGGCAATCCCTATTTTCGCAGCTATTGGCGTCGCCAGACCCAGCGTTTGGGCAGGACTTGATCCAATCATACACAGAACGGATGTGGTATCGATCAATGCGTATTCTCATTGCTCCTGATTCTTTTAAGGAAAGCCTGACGGCGGTACAGGTAGCGGACTATATGGCCGCCGGAGTCAGGCAGGTATATCCTGAGGCGGATATCAAGCAGGTTCCTTTATCAGACGGGGGAGAAGGCCTGACCGAATCCCTTACCGCAGCATTGGGCGGGGTAATTAAACACTGCACCGTTACCGATCCTTGCGGGAATAAGGTCCAGGCTGCCTATGGGGTAGCGGGAGACCATACTGTCATAATGGAGATGGCCCAGGCTTCCGGGCTGGAGTTGGTTCCCCGTGATAAACGCAACCCCTTGACCGCTACCACCTACGGTACCGGAGAACTGATCAAAGCGGCTTTGGATGAGGGATGCCGAACCATTATTATTGGTATAGGCGGCAGTGCTACCAATGATGGGGGAGCAGGCATGGCCCAAGCCTTGGGGGCACGGCTGCTGGACAGTTCCGGCCGGGAAATCAGCCGGGGCGGGGCAGGATTGCTGCAGCTGGACCGTATTGATGTTGCCGGTTTGGACCCTCGTCTGGCTGAAACTGAGATCAGAGTGGCCTGTGATGTCACCAACCCCTTGTATGGACCCCAGGGAGCATCGTATATATATGGGCCCCAAAAGGGGGCCGATGCTGACATGGTCAAAATTCTTGACCGGGCTCTGCAGCACTGGGCGGAGGTAATCAAGCGGGATCTGGGTATGGATGTTGCCGATATCCCCGGGGCTGGGGCTGCGGGGGGACTGGGTGCCGGCCTGCTGGCCTTTGCCGGGGGAAAGCTGCAGCCGGGGCTGGACCTGGTTTTGGAGGTACTGAAAATGGAAGAAATACTGGCCAGCGGGCTGGATCTGGTTATTACCGGCGAAGGTTCCATTAACCAGCAGAGCCTATACGGGAAAGTACCGGTGGGATTGGCCAGGCGAGCCAAACGGTATGGAATACCGGTGGTAGCTATTGTGGGCTCTATTGGGCCTGGCGCTGAAGCAGTATACCAGCATGGGATCGACGCAGTGATCAGCATTGCACCCGGACCCATAACTCTGGAGGAGTCCCTGAGCCGGGCCGGTGAATTGATCCGGGAAGCGGCCCACACTGCTTTACGCTTGTTTAGAATCGGGAGAAATAGTTTATAACATGGTTTACAAAGGAGACAGCATAAGTTTAACCTGTAATCATGAGTTGAGATCCCCTCTGGAAATTATTATGCATAGCCGGCAGGGGAAAATGGAATCTTAATTGGAAAGAGGAGGGAAGAAAGATACGCAGCTAGAATAATCTACCTTATGTTTAACATGCGCAGGAGGGACTTCAATGGATGGACTTTTTAAACTAACGGAACGCGGTACATCAGTTAAAACGGAAATACTGGCTGGGTTTACCACCTTCATTACCCTGTCTTACATAATTTTTGTTAACCCCAGTATTCTTGCTGATGCCGGCATTCCTAAGGAAGCAGCTATAGCTGCCACTATTCTTGCCTCCGTTTTCGCCACGCTTTTGATGGCTTTCTTTGCCAATTATCCGATAGTAGTGGCACCGGGAATGGGCTTGAATGCTTTCTTTACTTATACAGTAGTTCTGGGGTTTGGACTGCATTGGACGGTAGCTTTGGGAGCCGTTTTTATTTCCGGTATCCTGTTTTTTATCCTCACAGTTACCACAATACGTACTTATATTATTGATGCAGTGCCCCCTTCACTGCGGGCGGCTATACCGGTAGGTATCGGCCTGTTCATTGCTTTTATAGGTCTGCAGAATGCGGGAATAGTCCAAGGTGACCCATCCACCCTGCTGACCCTGGGTGACTTGACCCAGACCGGCACTATTCTGGCTATTTTTGGGCTGTTGCTGGCTGGTATCCTAATGGCGAGAGCGGTAAAGGGCGCATTGATTATCAGTATTCTGGTCACCACGGCTCTGGGCATGGTGGTGGGGGCCATACCCCTGCCCCAGAGCTTGGGAGATCTGGTCAGCTTAGATTTACCCAGTTTAGCTCCTACCTTTGGCAAGATGGATCTGCAAGGCGCTCTGGCTTTTGGGGTTTTAAACATTATCTTCACTTTTACCATGGTGGAACTTTTCGATAATATGGGAACTCTTATGGGCCTGCTGAGAAAGGCTAATTTAATGAAGGATGAGGGGCATCCCCCTGAGCTGGGCAGAGCTTTTGTGGCGGACTCCCTGGGTACCATGGCCAGTGCTGTTTTGGGTACCAGCACCGTTACTTCCTATATTGAAAGTGCTTCCGGGGTGGCGGAAGGCGGGAGAACCGGGTTAACTGCCATTACCGCTGCGGTGCTCTTCCTGGCAGCCCTTATCTTTGCTCCCCTAATCGGCTTGGTGCCGGGCTTTGCCACAGCGCCCGCGTTGATCATTGTCGGGGCGCTGATGCTGACGGAGATAGTGCACGTGGATTTCAAGGATTTTACGGAAACTTTACCCGCTTTTCTCACTATCATCGGCATGCCGCTGACTTACAGTATCGCCACCGGCCTGGGCTTGGGATTCATCGGTTATACCCTGGTGAAACTGTTTTCCGGCCGCTGGAGAGATATTCACTGGATGATGTATATTATCGCTATCCTGTTCGTAATCAATTTTGTGCTGCGGGCTTAAGAAACTATTCATAGCAAGATAGCGGGAATCAACAAAAAGGTAGCGGAAAATGAGGTTTCCGCTACCTTACTTCAGACTGTCAAAGAAGTCTATTAGCGGTTAGACGTTCGAGATTGCCACGCTCCTTCGGGGCTCGCAATTATCACCAGAAGAACTGGCCACGATAAATGAAAAGTTACCTTTGGTGTCATTGCGAGCCCCTGGAAGGGGCGCGGCAATCTCCTTCTCTGCCTGCTATCCGGAATTGAGATCGCCACGGCACTTCGTGCCTCGCGATGACAAAGCGCAGTCATTTTCACAGCAATGACACATAAGATGGCCTTTTGGTATGTCAACTTTTTTGACACTCTCAATTAACTGTTGGACAGAATTTTTATGTTTAACCAGCGTCAAAGTTGCTACTCCCTGGCGATGCGATGTCCATGACAATACAAGTTAAAGCGCCGGCCTCGAGCGAATCCTACCACCGTAATGCCCAATTCTTCAGCCCGGTCGATTGCCTTGTAAGTTGGTGCGGACCGGGATACAATCATGGGAAAGCCTGCGCGGCCTGCTTTCAACACGATCTCTGACGCTATCCGGCCGCTCAGCAGCAGGCACTTATTGAACAGGGGAATCTCTTGCAAGAAAGCATAGCCTATCACCTTGTCTACGGCATTATGCCTGCCGATATCCTCGAATCTTATAACTGTACCGCGCTGGTCACCTAAGGCTGCACTATGTACACCGCCGGTTTTCCTAAAAGTAAGGGAACTAGCATCTAGTTCGGCAATTAACTGCAGCAGGTGAGCAGGAGACCAGAGCTGGTGGTTATCAGGGTAAGCATGCGGTTGTACCTGAAGTTCGCTGCCCCGTCCCATACAGGTGTTAATCTGCCGCGGAGCGGACAGATCTACCGGTTTTGTAGTTTCCACCTCCAACTGCAGCGGATGAGGAACATTTACCGAAACCAGGTCCTGGTAAGAACTGATAAATCCTTCACTCACCAAATATCCCACCGCTAGTTCCCGTGTATGCTCAGGGGAACAGGCTACTGACACTAATTTTTCGCCGTTAAGAATTATCTGCAGGTGTTCCTCCACCACCAAATAGTCTGTAAAAGAACTCCAAGTACCCTCTGAAAATGATTGCACGTACCTTTCTCTGCAAATAGGTAATGTATCCATCATTGCCCCAACACCCCTCGTAAGATACGGCTTTTCGTAAGCCTGCCTTAATTATACCTGTCTTTTCAGGAAAGAACAGCCATGCCATGGTGTAATAAAAAGGAGGAGCGGCAATTGTCATAGAAAAGCTCGCATAGTACTATAAATAATAGTTGGCGAATCAAGTACAGGCAGGGGGTAGCACGGTGAGAAAGCAACAGTATGCTGTAATTGGTGTAGGCCGTTTTGGCGAAAGCATAATCCGCGAACTGACTAGGATGGGGCACGAAGTACTGGCTATTGATACCGATGAAGATAAAGTTCAGTATATAGCCGATATAGCTACCCAGGCTGTACAGGCAGACTCCATGGATGAAAAAGTGCTTAGATCTCTGGATATTACCAGTTTTGATGCGGTAGTTGTGGCTATTGGGGAAGATATAGAGTCCAGCATACTGACCTGTCTTACCCTCAAAGAAATGGGCGTAAAAAAAATCATCGCCAAAGCTCACAGCCCCATGCATGGTAAAGTGCTTTCCAAAATCGGAGTGGACCTGGTGGTACACCCGGAACGGGACATGGCCATCAGACTGGCCCGGACTCTGGTATCCAACAGTATTATCGAACATATTGACCTATCGGCGGAATATGGTATCTGGGAAATAGTCACCCCCCGTAGTTTAGTTGGCAAGAACCTTAAGGACAGCGGACTGCGCCCCAAACTAGGCCTTAACATCCTGGCCATTAGAACTGGAGATGACATAGTAGTATCACCCCTTCCGGAGCATGTTATCCAAGATGGTGATATCCTGGTAGTACTTGGCCCCACCCGTTCTCTGGAAAAACTCAATGGAATGGACTAGATTAAAACATGAACAGCAATGTTATTAACCCCCCTAAAGTATTGATCGGCAGCTTTATGCTGGTAGTTTTAATCGGAACCCTGTTGCTGAGCTTGCCATTGGCAGTGAAAACAGGAAACCCCGACCTGCTTACCGCCTTATTCACTTCTGCTTCTGCTGCCTGTGTTACTGGTTTAGTAACTGTTGATACCGCTTCCCACTGGACTGTTTTCGGACAAGTAGTCATACTGCTGCTGATCCAGATAGGCGGGCTGGGCTTAATGACTTTCGTTACCTATTTTTTTATTATGCTGGGGCGGCGCTTGAATCTTAAACAGAAGATGATTTTGCAGTATGCTCTCAACCGCAGTTCCATGGCGGATCTGATTGAAATAATTCGCTACTTGCTGGTGATCTCTCTCAGTTTTGAAACGGCAGGCACTTTGATCTTGTTTATCCATTGGCTGCCGGAAATGGGAGCAGGGAAAGCCCTGTGGTATGGTCTGTTTCATGCGGTATCTGCTTTCAACAATGCCGGGTTTGATTTATTCGGCAATTTCAACAGCCTGCAGGCCTTTACCGGCGATGTAGTGGTAAACCTTACTTTATCCATCCTGTTTATTACGGGAAGCCTGGGCTTTCTGGTCATTTATGAGCTTTTTACCTATCGCCGGCAGGGCAGGCTTTCCCTCCATAGCCGTCTGGTTCTGGCAGGCACCGCTGCCCTTTTGCTGCTGGGGGTAACCGTTATTCTCCTGATCGAATACAATCAGGCTTTGGCAGCCCTGTCCTGGCCGGATAAAATCCTGGCAGCCTATTTCCTGTCTGCCACCCATACTGCAGGATTTTCCACGATAGACATAAACAGCACTCTGCCGGCCACGCAAATATTTATGATGGGAATGATGTTCATCGGCGGTGCCCCTGGGTCTACCGCGGGGGGCATCAAGGTAACCACTCTGCTGCTGCTGGCCATGATCATTTGGAGTGTCTTTTCCGGGAAAAAGGATGTGGAAATAGCCAAGCGGCGCATCTCATCCCAGGATGTATCCAGGACCATTACCGTAGTGAGCATTTCTGTTCTGGTAATATTCCTGGGGGCATTGTTGTTATCCGTCCAGCACCACGAATTTCTTCCCGTTTTGTTTGAGGTAGTCTCGGCCACGGGAACCGTAGGTTTAAGCCTGGGACTTACCCAAAGTCTAACCCCCTTAGGGCAGATCATAATTATAGCCATAATGCTTTTTGGGCGATTGGGCCCGGTAACCATTGGATTAGCCCTGGCTTACCGTCCTCAGACCAGCGCCATCCGCTATCCGGAAGACCGGATAATGATCGGCTGAACCCTTCCCCCTCTTCTGGCAGTTTTCTGCAGGACTCCAGGAACCATTGGCAGTCATTGCCATATTATGTAGTATATTCTGCAATCAGAGGAGGGTAATAAAGTGGGTTATCGCAACTATGATTACCGGAGAGGTGGATGCGGAAGGCCTCCCTATTATAACGGTCATAAGCCCCGTCCCCGTCCTCGTCCCTGTCCGCCGCCTGCCCAGACCCACACCCATGAGTTTCTAGGCAGCACCCAGCTGGCCGGGGAGATCATCCACAATCATCGCTTTGCCGGAGTATCCAGTGAGGCCATCAAAAGAGGGAAGAGCCATACCCATGCCATACTGGTAAACAGCGATTTCTTCTTATCCCATTACCATGAAGTAGCCGCCGAAAGCGGACCGGCCATTCCCGTAGGGGGAGGCAGGCACGTCCACTTTGTTTACGGGGAGACCACCTTTAATGCCGGGCATGATCACGAATTTATTTTTGCCATGTTAATTGAAGACCCCATTTCCGGTAAGAAACACAAGGACCGCTACGATGCGGAACACTTTGAAGCTTACGAGGAAACCGGGGATATCGAAGTAGACAGCCAGGATCTCCAAGAGGAAAGCGAGGATATCGAAGAATACAGCCAGGATGCTCAAGACACAGACTAGTGAGTAATAAGTGCTGGAGCAAGAATTTCCGGGGTGCAAATTGCTTATGCAGGAGGGGACAGGTAAACCTGGTATGGCCAGACCGGGCCCAGACAGGTTTAACCGTCCCCTCTGGCTTGCCAAGCCTTTATGTTAACTATTTGGGTTCGTAATAACACCGCTTGGGCGAATGAATTTTGTCAGCCTCTTTCAGTTTTTTAATAACCTTGTCTACTTCTTTTTTATCCAGTCCGGACAATTCTGCAACTTCCTTGCTGGTTAAAGGTTTGCCGGCCTGCTTAAAAGCTTCCAAGACCTTAGCTTCGTTATCCATTGACAACACTCCTTTCACCTTATTGTGCCAATAATTATGGAGGATCATTCCTGGATGTGTCAACTGCACTGCTTTAACAAGAAAACTCTTTACTTATTTACCACACTAAAGTAAAATGAAGAGCGGAACTCATGATTACTGATGATTGTTGAGGGGGTAGAAACATTGAGGAAGAGGTTGGCACTTTTGATTGTATTGTGCCTGGTTTTGGGCTTAGCAGCAGGCTGCGGCGGCCAGGCAGCTGACAAGGGGGACGCTCAGGAACCCGCTGCGGATACTTCCTGGCAGGAGATTCAGGATAAGGGCTATTTTATAGTGGGATTGGACGACGCTTTCCCGCCCATGGGGTTCCGGGATGAGAACAATGAAATTGTAGGCTTTGACATTGACCTGGCCAAGGAAGCTGCTTCCCGCCTGGGAGTAGAAGTGAAGTTCCAGCCCATATCCTGGGATGCCAAGGGAGAGGAACTCAACAGCGGCAACATTGACGTGATCTGGAACGGTTTCACTATCACCGAAGAGCGCAAGAAAGAATTCCTGTTCACCAAGCCCTATATCGCCGATCGTCAGATTATTGTAGTAAGACCGGATTCACCTATTGCTACCAAAGCTGACCTGGCCGGCAAGGAAGTAGGTATCCAGGCTGGCAGCAGTGCCGTGGAAGCGGTTATGGCTGATGAAGCCACCTACGAAACCATTAAAGACACCTTAAGAGAATTTGATACCAATGACATGGCTCTGCGGGACCTGGCCGGCGGCGGCCTGGATGCAGTAGTGGTTGACGAAGTGGTAGGTCGTTACTATATCTCCAAGCACCCGGGAGAGTACAAGGTTCTGGAAGAGAACTTCGGCATGGAAGAGTTTGGTGTTGGTTTGAGACTCACCGACAAGGCTTTCCACGCTGAATTGGACAGAGTGCTGGATGAGATGAAAGCCGACGGCACTGCTTCGGATATTTCCATGAAATGGTTCGGAGAAGATATTATAAAGAAATAGGCAGAATTACAATACTCTGATACAATTGAGCATGGCAGGCTATCAGTGATAAACTGTTAGCCTCAGACTGTCGAAAAAGGCCATGATAAGAGATCGCCACGTCGTTGCGCTCCTCGCGATGACATAACCAAAAGCCCATCATTTGTGTCATTGCGAGGCACGGAGTGCCGTGGCAATCTCGAACGTCCAACTATTAATAAGCTTTATTGACACGCTGAGGCTATCAGTGATAAACTGTTAGCCTGTCTTTATCTGCAGTGATTCATGCAAGTAAGGGGATGCATATGGACTATGTAATATCAATTCTGCCTCAAATGTGCCTGGGCTGGTTGGTGACCATGCAGATTTTTGCGGTAACCCTCCTGTCCCTGCCCTTGGGTGTCATACTGGGTATCGCCCGCCTGTCCAAGTTCAAGCCTTTGGCTTGGTTTATGGAGCTTTATGTTTGGGTTTTCCGCGGTACCCCCCTTTTGCTGCAGCTGTTGTTCTGGTATTTTGGACTCATGGCTGTGGGAATTCGCATAGAAAGGGAAACCGCAGTTTATGTAGCCTTTATCCTGAATTATGCTGCTTACCTGGCAGAGATTTTCCGCGCGGGTATCCAGTCCATCGACCGCGGTCAATACGAAGCTGCGGATGTGCTAGGGTTAAGCCGGCGCCAGACCATGACCCAGATTATTCTTCCTCAAGTGTTTAAACGGGTATTGCCCCCCATTGGCAACGAGGTTATCAACCTGGTCAAGGATACGGCTTTGGTATACATCATTGCCATCAGCGAGCTTTCCCGGGTAGCCAGAATCCGTGCGGTCACCGATGATACCCTGGTGCCTTTTGTGATCGCAGGATTGTTTTACCTGTTGATGACAGCTATTGTTCAGCGCTTCTTTAAATGGGTGGAATCCCGTCTGGACTATTATCGCTAGGAGAGAAGAATATTATGTACATGCTGCAAGCTCTGGATATTTATAAAAAGTTTGGTCACCTGGAAGTATTGAAGGGAGTATCCCTGCAGGTGAAGCAGGGGGAAGTAATCGCTATTATCGGTCCCTCTGGTTCGGGGAAAAGCACTCTTTTGCGCTGTCTCAACCGCCTGGAAACCATTGACCGGGGTACCATTGAAATAGATGGTGAAATAATGGCCAAGAATGGACCCGACGGCAGGGCAGTATACAGCAGCGAAAAGGATATAACCAGGCTGCGCCGCAAGATGGGCATGGTGTTTCAGAATTTTAACCTGTTTCCCCATAAATCGGTTCTGGAAAACTTGATGCTGGCTCCCATGCTGGTCAACAATGTGACTGCCGAGGAAGCGGAGAAAACCGCCCGTGAACTGCTGGCCAAGGTTGGTTTGTCCCAGAAGGCCGATAACTACCCCTTTGAACTTTCCGGGGGACAGCAGCAGCGGGTAGCCATTGCCCGGGCCCTGGCCATGAATCCGGCCATCATGTGTTTTGATGAGCCCACTTCCGCCCTGGATCCGGAACTTACCGGAGAAGTCTTAAGGGTTATGCGGGATCTGGCTTTTGAGCATATGACTATGGTGGTGGTAACCCATGAAATCGGTTTTGCCCGGGAAGTAGCCAACCGGGTAATATTCATGGACGATGGGCTGATAGTGGAACAGGGTACAGCCGAGGATGTGCTGCTCAATCCCCGGCAGGAGCGCACCAAGGCCTTCCTGAGCACCGTTCTCACCGCTCGCTGATTTATAAGGAACCCAACATTGGCTTAGCGGAAAGAAAAAAGCTTACTCCTCCTTTTTTGGCGGAGTAAGCTTTTTTATGTTATTTAAACATTTGTTACTGGTACAGGGACTCGATCAAGTCAGCATAGTTCTGCATGATAACCCGTTTCTTGGTTTTCAGGGTAGGTGTCAGTTCACCTTTTTCTTCGGTGAAGCGGTTGGGGAGAATGGCATAACGCTTAATGGTTTCGAAATTCTCCAACTGGCTGTTTACTTTTTGTACCACCGCTTCAATCTGCTCTCTCAGGAGAGGTTGATTGATGAAATCCTCTCCCACCTCGGCACAAAGTTGGGAACCTCCCGCTTCCATGTACTTGATTTTGCTCTTGTCGTAGGTGATGCCGTTCCGGTCAAATACCTCTATATAATGGAGGAAGTTGGGTACTATTAGGGCGGTAATGTAATTGCGTTCATCACCGATGATGAACACCTGGTCTATCTCAACGGAAGTGGAGAAGAGACTCTCAAGTTTGTAAGGAGCTACATTCTTGCCGGTTGCCAGGCAGATAATGGCTTTCTTGCGGTCCACGATCCGGTAATAGCCGTCAATGTCCTTGACTACCAGGTCGCCGGTCTTGAACCAGCCATCTTCCGTAAAGGCTTCCCGGGTTTCTTCCGGCTTGTTCAGGTAACCAATGAAAATACCTGCGCCGCGGACTTCCAGTTCACCGTCTTCCGCCACCCGGCACTCGCTGGCGTTAGCCTGGGGACCGACGGAGCCAGGTTTGCAGGCCCGCATGGGATTATAGCACACGGCACTGGTAGTCTCGGTGGAACCATATCCTTCGAGAACGGGTACTCCCACAGTATAGAAAAACTTCAGCAGTTCAGGAGCAATACCCGCACTGGCTGAGAAAGAAAAGCGCAGGCGAGTGCCGAACAATTCGCGAACCTTGGCAAACAGCTTGTCCGCCAGCTTATACTTTATGCGCAGTCCCAAAGGCAAGCAGAGAGGATATTCCGGGCGCATGTCATAACGGCCGAACTGATCCATGCGATAGGCCAGCACCTGTTCTCCCACTCCCAAAGCCCATGTGAACAGCTTTTTCTTCATGGGACTGGCTTCCAGCATCTGTTGGAAGGCCATGTAGATACGTTCATACAGGCGGGGTACACAGGAAAACCAGGTGGGGTTGTATTTCTTCAGGTCATCCATCATGGTAGCGGGGCTGTCGGCATAGGCGATGGTAGCGCCCATCCATATGGCCAGCCACTGGGAACATCCCCGGTCAAAGATATGGGACAAAGGCAGGAAAGACAGGACAGTGTCTTCATGGTTTAAGGGGTGACCGGCGTTAAGGAAATAGTAGAACACACCATCAACGCGAGAGGAAAAGCACCAGTGGGTTAGGATTACCCCTTTACCCTGGCCGGTGGTTCCGGAGGTGTAGAGAATGGTGGCCCAATCATCCAGGGTAATGTTCTGCCACCGCTCCTGGTATAAGTCGTACAGGCGGGAGCGGTTTTCCTGGCCTAACTTCATAAGCTGTGCCAGATTCATAACCCGTGGGTCGTCAGATTCATAGCGGGTATCCAGGATGATAACCTTCTCCAGGGTTGGCATTTCGTCCCATCCGGGCATGACCCGGTTGAGGATATCGGTGTTGCCCGCAATAAGATAGCGACATTCCGAATCATTAACTATATAGGAAACTTCGTTCAGGGAAAGGGTGGGATAGATGGTTACTACAACGGCAGCGCAATTGATAAGTGCCACGTCACAGTGAGTCCAGTAGGGACTGTTGGTAGCCATAATCGCTACCCGCTGGCCCTTTTCCAAACCCAGGCTCAAGAATCCGCAGGCAATGTCCTCCACTCTGGCCTGCATTTCCTTCCAGGTAAACTGGCCTCCGTTATCGCCGTAATACAAGTCGGGGTTGAACCGCTGGGCTATGCGATCACCATGTTTGGCAACCGTTCGGGCGAAGGCCTGGGACATTGTGAGGTTCTCTACGTGTTCATACATAAAAATTCCACCACCTACGAATAATATTCCGATCCTTTCTTGTATTATAATATAAATTGTTTTGAAATATAATTATTACAGGCCGAAATTTTCGAATGGAAATTTGGTCCTGAGAAAAAACCTCCTCAAAAGGGCTATGGAGAACTCTCACCTAGTGATGGTCGGCAAAGTCGAAGCGTCTCTCCCAGGTTTTTGAGAAGCTGGGAAAGACAATTAGCAGCGCCTGGTAAGCTAACGCTTGGTACTCGTCATTTAGCGGGGAAAATACCTCATTGACGTTGGCCGGCTGGTTGGCAGCCAGATTAGCCGCCAGTCTGGTCAGGGCCAAATCCACCGCATTATCAGCCATAGCTTGCAGCAGCTTATCCCAGTCAAATTGCCCATCGGTTACATATTGTTCAATTTCTTCTATACGGCCGGCAGTATCGTCAATGGTGCCAATGGAACCAAGGATGTAGGCCGCAGCTACCATGGGATCGGTTTTTTCTTCTCCCAAGCGATGAAGCAGGTTTTGATAGTTGGACTTGTGGTGGCGGGTAATGAAATAGACTGGTCGTTTCAAGCTGATCTACTCCCCCCGAGTTTGTGATTTTCCCTAATTGTAACATGTGTACGTCATGATGCCTAATAAAATAAATATTTTAGCTGAAAAGTGCAACAATTTGGCGAAATAAAACCCTTAAACTGATAGAGGTATTATTTATAAAAGTGTCAAATAATAGAAGAATTACCAAAAAACCATAGAGATATAAACATAGGGAGCATTGATTGGGGGGGATCAAGTGAATACGTCGATTTTGGTTGATCACGAGCAACGGGTTAACCGAAATGTAAACGCAGCCGTTTTCATAGCGGCTTTGCTGTTCTTTGTGCTGCTCCTGGTGGTAAAGCAGGTGGGTTTTGCCCGCAGTTCTGTACTGCTGGGCGCGGCTGCCGCAACCTTGCTGATTAGATTTTTGCATAATACACCCTATGCTTATCTGTGCAAGTACCTCTACGCTTTGACTTTTGCTGCTGCTATCCAAGGACTCTATTTAGCTCTGGGAACTTCCGGCGTTGGGGTGGTATATGGCTACTTTTTGGGTTTAGTAATCATGGCCATGTATTTTGACCGCTCGGTAGCAATTTTTTACGGTATTATTGTTTTGATCATGAATGCTGTCAGCTGGGCGATAATACCGGAAATATATGTAGCCAACTACCAGATGATGAGCTGGATGTTTATAATCATGCTTTTTGTCTCCTCGTCAGCCGTATCCGTAATTCTGAGCCAAGTAGCTTCGGACCTAATTCTTCTGGCGGAGGATAAACATCACCAGGCCAACCAGATGGCGGCCAACCTGGGCAAGACCCTGGAGGAGATAGCCCGTCATTCTGAGGAATCCTCCTCTATCGCCAACAATCTGCTGGATCAGAGTCAAAATATCGTGGCCGGTATGGAAGAAAACACTGCGGCCACCAATCAAATAGCTACCGGAATGCAGGAAATTTCCTCTACAGCCCAGGAGATTATCGCTGCTGCTGAAGAAATCGCTTCCATGTTAAACGATTTAACCCAAAAATCAGCGGAAGGCAATCAACAAGCCCAGGATATTGAAAAACGAGCTTTAACTATACAGGCCGAAGCCGATAAAGCCAAGAACCATACTCTGGGAATATATCAGGATATACAAGCCCGGGTTCAGCAGGCCATGGAAGAAGCGCGGGTGGTTGAACAGATTTCGGGCCTGGCTCAAAAAATAGCGGCCATCGCCGATCAGACCAATTTACTGGCCCTGAATGCGGCTATCGAAGCAGCGCGAGCGGGAGAGCATGGGCGGGGATTTGCCGTGGTAGCCGAAGAAGTTCGCAAGCTGGCGGAAGACGCGTCTTCAACAGTGGAGAGCATTCAGAGTCTCACCCACCAGGTTCGTGCCGCCCTGGACAATTTGCTGGAAAATACCAGCAGTATGCTGGAGTTTATTAACAAAGATATTGTGAATGACTATAATACCATGGCTCAGATAGGCGTTCAGTACCGGGAGGACAGCAACCGCTTTTACCGGCTGACCAGCCTGTTTAATGAGCAGATCGGAAGAATAAGCGCCTCCATGATGCAGATTAATCATGCCCTGGAATCAGCTACCGGTATCATCCAGGAGTCTGCTGCCGGGGCTCAGGATATTGCCCGGGCCAGTGAAGCGGCTACCCGGGCAGCGGAATCCATCAGCAATGCTTGCCAGCAGATGGCGGAAGACATTCAAAAACTGGAATTGCTGGCCACCGAGTTCAGGGGATAGTAAAATCCTCTGTAATTAAAAATGAAAATCCCGGATATTGCCCGGGATTTTTATTTAAGCGGGGGTATAGAAAGAAGGGGATTCTTCCCGGTGTGACTCAGAAACAGGGACAGGGTATATCCCGGTCAGCACCGCTTCCCGTAAGCTGTGTATAGCGGCGGTTAGCTCTTTTAGCTGGCCTTCAATGCGAATCAGCAAATAGGCGGCTACCGCCATGGGAAAGCCTACATTGGCAGCGATGTTTAACAGCTCACTCATTGCCTTTTCCACCTCCCATACAGTATAAAAAGGTTACGGGGTTTTGCCCCGCAACCTTGATAGACTAGACCAGATCGAATTCGGTAGTTTCGCTGACGATCATCTGGGCTCGGGCCTTGCCGGTAAGGGCTCCGCCGTTGCCGGAAAAGATGTTGCCGGCGACGATTTGATCCATAGCGGCAGATACCTCTTCCGAAGTCAAGTCTTCCCTGGCATCATAGACCCTTATGCGGTGATTGCGGCCCAGCTCGGTAGTAAAGTCCATCTGCAGCACTCTCTGAATCGCCATGTTTCATCCTCCTTTCCCTGGTTTTTTCCGTTACCGATTAAGCGTTGGTCAGTTCAACAGTATCCTGGCGGTGAATTGCCAAGGGGGTGCGGCTCTGCAGGCTGAGAAGCACCTGAGCAACCTGGTAAACATCATCATTGGCAGCTTCTGGTTTTACATCACCATAGGAGCGGTTGCGGATCAGCTGCTGCCCGGAAACACCTATTCCGTTGTCCAGGACCAAAACCAGTTCGCTGCTGACAGGAGTAGCGGTAACAGCCATGTTGACACCTCCTTTCTGAGAGTAGGGCTCTGGATCCATGAGCTTGATTGGATTGTACATACCAGGAGGCGGTTATGACCAAGGACCGGCATCATTCTTAAAGGCCTTGCCGGAGACGGGAATTTCCTTTCCCGGCACGGAGGAGGTCAGGGGAGTGAATTTGCTGCCCAGGCAAGTTCATAAAAGGGCCTTTACCTTATTGATCAGGTGGGGGTATCTCCCTAATGGTACTATCCACATAGACTATATACTACACAGGGAAGCCAGGAGGCTTCTGATACCCATAGGGTTAAGGAGGTGACCCCATGCGCGTGCTTGCCGATGTGACCGTAACCGTAGTGTCCGGTGACAGACAACGCCAGGGTACAGTATATAATCTGGAATTTGAAGATGAAATCTACCAGGAATTTGATTTCGCCAACATGTTCCGCCAGTTGATCAACAATCTTCATCCTTCGGTTTTTGCTATTTTCCCCAAGGAAAGATTTATATTTGATATTCATAACATACGTCCCCTGTACGAGCGGCGCTCCCATCCCGATGTTTTTGATAAATGAAGGGAGCTGATTATGCTGCTGGCCGAAGCAAAAGCCCGGAACCCAAAGGATTCCGGGCTTTCGCTAAGGGTGGGGGATAGGCAGTGTATTAGTTAGGCAAAGAAAGCTGCTTCCTCTATATCGAGAGCCGAAGTATCCCCATCTTTGATAACACTCAGGATGAAGGATACCTCGGGCAGAATATTGCGGACGAAGAATTTGGCGGTGTTTACTTTGCCCTGGTAGAAAGGATAGTCATAATGATCGGTGCCCAGCTCGGCAATCTTTTTCTCGGCTACCAGCGCCTGATCCAGCAGCAGGCGGGCTCCCAGCAGTTTGCCGGTGGCGTGCAGGATGCGGGTAGCATAAAGGCCTATCATACCTACTTTGCCTGCTCCCAGGTAACCTCCCAGGGTGGTCTGGATTTCCCGGTAGTCATTCAAGGCCTGCTGCAGCAGGTCGAATTCCCGGGACAGGGAATCAACGCGCTTGCTATCGATAAAGTCCTGGATATCCTGGAGCCAGGAGGCAAAAACCTGTCCTTTCCCTAACATCCATTTACGCCCTACCAGGTCCATGGCCTGGATATAATTGGTCCCTTCCCAAATGGAGTATATGCGGGTGTCCCGCAGCAGCTGGGCTATAGGATATTCTTCACTAAAACCATACCCGCCGTAAACCTGCATGGCTTCCGAAATAGACAGCCAGCATACATCGGAGCAGTAAGCCTTTACTACAGGGGTATGGACCTCGATGAAGTTCTTGGCTTTTTGGACCAGTTCTGCATCGGAACTGTTTTCCGCCAGATCTATCAGATAATAGGTATAAATGGACATAGCCCGGGATGCCTCAATGTGAGCCTTCTGATACATCAGCATACGGCGGACATCTTCGTGTTTGATGATTGGGACTCGTCCCGCTTTGGGATTGGTCAGGGGGCGGCCCTGGATGCGCTCACTGGCATATTTGACGGCGTTATAGTAGGCTACGGCTGCCGCTGACAGAGCGGCATGGCCGGTTACCAGGCGTTCTTCATTCATCATTTGAAACATTTGGGCCATACCCTGGGCTTTCCCAGTTTCATCAGGAGGATCTCCCAGCAAGAAGCCGCGGCAGTTGTTTTCTTCGCCAAAGTTGATTACCGCCGTGGCTGATCCCCTCAGTCCCATTTTGTGTTCTATTCCCGCACAGTTGACATCGTTGAATTCTCCTGCCTCACCGTCGGGAGTAGGCCAGTATTTGGGCACTACGAACAACGAGATGCCTTTGGTGCCCGGAGCGGCGCCTTCAATACGGGCTAAGGTAAGGTGAACGATATTTTCAGTAATGTCCTGCTCGCCGCCGGTGATGAAGCATTTGGTTCCTTTGATCTTGTAGATGCCGGGCTGATCAGTGGGATATGCTTTAGATAATATGTCACCCACGTCTGAACCGCCGCCGGGTTCAGTCAGATCCATGGTGCCTGTCCACTGCCCGCTGAACATTTTAGGCAGGAAAATCCGCTTTACTTCTTCACTGCCGAAGCTCTGTATCAGTCCTGCCGCCCCGGAAGTGGCCAAAAAGTAGGGACACAGAGCGGCATTGGCTCCGATCAGGTATTCATTGATACAGGCCAGGATACTGTTAGGCAGAGCAGATTCGTCTTCATGGTTTTTATTGCTGGAACCCAGGCCATTTTCCTGGATGAAGAAATAGGCTTTTTTCATAGATTCAGGAACAGTAACCTTGCCATTTTCAAAAACAGCGTGCTGCTGGTCGCCGTCATCGTTGGTAGGTGCTACCACCTCTTTGGCAACTTTCAGGGCATTATCCAGAATGAAATCAATATCATCGATACCATAGCTGTTTTTGAAGCGTTCCGTGGCAAATACCTTGTTCAAGTCCAACCACTCTTTGAGAATAAAACGGTGGTCACGTGTTGATTGAATGAAGTTCGATGCCATGTTATCCAACCCCCAATAATCTATTTACGCCCTCCCCGGGCTTTAAAGAGGTTAAAAGGGAAATATCAAGTCCCCCCTTGCCCATCCTTGAGATGGGTGAAACCCATTACCACCTCCAATGCCGGAAAATAATTCCTCGGGAATATTCTAACAAATCAATAGCATCAAAGAATTCTGAACATTTAAATTAGCTGTACAAATTTTGTGCCGTCGTGGAATAAAGGGGAGCGAGAAACAGGATGTTTTAAGCGAGGACCGAGGGAATAGATATTGGAACTCTTCAGCTCAGGTAATAGTCGTTCATTTGCCAGTCAAATGCGCTGGTAATAACCGTCGGGAAGTTCCTGCACCAGGTGCTGGTCAATCAGATAGCGCAGGTGATTGCGGAGGGTCATTTTCTCCCAGAACAGTTCGTAGATATTCTGGCAGTTGGGGAATATCAGGCGGTATTCAGCCAGCTGATCCAGGTTATGAGGATTGCGCAGGATTTCCAGCAGGCGCTGGTTTCTCTCCAGCACCACCCCGATATAGCGATCCAGCTGGGCGGCAATGTTTTCCCTTTGAATATGGCGGTGGGAGGGAATTATTGTATCCGGGTTTATTTCCTTGATGCGCTGCACGGAGTTTATAAGGTCCCCCACACTGGCACTGTTGCTGCTGTACCAGGGGCCTGTTGCTACCAGGTCGATGTCACCGCTGAACAGGATGCCCTCTTTTTCTATATAAAATCCATAATGGCCCCGGGTATGGCCGGGAAGGTGCACTGCAGTCAGCTTGATGCTGCCCAGTTCAATAGTCTGGCCGTCACTTAAGGTACCAGCCAGGGGCAGCCGGCGAAAACCCGGGCGGGCCAGCACATCGTCCTTTAAAGGGACTACCTGGCCGTAAGCCTGGCGGGGGATTTTCATCAATTCCTCCCATAAGGTGTAACCGTGGAACTCCATATAGGCCTGCTCATCGCGGTAAGTGGCTGCTTCTTCCTGGCCGGCCATCAAATCAGCGTGGCTGAACAGGTCGTAGCCGTGAACATGATCAAAATGAAAGTGAGTCAGCATAACCAGCTGAACTCTAGAGCAGTCAATTTCCCGGAAAGCATTGGCACCGGCTCCCAAATCTATTACCGCCGGACGATCATCATCGATAAACAGGCAGTTGGCATAGGGGTAACGGGGTTTATCCAAAGGCGCTACCATGAATATGCCCCGGGCCACCTGGACAAGCATGATCTCACTTCCCTATTAACGTTCCTTAAATATTGTAGCAGACCAGGAGGCGGGGTAAAGGTCGAGAATGGAAAAACAGCCCGGGATAATTTGAACAAAAGCTGAAATGCCCCAAGATGAACAGAGCGAAAAAAATGGCTCACCAGTGAGGTGAACCATTCAAGGAGGAAGAACTAATCCATAGGTCCGCCTTCCCAATGCTGTCTTATGGCGCGCAGGGCATAACTGCCGATATAGATGCCATTGATAAAAGCTAAAGGGATGGCCATAGCTGCCCAGGGATCAATTCTTTGTTTCAAATCTTCTTTTCCATCGGTGGTACGGTATCTTGTCACAGTGATCCCTCCTTTACCCTTATTTTGACCGGGTCCAGGAGAATTATTGCAGGATATAATTCTCAGCTTTTATTAGTAATGGAGGGATAAACTCTGGCTACCAGCAGGTATAATAGAGTACAGCCGATCAACAATAGCAGAAAAGCTGCCGCAATTTTCTCATACATTAAACGATCACCAATTATAAATTGGCTTGGCGGCAGCTTTTTTATACTTTTTAAGCTTTTTTCTTGGTTTTGGGCATGCAGATAATTTCCCTGATCTCCGTATCAAAGAAGCGGTTGGCATGAGCAGGTTTCACTACAATGGCAGCATCTGCTCCCTTTATAGTACCGCCTATGGAAATAATTTCTTTGCCATAGGGGATTAAGCCCGCATCCAGGGCCATGACCGCTATTTCTGTGGCTACCTTTACGCCCTGACCCAGCATGCGTAGGGTTTGGGCAATTATTTCCGCTGGATATACTCCGCCGAATTGATTGCGAACCGCCCGGTCCACTCCGGCCAGTACATGGGTAGTGGTTAGAACCCGGACACCGGCCTGTTCAAGCTCCTTACGGGTTTGGGGATCCATTTCATTTTCTCCCGGCTGTTCAAAACCATTATGATGAGTGACACAGACAATTTCCATTCCCTTGGCCATAGCCAGAAGCTCACGGGCGGTAGCACCGCTGCAAGAGGCAACTACTATGTTTTTTATTCCTAACTCTTCAGCTCTTTTTAAAGCCAGATCCAAAGTGGCTTTGGTGTTATGGGCACCAGGTTGTTCCCACAGCATTTTTCGAACCTCCTTTATCAAAATGCTAGTATTTACAGCAAATTTTGAATTTCTTCTTCAGTAAGGCTTTTGGCCACCATTACCGTTGTGTACTTGGACAGATCAACTTCCTGGGGATTATGCATGCGGCTTCCGTAACGATCAATAACCAGTCTGACTACGGGACGGGTGGGTGATTCTTTGTTAACGTCCACCACTACCCCCACGTCTCCCGTGCTCAGCTGTACCACTGAGCCAATGGGGTAAACCGCTATGTTGCTGGTTAAGGCGTCAACGCAGCGTTTATCCAGGAAAAGACCGCACATTCGCTTTAGTATGGTGAGGGCCTGGCTAACAGTATAAGATGCCCGGTAGGGGCGATCCGCCAGCAGGGCGTCATATACATCGCAGGCCGCTACAATACGGGCGTATTCCAGTATGTTTTCGCCTGACAGGCCCCGGGGATAACCGCTTCCATCCCAGCGTTCATGGTGCTGGAAGGCTACATTAGCCGATAGCAGGGAAACATCCTGGTACTGGCGCAGGATTTCAAAACCATAAACAGGGTGCCGTTTGACCTCCTCATATTCTTCCTTGCTGAGCTCACCTGTTTTGCTGAGAATGCTCTTGTCAATGCGGATTTTGCCTAAATCATGCAAAATAGCCCCTACGCCCAGCTCTTTCAGCTGCAAGTCGTTGTAGCCCATGGTTATCCCGGTCATGATTGCCAGCACTGATACATTCACCGAATGAGCGAAAGTATAATCATCAAAGGTGCGGATATCGGTTAGATTCACCAGCACCGACAGGTCGGCCAGCAACTCGTCGATGATCTGATCAACCATGGCTTTTACCGCGCGAATATTGAGTTTATGCTGATTCTCCAGAGCCTGAAAGTTATCCTTGACTACCCGAATGGCTTGTATTCGAGTTTCATCGGAAATAACATCGTTTACCTGTACATGGTCAAAAGCATCCCGAATATAAACGGAATTCAGGCCCAGCTCACGGAGTTTGTTGATGTATCTTTCGTTGAGCTGAATACCGGAGTACAGCAGAACCCGTCCATCGCTGTCAACTATGGCCCGGGCTACTACCATTCCCGTTTTTAGTTCATCAATTCTTATTTTTCGCATAAGCACCTGATAATTATTTATACTGGCAGTGTAATATACTGCCATTTTTCAGAATAGATTCTGTGCCTAGACATGGTTTCCTCCTGAAAAAAGAAATTATTTGGCATGATTCGCCTCTTGGCACAAGTTTTGAAAAAATTTATAAACATTAGCAATTTTTGGAACATTTTTTAAGGCAGAGGGGTAATTGCGTCTTAAGCGAAGAAGTGGTAACCTCAGATTAAAAAGAAGCACTAGGAGAGCTGGATGCGCAAGAAAAATCCCTTTTTCCCCAGACCGGTTTTAAAAAGTCTGGTGAATGATATAAAAACCCTGGTAAATGAACCCGACGGACGTCTTTTCCTGTTGGAAATGATTGAGGAAATTCCTTTCGATCTCAGGCCTGCGGTCATGGAAAGCCTTTCTTCCTTTTACGAACCGGAAATGGCTGCTTTTTTTCATCTCATGAAAGCCGAATTTGGACCGGAAATGGAGGCTCTCTGCAACCGGGCCCTGGAGAAATACAGCTTAGCTGGCCTGGATGTTACGCCTCCCCAGTTTTTCAAGGGCACTTTTTATAAAGCCTATGCTACCTGCAGCCGGCATACCAGCCGCGTAGCGGTGGATGTGGCCTGGGATATCGGCGGCCCCGGCGTATATGTGGAGTGCTTCTATCTGGCTTACAACGGTGATGGAGTACATAGCTTTTTCATGGTAGAGAATATGCCCTTGAGCCAGTATAACCGGGACCGGGAGTTGCTGGCCGATATGGTGGAAATAACTTTTGAAGAAGCCTGTGCCCTTATATACCAGGCCTATCAGCAGAACGTCCTCCACATGACCCGCCCGGCATTAGGCAAGTTTCTGTACCAGAAATACCTGAGCCATGGACAGTTGTTAACTCCTGACCAGGAGAAAGCGTTGATCCTGCGCTTGTCATTTCGCCTGGGACCCCGCCAGTTGGTAAACAGTTTCTTCCGGGCTGTCCGGGAGAGAGATTGGATCTATCTGGACTCCATCTTGGCTCCTGAAGCCGCTCCGGTTGCCCGGCGGTACTTTCCCATACTGCATCATATAGTGGAGGGACAGGTGGAAGAAGTATTGGCCTCCCGTACGGTAGCCCAGGTCAAAAGCTATGCTATAGCTATGGAGGAGCGCAGTTGTTATCTGGAAAAATACCAGTTCCAGCTGGAACGGGGTGCCAATAAAATCTGGACTATTAAAACCTGTACTCAATTGGCAAGAAGCAAGATTGACAACCTGTCTGACTTAAATCCCTTGAACCGCCAGATCTACTGCCGGGTTTATGAAATTACTGACCTGGACAGACTTTTTGAAGCTCTGGAGCGGGTGGATGGCATCCATCAGATGGAAGAACTGCCCTATGGCCTGCATATGCGGGTTACCTACCATGAAGAGGATTTAAGCCATGGTATTTCCATGCTAAGCGGGGTAATAGCGGATCTGGTTGTCAATGGAGATGAGTTTGTTATCGCCTGCCAGGATTTTGATACCTTGATGGATTTTCATCATCTGCTCTTGAGCGAAAGAGTGGTGCCGGTGATATCCCGGGGCGAATACCAGGTGAACCTGATGACCTTCTACACTTATCTCAGCGGGCAGTACCTGCATTTTGAAGACCTGCTGCTTATTGAAGAAGATGACGGCTTTTTTGAAGATGGCCTGCGTTTCATCAGTGCCCGTTACCTGGTGAAAGACCGGGAGAAAGTGGAAAAGAGGATCATGGATCTCCACAACCTGCACCTGAAGGTTTCCGATGATTACCAGGTATTTTACCAAATAGAAAGCCGGCCGGGAGGAGCCGACTATTTTGTAGAGTATGTGCTGGGTTCAGGCTGGGTTACCGTATCCACTTTCGGGGAACAGGATATGGCCCGGGCCAGGCGCTGTTTTGAAGAGCGCATGTTTGATTCCCTGGAGTTCGACGGATTGGAAGTAAGGGAGAACGGGCTGTTTGATGTATTGACCAGCACCGTTAAAAAACAGCATCCTGAACTGGAGAAAATCCTGAAAGAGATATATCTTAACCGGTGGTATTACTCCCAGCTCAGTGTATTAAGCGGCATGAGTCCCTGGGAAGCATCCCAGACCGAGGAAGGTACCCGGCTTTTATGGACCCTGTTCAAGCGTATTAAACAGCGGGAAAGCAGCCAGTTGAATCATAACGGATCCCACCGGGTGCACCTGAAGGAATACATCCGCAAAGTACAGCAGCAATCATTGCGCAAGATGTAAGAGGATAGTTTTTGTTGGGTCATCGCGAGCATCAAGAATGCAATCCTATCGCTAAAAGATGCAGGGGAAGTTTTAGCCTTCAATCGGAAGCTAAAGCTTCCCCTAATACTTGAAAACGTCGCTGCAATGCTTGCAGGAATATGAGCCGGCTCCCTCCGGGACTCCTCGCCTCAACCCATCGGCTTACTTCGGTGGGAAGGGGAGCTAGAAACAGGATGTTTCCAACGGACTCCCGCACCAAGGTGCGAAGGGCAAACCTACTGGCACACTTGGACCGAGGTAAAAAGAGTTTTCACAGTAACTCATCTGCATCGCAAGAAAATTGGTTGACAGCCTCACAGCCTTTGCCTATACTTTATAGATAACTACATATTCGCAGGCTATGAAGGGAAGCAACAGTGAAATCCCTTGATCACAGAGAGCCGGGGTTGCTGGGAACCGGTATCAATATTTCACCTGGACATCGTCCCGGAGCCGCAATCTGAACGGTTTGAACCTAGTAGGTGCGCCGGACGCTTCAAGTCCGTTAACAAGAGATCATTAAGCGGTTGCCGTTTTATTATGGCAACAAGCAGGGTGGTACCGCGGGAAGCCCCTCTCGTCCCTGAACGGACGAGAGGGTTTTTTATTTACCAATATAAAATCGCGGGAGTGTCGGGACGGCGTAATCATAGGGAGGAATAATTGGTGAAGAGTGATCAGGTCAAAATCGGATTGGAAAAAGCGCCTCATCGCGCGTTATTTAAGGCACTCGGTTTAACTGATGAAGAAATGGCACGGCCTTTGATAGGCATTGTCAATTCTCATAATGATATTGTTCCTGGACATATAAACCTGGATAAGATTGCGGAGGCTGTCAAGGCCGGAGTTCGCATGATGGGGGGAGTCCCCCTGGAATTCCAGACTATCGGAGTATGTGACGGCATCGCCATGAATCACATCGGCATGAAATATTCCCTGGGCAGCCGGGAGCTGATCGCCGATTCGGTAGAGATTATGGCTACCGCCCATGCTTTTGATGCCCTGGTATTCATTCCCAACTGCGACAAGATTGTCCCGGGGATGCTGATGGCAGCAGCCCGGCTTAACATACCTTCTATCTTTGTCAGCGGCGGCCCCATGCTGGCCGGACGCTTCAAAGGCCAAGCGGTAAGCGTTACCCAGATCTTTGAAGCGGTGGGTGCTGTTGCAGCCGGCCGGATGCAGGAAGAGGAACTGGCGGAACTGGAGGAGAACGCCTGCCCCACCTGCGGGTCCTGTTCCGGAATGTTTACCGCCAATTCCATGAACTGTCTGACCGAAGCCTTAGGCCTAGCCTTGCCCGGCAACGGCACTATCCCGGCGGTTTATTCCGAGCGTATTCGTTTGGCCAAAAAAACGGGCATGAAAATCATGGAACTGCTGGAGAAGAATATACGGCCCCTGGACATTTTGACCCCCCAGGCCTTTGCCAACGCCATAAAAGTGGATATGGCCATAGGCTGCTCCACCAATTCCGTCCTGCACCTTATGGCTATCGCTAACGAGGCCGGGGTGGATATTGATCTGGATCTGTTTAACCAGATCAGTGACCAGACCCCCCATTTATGCAAACTGAGTCCGGCTGGCGGACACCACATCGAGGATTTCCACCGGGCCGGCGGAGTTCAGGCTTTGATGAATGAGCTTAACAAGGGCGGTTTGCTGAATACTGGTTGTTTGACAGTAACGGGGCAGACCGTAGGTGAGAATATAAGCAAGTATCCGGTTCTGGATCATGAAGTGATCCGGCCTCTGGATAATCCCCACAGCCCCACCGGCGGGCTGGCGATTCTGTTCGGCAACCTGGCTCCTGAAGGAGCCGTGGTTAAAAAAGGTGCTGTAGCGGAAGAAATGATTCAGCATGAGGGACCAGCCAGAGTTTTCAATTCCGAGGAGGAAGCCGTAGAAGCCATATTATCCAATAAAATCCTCCCCGGTGATGTTATAGTTATTCGCTATGAAGGTCCACGGGGTGGTCCGGGAATGCGGGAGATGCTTACCCCCACCTCCGCAGTAGCTGGTATGGGCCTTGACAAGGAGGTGGCATTAATAACCGATGGACGTTTTTCCGGGGCAACCCGAGGAGCTTCCATCGGCCACGTATCCCCGGAAGCGGCGGCAGGAGGAACCATTGCTCTAGTCGAGGAAGGAGACCTTATACGCATTGACATTCCAGCCAACCGACTAGAACTCCTGGTAGAGGAAGAGGAATTATCCCGCCGCCGGGCACTATGGACTTCACCCGAACCTCGAATAAAAAGCGGATATATGAAACGATATGCTGAGATGGTGCAATCAGCCAGTACCGGAGCTGTTTTCCGAAAGTAAGCTGGTACGCAAATACCTAGCAGAAGCGGGCCATCATCAGCCCGCTTTTATCATATATCGGACCATTTGACACAACAGGCTGGCCGAGGCCAGCGACACATTACTTAATCTGGCTTAATAATCGGAGGTGACTTTATGAAGTTAAGAGGTGCGGAAATACTGCTGCAGTGCCTGCAGAGAGAAGGAGTGGACACCATTTTTGGTTACCCGGGCGGTGCAGTACTGCCGATTTATGATGCCCTCTATAATTCTGATATCAGACATATATTAGTTCGTCATGAGCAAGGGGCGGTCCACGCTGCCGATGCTTATGCGCGAGTAACTGGAAAGGTAGGAGTCTGTCTCAGTACTTCCGGTCCCGGTGCTACCAATCTGGTAACGGGAATAGCCACGGCCAATATGGATTCCATACCCATTGTCTGCTTGACCGGCCAGGTGGCCACATCACTGATTGGCCGGGATGCTTTCCAGGAAGCTGATATTACGGGAATTACTCTTCCTATTACTAAACATAACTATCTGGTAGAGAGGACCGAGGATATCGAACAGGTTGTCCGGGAGGCTTTTTACATTGCCAGGACCAACCGGCCGGGTCCGGTTGTGATAGATTTGCCCAAAGACATTATGGAACGAGCTATTGACTGGACCCCTACCGATGGGGAGGTTAACATCCGGGGTTACCGGGTTATGAAAGGCTTTAATCACGGGCAGGTAATAACCGCTGTGGATCTGATCCAAAAAGCCCGCAAGCCGGTTATATATGCGGGAGGCGGGATAATAGCCTCCAATGCTTCGGAAGAACTGAGAAAACTGGCGGAAAGCCAGAAAATACCGGTGACTACCACTCTTATGGGTCTGGGAAGTTTCCCGGCAGACCATACTCTTTCCCTGGGGATGCTGGGAATGCACGGTACCCGCTATGCCAATTATGCAATTGGTGAGTGCGATTTGCTGATCGCCGTGGGGGTGCGCTTTGATGACCGGGTTACCGGAAAAATCGAAACCTTCGCTCCCCATGCCAAGGTTATCCATATAGACATAGATGCAGCGGAAATCGGCAAGAACGTAGCGGTGCACGTTCCTATCGTGGGTGATGTGGGAGAGGTGCTGGCAGCCATCAACGGCCGCCTGTCCCCGGTGGAGGAAAGCCAGCGCCAGGATTGGCTGGCTACCATTAACCTTTGGAAACAGCAGTATCCCCTGTGCTACGGTTCTTCCGCCGAAGGCCGCATTATGCCCCAATATGTTATTGAAAAAATATACGAACTCACGAAAGGGGAAGCCATAATAACCACGGAAGTGGGGCAGAATCAGATGTGGGCCGCCCAGTATTACAAATTCAAACATCCCCGTACCTTTATTACTTCCGGGGGATTGGGCACCATGGGTTTCGGGCTTCCTGCCGCAGTGGGAGCCAAGATTGCCCGGCCGGATATGACGGTTATAGATGTTGCCGGAGACGGCAGTATCCAGATGAATATTCAGGAACTGGGCACTGCTGTGCAATACAATCTGCCTATTATAATATGCATTCTCAACAACCAGTACCTGGGCATGGTCCGCCAGTGGCAAAGCCTGTTCTACGGAGGTCGCTATTCCCATACCGATATCAGCGTCCAGCCGGATTTTGTCAAGCTGGCGGAAGCCTACGGAGCTGTGGGAATGAGGGTTACAGAGGTTCAGGATGTGGAAAAGGCCCTGCAAGCAGCTTTGCAAGTGACCGATCGCCCGGTAATAATTGACTTCTGGGTAGAACGGGAAGCCAATGTTTATCCCATGGTTCCCCCGGGCGCATCCCTGAACAATATGCTGGGAGGTGACTGTTAATGGCCCATACCTTATCAGTAACCGTGGAGAATAAACCTGGTGTTTTAACCCGGGTGACCACCCTGTTCCGCCGCCGGGGCTACAATATTGAAAGCCTGGCTGTAGGAACTACTGAGGATCCCGGTATTTCCCGCATGACCATTGTGGTTGACGGTGATGACCGGGTAATTGAGCAGGTCACCAAGCAGCTTTATAAGCTGGTGGAAGTCATCAAGATTGTAGATCTTACGGAAGAAAAAGCCGTGGAAAGAGAACTGGTCCTGATAAAAGTAAAAGCTGATGCCAACGTACGAGCGGACATAGTGCAGATAGTTGACATATTCAGAGCCAGAATTGTAGACATTGGACGTAATTCCCTGATAATCGAAGCCACCGGAGACTCCGGTAAAATAGATGCCATTGAAGACTCACTGAAGCCTTTCGGTATTATTGAACTGGTTCGCACCGGCAAGGTTGCCATGGTGCGCGGTGGAGCAAAATAATAGCGGCGGGATGCCGTACAATAACAAGGAGGAATGGAAACATGGCTAAAATGTATTATGATGCAGACGCTAATTTAGATCTTCTCAAAGGGAAAACCGTAGCGGTTCTGGGATTTGGCTCCCAGGGTCACGCCCAGGCTCAGAACCTTCATGACAGCGGAATCAATGTAGTAGTAGGCTTGCGCAAGCCTTTTGATGAAGCCAGCGAGAAGGAATGGAACGCAGTTATTGCTGCAGGTATCACTCCTATGACCGTAGCCGAAGCATCTGCCGCCGGTGATATTATCCAGGTGCTCCTGCCGGATGAAGTTCAAGCCCGTATATATAATGAAGAGATCAAGCCCCACCTGAAGGAAGGTAATGCCCTGGGATTTTCTCACGGCTTTAACATTCACTTCGGGCAGATTGTGCCGCCTCCTTATATAGATGTATTTATGGTTGCTCCTAAAGGACCTGGACACCTGGTACGCCGGGAATATCAAAGAGGAGCCGGTGTTCCCGCCCTGATAGCTGTGCAGCAGGACTTTACCGGGCAGGCCAAGGAACTGGCACTGGCCTACGCCTGCGGCATTGGCGCTACCCGGGCAGGGGTAATCGAGACTACTTTCCAGGAAGAGACCGAGACCGACCTGTTCGGTGAACAGTGCGTACTTTGCGGAGGAGTTACCGAGCTGATCAAGGCCGGTTTTGAAACTCTGGTAGAGGCCGGATACCAGCCGGAAATTGCCTATTTTGAATGCCTGCATGAAATGAAGCTTATTGTAGACCTGATGTATGAGGGCGGCATGAGCTATATGCGCTATTCCATCAGTGATACCGCCGAATTCGGCGACTATACCATGGGGCCCAGAATCATCGGTGAAGAGACCCGCCGGGCTATGTGGGAAGCTCTCAAGGAAATCCAGGAAGGACACTTTGCCAAGAAATGGCTGCTGGAAAACCAGGTGGGCCGTCCCATGTTTAACGCTCTGCGCCGCCAGAACCGGGAACACTTGATCGAAGAAGTAGGGGCAGAACTGAGAAGCATGATGCCCTGGCTGAAGAACAATAAATAACCAGGTAAACAGAGTTGTTGGGAGAGGGGATTTACCGGGTGTTGGTATTCCTGCTCCACATTAAGGTAGGAGGTTTGTAGTTAGTGAGCAGTAATCGAGTCTACCTGTTCGATACTACCTTAAGAGATGGTGAGCAGTCACCGGGAGTCAGCCTGAATGTGGAAGAAAAGCTGGAGATCGCTCAGCAATTGGCCCGTTTGGGAGTGGATATCATCGAGGCTGGTTTTCCTATTGCTTCGCCGGGTGATTTTGCCGCCGTACAGACTATTGCCCGTAAGGTAAAAGGGCCGGTGATCGCCGGGTTGTGCCGGGCAGTAAGAGGAGACATCGATCGTACCTGGGAAGCTGTTCGTGAGGCAGAAAATCCGAGGATACATACTTTCCTGGCTACCTCTGACATTCATCTGCGTTACAAGCTGCAGAAATCCCGCCCGGAGGTGCTGGAACAGGCGGTAGAAGCGGTAAAATATGCCCGCAAGTACTGCAGTGATGTGGAATTCTCCGCCGAAGATGCTTCCCGCAGTGATATAGATTTCCTGGCCCAGGTAGTGGAAAAAGTCATCGATGCCGGAGCCAAGGTAGTAAACCTGCCGGATACGGTAGGATATGCGGTGCCGGAAGAGTTTGGGCAGTTTATCCGCACCTTGTTTGAAAAGGTGCCCAATATAGACAAGGCCATAATCAGCGTGCACTGTCACGACGATTTGGGCCTGGCAGTAGCCAACTCCCTGGCGGGTATCCTGGCCGGTGCCCGCCAGGTGGAATGTGCTGTCAACGGCATCGGGGAAAGAGCCGGCAATGCCGCTCTGGAAGAAATCATCATGGCTTTGTACACCCGCCAGGCCTTCTTTAACAAGCAGATCAATGTCAACTACGGAGAGTTATTTAGAACCAGCCGGCTGGTGAGTACCCTGACCGGTATGCAGGTACAGCCCAACAAAGCCATTGTGGGGAAAAACGCTTTTGCCCATGAATCAGGGATTCACCAGGACGGGGTATTAAAAGAGCGCACCACTTACGAAATCATGAGTCCCGAGCTGATCGGGGCCTCCCGCAGTACCCTGGTGCTGGGCAAGCATTCGGGGCGGCATGCTTTCCGCAAACATATGCAGGAATTGGGCTATGACCTGAGTGACGAAGAACTTGATCGGGCTTTCAAGGCCTTTAAGGAGATTGCTGACAAGAAAAAAGAGGTTACCAATGAGGACCTGGAAGCTCTGGTCAATGACAAAGTCCGGGCTATACCGGAGAGGTTCAAACTGGTCTACCTGCATATTTCCAGCGGTACCAGCATAGTGCCCACGGCTACCGTTAAACTGGCCATTGACAACATGGAATTTGAAGCCGCCGCTACCGGTGACGGGCCGGTGGACGCTGCCTGTCATGCGGTTGACAAGATTACGGATATTTATGGCAAGATGCATGATTACAAGCTGAATGCCGTCAGCAGCGGCAAGGATGCTCTGGGTGAAGTAATATCCCATATTGAAATTGACGGCAAGATATATGGAGGCCGGGGCTTAAGTACCGATATTATTGAAGCCAGTGTCAAATCCTATATTAATGCTATCAATAAATACTACTATGAGAAACACCAGCAGACAGGTCAGGCCTAAGGGTCTGCTATCAGCCAAGAGAGGAGTTATAGCAACATGGGTATGACCATCAGCCAAAAAATACTGGCCTATCATGCCAACAAGGAATACGTGGAACCGGGTGAATTGATCAACTGCCGGGTGGACGTCATTCTGGGCAACGATGTTACCGCTCCGGTAGCGATCAGTGAATTTTCCCGGCTGGGCCTGGACAGAGTCCACGATCCGGACAGCATCGTCCTGGTTCCGGATCATTTTACCCCCAACAAGGATATTAAGTCGGCGGAACAGGCCAAGGTGGTACGGGATTTCGCCCGGCGTTTCGGAATAAAGCATTATTTTGAAGTGGGGCAGATGGGCATAGAACACTGCCTGCTGCCGGAACAGGGCCTGGTATTGCCCGGCGACCTTATTATCGGGGCCGATTCTCATACCTGTACCTATGGTGCCGTAGGGGCCTTTGCCACGGGAGTCGGTTCTACTGATATGGCTGCGGCCATGGCTACCGGGGAAGCCTGGTTCAAGGTACCTGATACCATCAAGTTTGTTTATTACGGAACTTTGCCTAAATGGGTTAGCGGCAAGGATTTGATTCTTCATACCATTGGCGACATCGGTGTGGATGGGGCCCGCTATATGTCCATGGAATTTACCGGAGAAGTAATTGATCAATTGTCTATGGACAACCGCTTTACCATGGCCAATATGGCTATCGAGGCCGGAGGCAAAAACGGTATCATTGCTCCCGATGACATTACCCTGGCTTATGTCCAGTCCCGGGCCCAAAGACCCTATCAGTTATACAAATCGGATGATGATGCCAAATACGCAGAAGTCCGGGAGTATGACGTGAGCAAAATGGAACCGCTGGTGGCCTTTCCCCACCTGCCGGAGAACACCCGCCCGGTGAGTGAAGCCGCTCATGTGCAGATTGATCAGGTGGTGATCGGGTCCTGCACCAACGGGCGACTGGAGGATCTGGAAATAGCCGCTTCCATTCTCAAAGGGCGCAAAGTTCATCCGGAAGTGAGAGTAATCGTCTTCCCGGGCACCCAGCAGATTTACCTGGAGGCTATGCGCCGGGGTTACATTGAAACCTTTGTGGAAGCAGGCTGTGCGGTCAGCACCCCCACCTGCGGACCATGCCTGGGCGGGCATATGGGAATACTGGCTAAAGGGGAAAAAGCTCTGGCTACCACCAACCGCAACTTTGTAGGGCGCATGGGGCATCCGGAAAGCGAAGTATATCTCGCCAGCCCGGCGGTGGCTGCTGCCAGCGCCATAACCGGACGCATTACCCCGCCCCAGGAAGTGGCGGGCTAGACTATATGGTCGTTGCTCAATGCTCTGCGCCGAGTCATTGCTGTGAAAATGACTGCGCTTTGTCATCGCGAGGCACGAAGTGCCGTGGCGATCTCGTTGACATACCTGCAGGCACCGTTAGAGATTGCTTCGCTGCGCTCGCAATGACACAAAAGGTAACTTTTCATTCATCATGGTCTGCTCTGCCGGTAATAATTGCTGTGAAAATGGACTTCGCGATGATGAAAAGACTTCTAATGTGTCATCGCGAGGAGCGAAGCGACGTGGCGATCCCTTTTTTGCAGTCTGCGAGCCTCTTTTGAGATTGCTTCGCTGCGCTCGCAATGACACAAAGGTGACTTTTCATTCATCGGGGTCTGTTCTTCAGTGATAATTACGAGGCACGAAGTGCCCCGGCAATCTCGAACGCAACATTGTTAATAAGCTTTTTTATTACTCTGAGTAGCGGTGGCTTTAGCTTCCACTGCACTAGATAACATACTTAGGAAACTTTTACGCAATGATGTCATACACAGAGGCTGTTTATTAATAATATTGAGGGGAGTATGCCATGAAATTTACCGGAAGGGTTCATAAATTTGGGGCGGATATAGACACCGATGCTATTATCCCGGCCCGCTATCTTAATACAGCAGACCCCGCGGAACTGGCCAAGCACTGCATGGAAGATGCAGATCCCAGCTTTCCCCAAAAGGTTCAGGCGGGAGACATCATCGTAGCCGGGAAAAACTTTGGCTGCGGCAGTTCCCGGGAACATGCCCCTATTGCCATCAAAGGTTCAGAAGTAGCCTGTGTCATTGCTTCATCCTTTGCCCGCATATTCTATCGCAACGCCATCAATATCGGTCTGCCCATATTGGAATGTGAGGCAGCGGTGCAGGCCATTGAGGATGGAGACCAGGTGGAAGTTGATTTGGAAAAGGGAATAATCGTCAACCTCCGTACCGGGGAAAGTTTTCAGGCTGCGCCCTTTCCTGAATTCATGCAGCAGATTATGGCTCAGGGCGGCCTGATAGGTTATGTACAGCACAAGTTAAGCAATAAATAGTTACTTATATCAGCCAATCAGAGAAAGGAAGAAGTGTATGTTTAAGATTGCGGTACTTCCCGGAGATGGAATTGGGGTGGAGATAGTCCCCCAGGCATTGAAAGCATTGAAGGCTATAGGAGAAAAATACGGGCATTCCTTTGAATTCACGGAAGCCCTGGTGGGAGGAGCAGCCTATGATGCCAAGGGGCATCCCCTGCCTGAAGAAACTTTAGAATTATGTGAGCAATCCGATGCAGTTCTTTTAGGAGCTATAGGAGGCCCCAAATGGGATAACCTGCCGGTGGAATTGCGCCCGGAGGCGGGAGCCCTGCTGCCTTTGCGCCGGGAACTGGCTCTTTATGCCAACCTGAGACCCTGCGTGGTTTTCCCGTCTTTGATTCATGCCTCTACCCTGAAGGAAGAGGTATTGCAGGGAGTGGATATTCTCATCGTCCGGGAACTCACCGGGGGAATCTACTTTGGGGAAAAGAGCCGGGAGCTGGCGGCTGACGGGCAGAAGGCCACTGATGTGCTTTCCTATTCCACTTATGAAATTAAACGCATAGCCAAAATAGCCTTTGAGGCGGCCCGCCAGCGCAAGAAGAAGCTGTGCTCGGTGGATAAGGCCAATGTGCTAGAGAGTTCCCGGCTGTGGAGGGAAACGGTAACCGATATGGCCCGTGAGTATCCTGATGTGGAACTCACCCATATGTATGTAGACAACTGCGCTATGCAGCTGATCCGCAATCCCCGCCAGTTTGACGTGATTGTTACCGAGAATATGTTTGGCGATATTTTGACTGATGAAGCTTCCATGCTTACCGGGTCACTGGGGATGCTGGCCAGTGCTTCCATCGGCGGCGAGGTGGGATTGTATGAACCGGCCCATGGCAGTGCTCCCGATATTGCCGGGCAAAACAAGGCCAACCCGCTGGCTACTATACTATCAGCGGCTCTGCTCCTGCGTTATTCCCTGAAGCTGGAAAAAGAAGCCCAGGCTATTGAAGAGGCGGTCCGCAAGGTAATTGATGCCGGTTACCGTACTCCGGACCTGGCTGAGCCGGGCAAGACCATATTGGGTACCAGTGAGATGGGAGATCTTGTAGCTCAGACCATTTTAGAAGGATAGATGTTTTCTTAAAAGGAGGATAACAGTATTGGGGATAGGAAGCTGAAAGTAACCATATACGACACTACTCTGCGAGATGGTTCTCAGGCGGAAGGGATTTCCTTTTCCTTGGAGGATAAACTGCAGATAGCCCGGCGTCTGGATTCTTTAGGTATTTCCTATATCGAAGGGGGATGGCCGGGAAGCAATCCCAAAGATATGGAGTTTTTCAAGGCTATTCAAAGCATAGGCCTGGAAAACAGCCGTCTGGCCGCTTTCAGTTCTACCCGTAAACCGGGGATCTCGGTCAAGCAGGACTTAAATTTGCAGGCTTTGCTGGATTCAGGGGCCCCTTGTGCAACCCTGGTAGGCAAGAGCTGGGACTTTCATGTTCTGAGAGCCCTGGAAACCACTTTAGAAGAAAACCTGAACATGGTGCGGGAGAGCATCGCTTACCTGAAGGATAAGGGCAAGGAAGTCATATTTGACGCGGAGCACTTTTTCGATGGATTTAAGGCCAACCGGGATTATGCCCTGCAGGTGCTGAAGACTGCTGAGGAAGCGGGAGCAGACTGGATTGTCCTCTGCGATACCAATGGGGGAAGCATGCCCTGGGAAGTGGAGGATATTGTCCTGCAGGTACGCCAGGTGATTGGTGCTCCTCTGGGAATCCATGCCCATAATGATGCGGGATGTGCAGTCAGCAATTCCCTGATTGCGGTGCAAAATGGATGCCTGCAGGTGCAGGGAACCATCAATGGTTACGGGGAGCGGTGCGGCAATGCTGATCTCTGCTCGATAATCCCCAACCTGGAACTGAAAATGCACTTGTCCTGCCTGCCGCCGGGACGCTTGAAGAGCATCAGCGAAGTTTCCCATTATATAGCGGAAATTGCCAATATGCCCCATCATAATAACCAGCCTTTTGTAGGCTACGGTGCCTTTGCTCACAAAGGGGGCATTCATGTAAGTGCTTTGCTGAAGGATTCCCTTACCTACGAACATATTAATCCCGAAGACGTGGGCAACCACCGCCGGGTCCTGGTATCGGAACTGTCGGGCTTATCCAATTTGCTTTACAAAGCCCGGGAACTGAATCTGGATGTAAACAGCTACAGCGCCCAAACCCGGGCGGTTATCAAGCAGATCAAGGAACTGGAAAGCCAGGGTTTCCAGTTTGAAGGGGCCGATGCTTCTCTGGAATTATTCCTGCGCAAAGCCTTTGGCCAGTGTACCGATTTCTTTCAATTAAAGAACCTGAAAGTAATCCTGGAGAAGAGCGAACAGGGTGACATTGTCTCCGAAGCCATGATTAAACTCTGTGCCGGTGGACGGACCTTTCATACCGCTGCCGATGGCGACGGTCCGGTCAATGCCCTGGACAATGCCCTGCGCAAGGCTTTGACGGAAGTCTATCCGGAAATACAGGAAATGCACCTTTCCGACTATAAAGTCCGGGTACTGGACGGCAAAGAGGGTACCGCTGCCAAAGTCCGGGTATTGATTGAATCTGCCGACCAGTCCGGCAAGTGGAATACGGTAGGGGTGTCCGAGAATATTATTGAAGCTTCCTGGCAGGCTCTGGTGGATTCCATAAACTATCTGCTGCTGAAGCGCCGGCAAAATCAACCGGAATACAACTAAATTTCTACTTTCAACCCACTGAATTTCCACCTCCTGATACCACCATGGGGACAGGAGGTGTTTTATTGTGCAACTGGAACAGGTTAAAGATGACATTATCCTGCTGCGGCCTGCCTATGGACCTGAGGGAGACAGTACCGAACTGTGGACCCGGGAAGGTGTTATTGTGGATCGCCGCTCTATCCGTTCTGTAAAAAAGGCTTTGGCCAGGCTTTATGCTATCGATTTGCCGGCTCAAGGGGAGCAGGTGGCGAGAATAATTGACCGCCAGACGGTTTTGCCCTTTTATTTGCCCCCCGATCGGGTCTTTATTCCTTTCAAGATGCGCACACCTATTTGTGCCAACGATCGCTGCTGCGGCTATGCAGATGTAAACTTTGTGGATACCATAGGACACAAGGATGGCCATACCCAGCTGGTGCTGAAAGATGGACGCACCCTGGATTTGTTTTGTACTTCCGCCACCGCTGCCCAGACTATCTGTTTGGGGCAGAAGCTGAGCAGTGCTTTGCAGGCCCAGCCCGGCCAAAATGAGGAGGAGGTAATTACCCAGGCAGTTCTGCTGTTACTAAAAAAATTGCAGCAGCTGGATCTGGTTATAAATAAATTTATGAATGCGTAAAAAAGTGTTGACCTGTGTCAAGGGGTCCTTTAGAATGATAATGTTTGGTTTTCATGGAAAATCTTGCAAAAATAATTAAGGGGTATGGAGGAAAGGATTACCATGGATAGTACAAGCCTGGGTAATAACTGTTATCGCGCCATACTTGCCCAGGTTAATTGTCTGGAAGGAATTTGGCCCGAAGAACAGAGAAGCTTGAAACAAATTTATGAAGAACTATCGGAGCTGGCCTATCACATGTTGGAGAACGACGTCTCCCGGATATGCGGCAGTGTGGAGCAGATTATTATTACATTAAGTGAGATGAAAGGGGCGATACCCCAGGATGACCGCTGCAGTGAAGTGAGCCTGATAATTTCTGAACTGAAAACTCACCTTGATTACCTGCGCATGGCGTATGCTTCGTCTCTTTGTCAGAAATGATCACTCCCCTGAGACCGTCTGGTTCTGCTGTTTCAGAATCAGGCGGTTTTTTTGTGTGCTGTAATATAATGGGTTTTGCCTCTTGCCTCTACCGAACATATGTTCTATAATGAAAACACCTCGACTACAGGGAGGGACATATGATGTGGGTTAAGGAAATACGTCGTCTGGCTGTCCAGGGGGGATTTCTGGATGGACTGGAGGTAAATTTTCAAAAAGGACTGAACTGCATCATTGGCCCCCGGGGTACGGGAAAAAGCAGTATTTTGAATTTGATACGCTTTGCCCTGGGGGACTGGTCCCAGCAGCCCCGGGAATTTTTGCACAATGTAACCGGCCTGTTGGAAGACGGCCAGGTAGAAGTGGAATTTGTCACGGAGTTTGACAACATCCGCAAGATCCAGCGCCGGATTGGCCGTTACCCGCGGTTATATGACCATAAAGGGGAACTGCTGCAGGAAGGCAGTGACCTGAAATTTCACCTGGAAGCCTACTATCAGGGTCAGCTGGAGCAACTGCTGGATCAAGGCGGGACCGTGTTAATGGATCTGTTAGACCGCACCAATGAAGAAATAGGACCGCTGCTGCGGGAACTGGAGGCCAATACCGCCAAACGGGTTCAATTGCAGCATGAATATGAAACCATAGCGGAAAAGGCGGCTGAACTAAAAGAAAAAGTAGCCCGGAAGGAGTTGCTGGTAAAAGAATTGACCAGCCTGCAGTTGAATGAGCCGGAAAAACGCAAACATGCTCTGGTACAGGAAGCATCCCTGGCTGAGTTCTGGGAAAAGCTGCTGAGTTCCCGTTTGAAAGGGCTGCGTTACTGGCTGGCCTTCCATCATCCCGCCTGCCGCCTGGAGGAGGGCGAATGGCTGAACCCTGAGCTAGTAGAGAGTCTGCTAACCCAGGTTGGCCAGACCCTGGAATCCAGCCGGCAACTGGCCCAGGAACTGGTTAAAGTTTTGGAAGCCGGGCTGGCAGCAATCCAGGAGATTTCCGCGGCCTTGGCCCAGCAGCATGAAGTTCAGGAACAGCAGATTATTCAGGAGTTAAGAGAACAGGGGTTTACCGGGTGCCAGGAACTGGCCCGGCGCCGCCAGAGCCTGATGCGGGAACTGGCTGAGCTGACCGGCTGCGAAGAGGAGTACGAAAAGCTGCGCACCAAAGCCCAGCAGCTAATGGAGCATAAACAGGTACTGCTGGTTGAAGCCCAGCGCCTGGAAGATGCCGTATCCCGTTCTCGTAAAGCTGCCGTGGCCAGGCTGAATGGGGTTTTGGCAGGAAATCCTTTCATCCGTTTTCATAAACGGAGCTGTGTGGAGGAATACCGGCAATTCCTGCATCAACTGCTGCAGGGTGTTGCCAGCAGAAGACTTATCGACTGTATGGTCCGCCGCATTGATCCCCCGGCTCTGATGAGCATTGTCAATCAGGCAGACGCGGAACTGCTCAGCCGCACCCTGGAATGCGGCACCAGTGATGCCCGGCAGATTATTTGGGCTCTGGCCAACCGGGCGGAGAGCGGCCGTATGACCGAGATATCTATCGGCGATCAGGTGCAGCTCTATTACCGGGGCAAGTCGGGAGTGGAAGCGGTGAACAGCTACCGTCTTTCCCGGGGCACCCAGTGTTCACTCCTGCTGCCCATTATATTGCTGGCCCGGCGTCCGGTACTTATGGGGGATCAATTTGAAGATCATTTGGACAACGGCTGTATCTATGAGCTGGTAATCCCGCGCCTGGTGGATATAAAGCAAAGCCGCCAGGTTATTCTGGTGACTCATAACCCCAATATTGTGGTAGCCGGACAGGCAGACTGGGTTATCGCCATGACCCTGTCCCACGGCCAGGGAAGGCTGCAGGTGCAGGGGAGGCTGGACCAGGAAGAGGTGCGCAGGGAGATTATGTCTACCTTGGAAGGCGGGCGGGAAGCTTTCTGCTGCCGGCTGGAATACCTGGGGGTAGGTTAATGGCTGACCGGGGAGATTTATTGGATCTGCTGCTGCCGGTACTGGAACTGGGAGGTTCACCTGCTGCCTGCCCGGAATACATGCAGGAACTGGTCAGTGAGATACGCAGCGATCCGGTAGGCCAGTGGTTTTTAGAGCGCTGCCGGGAAAAAAGAGTACCCGGTACCTGGGATAACCTGGCCCTGCTGGAAACGGCCCGTTCCTACCCGGAGATGACAGAAGAGAAGGCAGTACCTGTTGCAGGCAGGGAATTGCCCCAGGTAGATTTAAAACAGGCGGTGGTGTACACTTCCCAGGGACAAGCCTGGTTAACCCCGGCGGAAACCCGCCTGCTGGCTTGCCTGGCCCGTCAACCGGGGGTAATCGTTTCCCATCGCACCCTGTCGGAAATTATCAGCCAGGATTATACCGGCGCCGTGTGGGTGGAACCTAAATATCATATCCGCAACCTGCGCATTAAATTGGGAGATGATCTCCAGAATCCCCGGATTATCAAGACCCGGCGCGGAATGGGGTATTACCTGGATGAGAAAATGAAAGGACGCATCGTGGGTTGAGGGCTGACCAACCAGCTGGATAATGGTATAGTATTAAAAAGGAATATACTTGCAATAATGGGAGGAATATTTGATTGAAAGCAATGATTATGGCGGCGGGGGTCGGCTCCCGGCTGATGCCCCTGACTATAGGAGTCCCCAAACCCATGGTGCCCATGGCCAACCGGCCTCTTATGGAGAATATTATTCAGCTGTTGGATGAACATGGTTTTTCACAAGTTATTGCTAATCTTCATTACCACGCGGACTGCATTGAGAATTATTTCGGGAATTCTCCCCGGCCTGGCATGACCTTGCTCTATTCCCGGGAAGAAGAGTTAATGGGAACCGCCGGGGGAGTGAAAAAATGCCAGTGGTTCCTGGATGATACTTTTGTTGTAATAAGCGGGGATGCATTAACGGACATTGATCTGACCAGCCTTATGCAGGAACACCGGCGCCAGGGTGCCCTGGCAACTATTGCAGTCAAAACAGTTGACGAGGTGGAGCGGTACGGCATAGTAGTCACTGACAGCAATGGCCGTATCAGCAGCTTTCAGGAGAAGCCCCGCCCGGAAGAGGCTTTAAGCAATCTAGCTAATACGGGTATATACATATTTGAACCCGAGATATTCGATTATATTCCCCCTGAACAGTTCTATGACTTCGGCAAACAGGTTTTTCCCCATCTGGTAAAAATCAAGGCACCTTTTTTTGCCGCTGCTATAGATGACTACTGGTGCGATGTAGGCAGTCTGGATACCTATCGCCAGGCTCATAACGACATCCTGCAGGGAAAAGTAAGAGTTCCGGTGGCCGGTACTGTAAAACGCACCGCCCAAGCTAACATTTTGATTGGTGCAGGGGCGGTAATCGATGAAGATGTGCAGATGTATGGAAATGTAATAATTGGTCCCGGATGTCATATCAGCCGCGGGGCTGTATTAGAAGAATGTATATTGTGGGAACGGGTACAGGTCAGCGAAAAAGCCCAGCTGCATGGTTGTGTCCTGGGAGATAACTGCCAGGTAGGCAGTCACTCCGTACTGGAGGGAGGAACCGTAGTAGCCGGCGGGTGCTTAATTGGGTCCGGCATGCATATAGGGGAAGGCCATAAAGTAACCCAGGTAAAACCCGGCCAGCTGGAAATAGAAAAGTAGCGAAATATGAAATAAGTTAGGATATAGAAAATTACGCTTGTACAGCAAAATATGGCACAGCGTGTTAGACGCTGTGCCTATTTATTATATTTTGTCGTAGTCCAAAAGGATTTGATCGAATTCTATAGAATTGATATCCATATATAGGTATTACTCAGCGGGAAGGGAAGGTTGGGTGTAGCTTTGCATAGTGGTGACGACCTGTTGGCGAAAAATATGGTGGATAGCCACCGGCGGGTGTTTATAGGGAGTATTTTAATTGAGGTACTGGCAAACCTGTCCACACTGGGGATCTACTTCACCGGTACGGGTTCCAGTCATTTAACTTTGGCCAGCATAGGGATGGAAGCCGGTTTGGCAGCATTAATCATAGCTGTCACTTACCTGATTGTGTTCAGGTATCCAACCCATGCGTTCTCCAAGTATTTGACCATGCTGATGGTAGGACTTACTACATTCTTGTTTGTGGTAATTATGAGCGGCAGCAAGGAATTGTTTGCTACCTTTTATCTGGTGCTGGCCTTGGGAGTGCTGTACTTTGATCTGTATGTGAGCGCGTTTTCGGTTGTACTGGTAATTGTTTTAATGACGGTAGCTTTTATTATAAATCCGACCATTATCCCCGAGGGCAATGTAGGTGCAACCCTTGGAGCCAGGTATTTATTATTCATCTTTGTAGGAATTTGCGGTGCTATAACTACCAGGGTAGCGCGAAAACTGTTAATGATATCCATTGAGAAAGAACAGGAAGTCCGGGCACTTAATAACAGCCTGCAAGCTGTTGCCCGGGAGATTAACTCGGAAGCTGCATTGTTGAATGAAAAGGCCTTGAGCGTTCGCAGCTTGATTGAAAAGACCGGACAAGCTGCCAACCAGGTCAGTTCCAGCGTCGAGGAAATGGCCAACGCAGCTACGGAAGAGGCACTCCATGCCAACAAGACCACGGAAGTAGTCAGAGAAATGGCCACCGCTATAGAAAGCTGCGGCAAGAGTGTGCAGCAGGTCAGTGAGCAATCCAATCAGTTCAACAGCATCGTAGGCCACGGCATAAAGGCTCTGGAAAAGCAGACCGCTTTCATGCAGGAAAGCAATAAGGCCCAGGAGATGGTAAGCCAGGCGGTCTATGAGCTGAATCAAAAATCCAACCAGATAGTTAACATTGTAGAAATAATAACCGGTATAGCTGACCAAACCAACTTGCTGGCATTAAATGCCGCTATTGAAGCTGCCCGTGCCGGAGAAGCCGGCCGCGGTTTTGCGGTAGTAGCTGAAGAAGTAAGAAAACTGGCCGAAGAGTCAGGCCAGGCGGCCCAGAATATTTCCAAGCTGATTGAGGAAATCCAGCAGGGCATGCTGGTTACCGTGAAGCAGATCGAAAAGTCCGATCATATAGCCCGCCAGCAGGATGAAGCGGTACAGGAAACCCAGCGCATGTTTGAACAGATAGATCAGGGTGCTGCCAAGATTGATGCAGCCATACAGGAGATTTCGGCGGTATTGGAGGAAATCCTGGCTTCTACTGATGAGGCTGTCCGAGAAGTAGAAAGCATTTCCGCTTCCACGGAAGAATCAGCCGCTGCCACTCAGGAGATTTCCGCTCTGGCCAGCCAGCAGCGGGATGCCGTAGAAGATGTGTTCCAGGCAGTAATGGAAATAGAACAGGCAGCCCGGAAACTAAAAGAGTTAGCCCAGCAATTTCAATAAGTATGCCTAAGAATTGAGGGCCGGTTTCCCTGCCCGGCATCCTGTTAAGGGATCAAGGCGGGCAGAACCGACCCTTTGTTTTTTCCCCTTGTTATTCAGTCCCTAACAACTCGGTGAAGCTTTCTTCCAGTTCTTGTATATCATCCTCGGTAATTCTGCTCAGCAATTCTGTATCAACAGGATTCACGCTGAAAATCCGGAATTGCCCAGCTTCATTTATCAGCAACGCCAATTCCATGCCCAGCTTATTGCCGTCCTGTTTAACGGAATATACCACCACAGCGCTGTTGGTGCCTTTCCGGGTGTATTCCGGATTTACTTCGATAGAATAATTATCCTCCAGAATATTTTCCTCTTCCTGTTCGGCAATTACCTGGCTTATTTCCTTGACAATTTGGTCCCGGTTGTTCAGCAGTTCTGCCGGAGACTGGGAAGTATACTGGGGCAAAAACTGCACCGACCAGAATACGCTCAGATTCTCCGCCATGGTTTCATAATCCCGGTTAAAATAAGCGGAATAAAAATCCTCCACCACTTTTTCCGGCTCGGACACATCCATGGCCGCATAATAGTACATAGCTGCCAGAATAACTATAATAAGAACATAAAGTATTTTGGGTACTCCCGCGGGAACAGTTCGATCCAAAATGATTACCTCCTGAAGCCTTTAAGGCATACTATTTAACGATTATAACAAAAAAAGGGACACAATGCTAAGCGGGAAGGGAATGGCTGCCATGAAAGTATATGTAATCGGAGGCGGTCCAGCTGGTATGATGGCCGCCTGTTCCGCTGCTTATCACGGTGCACCGGTAACCCTGCTGGAAAAAATGGACCGTCTGGGACGTAAACTGAGTATTACCGGCAAAGGCCGGTGTAACCTTACCTCCGCTTTGGAACTGGATCAGTTTATTACCCGGGGTTATGCGGGTAACGGTCGGTTCCTGTACAGTTCACTGCATACTTTTTCCAACCGGGACCTGATGGATTTTTTCCAATCCCGGGGACTGCATCTGAAAGTGGAAAGGGGCCAGCGGGTTTTCCCGGTTTCAGATCACGCCCATGATGTAGTAGAGATACTGCAGCAGGAACTGCGCAAGCTGAAAGTTGAAGTGATTACCAAAGCCCGGGTAGATTCCATTATACCCGAGGGAGAAGGGTTCAGGATTACCTGCGGATCCCGGCAGTATGACGCACCCAGAGTGATTGTAGCTACTGGCGGGCTTTCTTATCCGGGAACAGGTTCCACCGGGGATGGATATAAATGGGCCCGCAGTCTGGGGCACCATGTGGTGGAACCCAGGCCCGGTCTGGTACCGCTGGTGGCCCGGGAAGACTGGATACCATCCCTTAAAGGCCTCACCTTGAAAAATGTGCAGGCCACCGCTTACCAGGCGGACGGTAAACGGATTAACAGTGAATTCGGCGAGATGCTGTTTACCCATTTCGGTCTGTCCGGGCCGATAATACTGAGCATGAGCCGGGATATAGGCCAGTATCTTTACAAAACCGGCCAGACCGTTAAAGTAACCATAGATTTGAAGCCGGCTTTGACCCGGGAGCAGCTGGAAGCCCGGCTGCAGCGGGATTTAGACCGCTATGCCCGGCGGCATTTTGCCAACTCCCTGGATGACCTGCTGCCCCGCAGGCTTATCCCGGTCATTGTAAGTTTAAGCGGCATTGATCCCCACCAGCAAAGCGGTCAAATCAGGAAAGAGGAGCGGCGCCGTCTGACGGAACTGCTTAAAGCCCTGCCGGTAACCATAACCGCCACCCGGCCGGTAGAGGAAGCCATCGTCACTGCTGGGGGGATTGATGTCAGAGAAGTCAATCCGCGGACTATGGAATCCTGCTTGCACCGGAACCTGTTTTTTGCCGGCGAAGTGCTGGATGTGGACGGGTATACAGGAGGGTTTAACCTGCAGGCGGCTTTTTCCACGGGTTATTTGGCCGGCAAGCACAGTGCCAGGATCGGTTAAAAATACTGAATTGTCCGACGTTTCAAGAAATGGCTGCGTTGATTTATTCAAGTAAGCGTGCTAATATTTGAGAGAACATACATCTTACAAATGTTTGGAGGAACGGGGACAATGGCCAAGAGTTCTATGAAGTACCAGGGATCAAAGGATTACATAGCTTCCGATGAATTGATGAACAGTGTTAATATAGCTATCGCCCTGCAGAAACCTCTGCTGATCAAGGGAGAGCCAGGTACCGGCAAGACTATGCTGGCCAAAAGTATAGCTGATTCTCTGGGCAAGCGCCTCATTATCTGGAATATTAAATCAACTACCAAAGCTCAGGAAGGACTCTATGTCTATGATACGGTCCAGAGGCTGTACGACAGTCAGTTCGGCGATCATGACGTGTCCGATATCAAGCAGTATATAAAGCTGGGCAAGCTGGGAGAGGCCTTCACCTCCGATGAGCAGGTAGTTTTGCTAATCGATGAGATTGACAAGGCTGACCTGGAGTTCCCCAATGATCTTCTCTGGGAATTGGATCAAATGAGCTTCTATATTCCCGAGACCCGGGAGACCATCGTTGCCAAGCACCGGCCCATCGTTATTATCACCAGCAATGCGGAAAAAGAACTGCCGGACGCTTTCCTGCGCCGCTGTATTTTCCATTATATAGCCTTTCCTGATCCGGAAGGCATGGAGCGGATTGTCCGGGTGCACCATCCCAATATTGAAAAGCGCCTGCTGCAGCAAGCTCTGGAGACTTTTTACGCCCTGCGCAACGTGCCTAACATTCAGAAAAAGCCCAGTACCAGTGAGCTGATTGATTGGCTGCAGGCACTGGTGGTGGGAGGAATCAGCCCCAATCGCATTAAACAGGAATTGCCCTTTTTAGGAGTGCTGCTGAAGAAGAACGAAGATCTGGATACCCTGTTAAACCACCTGCATGGAAAGACTCAGGCCAGTCGGCCTGTTCAGCCCTCCTACAGCTCCTTGAACCGTTATCGTTATTAAATAAAAATAACAGGAATGATACCTATGTTTACTAACTTCTTCTATACCCTTAAAAACTTTGGCGTACCAGTAACCATGAACGAATGGCAAACCTTGCTGGAGGCTTTGGAAGCCGGCATGGCAGGTTCAAGCCTGACCGGGTTCTATTACCTGGCCCGGGCTATCCTGGTAAAGACGGAAGCTCATTACGACCGTTTTGATCTGGCCTTTGCCGCCTTTTTCAAGGATGTGGAGACCCCGGAAGGGCTGCCGGAAAAGATCTGGGAGTGGCTGGAAAAAGAGCTGCCCCCCCTGGAAATTACCGAAGAAATGCGCCGCAACCATCGCCAGCTGGATTTGGATGAACTAAGGCGCATGCTGGAAGAAAGACTGAAAGAACAGAATGAAGAGCATCATGGAGGCAACTACTGGATTGGAACCGGGGGTACCTCCCCCTTTGGGCATTCCGGATATCACCCGGGAGGAATACGTATCGGCGGNNTATCGGCGGTCAAAGTAGCGGGAATGCGCCGCTTCCAGGAGTTCCGCACCGATGAGACTCTGGGAGTAAGGCAATTTCAGGTAGCTTTGCGCAAGCTGCGCCAGTTTACCAGCCGTTTGGAAGGTGAACCCACCGAACTGGACCTGGAGGGTACCGTGCAGAAAACCTGCGACAATGCCGGTCGCTTGGAACTGGTATGGGAACGTCCCCGGGAAAATTCCATAAAAGTACTCCTGCTTATGGACTCGGGAGGGTCCATGGTTACTTATACCCGGTTATGCAACCAGCTGTTTACCGCTGTGAATCGTTCCAATCACTTTAAGGATTTGAAGGTTTTCTATTTCCACAATTGCATCTATGATTGGCTGTTCCATGATCCTCATTGTACCCTGGATAATTACACCGATACAGAATATGTTCTCCGGACATACAGCCCTGATTACCGGGTGATTATCGTGGGGGATGCCAGCATGGCCCCTTCGGAACTGACCCGGATCGGTGGGGTAATTGAGTGGGGGCTGTACAACGATAAACCCGGCATAGATTGGCTGAAAAGACTGCGCACCCATTTCGAGTATTCAGTGTGGCTGAATCCTATCCCCAAGGATTACTGGGATTGGACTGACGGGGCCTGGACTATTCGTAGGATTGGTGAGATCTTCCCCATGGAAGAGCTGACCGTGGATGGTCTGGAAAGAGCCATTAAAGCCCTGCGCAGCCGCCAACCGGCTCGGGTCTAGAGATAATAGACCTGCCAGGAAGCGAAGATAGTTATCTTTGCTTCCTTTATTTTTTCTCAGGAACCCCCCCGGAGAAAAGGCGAAATTGCGGGAAATTTCAAATAAAAAAATTACTTCTCAAAAGCAGGAAAATTAAAACAAGCAAAGAATATTCCCATTACATAATATTCAATGTTAAAATGATTTATAAGCAAAAAACAGGAGGGACACTTATGGATTTTAATTTGAGCAAAGAGCAGCTCATGATTCAACAGATGGCACGGGAATTTGCTGAGAAGTATATTGAACCGGTTGCTGAACAGATTGAACGGGAAAACAAGATCCCTGAAGACATTCTTAAAGGATTGGCCGAACTGGAGCTTTTCGGTATTCCTTATCCTGAGGAATACGGCGGAGCCGGCGGCGGATACGACGGATATGTACTGGCCATGGAGCAGTTAGCCAGAGCTTCCGGCGGGGTAGCCATGACCATATCTGCCCACTGCCTGGCCCTCAGTGCTATTTCTGCTTTCGGTACCGAGGAGCAGAAGAAGAAATTTATGACCCCCTGCTGCAAAGGAGAACAGATTGCTTCCTTTGCCTTTACCGAACCGGCTACCGGGTCTGATCCCAAGCAGTTAGCCACTACAGCGGTAAAAGACGGTGATTATTATATCCTCAACGGGACCAAACGCTTTATCTCCAATGCTAACTGGCCCGGGGTAATTGTAATATTTGCCGTGGATAACGAGACCAATAAGCCCACTGCATTTCTGGTGGATAAGTGGTGTGAGGGCTATTCCATTTCTGAGCCCTGGGACAAAATGGGCATGCACGGCGGACAGTTGCTGGATGTTTACTTAAAGGATGTCAAGGTACCGGCAGAGAACGTGCTGGCCGGACCGGGAATGGGTTATCCCATCCTGCAGCTGGGCATATCCTTTGGTAAAGTAGGGGTCAGCTCTACCGCTCTGGGAGGTATTCTGGCTGCTTATGAAGAAGGCCTGCGCTATGCCAAGGAAAAAATGCACCGGGATAAGCCCATTACCAAGTTCCAGTCTATACAGTTGAAGATAGCCGACATGGCAATTAAATATGAAGCCGCCCGCTGGCTTACCTACCGTTTGGGAATGCTGGCCAACAATGTTAAAGATCCGCGCCAGTTTGCCAAGGAAGCAGCCTTGACCAAAACCTTTGTATGTGACACTATGGTAGAGGTAGCCAGACTGTCGATAGACATTCATGGCTCCTATGGTCTGATGAATGATTATAAGGTTTCCCGCATATACAGAGACGCCATAATTGGACCGCAAATTGAGGGCGTAGCGGACATGCAGAAAATGATCGTAGCCGGGGTAACCCTTGCGGAATAACCCTCCAGGAATTACAGGGAACCGCTTGGTTCCCTTTCTTCTTAAAAGCGAGGTGCTGAATGGGTGGAAAAATTCGATGTAATTGTAGTAGGAGCTGGCTTGGCTGGTCTGGCCGCAGCCTATACTCTGGCCCAGGAAGGTCTGGAAGTATTGGTTTTGGAGCGGGGAGACTATGCTGGAGCTAAAAACGTAACCGGCGGTCGGATTTACCTGAACCCGATCCGGGATTTGTTCCCGGATTTGTGGGAAAAGGCGCCTCTGGAACGTTTTATTGCCCATGAGGAAGTATCCTTGATGGCCAAGGGTAAATCCATTACGGTTCGCTACAGCGGTGAGGAACTCCGCCAGGAACCTTACCAGAGCTACAGTATTCTCCGGGCCAAGTTTGACCGCTGGCTGGCCAAACAGGCCGAACGCAAAGGGGCTATGCTGGTCGCCAAGAGCCGGGTGGACGACGTCATCATGGAAAACGGCTCAGTAGTTGGAGTCCGCGCCGGCGGAGATGAGTTACGGGCTGACGTGGTAATTGCCTGCGATGGTGTTCTTTCCCTGACAGCGGAAAAGGCTGGGCTGCGCAAGCCAGGCAAACCTCACGATTTTGCGGTAGGCTTCAAAGAGGTTATTGAACTGGATCCAGCCGTTATTGAAGATCGTTTTGGCTTGGAAGGTGATGAAGGAGCTGCCCGGCTGTTTATGGGCGAGGTAACCCGGGGCAAGTTCGGCGGCGGTTTCCTGTACACCAATAAAGAAAGCCTTAGTTTGGGAATAGTAGTAGGTGTAAAAGATCTGATGGAGGGCCAACCTGAGGTACAAGCACCGACTCTGCTGGACGATTTCAAGCTGCGTCCGGAAGTGGCCAGCCTGATTCGGGGCGGGCAAACGGTGGAATACAGTGCCCATGTTATCCCGGAAGGGGGCCTGAAGTCGTTAACCAAACTGTACGGCAACGGGATCCTGGTAGCTGGTGATGCCGCCGGCTTCTCCATGAATATCGGCGTAACGGTACGCGGTATGGAATATGCCATGGCTTCCGGATATTATGCCGCCCAGGCAGTTTTAAAAGCCCGGGAAGCCGGTCAGTATGGAGCCAGCCAGCTGTCGGTATATGAAAAGCTGCTGAACGACAGCTTTATTATGAAAGATTTCCAGAATTTCAAGGATGTCCCTGCGGCTTTGGATAATCCCCGCTTTTTCACCGTATACCCGGAACTGGCTACCGCCATAATGAGCGAACTGTATGCCGTTGGTGCAGGTCCCAAAGAGCGGATTTATCCGACTATCAGAAAGCACCTAACCTTCCGCCAGTTGTGGGATATGTTGGGTGATTTTAGGAAGGTGAGAAAACTATGAGCGAAGTTATGGGACTGAAAGCCAAACTGGGATTGGATGTCTTCAAACATGACAGCGAACCCCATATCCGGATAAAAGCCGGCATGGAAAAAGACCCGCGTCTGAAGAAGGCGGTTTTGGTTTGCCCGGCCGGTTTATACAGCTTGAATGATGCCGGGGAGGTGGAATTCACCATCGACGGCTGCCTGGAGTGCGGGACCTGCCGCCTGGCTTGCGGCACCGAGGTCCTGGAATGGAATTATCCCAACGGGGGCGCCGGAGTCCAGTTTCGCTTTGGCTAAACATTCACTATACCAACCAATGTTTGAAGGAGGTTTTGCAGGGTGAACATTGTGGTAGCCTTAAAACAGGTTCCCGATCTGCAGCAGATCAGAATCCGCAACCGCCAGCCCATCTTTGACGATGTGCCCTTAACCCTGGGCAACATTGACAAGAATGCCCTGGAAGCAGGGGTGCAGATTAAGGAAGCCCAGGGCGGCAAGGTAATTGCTCTTTCGGCTGGAGACGAGAATATTGAAGATACCATTAAGGAAGCTTTGGCGGCCGGAGCAGATGAAGCCTATCTGGTAATAGATGATCAGCTCAAAGATGCCGAGAGCAGCCTGGTAGCTAAAGTCCTGGCGGCTGCTATTAAAAATATTGAAGATGTAGATTTGATCCTTTTCGGGGAAGGAAGTGCCGACAATTATTCGGGACAGGTAGGTCCACGGGTGGCCGAACTGTTAGGCCTTCCCCAGGTGGCTTTTGCCAGCAGCATCGAAGTAAACGGGAACACGGTCAAAGTTACCCGCTCTCTGGAAGACTGCAGTGAAGTGGTGGAAGTAAATCTGCCGGCGGTTATAACTGTATTGTCCGACATTAACGAAGCCCGCATACCGTCGGTTACCCAGATACTGAAAGCCGGTAAGAAACCTAAGGAAGTAGTGGAACTGGACGATCTGAAGGTTGAGCTGCCTGACCAGAGCCCGGTGAAGACCATCAGCAACCTGGCTCCTGATTCCCAGCGCAAGAAAGTAGTCGTGAAATCAGTGGACGAGCTGGTTAAAGCTCTGGAAGCTGAAGGCGTAATCGGGAGGTGATCGGCATGGCAACAGTATTAATATACAGCGACAAGACAAATATGGCTCTGGAACTGCTTACTGCTGCCCGCCAGATTAGTGGGGCTGTCAAAGCTGTCACTATCAATGACAGCCAGGCGGCTCAGGAACTGGCCAGTGCGGGAGCAGAAGTATACAATATCGAACAGCCCGATATCAATCTGGCCGATGCAGCCGTGGCAGCCTCGGTTTTGGCTCAGGCTGTTGAACAGCTGCAGGCCGATACGGTACTGCTGTCCTCCAACCGGCGGTGCAAGGAATATGCCGGTCGTCTGGCCCAGATAATCGATGCCGGCTGCTTAACGGATGTTACTGCCCTGCAGGTGAACGGCGATCAGATCGAATGCCAGCGTAATGCCCTGGGAGGCGCCACGGTGGCCACCCAGACTATTACCGCTCCCCGCAAGGTAATAGCTATCCGCCCGAAAACTTTTGAGGCCGCTGCTGCCGGAAGCGGCGGAAGCGTAAATAGCCTGCAGGTGAATGTACCCCCCTCAGCTGTGAAAGTTCTGGAAGTACGCGGCAAAGAAGGGGACACTGTAGATATAGAAGCAGCGGAAATTCTGGTAGTGGTAGGACAGGGCATGGAAAGCAAGGACGATCTGCCTATGGCCGAAGAATTAGCCCGCAAGCTGGGCGGCGAAGTAGCCTGCTCCAAACCAGTGGCAACCGACAAGAAGTGGCTGTCGGAAGAACGGGTTGTGGGACTGTCCGGCAAGAAATGCAAGCCCCAGCTGGCGTTGCTGTTCGGTATTTCCGGACAAGTGCAGTTTACCGTGGGCATTCGCGATGCCAAGGTTATAGTATCGGTCAACACCGATGAAAATGCCAGCATCAATCAAATGTCCGACTACATCATGACTGCCGACCTCAAGCAGGTATTGGCTGACCTGAACAAGGCTCTGTAATAAATAAGCTAAAAAGGTACGGGGCAAACCTAACGGGGTCCATTTTGGATACAATTTTATCAAACCTTATAAACTCAGTGTCAATTTGGCTATTAAAGTGACACTGAGTTTTTTCGTATGATAGTCCAGAGATTGAGTGGGGAGATTAAGCGTAAAAGTAACCGGAATAATGACTAGCTCAGGCAAGGGGATAGTATAGGTTCCAAGACCTGCATTTTCTCCATTACTCATCATCCGTCATACTTCATTTCAACAACATGCTTCGCCGCTTGAACAATCACAGGTCGGTTCAGTACCCGTAAGCCAACCCACAATCACTGCTTGCGCACATCCTACCCCAGCTTTAACAGTAACGGCATTTACCGGACAATTTCGGGCGCAGGCACCACATTCCATACAAGAGTCTCTATCTTCAATCTTGGCTTTCTTTTCTTCTACTCTGAAAACTCTGTGGGGGCAAACTTCCGCACATCTTCCGCAACCAATACATTTTTCAACCGCCAGATAAAGAGTTGCTACATTTTTCAAATACCTAAGTTTCATAGCCTCCTCCTTTATATCCCAATACTATTTATGAGCAACAAGACAACCCCTACTGCAAATGAAAGAGTTATAAGGGGCACAGCTATTTTCATTTCTTTGATAACACCAGAAAAGGATGTATAGGTTGATGAGCCTGTAAAATTCATCGCCAAATAGGCCGACAATGCCGGTAATGCCAGCAAATACCCTATGGAAGGAAGCAAGTATCCGGAAGCAAACCACCCGCTTTGACAGATAAATGCCAAGGTCCAAAACAACCCCAACAGCCAGCCTTTCCAGGCGAAAGCCCTGCCGGGAATTACAGGGAGAAGCAAAGGTGTTATAACAGTTCCCGTTATCACAGCACCCACATAAGCTATGAAATCTGCAAGTCCAAAAGGTCTTGCAGCGAATAGGTTTATGAGAAACAGTATTCCAAAAACCATCAATGAAGTCTTTGCGGCAGACACCAACTCCACTGGAGTAAGAACCAATCTATCCCACATAGTAAACTTCACGGTACGCATTTCTTCAGTGGCTTGAAAACCTGAATCCAAAAATGCCTTTATGTCTTTAGCCCGCACAGGTCCATAAGTTACAGCAAATCCAGTTTGTTTGGTTACTTCATGGGCGCTCACACCGGGTGCACCCAACTGCGGCAGCACCAATTTTCTATGGGACACGATCCCGGACAGCCCAGTTCTGTATATGCGGCTCACCAGTTCTTCAGTTCCGAATGTACCTTTGCCTGCAGCGCACCAAACATTTATACCCTTTGTATCTAATATCAAAATCCAGCAGTTTAGACCCGATAACTCTTTTCTAAGGGTATCAAAGGTCAGTTTGTAGTTTGCGCTTACTAAAACGGGAGAATTTTGATCAGGCTTACCTACTGCATAAAGCCCAGGATTAATTCTATAATTCTTCCTGCCAATACCCCAGCGCACCTTCCACGCACCCAGCTTATCTTTAAAGCTTAGTTTTGTTGAAACCACGGGAACTCTGCCTTTAGGAGTATATATTTCGCCTGTTACCCACTCATCATTCTTGTCGTACATTGTGACATTATTATCAGACAGCGCAATGGGCAGAATGCTGCAACAATTATCGGTTGAGCAGCAGCATGACTTCTCATTACTCATCTTCCCCACATCCTTTACAACAGCCTTCATTTTCTCTGCAAATGCAATTTTCCTTATCAGAGGTGATGTCCCACAAAAACTGCCTTGTTTTGCTGATAGTATCCGGGTCCAATGAGTAATACGTCCATTTACCTTGTTCTCTGCTCTTAACCAACCCGCATTCACACAGAATCTTCATGTGATGAGACAAGGTGGATTGAGAAATCTCGAATTTATCCAAAATCATGCAAGCACATAGTTCTCCGCAAGAGAGCATATCTACAATCATGGCTCTTTTAGGGTCTCCCAGCGCTTTGAATACTTTAGCATATTCCCTATACTCTCTCATTTGGTCACCTCATATCGAGAAATATCGATATATTAATTATGATTGTCAAATCGAAATGTGTCAATGTGGCAGCAGTAAATATCACCTAAGTAATTAAATGACGGACGTGTATTCCAAGTCATAAATAACAACATCATAGATGGCATCAAAACAAGCTCTACAATAACGAAGGATAGGCCTTTGTTCTTTGACCAGGTGCTATGTGGGTTGATAGCAGACAGGAATAACTGAAACAGTTTAATATGTACAACAAGTTTGAAAGACTGCCGGCTTGGAATAAAATCTTGTCTGAAAAGATTAGGAATTGTTGTTTATGGTTTCACCCAGCCTAACCTAGGCTAGGTGAATTTCTTTACCCAAGGTAGGGGCAGACAACCCTGCCTGCCCGTTTTAATCTATTTGCTCAAGATATCGTTAGACTTCTCAAAAGCTCCATGGATGGCATCCATTAGCTTGCCGGGACGGGCAGCATCTCCCAGCAAATGCACATTGGCGAAACTCTTGCTCAGTTCCTGATAAAGCTCATTGCAGGGTTTTACACCGGTGGCCAAAACAATGGTATCTGCAGGTATAAGCACAGTTTGACCGTCCTTTTCTGCTTCTATGCCATTGGCACGCAGGGCTTTGACTCTTGTTTCCTCGAAAATTTCCACCCCCAGGGTGCGCAGGTGCTTCAGAACCGTCCAGCGCATGCCCCGGGCCATATCCCGGGCTAAACCTTTGCCCATCTCAATCAGGCTCACTTTGTAAACCCCTCGGTTGAGGAGTTCCCGCAGTACCTCAATTTCTTCTACCTGGTGCCGCACCATGAAGCGCAAAGATTCGGCGCTTAAAGTGCCCTGCTCCGTCAGGTAGAGAGCGGTCTCACAGCCTGTGGCCCCGCCGCCCACTACCGCGATTCGCTGACCTGCTGGCGGTTCACCCGCCAGTACCTGCCAGGCCTGCATTACCCGGGCTCCTGCTTCGGTGGGCAGTGAGGGCGCGGTCGGCCGGGCACCGGTAGCCACCAGGATTACCTGGGGGTTCTCAGCAGCCACAGCTTGGATATTAGCATTTTTACCGGTTTTTATTTGCACTCCCAGAGCGGGAAGGACTTCCTGGTAATAGCCGATCAGGGAGGAAAACTCCTCTTTGCCGGGAGGTATGGAGGCCAGGTGCCACTGCCCGCCTATATGGTCCTGTTTTTCCCATAATGTTACCTGGTGCCCCTGCAGGGCAGCCACCCGGGCGGCTTCCAAGCCTGCTGGACCGGCCCCGATTACCAGTACCCGGTATTTCTGCCGGGGAGTTTTGATCTGGCGAGTCTCCTCGAACCCTGCCTGGGCATTAACCGCGCAAGTTACTCCCGGCAGGCCCTCTGTTTCCCGGAATACCCCGTCCAGGCAGGTCATACAGGCAATGCACTTGCGAATTTGCCTGGCCTGGCCCCTTTTGGCTTTAATGGCCCACTGATCATCAGCTAAAAAACCCCGGGCCACAGAGATAAGATCTGCCTGGCCCCGCTGGAGAATGGCTTCGGCCAGAGACGGGTTGTTGATGCGGTTGCCTATGGCTACCGGTATGCTGACCTGTTCCCTGATCTTCTGGGCCAGGTAGACATAGTTCCCCCGGGGCACTTCCGCCTGAATCTGGGGTACATTGGACTGGTGCCAGCCGCCGGTTATGTTGATTAAATCAATGGAAACCTGCTGCAGTTCCCGGGCGAAAATAGCCGCTTCTCTCCAGGTATTAGAGCCGGGGACAAAATCGCTGCCGCTTAAGCGAACGCTTAACACCATATCCGGGCCTACCTGCCGGCGGATTTCCTCCACTACTTCCAGGCCGAAGCGCATGCGGTTTTCCAGGGATCCGCCATACTGATCCCGGCGCTGGTTGGTAAGAGGGGATAGAAACTGGTTGATCAGGTATCCGGCACTGCTGATGATTTCTATAACTTCGTATCCCGCTTTTTGAGCCCGGACCGCTGCCAGGCCATAGCTTTTGATAAGCTGCTGGATCTCCCCGGCAGTCAGTTCACGAGGGATGTAACCGGTTAGTCCGGAAGGAACCGGTGAAGGCGCCACCACTTCATGGCCATCTTTATATCCCAGTGAATAGGCCCCGGCGTGAAACAGCTGTATGCCGATGCGGGAACCGTGTTGTTTCACTCGCTGGACCAATTGCCGGTGACCCTCAATGTAGCTGTCGTCATGTATGGATACAAATCCGCCATATACTCCCTCGGGGACTATGGCGGTTCCGCCGATCATTATTAAACCTGCTCCCCCGCGGGCCCGCTGTTCATAAAAGTTTATCAGGCGGGAATTAACCTGACCGTCAGGACAGTACGCCAGGTCCAGAGCCGACATGACAATGCGGTTGGGCAGGGTAACATTCTTTATCTGCAGTGGTTCGAAAAGCATAAAATTACCTCCTGGTTAATGGTGAGCAACTGACTACTTTAACAATATTACGAAAACAAAATATTTGTCAACTTGATATTTAGAAAATTTAAAATTGTCGTCTGCCCGGTGATTATCAGGTTAAGGTTTCAATTCAGAATACCGGCAGGTACGCATATAAATATATTACCTTGGCTACCAGAAAATAATCTGGACTCCTGGAGGTGCGCCAGAAGGAGGTTGTAACCTGTGTCCTACGATTTTAACTCTTTAATCCAAAAGGATCGTCAGGAGCGGCGTCAGCAGCAGTTCAACAAGACCTTTTTGGATTACCTGCAGATCGTGAAAGATGATCCCCAGGTAACCATGCTGGCTCATGAACGTATGTACCGGCTGATTACTGCTGCCGGGGTTAAGACCATTAAGACCGAAGAACACCCCCGTTTGCGGAGACTATATGGAAACACAATAATTAAAATCTACAGTTTTTTTGAAGAGGAATTCTTTGGCATCGACCAGACTATTATGGAGATAGCCCGTTATTTCTATGCTGCCGCCATGCGCGGGGAGGAATCCCGTCAGGTGCTGTACCTAGTGGGGCCGGTGGGTTCGGGAAAATCATCCTTAGTGGAAAGCTTAAAGAGAGCGCTGGAAAACAGTCCTCCCATCTATGTTCTTCAAGGCTGTCCCATGCGGGAGGAACCTTTGCACCTGATACCCAAACACCTGCGGCCTAAATTTGAAGAACTGCTGGGGGTAAAGATAGAAGGAGATTTATGTCCGGTTTGCCGTTACCGTTTGCTCCACGAGTATAACGGTGAATATGAACGTTTCCCGGTTACCACCAGCGACTTTTCTATTCGTTCCCGCAAGGGGATAGCGGTAGTGCCGCCGGTGGACCCCAACAACCAGGATACTTCCGTCCTTATAGGGTCCGTTGATATATCCAAAATGGACCTCTACCCGGAAGATGATCCCCGGGTACTGTCCTTAAACGGTGCCTTCAATACCGGAAACCGGGGGATCGTGGAGTTTATAGAAATCTTTAAGAACGACACCGAATACTTGCATACCATTATCACCGCCACCCAGGAAAAAGCCATCCCTTCACCGGGCAAAGGGCCTATGATTTACTTTGACGGGATTATTTTGGCCCATTCCAATGAGGCGGAATGGAACAAGTTCAAGGCCGATCATACTAATGAAGCTATACTGGACCGCATTGTAAAAATAGAAGTGCCCTATTGCCTGGAACTGAGCCAGGAAGTCCGTATCTATGAAAAAATCCTGAAAAAGAGCAATTTTACGGCTCACATAGCTCCCCACACCATCGAAATCGCTTCCATGTTTGCTATTCTCAGCCGCCTGACCCCTTCCAACAAGGTGGACCTGATCACCAAGATGCGCATTTACAACGGTGAAGAGGTCATGTACAAAGATGCTTCCCAAAAAGTGGACATTCATGAGTTAAGGGAAGAAGGGGGCCGGGAAGGGTTCTCCGGGATATCCACCCGTTTCATAATGAAAGCCATAGACAATGCCCTGGCTGAATCCGATCACGACTGCATTAATCCCATTACCGTTATGGAATCCCTCATCAAAGCAGTAAAGGCGACCGATATGGGGGAGGAGGAGCGCCAAAAACTGCTGGGCTACCTGCAGGACAATATCAAAAAAGAGTACCACCGCATACTGGAAAAAGAAGTAACCCAGGCTTTCATTCACGGCTACCGGGAACAGGCGGAGACACTGTTCAATAACTATTTGGACCACGCGGAAGCTTTTGTTAACAAGGTAAAACTTAAAGATACCAATACCGGTGAAGAACTGGAACCGGATGAAAAATTCCTGGAGTCCATCGAGTCACAGATAGGCCTTACCGGGGCAGCTGCCAGAGGTTTTCGCAGCGATGTAACTGCTTACATGTTTTCCCTGCTGCGCAGCGGGCAGAAGATTGACTACACCTGCTACGAACCTCTCAAGGAAGCCATTGAGAAAAAACTGACCGCGTCAGTGAGGGAGCTGTCACGGGTGGTGACCCAGGCCCGGGTCCGGGATGAAGAACAGAAAAAGAAGTACGACGCCATGGTGGAAGAAATGAAACGCAACGGCTACTGCGATCACTGCTGCAATGTGGTTTTGAAATATGCCGCCAACAACCTTTGGAAGGACTGAAAGCAATGCAGACTGCAATGAATGAAAATATCGCTGGATGGCTTAAGCAGGAGTATTAGCCGGGCGAGCGACTTACGACGAGCCGTGGCAACTCACGGCGCAACTGAGGGCTGCGAAGGGGAGCGAGAAACAGGACGTTTCGAGCAGCTAGTACTGAGGGCATGGATGCCGAATTACGAGCGGTCCCCTTCGCACTTAAAGTTTGCCGATGTGTTGCAGGCGAGGAGTACCGGAGCGAGCCGGCTAATACTCCTGCGAAAGCAGTAATTAGCGGAGGTAGGCATAGAAGATTGCCGTGCCCTTTGCGCTCGCAATTGTCACCGGTAGAGCAAACCACGATGAATGAAAAGTCACCTTTTGTGTCATTGCTGTGAAAATAGCTCCCAATTGTGTCATTGCGAGCGCGTAGCGCGTGGCAATCTCTATGGCAACTAACGGTGTGAGTTAACAGATCGCCACGTCGCTTCGCTCCTCGCGATGACAGGCTTAAGTTTTCGTTTATCGTGGCCTGTTCTACTGGTGACAATTGCGAGCGCAGCGAAGCAATCTCAAACGAGGTACGCAGATTGCGAAAAAGAGATCGCCACGGCACTTCGTGCCTCACGATGACATAGCGCAGTTATTTTCACAGCAATGACACATCCGGAAGCCTTGATTTTAAATCAACATAAAGGAGAGGGCTATGGCTGTTTTTCGTGATTATGACCGGGGAGGGCGGGACCGCAGTGCGGAGGACCGCCGCCGTCACCGGGAACTGATAAAGGATGCCATCAAACGCAACTTGAGCAGCATCGTGGCCGAGGAAAGCATAATCGGCAAAAGCAAGGACAAGATTTTCCGCATCCCGGTGCGGGGCTTAAAAGAATACCAGTTTGTTTTTGGTGAAAACCGTCCGGGAGTGGCTACCGGCAAGGGAGATGAAAAGCGGGGTCAGAGGGTTGGCCAGCATCCTGATCCGGGTGGTATGGGTTATGAAGGGGGAGCCGGCAATGTTGAAGGGGAAGACGTTTATGATACGGAAATAACCCTGGAACAATTAGCGGAGTATTTATTTGAGGATATTGACCTGCCTTACCTGGAACGCCGCAAGTTTTCCTGGATCGAAAGCGAGCAGAGCCACCGCCGCTGGGGGATACAGCGCAAGGGCATACCGCCCCGGCTGTCCAAAAAACGCTCCATGATCGAGAGGGTAAAGCGCAAGCAGTCTACCCAAAGGGCCTTGCGGGAACTGGGACGGGAGGAGGAGATAGAACGTTTCCCCTTCCGGGAAGAAGACCTGCGCTACCAGCGGGTAAAAGAGGATTGGCGGCTTCAGTCCAACGCCGTAGTCATCTGCATTATGGACAGTTCCGGTTCCATGTACCAGAACAAAAAATTCCTGGCCCGCACTTTCTTTTTCCTGCTCTACCAGTTTGTCCGCTATCGCTACCTACAGGTGGAATTGGTGTTTATCAGTCACACCACCACTGCCAGGGAAGTCAGTGAGGAGGAGTTCTTCCACCGGGGTGAATCAGGGGGTACCATGATCAGCAGCGGTTATCAGAAAGCCCTGGATATCATTAATGAGCGCTACAATCCCCAGGTGTGGAATATCTATGCGGTGCACTGCAGCGACGGCGACAATTGGCCGGAAGATATTGAACAGGCGGTGGAAAAGGCCCGGGAACTGTGCCAGTGCTGTAATCTATTCGGTTACTGTGAGATCGTCTCCTCCTGGGCTCCCAACCAGACCATGAATGATGCCTTTGAGGAGGCCTTCATGGGCCCTAATTTTGTCTCCGTCACCATCCACAATAAAGATGATATATGGCCAGCTTTCCGGCGTTTAATGATGCTCGAGGAGGGGGAGTGATCTGGTGGGTAAAGAGTACCGCCTGCAGGAACTGGAGGATTACAGCCGCCGCCTGGAAGAACTGGCTGCGGAGAACGACCTGGATTGCTATCCCCAGGAGTTTGAGCTGGTCAGCTATGAAGATATGCTGGCTCATGAAGCTTATTTGGGTATGCCGGCCCGCTACCCTCACTGGAGTTTCGGCAAAGCCTATGAGCGCCGTAAAACCTTTTACCGCTACAACCTGGTGGGACTTCCTTATGAAATGGTGATCAATTCCAATCCCTGCCTGGCCTACTTGATGAAGGACAATACTTTGCTGCTGCAGATTCTCACCATGGCCCATGTTTACGGGCACAATGACTTTTTCAAGAACAACCGCTTGTTTCGGGAAGGAACCAGGGCGGAATATGCCCTGGAGATGTTCAAAGGGCATGCGGACCGGGTAAGACAGTACATCAGCGATCCCAGCATCGGCTATGAGCGGGTGGAACGGATACTCAATGCCGCCCATGCCCTGCGCTTTCAGGTCTACCGGGTAATAGGAGAAAAGCACCTGGACCAGGAGCAGCTGGAGCAGCGCCTCATGGAAAAACTTTATCCTCCTGCCCCGGAACATCCTTTGCTGGAAACTCCCCGGCAGCCTCCTCCCCTGGACTTAAAGAAGATTCCTTTGCAGCCCCAGGAGGATCTGCTGCTGTTCCTAATAGAACACAGCAAGCTCACTGACTGGGAAAAAGATTTGCTGACCATAGTCCGGGAAGAAAGCCTTTATTTCCTGCCCCAGGTGGAAACTAAAATAATGAATGAAGGATGGGCCAGCTTTTGGCATTTTCGCCTGATATCCCAGCTCAATCTGGAGCAGGGGCAGTACCTGGAATTTATAAAAAGGCACAATCAGATTATCTGCCCCCTGGAGGGGGGATTGAATCCCTACCATTTGGGGTACAGGATTTTTGAAAAACTGGAGCAGGAGAAAGGTCTTCCCTTCATTTTCCAGGTAAGAAGGGAAGACCGGGATGCTTCTTTCCTGGCTCGTTTTCTGGATCAGGAGCTGTGCCGGGAATTGCATCTCTTTGCTTATAGAAAACGAGGCCGGGAATATACTATTACCGAGGTTGCCGATGAGCGGGGATGGAAAACCATTCGCAACGCCCTGGTAGCCATGACCGGTGTCAACAACATTCCCAGTATCAGGGTTATAGAGGTGGGAGCCCGCAACCGCATCCTGTACCTGGAACATGAATATGATGGCCGGGAACTGCAGCTGGACTATGCTCATCAGACTTTGAAGTACATAGCTCAGCTGTGGGGGGGAGTGGTGCGGCTGAAGACCATCGTGCGCAACACTCCCCAGCTGCTGGAATCGGACGGTACCTAGAAGGTTAGGCGGCAGGCTGGTTAGGATTTTTGGGGGTGTTATTCTGCTGGTAAAATACTATAATGATAAAGGGAAGCTGGACAGGCCGTTGGCCTGCAAATCTATTGCTGGTGGCGAAAGGAGTCAGGCTTGTGGATAATTCCAGTGGAGTAGAGATTGTGGTGGATGGGGTTACCGGTGTAGGCAAAACCAGTCTGGTTAAAATAATCAGTGAGGAATTTAACCTGGTCCCTTTTAATGAAATGTTTGATGATGAGAACCGCCTGCTGCATAAGTTCTTTTATGATCGGCCCAAGTGGGCTTTTCCTATGCAGACCAATTTTCTCACCAATCGCTTCAAGCAGTACCGCAAAGCTATGCAGATAGGCCAGGCGGTTATGGACCGGTCCATATACTCAGACCGCATATTTGCCCGCATGTACCTGGAATACGGCTACCTGAGCAAGGAGGAATACGATGTTTACAACAATCTCCTCAGCGCTCTCCTGGAACATGTCAAGCCTCCCAAGCTTTTAGTCTACCTGCGGGTGAGCACCGATGAAGCCATTCGCCGCATACACCGGCGGGGGCGGCCCGATGAAATAGAAGTTGAGCGGGAGTACTGGGACCGGCTCAACCATTTTTATGAGATGAATTACGAAGATTTTAAGCTGGGCAAGCTCCTGGTTATACAGGTTGATGATTTGGATTATGTGCATCGCCCTGAAGACCGGCAATTTATGATAGACCAGATTCGTCAAGCCCGTCAGTCCATAGCCGAAAAGCCCACTGACCTCACGGTGGCAGAACTCCGGTAGGAATAGCTGTACTCCGGTTTGACAATTGGTGACAGTCTGCTTTAGAATCTGCTATTATGGGCTAGGAACTTGGGAAAGGTTGTGACTTGATGGCTCTGGTCTTGGGCATTGTAGCCGTATGCATCCTGGCCATATATTCGGTTTATTTCATCCGCATTATCAAGGGATCACCCCAGGAATTTGAAACGGAATTGCTCAAAGCCTTTGCCGCCTGGGCTGTCAGCCGCGGCTCGGCTTTGCGCGGTCAGATGCGCTTGATGCTTGCTGCCTCCATAGTTCTGGAGGCGGTATATTTTACTCTGGTATTTACCGTCATTTCCAATCCCGCTATGCTGATTTTTTCTGCCTTTTTAGTGGGTGTGGAAGTGGTGCACATGGGGCTGGTATCCTCCGCCTTTTATCAATTTTTCCGCGGCAGACTCAAGATAAAAGAATTGTTTAACTGGCGCATGGAACGCATCAGTGCAGTACTGTTTTTTACCCATTGCTTTTTAGTCTTGTTTTGCCTGATTTGGGGATAATCCTGCTGCCAAAGGAGGAGGTTCGGTGACTGCTGATCTCAACTATAAACTATCCTGCCTGACTGTATATCGTTCCCTGCTGCAAGATCCGGTTCTCCTGGCCTTGCGGCGCTGTCTGGAGCATAGCGATGCGGACAGCCTTCGCTCCCTGGCAGTTGCCGATGCCTGGCATACGGCGGTACACCTGTTGCTTAAAGCCGGAGTGTCATTTCGTCACTACCTGCTGGATCTGATTGCCTATGATGACAATCCCTTCAGCCGCCAGTGCGAGCTGTATGGGCTGGAAAGCTGCCCGGCAGCATTGCGGCAGTTGGCTGCCCGGGACTTGAGAATTCTGCAGGAACTCTATCACCTGTCTCCTGCAGCCTGCGGATTTGCCGGGCAGGAAATAGAGCTTCTATTCAGCGACCAGCACCCTTCCCGGGACAACCATAGTCTGGCCGTTTTGAAATCCTGTCAGGACTGGGGGGAGCAACTTCCTTTCCTGGCTGAGCATTATCGCCGCCATTCCCGGGGCATGATGGCCCGCTACAGGGCTTTAACCTGGGGGTCTGACGGGCTGCAAGGAGTAACTCAACCTGATTTGCCCAGGATGAGCGACTTGTTAGGCTATGAATCCCAGAAGGAACAGATTCTGGCTAATACCCGCCAGTTTGTACAGGGAAAACCGGCCAACAATGTTCTGCTGTATGGAAGCCGGGGCACCGGAAAATCCACCATGGTCAAGTCCCTCCTGCGGGAATTCTGGGAAGAGGGATTGAGGCTGGTGGAAGTAGCCCGGGATCAGGTGGAATATCTGCCCGGTCTGGTGGCATATTTAAGAGAATACCGGGTTCCGGTAATTATTTATATTGATGACTTGTCTTTTGAAGATTATGAAACCGGCTACAAGGGATTAAAAGCGGTAATGGAGGGCAGGCTGCAATGCCAGTCGGAGCGGATACTGATCTATGCCACCTCCAACCGCCGCCATCTTATAAAGGAATACTTTGCCGATCGCTCTGGTCTCGGGGAAGAGGTACATGCCCAGGATACCATGCAGGAAAAACTCTCTTTAGCAGACAGATTTGGACTGACCATCACTTTCCCCCCACCGGGACAGCAGCTTTACCTGCAGATAGTGGAACACCTGGTCCGGGAGCGGGGCATCGAAATAGATCCTGAACTATTGAGGAAAAAGGCCTTGGAGTGGGAAAGAGCCCATCATGGCCGGTCAGGGCGAACCGCTCATCAATTCGTCAATTCTCTGGGCTAGCTTTTCCGGCCCAATAGAGGGGCATATGTCACTCAATATCAGGGGGATTATATAAATATGGATAAAGGCAGGCCATCCTGGACCTGGCTGGATGTTATTTTTGTTTACCTGGGAATAATTGTTCTCAGCCTCTTGTGGGGCTTGTACGGCGAATCGGTTATGGATTACCTGTTCCAGCTGGGAATGCCGGATACTCTCCTGGCCCAGTTCACCTTAGCCTATTTGCTCCAGTTTGCAGTAACTGTAGGTCTAGTGCTGCTGTTGGCTGGAGTGGGGCGCAGGACCAGTTGGCGGGAAATAGGGTTTGCCCCTCTTTCGTGGAAGAGTTTTATCAGATACGGTATCCTGGGAGGATTGCTCCTGGTAGCCGTCATTTTCCTGTTGAGCCTGCCCCTGCAAGTGCTTAAGCCAGACCTGCCGCCCCAGCCCTATGAGCAGATGCTGCGAACTGTTCAGGATTCAAGCCAGTTCCTGCTGCTGTTGGTAATAGCCGCCCTTTTGGCCCCCCTGTCTGAAGAGCTGTTCTACCGGGGCATGATTTACCCCCTGGCCCGCTATTCCCTGGGGCCCCTGTGGGGAGCCATCGGCGCCGGGTTATTGTTCGGCCTGGCCCACCTGGATGTATGGAGAGCCATTCCCCTAGCCATAGGAGGGGCTGTCCTCTGCTATCTTTATGAGAAAAGCGGCAGCATCTGGGCCAGTACTGCTGCTCACGGGATCTGGAACGGGATTATGTCTATTCTGGTCTATTTCAGCCTGGCGTACTATCCTTAAAAATGGAACCCGTTGACAAAGTTGGGGCAAAGGATTAAATTTATTGATTAGGACTAGGGCAAAGGAGGGATTGTGATGCCAATCTATGAGTATAAATGCGCCAACTGCGGGAAGTTCGAAGTAATGCAGAAGATAACCGAAGATAGTCTCACCGAATGCCCAACCTGTGGCGGTCAAGTGCAGCGTCTGATTAGTAAGAATGTGGGCATTGTCTTTAAGGGCTCCGGTTTTTACACTACCGACCACACCCAGAAGGAAAACAGAGCTCGGGCTATTAATGAGGAACGGCAAAGAGATAATCAAGCCATTTTGGACGGCGATATTAAAGGATATGTGGAACAATCTGAAAGCACGGACCGTAAAGTGTCCAGTATGTAAAAGTGTTTGACAAGTCAAAATTATATAAATCCAGGAAAATTCCCCTTATCAAGGGGAATTTTTTCACCGTTGTTAAAGGGTTTTAGCCTGTAGGTGTGGTATTTTCTGTGAACAGCTGATACGCTTGGAGCGTACCGAGGAGTTGTAAGAATGAAAGAAGTGGTGATCTACACCGATGGAGCGTGTTCCGGCAACCCCGGACCAGGGGGTTGGGGAGCAGTACTCCTGGCCGGACCCCACTGCAAGGAGATATCCGGCTTCGAGGAACAGACCACCAACCAGCGTATGGAATTAAAAGCCATTATTGAGGCTTTGAAAGCATTAAAAGTAAGCGGGTGGGATATAACTGTTTATACTGACAGTGCTTATGTAGTAAATGCTTTTGAGCAGAAGTGGATTGACAGCTGGCTGAAAAACGGCTGGAAGAACAGCCGCAAGGAACCGGTTGCCAACCGTGACCTGTGGATGGAATTATTGCAGGTCATGGGAAAAAATCGGGTGCAGATTAAAAAGGTCAAAGGACACGTTGGTCATCCCCTGAATGAGCGATGTGACGAATTGGCCCGCACCCAGATAAAAGAAAATACCAGGAAACGGGAATAATCAGGGTAACAGAACACAAAGGAGGACGCAGCCAATGTGGCAAGAACTATCTGATCGCATTACTACCTGGATGGTAAAGAGACATTTGGCCAGCTGCGGAGAAAATCTGCGGGCCCGCAATCCGGGAATGTTTTTCTTGGGGAAGGGTGCGGAAGTTCACATCGGCAACAATGTAAAACTGGAGAAAAAGGTGCGCTTTTCACTGGCTGATAATGCCCGGGTATATATTGGGGACAATTCCTATCTGGGAGATTACACTCTTGTTTTGGCCAATGATGAAATCAGTATAGGCAAAGACTGTGCCATCAGCTGGCATGTCCTGTTCATGGATACTTCTTCTCATCCTCTGGGTTTTGCCGGGGAAGAGCCTAAAACCAAAATCGCCCCTATCCGGGTGGAGGACCATGTCTGGATTGGCTGCCGGGCGGTTATTCTCAAGGGGGTTACCGTGGGAGAGGGTTCTATCATAGCCAATAATGCGGTAGTGACCAAAGATGTGCCCCCGCGCACCATGGTAGCGGGCAATCCTGCCCGGGTGATAAAAGAGGATGTCATTTGGGAATGAGTAAATTAGAGGTATACCAGACTTCCGAGAATGGCATAGTAAAATTGGGGCTGAAAGTCTGGGACCGGACTGCCAGCCTGGCTGACCTGCTGGAGTGCTGGCAGCCTCTGTGCGATGATGAGACTATTTTCAAAGCATATGGCCAAGGCCATCATGCCGCCTGTAAAGGATGCCCCAACAATTGCTGCAATACGGCTTATGTAATACCGGATTTGATTTCCTTTAGGAAAATGGCGGCCAATCTGCATATCAGCGAACCGCAGTTTGTACAGGACTGGTTTGAGCCTGATAAATTAGCCCTGGGATTATTAAAGCTAAAGGCCAATCCCTGTATATTTTTACAGGAAGGTATCTGCAGCATTTACCCGCTGCGCTCCCTTATCTGCCGGTTCTATATATGTACAGAACTGACTCCGGATACGGAACAGCTGATTTATTTCATCGCCTGGAGCGGAGCCGCCGCAACCCAGATCTATGCCCGGCAGCAGGGCTACCTGCCTGCTCCGGCGGCCAGCGGCTATACCAGCTTTGATCGCTTTTTTATTGAACTGGCGGATGCTTGCCAGGATCTTCCCGGAGTGAAGGCTTTCTTTGCGGCAGATGATTACCGGGACATACCTCTGGAGTATTTTCTGTGAAAATGTCTTCTATTGTGTCCCTCTGTAAACCGCCAAAAGGAGTGCTGGTGTGGCACCTATTATTTGTATCGAAACCGATAACCCATTTCCGGTAATCCGCACTATGGAAGAGCATTCAGCTCGTCTGCTGGCTATGACCTGCGGAGAAGGCCCCGATATCACCTTTCGCATGTTCTATTTCCTGGAAGACCAGTAATTCAGGCGGGAACAGTTTTTTTCTGTCATTTTTCAGTCATGGCAGGCTGCCCGGGTTTTGCAAAATGACTGAAAGAACCCTTCTCCCTTGCATTCTTGTCATTTACTCAGGATGAATTGACAGTTTTTTTATGCAGGGGCAGGATTTTTAATCGGCAGAATGAAAATATCCTGTTATACTTTATATGTATGGTTATGCACAGGTCATCCGCATAACCTATTATGGAACTCAGGGAGGGACAGAGTATTGAAGGGAAGAGGAAGAGCAATATGGGCGGCAGTGCTGAGCCTGGTGCTGATAATCACCATGGTAGCAGGCTGCGGCGGCTCTAGCAGTCAGAAGGACGAGGATGTTATTAAGCTGGGCTTTTTGGGGGCGCTGACAGGTGATGTAGCTAACTACGGCATCCCTGCCAAGAAAGGAATGGAGATGGCTATTCAGGAGATCAATGAGCAGGGAGGCGTTTTGGGCAAAAAGTTGGTAGGCATTTATGAGGACAACAAGGGAGATAGTGCAGAAATCGGCAACATAACCCAAAAATATATTACCCGGGACAAAGTAGCAGCTTTAGTAGGTGACCCTTGTACAGGTCTGACCAAGGTAGCGGCAGAGATTGCCCAGAGCAATCAGGTGGTATTGTTCTCCCCCGGAGCAACCGGTGCCGGAGTAGTGGAAATTGGTGATTTTATTTTCCGCAATACCATGTTGGATGAGGTTGCCGTGCCCGTAGTGGTTGACTGGATGATCAAAGAAAACGGCTGGACCAAATTTGCTATTATAACCTCACTGAATAATGGTTACAGTACAGCCCTTACTCCTATTTTTGAACGGGAGATAAAAGCCCAGGGCGGTACCATTGTTATCCAGGAATCCATTAATGACAAGGAAACCGATTTCAGTGCCCAGATCACCAAGATCAAGGGTGTAGATGTGGACGTACTGGTATTCACCGGATACTATACCGAGGCTGCCTTGATAATGAAAGAAGTGCAGAAACAGGGCCTGGATCTCCCCATGGTAGGCGGGGATGGCTTATACGGCCAGGACCTGGTTAAACTGGGCGGCGATGCGGTAGAACAGAAAGTCATCTTATACTGCGGATTTGCTGCTGATCAGCCCAGCGAGCAGACTGTCAAGTTCGTAGAGAACTACCGCAAGCTGTACAATGAAGAGCCGGATATGTTCTCCGCTCAGTACTATGATGCGGTTATGATTCTGGCCGAAGCTATGAAGAATACTAACAGCACGGATCCCAAGGTATACAAGGATTATATTGCCAATCTGAAGGATTATCCTGGAGTGTCCGGCAACACCACCATTCGCGAGAATCGTGAACCCATCAAGAGCCCGGTATATCTTGTTACCGTTAAAGACGGAGTATTCCCATCTCTGGTAACCAAAATTCCGGTAAATGTTGAATAGTTTTCTGTATAATAACAATGGCCCGTCCTTTCGGGGATGGGCCATTGTCAGGCTATGCAGAGTTTAGCAACAGGTGGAGCTAATCTGTGCTAAACTGTGTATAGCTGACATCGCAACAGGGGAGGAAGTTCATGTTCCTGGAACAACTACTCAACGGACTAACTCTGGGCAGCACTTATGCCCTGATTGCCCTCGGTTATACTATGGTATACGGCATTATACAGCTCATTAACTTCGCCCATGGCGAAATTTATATGATCGGCGCTTTTGTCGGCTTGTTTATGGTGTCAGTCCTGGGCACCAATATTATAGTAGCTATGGCCGGAGCCATGGTTTTTTGCATGTTGGTGGGGATGATGATTGAAAGAGTGGCCTATCGTCCCCTGCGGGGCAAATCATCCCGCTTGTCGGCTTTGATCAGTGCCATCGGAGTTTCCATTTTCCTGCAAACTCTTTTAGCCCTTATTGCTGGCATCAATACCAGGAGTTACCCCAATGTTATTAACAACCGGACCTTTGATCTGGGTTTTGCGGAAGTTTCCCTGCTGCAGATTCTTATACTGGGGTTGTCGGCCTTGCTGATGATCGGCCTGCAGATTATGATCCACAAGACCCGCATCGGAAAAGCTATGCGGGCTTCCTCCCAGGACCTGGATGCCTCCTACCTGATGGGCATAAATGTTAACCGGGTTATTTCCTTTACTTTCGCTATAGGTTCAGCCCTGGCTGCCGCCGGCGGCATAATGGTTGGTATTTATTATAATGCGGTGTGGCCTTATATGGGCATGATGGCCGGTCTCAAGGCTTTCGCTGCTGCGGTTTTGGGAGGTATTGGCTCCATTCCGGGAGCCATGATAGGCGGCTTGACTTTGGGAGTGCTGGAGATCATGGGAGTAGCCTACCTGACTTCCTCCTATAAAGATGCGATTGCTTTCGGTATACTTATTCTGGTTCTGCTGATACGCCCCCAGGGACTGCTGGGCCAGAAAGTAGCTAAAAAAGTGTAGGTGGAGACTGCTAATGGATGAATTATTGACCCAATACATCGACCCATACTATCTGCGCCTTTTAATACTGATCGGAATAAATATAATTCTGGCTCTGGGCCTGAACATCATAACCGGAGTTACCGGACAGCTGTCTATGGGCCATGCTGGTTTCATGAGCCTGGGAGCTTATACTTCCGCCATACTTTCCATGCAGTTTGCCTGTCCTTTCTGGCTGTCCCTGCTGGCAGGAGCTATGGTGGCGGCATTTTTCGGTTTCCTGATAGGCATACCTACCCTGCGCCTGGAAGGGGACTACCTGGCCATGGTTACCATAGGTTTTGCTGAAATTATCCGCGTATTTTTCCTGAATTTTGAGCCGGGCGGCAAAGCAGTGGGTCTGGCGGGAATTCCCCAGCACACCAATTTCCTGATGGTATTTATCCTGGTAGTGGTAATTATATTCTTAAACGCAAGATTGCTGAACTCCCGGGTGGGACGAGCCTGGTATGCCATCCGGGAGAATGAGATAGCCGCCGAGGCCTGCGGGGTTGATACCACTCGCCTGAAGGTAATGGCCTTTACTGTAGGTTCATTTTTAGGCGGCCTGGGCGGAGGGCTGTATGCCCATTACATGTTCTTTATCCGTCCCCAGGACTTTGGCTTTATGAAGTCCATCGAACTGCTGAACATGGTGGTTCTGGGGGGCATGGGCAGCATACCCGGAACCATCATAGGAGCCACTGTGCTGACCCTGGCTCCGGAGTTCCTGCGGATTGTAGCTGAGTACCGGCTGCTGTTCTACGGAGCCTTGCTGGTGATCCTGATGATTTTCCGGCCCAACGGCTTGTTGGGAGATGTAAGGGTTTACGACATCCGCAAACGCTGGTTCAGAAAAGAGGTGCAAGGGCATGCCAATATTAACTCTTAAAGGCATCAGCCAGGAATTCGGAGGCTTAAGGGCGCTGGACGGCGTTGATCTGGAGGTAGAGGAGCAGCAGATATATGGAATAATAGGTCCCAACGGGGCCGGTAAGACTACTTTGTTCAACCTCATCACCGGTATATATGAGCCTACTGAGGGAAGAATATTTTTCCGCGGGCATGATATTAGCAATGCAAGAGCATATCAGGTAGCCAGCATGGGAATAGCCCGTACTTTTCAAAATATACGGCTGTTTCAAAAACTCTCCGTTCTGGATAACGTGCGCATGGGCAGTTATGGGGTAACCCGCAGCGGCTTTTGGGAGTGCATGTTACGCCTGCCCCGCTGCCGCCGGGAGGAGAAACAGGTTACCCAGGAAGCAGAAGAACTGCTGGACAAGGTGGGACTCCTGGAGAAAAAAATGGAATATGCAGTTAACTTGGCCTACGGGGAACAGCGGCGCCTGGAAATAGCCCGGGCCTTAGCCCTGAAGCCCACCTTGCTCTTGCTGGATGAGCCGGCGGCAGGCATGAATGCCGGGGAAAAGGCGGAACTGATGGAATTGATATATCACCTGCAGGAGCAGATGAAGCTGACCATACTGCTGGTGGAGCATGATATGAATCTGGTCATGAATATTTGCGAACGGATAGCCGTACTGGATTATGGACGCAAGATTGCTGACGGGCGTCCCGAAGAAGTAAAACAGGATGAAAGAGTTATACAATCCTATCTAGGCGTGGAAGCATGAGAGCGTTTCCTTTGTTCACAGCTATATTTCTGGCGGTGTTGTGCATGTCCACCGCCTCTATTATGATACGGTTCTGTACGGCTCCAGCCATGGTGATCGCTTTGTACCGGCTGACCTTTACCACGGGATTGGCCGGTTTGATCGAAGGAAAAAACCTGCGCCGAAATCTGGCGGCAGTAGAAAGACTGGATTGGGGCTATATTCTCGGGGCTGGTTTCTTTCTGGCCCTGCACTTTGCCTTCTGGATTACCTCTCTGAGCTACACCACTGTTTCCAGTTCGGTGCTTTTCACAAATTTGCAGGTTATATTTGTACTCATCTTTTCGGTCATTTTCTTGAAAGAAAAGCTCAACCGGGCTGTTATAGCCGGTATTCTGGTAGCCTTGACCGGCTCGGTTCTTATTGCCGGCGGGGATTTGCAGTCGGGTAAGTTCCTAGGTGATATGCTGGCTCTGGCCAGCGGGTTGTTTATAGCTATCTATTTTTTAATTGGGCGCAAGATACGCCCCCGGGTAGGAACCTTTACCTATACCTTTATTGTATCTGGAGCGGCTTCGGCAGTTCTTTTGCTGGGAACGGTGGCCGGGGGCTGGGCTCTCACCGGCTATCCCGCCATGGACTGGCTCTTGTTTTTCCTCCTGGCTCTGGGACCGGGCATCTGCGGCCATGCAGTACTGGCCTGGGCACTTAAATATGTACAGGCCCCGGTAGTAGCGGTCTCTGTCCTGGGAGAATCGGTAGGAGCCAGTATTCTGGCCTATTTCATATTCCACGAATACCTCCTCTGGTACCAGATTATCGGCGGTCTGCTGATCCTTATCGGCATTTATACTGCATCAGTTAACCAAAAAGCCGCGTAGAGGGTGCCGCCTACACATCCCCCCACAATATTCAGGCAAATCTTATAATTAATTCAATAATCTTTCTGCAAAAGCCAGGTAACAGAGATGATGTTGCCTCCTTCCAGTTCATTGCACTCAGCCTGTTGACTCTCAATATATCCTGCAAATAAGTCAACCAGATCAGGATAAGATTTCATTAACTCATGAGCTCGCTGGGTTATGCGATCTTGATTATATTTGTTAATGTCTTTCAATACTCTGGCTTCAGCTTTTTTTTCTGCAACCAGCCTTACTCCAGCATCAGAGAAGGCTTTCAACCACAACTCCCGGGTATGATGTACCTTATTAGAATCATCTTTGCTGTAGGCGTCATCTATTAATATATACCCTCTCGATCGAACCGTCTTTTTCAGTTTTAACAATGTTTCCAATACATTTCCCAGCACATCGCCTACGGAAGCCAGGATCACAATGTCATAACCGTTCTCATTAAGCACGGATTCGTTAATATCTCCAACTATAAATTCACACCTGTCTTGGAGGCCGTATGCCAAAGCTTTAGTGACAGCATAGTCAATGAATTCAGGTATAAGATCGATCCCTTTTACCTTACATCCAAAGGCACGAGCCAAATTAATGCTAACCGCACCTTTCCCGCAAGCTAGATCAAGAATTTTGGTATTGGGTGTTACTTCAATGTTTTGTTCAATTAGGTGGATTATATCATTGGGTATTGCACCAAGTTCCCACAAGTCCTGCAGTAAATAGGGTAGATAAGGTATGATCTCAACAGATGTGCCAGTAAGTGACTGGGCAAGTTTTTCTCTTACATTGGTGATAGCGGGTCACCTCTCTTTTCAAGACCAACAGCGGCATGTTTGCTGATAACCTAAGTTAACCCTATTCCATCACATGCATAAAAGGAAGACAAGAAGATAAAGTCATAACTTCTGCTCAAGGAGTATTAAATGCGAGAGGGGACGGTTCTGCCTGTCATTTACTCCATGCTAAATACTATCAGCAAACCTTGCTCACAACCTGCCACCAGTTGAGACATCGCTTTACGGCTTAAGCAGGAGTGTTAGCCGGGCGAGGAAGTCCCGGAGCGAGCCGGCTAATACTCCTGCATGCAGATGAAGAGCCATTCTACTAGGTACTATTTAATGACACATAGCTATTTATACAGCTGGGTTACCTGGGTCTTGGGGAAGTAGTGTTCCAGTATCTCCTCGGCTTTTTTGCCTTCTTTGGCCATGGCCATGGCGCCCCATTGCTCCATGCCTACACCGTGTCCCCAGCCGCTGCCTTTGAATACCACGTAATTGCCCTGTACTGAGATGTCACTGATGGCCGTGGAATAAAGCCGGTCAAAGCCGATTTCCTGGCGCAAGTCCACTGCCGGTATGGAGGTCTGCCCAGCGGTAATCACCGTCGCTCGTCCGGAGGGGCCCCGTTTGCTGACCCGTATATCACTTAAGTCACCCGCTTTGCTTCCCATGATGGCTTTTACTTCCGAGACCGGTACCTTTACCGTCCAGTTTTTATATTTAGCGGGGGCTAATTTAATACCCTCGGTTTCTACCGGCACTATATACGGAGCTTTATCAGCCAGTTTGGGAAAACCTTCGGCCATGGAAGCAGTCTTGCCGTTGGAAACCGAGTGAAACATGGCGTAAACAAACTTGCCGTCTATGGTTAATACCTGCCCCCGGGTTTCCTCCACCGCTTTGGCAATCTTATCGGTAATTAAGTCCTCATTGTACGCCTGGAATTCGGTATGATCGTCACTGGCGTCCGTACCGTGCTTGTCCCGGGTTCCATTTTCATATTCAATTAAGCATAAGGTTCCGGTGCGGGCGATTATAGCCTGGGCTTTCAAAGCTTCCATGGGAAATTTGGGACC
>LFSR01000050.1 GCA_001513155.1 Syntrophomonas sp. DTU018
CAAATTGACAGTCAAAAGTTCCCGGCTACATAAACAGAAAAAAATTAAAGGGCTATGAAGCCCTATATGTTCGATGGTGCCAGAGGTGGGACTCGAACCCACACGCCTCACGGCACACGATTTTGAGTCGCGCTCGTCTGCCAATTCCGACACTCTGGCGAATCTGGTATTTTAAATGCAAGCCTAATTATACTGACCCTCATAATCCTTGTCAAGCCGATGGCTGGTTTTGGACAAGGGTGGATAAGCTGCCAGAGGGGCACCCTGCAGGCAACATATAGGAAGGCTGACAGAAGAAGGAATGGCACAGATAGAGGAATTATGTCCTATATGGCGAAGAACTGATATGATAATAATGATTGGCTATCATAAACGATCTTTTATACAAAGCAATACCGACACCATACTTAAATAAGGAGAAGTATGCGATGACGACCGAAGAGCAACTGGTGAAGAAAAGCCTCCAGGGAGACACCGCGGCTTTCGAGGAACTGGTCGCCCAATATCAGAGTAAGGTTTATGCGCTGGCATATAGATATATGGGAAATGAGGAAGATGCTTACGACATGAGCCAGGAGGCCTTTATCAAAGCCTTCCGATCACTGAGATCCTTCAAGGGCGATTCCAGCTTTGGTACCTGGATGTATAGGGTTACCACCAATGTGTGCCTGGATGAGCTTCGCCGGCGAAAAAGAAGAGTAGCTACTTTGTCCCTGGACGAACCTTTGGCAACCAAAGAAGGGGATGAAGTGGAAAAAGAATTACCTGACACATCTCCAACCGCGGACATAGTATATGAACAAAAGGAATTCTCCCAGTACATACAGAGTATACTCGACCAGATGAAACCCGAACATAAGAGTGCCATCATCCTGAGGGATATCATGGAACTGAGTTATGAGGAGATAGCGGAGGTTCTGAATTGTTCCATGGGAACGGTTAAGTCGCGGTTGAGCAGGGCTCGCGAGGCATTACGAAAAAAGTTGGCAGAGAAGGAACTTTTACCTTAAACCCCTCGTCTAATCAAGCGAGGAGGAAACGGTGCATGAAATGTGATCATATTAAAGAACTTTTATCTCCATATTTAGATCAAATGACCGATGAGCGCGAAAATCAGCTGGTCGAGGCTCACCTGGCTCAGTGTGACGATTGTCGCCGGGAACTAAAGCAGCTCGAGCAGATGCACGCGCTTTTAGGCAATTTGTATGCACCGCAGCTTCCTGAGAGTTTTGCTGATGACCTGCATTGGCGATTGTTGAAGGAGCGGCGGCGCTTGATAGCGCCCGCAGAACTGAAACGGCCGCGTAAACAGGGATGGATTGCCGCCGCGGTGGCGGGTCTGGCCCTGGCTGCAGGTATTTTTGCCAGTACCTTCTTGCCGGTGGGAAGTATAGCCCAGCTGTGGCAGGATGATGGAAACAAAAAAGATAATAATGCCAAGGTTGCCGTTGAAGATATCATTCAGCGCTTCCAGGCCTGGCGAGATGCCGATAAGGAACAACCTGAGCAAGTAGCCGAGACTCCCGGCACAGAGCAGCAAATTTCTCAGCAGCCCGGACAGCCTGTAGTAGAGGCGCCGGAGCCTGCCGAAAATAACAATCAAGTTGATGAACAGCCTCTGGAGATAGCTCAGGTGGAACCGAAAATTGCTGATGTGGTCAAATACCGGATAAAAGTTGACAGTTTAGCCGATTCTGTTGACAAGGTAGTAGCTATCGCTGCTGCCAGCGGAGCTGAGCCCACAGTAGCTGCGGGAACCACTATGACCGCTATGAACGGTTCTGCCACCCGGGAAGTCAGCCTCAAAGTTCCGCGAGACCAGGCCGAACAGGTATTGGGTCAGTTGAGCGGTGTGGGCAGTGCCAGCGCCCCCATGTCTGAACAGGTGGAACTGACCGAACAATACCAGGAAGCCGTAATTACTATCGAGGCTATTGCCGAAGAAATAGAAAAACTGGAAGCCCAGGGCCGTGAGGAAGATCAGGCCCGCATCGAAAGTCTGAAACAGCAGCATCAGAACTGGAATAAGAAGAAAGAGCAGATCGAGCGGGACGCCAGCATGGTTACTATCAAGGTGTTCCTGGTAGAAAATGATGTTCAGCCATAAACATGGATAATTAAAAATGTGGATATAAATAATATGGGCAGGGAAATGATCCCTGCCCATTGAATTTTTATGAAGATAATACATAACCTTGCGGTTAGGAAAGTAGGGGAAATCTGTGGCCCAGGCCAAACTGATGTTGATTGACGGAAACAGCCTGTTATACCGGGCTTTTTTTGCGCTTCCTTTGCTGCATACCCGGGATGGCATCTATACCAATGGCGTATATGGTTTTCTTACCATGCTGAACCGGGTGCTGGCCGAACAGCAGCCCACCCATGTCTTGGTGGCTTTTGACAAGGAACGGGCCAGTTTTCGCAATGAAGTCTATGCTGATTACAAAGCTAATCGCTCCGCTGCTCCCGACGAATTAAGCGGTCAATTTGGACTGCTGCGGGAAGTTTTGGAGGCCTTAAACCTGGATTACATTGAGATGCAGGGTTATGAAGCTGATGATATTATTGGCACTCTCAGTCGCATGGCGGAAGAGGCAGGCATCGACACGGTCATTCTTACCGGGGATCGGGACTCACTGCAGCTGGTATCGGATAAAGTAACCGTTTTGCTTACCAAAAAAGGTATTACCGAGATAGAAGCCTACAATCCGGAAAAGGTTAAGGAACGCTGGGGAGTGGAACCGGAACAGCTGGTAGAGGTTAAGGGATTGATGGGTGATTCCTCCGACAATATTCCCGGGGTACCGGGTATAGGGGAGAAAACGGCGGTAAAACTTATCCGGGAATTTGGCAATTTGGAAAACCTGTATGATCACCTGGATTCAGTATCGGGCAAAAAAGTATCGGAAAGCCTCAGCCAGTACCGGGAGCAGGCCTTTATAAGCCGGGAACTGGGCCGGATAGTGCGGGATATCGATATGGGATGTGACCTGGCCGATTACCGGCTCAAAGAACCCGACCTGGAAAGAGCCAGAGAGCTGTTTCGCCGGTTGGAGTTTAACAGCCTGCTGCAAACCCTGGAAGAAAAGGCAAGTGAGCAAAAGCAGCCTCCGGCATATGTGGAGGATAGCATAGCATGGGAAGAATTAACCGATAAAGACCAAGCGGCCAGCTTTATTGCCAGCCTGGCAGAGAATCAGATGACAGCGGTATTGGTGGAAGCCGACTACCATCATCCTATGTGGGCCAAGCTGCAGGGTTTTTACCTGGCTACTGATACTAATGTTTACCATCTGGATATAGGCGAAAAATCCACTTATAAATTAGAATGGCTGAGACCCTATTTGGAAGCCGATTACCTGCCCAAAGTGTTCCATAATGCCAAGTATGCTCAGGTCCTGCTGAAACGCTATGGCATAGACCTGCAGGGGATCAAAGGGGACACCCTGCTGGCAGCTTATGTATTCGACCCCACCTTTGACGGGGAGCAATTAGCCCTGACGGTGCAGAAATTCTTAAACCGCACGGTGGATCCGCATAATAAGGCCCTGTTGGCCAGTCAGATACTGCCTCTGTGGGATACCATAGGCAAGCAGCTTACCGAAGAGCAGCGGGAACTGCTGGTGCAGGTGGAGATGCCCATATCAGAAATACTGGCGGATATGGAGTTTGCCGGGGTCAAAGTGGAAAAGCCGACCTTAGAGGAAATATCTGAAGAACTGTCTGCCGGCATCGAACGCAGTGAAGGACAGATATATGAATTAGCGGGCCAGGATTTCAATATCAATTCCCCCAAGCAGCTGGGGAAGGTCCTATTTGAAGATCTGGGGCTGCGGGTGGTGAAAAAGACCAAGACCGGCTATGCCACTGGCGCCGAAATTTTGGAAGAACTCTTTGATGAGCATCCCATAATACCTTTGATCTTGCACTACCGCCAGCTGACCAAACTGAAATCCACCTATGTGGATGCCCTGCAGGAGCTTATCCATCCTGATACCGGCCGGGTGCACACCATATTCAAACAGGCCATGACCGCTACCGGCCGTCTTTCCAGTGTGGAGCCCAACCTGCAGAACATCCCCATCCGCTTTGAAGAAGGCCGCCGGATCCGCAAAGCCTTTGTAGCCCCAGGAGAGGGATGGCTGCTGGTTTCTGCTGATTATTCCCAGATTGACCTGCGGGCTCTGGCTCATATCAGTGAAGATGAAATGCTGATAGAAACCTTTAAGCAGGGTATAGATATTCATGCCCGCACCGCTTCCGAGATTTTTCAGGTGCCCCTGGATCAGGTGACTCCTGAACTGAGATACCGGGCCAAAGCCGTCAACTTTGGCATCATCTATGGCATCAGCGATTATGGTCTGGCCCGGGATACCGGGGTGAGCCGCAAGGAGGCCAAACGTTACATAGACAGATACCTGGACAGTTACCCGGGAGTACGCCGCTATATGGAGGAAATCGTCAAATTTGGCATAGAGCATGGCTATGTAGAGACTATTCTCAAGCGCCGCCGCTACCTGCCCGATTTAAGAGCCCGCAACAAAATGGTGCAGTCTTTTGCCCGGCGCATGGCTTTGAACACTCCCATCCAAGGTTCTTCCGCGGATATCATTAAGCTGGCCATGATCGACATCGCCCGGGAATTAAAAAAGCGGGAGTTAAAGTCCCGCATGCTGCTGCAGGTGCATGACGATTTGGTCTTTGAGGTTCCCCGGGAGGAACTGGATGAAATCGTTGCCCTGATCAAGGATAAGATGGAACATGCCTGTGTTCTGAAAGTGCCCCTGGAAGTCTCGGTGAAGGCCGGACCGAACTGGTACGATATGGAGCCTGTGAATGTATAAGGGTATACGTTTAAGGAGGTCCGATTATGCCGGAACTGCCGGAAGTTGAAACTATACGCCGCTCGCTGCTGGACAATGAAAATGCGGTTCTGGATAAAATTGAAATTCTTCATCCCGGTGTGGTGAGAAGGCAGGACTTCCAACCGGGCAGCCTGCACGGAAAGACTATAGCCAAGATTGATCGCCGGGGGAAATTTTTAATTTTTTCCTTTGCCCAGAGCAGCGGGTATTTGATTGTACATATGGGTATGAGCGGCCGCTTTTATATGGTTAACCATGACCAGCCTCTTACCGAAAAACATATCCATGCGGTGCTGTACCTGGACAATGGCCGCCGCTTGGTTTACCAGGATCCCCGCCGGTTTGGAGGACTATGGTTTGTCACTGATATAGAAGAATTCTTCTGCCGCATGGGCTGTGAACCTCTGGAAGATGAATTTAACCCGGAATTATTGGCCAAACTGGTTAAAGACCGCAAAGTAGCCATTAAGACTCTCCTGCTGAATCAAAACCTTATCGCCGGCATCGGCAACATCTATGCGGATGAAGCCTTGTTCGCTGCGGGTATTTTGCCCCACAGACCGGCTGGGTCCCTGACCAGGGAAGAGATTGAGCGGTTGTCCCAAGCCATCAAAAAGGTTTTGGCGGAGAGTATTGAACAGCGCGGCACTACTTTTCGGGATTACCGGGACGGATTGAACCAGTCAGGGAGCTTTCAGGACTACCTGAAGGTATATGGCCGCTGCCATGAACCATGCCCGGTATGCGGGCAGCCTATTGTCAGGGAGCGTATCGGCGGCCGCAGCAGTCATTACTGCCAGCACTGCCAGCACTAAGCCTTGTGACAATCACCTTTTAGGCCTCCTATCCATATAGTGAAGGTAAAACAACGAAAAATGGATAGGAGTAGCACTACATGGAATATGCAGCTGCCTTGCTGTTTGCCATGGCAGTAAGCGCTGATGGCTTTGCTGCCGGTGTGGCCTATGGTACTAAAAGAATAACAATTCCGGTTCTGCCCCTGCTGGTTATTGCCGTATCCTCCACAGCAGCGGTAACCATTTCCATGGTCTGCGGTACCGGACTGGCGGTTTTGCTGAATCCCCGCTGGGCTTCGTATCTGGGAGCCCTGCTGCTGATAGCCATGGGAGGATATTTCCTGCTGGGGGCTTGCCGGGAAACCATTCACAGTCTGGAAATTGATCCCCAGGAGCCTTTGGTGACCTTTAATATCAAGACCTTAGGCATTATTGTCCACATCCTGAAGGAACCCTCCACCGCTGATTTTGATTCCTCCGGGGAAATCAGTGTGCGGGAGGCATTTTTTCTCGGGTTGGCCCTAGCCCTGGATGCCCTGGGAGCGGGAGTGGGGATTGCCCTGACTGGGCTGAATATTTTGTTTACAGCCCTGTGTGTGGGTATGTTAAAATTTATATTGATAAACTGCGGGATGTGGATAGGCCGGTGCTGCACGGGCGGCAGGGTAACAGGAGCAGCATCAATGCTGTCGGGTTTTATCCTGATAGCTATCGGCCTGATGGAATTTATGTAAAGTCGGTGATAGGATGAAGATTATTGGTCTAACCGGGGGGATAGCCAGCGGCAAGAGCACTGTTGCCCGTACCTTACGAGAGCTGGGAGCCACCGTTATTGACGCCGATGAAATAGCCCATTCTGTTATTGAGCCAGGCAAACCCGCCTGGGAGGATATCGTGAAAAAATTCGGGTCCCATATTCTCAAACCGGACCAGACCATCGATCGGGAAAAACTGGGTGCGATTGTCTTTAATGATCCTGAACTGCTCCAGGAACTGAACCAAATCACCCATCCTCGGGTAGCCGAACAGCTCAAACACATTATTACAACTATGCGCATAGAGCAGTCACATGCCATTTTATTCCTGGAGGTACCCTTATTATACGAAACCCACTTAGAGAGAATCTGCGATGAGGTATGGGTGGTATGGGTAGATGAAGAAACCCAGATCCAGCGCCTCATGAAGAGGGATAACCTGTCACGGGAAGATGCAATAAAGCGCATCGACGCTCAGATGTCCCTGGACGAGAAGGCACGCCGGGCTGACGTGGTTATTGACAATCGCTCCAGTTTAGAGGAAACAATAGCGAAAGCCACCAAATATTACAACGAAATTCTTAGCAGGACCTAAATATTAATTAATCAAACCTGTTGGCTGGGGGTTTAATTTAGTGAAACCAAAAACCAGAAGACGTTTTTCCATTGCACTCTGGCTGGTAATATTAATTTTTCTGGCTGTGATTCTGACCTTCCCGCAATGGATAACTGTCTTTTACCCGCAGCCGCACCGGGACCTGGTATTTACCGCTGCTCTGGAGCACCAGGTAGATCCTTACCTGGTGTTCGGCATCATCAGAGCGGAGAGCAAGTACCAGTCTCAAGCCCGTTCTCCAGTAGGAGCGGTAGGATTAATGCAGATAATGCCCACCACAGCCCAATGGATTGCCGAGCAGCAGGGGATAAAGGATTTTGATCCCGAACAGCTGCAGGATCCGGAAGTGAATATTAACTTCGGTTGCTGGTATTTGGCCAGTTTAAGCGAGGAATTTAACGGGCAGGTTCCCTTAATGGTAGCCGCTTACAATGCCGGACGAGGGACAGTAAAACGATGGACCGAAGAGCAGGTATGGGATGGCAGTCCTGATAAATTGGAAAACATACCCTTCGTTGAAACCCGCGAGTATGTCCGCAATGTATTGAAAAACTACGAGGCTTACAAAGTGATCTATACCCACGAATAAAACCAGCCCCTTGGCTGTAAAAAAAAGGAATATAGCCCGGCGGTGTGAAATACAATGTCCCAGGAACACATATGTGTGAGGGGGGCATTTTTCTTGTACCTATCCTACCGAACCGTGGTGGTCTTGGCCGTTCTCATCGGACTGGCCCTGGCAGCAGCCGGGGGCATTTTCTGGTACCAGCAGGTTGTCTATACATCCAGTCTGGATACCCGTCCGCTTAATATTGGCATAGTAGGTGACATTGACACCCTGCAGCCATCCCAGCTGGACAGCCCTGAGGAGCGACTGATAGCCTCAGCTTTGTATGAAGGCTTGGTCTATTACGATGAAAAGAGCGGCACTGTAAAACCACGTTTGGCCCGCAGCTGGAGATACTCCGCTGATGACAAAACCTTAACCATAGATATTAAGAAGGCTCAATTCAGCAATGGGCAGCCGGTAACTGCTGAAAAGGTAAAAGCCGCCTGGGAAAAAAGCTTTTCCACCACCAAGGATTGGGCTAATATAAATCTGTTTCTGCCCATCCAAGGCAGCAAAGCCCGCTTGGAAGGACGTACTCCTGATATTACCGGAGTGGAGGTCGTGGACAGCAATACTCTGCGAATTCATTTGGAAAAACCTAACGCTGTATTCTTACATATGCTTACCAACCCCATCTTTTGGGTCTACGATACGGCGGAAACCAGTGATCCTGCCCCGGGAACCGGGCCCTTTGTCCTCCAGCCCTCCGACCAGGATCATACCCTTATTCTGGTTAGAAACGATAACTACCATCGCGGCCAGTCTAAGGTCAGTGCTCTCCAGGTTACTCTATATAAGGAACCTTATCAGGCTTTTGGTGACTTCAAAGCCGGCAAATTGGATTACCTTAACCAGGTACCCTTGGCTGAGATAAAGAATATAGAAAGCAATCCAGACTTAAAGGACCAGTTTGTTGACCGCTACCTGTGGGAAACCTACAGTCTGGCTTTCAATATGCACCGGGAGCCTTTTGCCGGCAACTACCTGCTGCGGCGGGCGTTAAACTATGCGGTAGATCGCAAAGCCATTATTGAGACGGTACTGGGAGATGCCTACCGGACTTCCAAAGGAGCTCTGCCCATGGGAATGCCTGGTTACAACAAACAGCTGCGGGGCTATGCTTATGATCCGGAGAAAGCCAAGGACCTGCTGGCTGAAGCCGGATATCCGGGAGGAGAAGGACTGAAACCCTTGATTCTGGCCTTTAATAAGGATGAAGGCCACCGGGCCGTAGCCGAGGCGGTGGCCCAGCAATTCAACCAGTTGGGCATTGATGTGCAGCTGCAGGAGATGGAATGGGATTATTACAAAAAGCAGGTTAGTTCCATGGCTCTCACCTTATTCAGGGTAGGCTGGCATGCTGATTACCCCGATGCGGATAACTTCTTGTACGGGATGTACCACAGTTCCCAGGTGGGGATAAGCAACCATACCGGTTACAACAACCCCCAGGTGGATAAGATCCTTGATGCCGCCCGGGCGGAAACCAAAAGCCAGGAGGAACGCCTGAAGCTGCTGCAGAGGGCTGAAGAAATTATAGTCGACGATGCCCCCATGCTGTGGCTGTTTCAAAAGAAGGCTGCTGCCTTAGTAAGTACCAATGTCCGTAAACTGGAAATGGACGGTATGGGCATGGTAGATTGGTTTGCAGTAGAACTGTTAAAGCCTTTAGCCGGTGGGGAAGATGACAGCCCGGGTCAAGAACAGGTATAGCTTCCCACGGCAAAAAGCATGTAATCGGCATGGGCTGCGGCGTGTCAAAAAAGCTGATTAATAGTTTGGCGTTCGAGATTGCCACGGCACTTCGTGCCTCGCAATTGTCACCAGTAGAACAGGCCACGATAAACGAAAACTTAAGCCTGTCATCGCGAGGAGCGAAGCGACGTGGCGATCTCTTTACATGGCCTTTTTCGACAGTCTGAAGCCCGTGCGGTAACCGGCATGGGCTTGTTTGCTTGCCGATGGGAAAAGTTTGATTTTTCTATTGACTTAATAGCATTTACTGAAAAAATTGTAGATAGAAGATTATTGCGGTTATTAGATGTTAGTGACTTGGAGCAGGTGATAGCATGGTAGTTAAAGTCAAGCTGTTTGCGACCTTTCGCCGGGGGCGTTTTCGCGAACAGGACATGGAGCTTCCCGATAATTGTACGGTGGGGTGGGTCCTGGATCATCTGAATATACCACGCCGGCAGCTGGGTATTATCTACCTGAATGGCCTGGCCGCAACAGAAGATGCTGTTTTACACCAGGGCGACACTCTATCCATATTTCCAATGGTGGGGGGCGGTTGATTGACTGCATGGCTTGAGTTAAAAGACACCTTAGCTTTGGCTGAAAAGCGGAAACAGAACCCCCTGGAAATAGAAAAGGAGCATTTAGCCCGGAACGTAATCCCTCTCCATTATCAGCGCAACTATACTGCCATAAGCCTGTCAGATCAAATCAAACTCCTGGACAGCCGGGTCGGGGTATGCGGCTGCGGAGGATTGGGAATGAATGTAGTGAATTATCTGGCTCGGCTGGGAGTTGGTCACATAACCGTTTGGGATCCTGATATTTTCAGCGAGAACAATCTAAACCGGCAGCTGTTTTCCTGTTATGATAATCTTGGCAAGTCCAAGGTGGAAGTCTGCCGGAATTTCATTCAGAAGATCAACCCCGCTGTATGTCTGACCGCAATCCCCGCTAAGTGGGAGGAAAGCGATGCCAGCGTGATTGGCCGGCAGCAGGTGATGGTGGATGCTCTGGACAATATCCCTTCCCGTTTGGCTTTGGCGAGTACCTGTGAAAAGTTCAATATCCCTTTAGTGCATGCAGCAGTGGGAGGATGGTACGGACAGCTGACAGTAGTAATGCCCGGAGATCAGATTTTGCAGGAAATATACCAGAACGCAGAGCAGCAGCAAGGTATTGAAAAAGAGCAGGGGACCCTGCCTTTTACAGCTGCGGTACTGGCCTGTCTGGAAGCTGCCGAGACAGTGAAGCTGTTGCTGGATATGGAATCAGATTTACGCAGTAATCTCTGTTTGGTGGATTTGCTGAATATGAGTTTGGATATGCTTCCCAAGTGTAACCTTGATGTAAACCAAATGTAAACATAGTGTAACTACATTAACACTGGTGTTACATACTATATAAGAATATTAACACCCAAGGTGTCCGGATAAAGACGGGCACCTTTCGCGTTTCTGCACTAACAGGTTGGGTGGCATATTTCTTGCTAGGGATAAATTCAGAGGAAATTCGGATATGTCTAGTAGTCGGTCCTTGTGTCATGCCTTGCTGAAATAACAGCTGGATTCCTCAAATTCTTGCAAAGGAGGGTGAAAACTGGTTTGCCCGAGCAGGGTGAAATCAGGAACGTATGAGCAAAGTTCTTTTTGTTGAACCCGAAAGGTGTACTGGCTGTCGCACTTGTGAATTGATCTGTTCTTTTACCCATACGGGAGAGTTTAATCCTCTGCATTCTTGTGTATCGATAGTGGCTTTTGAAAAGAACGGCTTTTCTTTTCCGGCTGTTTGCCAGCAGTGCAGCATCGCAGCCTGTATGGAAGTCTGTCCAGTGGGGGCTATCAGCAAGGATCAAAACGGCGCCATGATAGTAAATCACTCCATATGTTTGCGCTGCAAAATGTGTACAATTGCTTGCCCGTTCGGAGCAACTTTCTATGATGCTGAAAATGATCGGATACTTAAATGTGACCTGTGCGGCGGAGATCCCCAATGTGTTGAAAACTGTGCCTCAGGTGCTCTCACTTACCGTGAAGCCAACACGGTCAACCAAAGCAAACGGCGGGCTACAGCTGCAAAATTTTTGGGTCTCATGGAGGAGGGGAGATAATGATGTTTGGCTGGCAAGGAAAAATTCTACGGGTGAATCTCAGCGATGGCAGCATTAAACCTGAAGCCTTGAACGAGGAGTGGGCTCACCAGTTTATTGGAGCTCGCGGTCTGGGAACCAAGTATTTCTTCGAAGAAGTTGATCCCCAAGTCGATCCTCTGAGCCCCAAAAACAAACTGATATTCATGACAGGTCCATTAACCGGGACCTTTGCCAGTTCTGCCGGGCGTTTCAATGTGGTGACCAAAGGTCCCTTGAACGGAACCATCGCCGCCTCCAATTCCGGGGGATATTGGGGAGCGGAATTGAAATACGCTGGTTGGGACGGCATCATAATTGAAGGCCGTGCAGACAGGCCAGTTTACCTTTATATCTACAATGATCAGGCCGAATTGCGCTGTGCTGAGGAGCTATGGGGCAAAAACGTATTTGAGACCACCGATATGCTGAAAGAAGCAACTGATGAGGAAGCCAAGGTGGCCTGCATCGGTCCAGCCGGGGAGAATCTGGTGAAATTCGCCTGTATAATGAATGAGTATCATCGCGCCGCGGGGCGGTCCGGCGTAGGAGCCGTGATGGGTTCCAAAAACTTGAAAGCGATTGTGGTACGAGGTACGGGAAGCATAAAAGTGGACAATCCGGCTGCTTTTATGCAAGCCTGCCAGGATGCCCGGAAAAAACTGCGGGAACATGAGGTAACCGGTGAGGGATTGGGTGCCTACGGAACCAATATACTGGTAAATATATTAAATGAACATGGCGGACTGCCGGTCAAGAATTTCAGCGAAGCAGCAGTGTTCCCCAACGCAGAAAAAATATCCGGTGAATACCATGCTGAAAAATACCTGGTAAGAAACAAGGGCTGTTTTGGCTGTACCATAGCCTGCGGCCGGGTGACCAATATCCCCCAGGGACGATTCAAGAGCTCTGGTGAAGGGCCGGAATACGAAGCCACCTGGACCTTTGGGTCCAACTTGGCTATCGATGATTTTGAAGCCATTTGCAAGGCCAACTTCCTCTGCAATGAATTGGGCCTGGACCCCATCACCATGGGAGGCACTATATCCTGTGCCACCGAATTGGTACAAAGGGGCATTATCCCCCGCACCGTAGCCGATTTACGCTGGGGAGACGGCGCTATGCTGGTGGATCTGGTCCGGAAGACTGCCTATCGGGAAGGTTTTGGCGACGAACTAGCGGAAGGTTCCTACCGCTTAGCTGAAAAATACGGCCATCCTGAGTTCTCTATGACCGTTAAAAAGCAGGAGTTGCCTGCCTATGATCCTCGCGGACTGCAAGGTATTGGATTGAATTATGCTACCTCTAACCGGGGCGGTTGCCATGTGCGTGGATATATGACATCCCCAGAAGTATTGGGACTGCCGGAAAGAGTGGATCCGGACGCTACCGAAGGCAAGCCTGCTCTTCTGAAGACTTTCCAGGATCTTACTGCCTTGTGTGACTCCGCCGGAATTTGCCTCTTTACCACCTTTGCCATCGGACTTCCGGAAATAGCTGCCCAGCTTCGTACCGCTACCGGCTTGAATATCAGTGATGATGAATACCTCCTGGCGGGAGAGCGAATCTGGAATCTGGAGCGCCTTTTCAATCTTAAGGCCGGCTTTTCCAAAAAGGACGATACTCTGCCGCCGCGCCTGCTGAAAGATCCGATGCCGGGCGGTCCCCATAAAGGACGGGTAGTGGAACTGGATAAAATGCTGCCTGAGTATTACCGGCTGCGGGGATGGAACGAAGAAGGCGTTCCTACCCAGGAAAGACTGCAGCAGTTAGGTCTGGCTTAATCTCTACCCTATCCCTACTATACGCACCTGGGTATTCAGAGGAGCCAATGCAGTTGGAAGAAGTCTTTCCGGTGCCCATAGGCTCCCCGGAAAGACTTCTTTTCTTGAGGAGGCGTTGATTTTATGCAGATCAATCCGCAGGAATACGCTGAAGCCAGTCGTTATGAAAGCCTGATAAAATCTTATCCTGGTCGTCCCCAGTATATATTAGCCATTATGCAGGACCTGCAAAAACAGTATAATTATCTGCCCCGCCTGGCTCTTACCATGATTTCAAGCCATGTAGGAGTGCCGGTAAGCAAAATTTATGCCATGGCTTCTTTCTATAAGGCCTTTAGTCTGACTCCTAAAGGCCGTTTTGTTTTCAGAGTATGTGACGGGACTGCCTGTCACATTAAAGGCTCCGAAACTCTCCTGGATCAGCTGTATCAGCATCTGGGAATAAAGGCAGGTCAGACCACTGAGGATGGTCAGTTTTCCCTCGAGACCGTGAATTGTCTGGGAGCTTGCGCGTTAGCCCCGGTGGTGGTTGTTAACGGCAAAGTGTATGGGAAAGTAAAACCAGGTGATTTGGAAGAGATCATCAGAGAATGTGGGGGGCAGTGCCATGTCAGCTAAGATTAAGGAAAACAACTATGACCAGCAGACCGTTTTAGTATGCTGCGGTACCGGATGCACTGCCAATGGCGGGCGCAAGGTATATGAAGCTTTCGTTGAAAAAGTCAAGGATCACACGGAATGGAAAGTGCAGCCTATTTTGAAGTCTACAGGATGTAACGGCTGGTGCGAGAAAGGCCCCCTGGTCAGGATAATGCCCCGGGATATTACTTACTGCAGTGTGACCCCTAAAGATGTTGACGAGATTATCAATAAGACCCTTTTGGAGGGTTCGCTGGTAAAAAGGCTACTGTACCGGGATCCGGTTACTAAAGAACACCTGAGTTCACATCATCAAACCGATTTTTACCGCAAACAGCACAAGGTGGCACTGCGCAATATTGGTGAGATCGACCCCGGACGAATCGAAGACTATATCGAAAGAGGAGGCTACCAGGCTCTGGCTTTGGCGCTGCATAACATGTCAGGTCAGGAGGTCATTGACGCGGTAAAGGCTTCAGGACTGAGGGGACGCGGCGGCGGAGGATTTCCTACCGGCGTCAAATGGCAGTCCTGTAAGGATGCCCCCGGGCAGCCCAAATACATTATCTGCAACGGGGACGAAGGGGATCCTGGTGCTTTTATGGACAGAAGCATTATGGAAGGTGATCCTCACACCGTAATTGAGGGTATGATACTTGGAGCATATGCGGTAGGTGCTTCCCAGGGATTCATCTATGTCCGGGATGAATATGATTTAGCGGTGCAGTACCTGGGCAAAGCCATTGAAGATGCCCGCAGTCATGGATATCTGGGACCCAACATCCTTAACAGCGGTTTTTCCTTTGATATTGAAATAGTGAGAGGCGGAGGAGCTTTCGTCTGCGGCGAGGAAACTGCGCTGATCGCTTCTATAGAGGGGCGGACCGGCGAGCCTAAAGATAAATACATTTTCCCTAGTGAAAAAGGCCTCTGGGGACAACCCACGGTGATCAACAATGTGGAGACCTGGGCCAACGTCCCGGTCATCATTCTGCATGGAGCTGATTCTTTCGCCTCCATTGGCACTTCCGGCAGCAAAGGCACCAAGGTATTCTCCTTGGTGGGCAAGGTGGTGAATACCGGTTTGGTGGAAGTGCCCATGGGGACTACTCTGCGGGAAATCATCTTTGAAATCGGCGGCGGAGTCCTGAAAAAGAGAAAATTCAAGGCAGTTCAGACCGGCGGACCTTCCGGCGGGTGCATTCCCGAAGAACTGCTGGATCTTCCTATCGATTTCGACAGCCTGACCCAAGCCGGTTCTATGATGGGCTCAGGTGGATTGATCGTGATGGATGATCATACCTGCATGGTGGAGGTAGCTCGCTACTATGTTAACTTCCTGGCCGGTGAATCCTGCGGCAAATGTACTCCCTGCCGGGAAGGCATAAGAGCCCTGCTGGAAATATTGACCCGTATATGTAATGGAGAGGGGCGACCGGAAGATGTGGAGATGTTGGAGGAGATCAGCACCACAATGCAGGAAGCCTCCCTCTGTGCTCTGGGACGAACAGCGCCCAATCCGGTGTTATCCACTTTGCGTTACTTCCGCGATGAGTATCTGGCCCATATAGAACAGCATAAATGTCCTGCCGGTGTATGCCGTAACTTGACCACCTTCTATATAGATGCAGACGCATGTACCGGCTGCGGACTCTGTAAAAAACAGTGCTCAGTTGATGCTATCCAGGGTGAGAAGAAAGAAACCCATGTTATAGATGAGTCACTGTGCATACGCTGTGGAGAGTGTTTCCGGAATTGTGCATTTAATGCGGTTAAGATTCGCTAGGAGGAATATATCATGAAGGTCAAGATAAATGGGCAGGAACTGGAAGCCCGGGAGGGAGAAACCATTCTAGAATTGTGCCTCAGGCACGATATTCCCATCCCGCATTTATGCTATCACCCCGCTTTTGGCGGTCAGGGTGCCTGCCGGATGTGCCTGGTGGAACTAAAAGAACCTGGCAGGGTCAACAACCGTTTAGTGGCTTCCTGTACTTATCCGATCCACTCTTCTGTAGAGGTAACCACCGAGTCGGAAAGGGTCCATCGGCTGCGGCGCAATATAGTGATGCTGCTGGCCAGGCGGGCCAGCCAGAATCCCTGGATGAAAGAATTGGTGGAACAGTATGGCGCCCCATCCCTGCCGCCTGTACAAACGGAACCCGCTGATTGCATTCTATGCGGGCTGTGTAATCATGCCTGTGAGAAAATGGGTAAAACTGCGATCTGGAGCATGTTCCGGGGTATCGAAAAACGCATAGCCACTCCCTATGATGAAGCAGCAGACGAATGCATGGGATGTGCTGCCTGCGCTCAGATTTGTCCAACTCAGGCCATAAAAGTGGAAGAAGACGCTGCCACCCGTACCATATGGAACAAAAAATTTGAACTGGTGGCCTGCCGGCGCTGCGGCAAGAACTTCGCTACCCGGGAACAAATCGAATATATGCGGGAATCCAGCGGATATGAGGTTGATGAACTCTGCGACCACTGCCGTAAATTAACTCTGGCTCAGAATGTGCGCCATTATAGTCGATAAATAATGGAAATTCATTGCCTGAAGCAGGAACCTAACACCAAGACGCGGAAAGGATTTTAGAAGCTGGAATATAATGGTGCGGTTGAAGGGAAATGGGGATGATGGGTGCATGTGGGATTGTATGCGGACTGGAGAAACTCATCAGGTATGGGAGCACTTTATAAAAAGCGGGGAGATAACGAATGATAACATTAACCCCTTGATAGCAGCTTCCTGGAAACGATGCTACGCTTATGAAGTGGATCCCTATGATGGAGTTTGCCATCAAGTATTGGACCAAGATGAATTCGCCAAAGCCCACCAGCGGCGCTACCAGCTTATCGACATTGGTCTGCCCTTAATGCAGAAGCTTTACAACTATGTGACCGGATCTGGTTTTTTAGTAATGCTCACCGATGAACGGGGTATTATTCTGGAGATGCTGGGGGATGAGGAGACCATCCAAAAAGCCCGGGAGATCAATTTTTTCAAAGGAGCAGTCTGGACGGAAGAACAGGTTGGCACGAATGCTATTGGCACTGTTCTGAAAGAAAGGATTCCCCTGCAGGTAAACAGCTGTGAGCATTATTGCCTGCTTCATCATACCTGGACCTGCTCAGCAGCCCCTATATTTAATCAAAAAGAGCAGCTAATCGGGATTCTTAACATGTCCGGACCTTACCAGGAAGCCCATCAGCATACTCTGGGGATGGTAGTCTCAGGGGCAGATGCCATCATGTATAAGATGCGGGTCCAGCATCAGAATACCCAGCTGAAGGTCATAAATGAGCGGATGCACAACATTTTTATGGGCATGTCAGAGGGAGCGGTTCTGCTTAATAAGGCCGGGAAGATAACCAATATCAATCAGGTGGCGGAAGGAATATTTAGCCTTGCCAAAGCTGAGGTAGAAGGCAAGCCCTTTGAACAGTTTTTTCCGGAACTGGCTAAAATAATTGGTTCCTTGAATAAGGGGCAGGATGTTTTGGACGTGGAAACGCCTATCCACGGGGCAGCGGGTATAACTCACTGTGTTGCTTCTGTAAAGTCCATTCATGATGAGAATGGGCAGGTAAACGGGCTGGTGATAATCTTTAATCCGGTTAAAAGGATTCGCAATCTGGTCAACCATTTTAGCGGTGCCCATGCCAGCTTAACCTTTAACGATGTGATCGGCCGCAGTCAACAAATGCTGGAAGCTATACGAACCGCTAAACTGGCCGCCAATAAAATGAGCAACATTCTGCTGCAGGGCGAGAGCGGCACTGGCAAAGAGCTGTTTGCCCAGGCTATTCATAACGCCAGCTCTCGCAAGAATGGGCCCTTTATAGCTGTCAATTGCGGGGCCATTCCCCGGGAGCTCTTGGGCAGCGAACTGTTTGGCTACGCGGAAGGTGCTTTTACCGGCGCCCGCCGGGGAGGAAGAAGCGGTAAGTTTGAAATGGCTTCCGGCGGTACCCTGTTTTTAGATGAAATAGGAGAAATGCCTCTGGGCAAACAGGTGTCACTGCTGCGAGCTGTTCAGGAAAAAAAGATTACCCGCATCGGTGATGATAAAATCATTCCTGTTGATGTCCGTATCATTTGCGCTACTAATAAAGATCTTAAAGCCGAAGTGGAAAAAGGCAACTTCCGCCAAGACCTCTATTATCGATTGAATGTAATCACCATCAAACTGCCTGCCTTGCGAGAACGCCCGGAGGATATACCTCTGCAGTTCAACTATTTTTTAAGAGAAATGTGCAGAAAGATGGGGATGTCGGTTCCCCAGGTCAAACCTGAGGTCATGGAGTACCTGGTCAAATATAATTGGCCTGGAAACGTCAGGGAACTGCAGAACGTGGTGGAAAGAATGTTAAACATACTTAATGGTGACATAATAACCGTTGACCATTTGCCAGTGGAAATAGTCCAAAACTCTTCAGCACAGAATGAACTGCCTCCAAACTTCGAGGAGGCTGGGGCCAGTGTCAGGTGGCATCGCCAAAACAACAAGCAGATGATGCGACAAATGGAAAAACAGGAAATACTGCGTTTAATTGATCAATACGGCGGAAACCTCAGCCGGGTAGCCCAAGAAATGAATGTATCCCGTACCACTATTTATCGAAAGTTGAAACAGTATAATATAAATATATAGGGTTATGAAGCGGTGTCAGTTTAAAAGAGATAGGAGGCCGGAACCCTGCATTGACACTAAATACAGGCTATTGTATAATACACGTTGTCAGATGAGGAACTCATCTGGCCAACTAAATATTTATAATGTGTCGGAGTGGTGGAACGGGCAGACACGTACGTTTGAGGGGCGTATCCGAATAGGGTGCGGGTTCAAGTCCCGCCTCCGACACCATAATAGCCAATTACCGAAGGTTTTAAGCCGTTTAAGGTTTAAAACCTTTTTTGTATCTTATGTCCCCAGCCAGCTAATCCTTAGCTCTTCCTATCTCCTTAAATACGAAGGATTTAGAATCAATTGCCCGCATGGTAGCCAATATCCCGTCCAAATGATCGCATTCATGCTGCAATAATTCAGCTAAATCCCCCTCTAAATCCCAGGAACATTGCTTCCAATCCAAATCCCTGAATTCGATCGTACATCTTTTGTGCCTCAGCACACGGACATACAAACCTGGGAAGGACATGCAATCATCTAAAATCTCTATCATCTCATTATCTGGGAACTTCAAAACCGGATTTATAAATACAACGGGATGATCCAAATACATATAGATGATTCTTTTTTGGATTCCAATCTGCGGAGCAGCAATAGCCCTTCCAGCACCATACCGGCTGCGATAATCCATTAATGTATCGTGCAAGTCAGTAATAATGTTCCTGATCTGGCCAATTTCCTTCTTATCAACTTCAGCAGATACTTCATATAATTGCTCGTTTCCTAATAGCAATATTTTTCTTACCAACGCATTAACCCCCATTGAAAGTGCTGGACGATCTTGTTGCTTTGCTTATACTAAGCCTTAAACAGAAGCATATAGCGCTGCCCAGGAGATAGTCAACTGGGAAGTGGGAAAACAAATGGCCCAAGCTCTTTCTATACGTTCTGTCTTAAGAACTGGCAGCATGTGTGGTTGAGGGCGTATATTCTTAGGCGTGAAGATTCAAGTCCCGCCTCCGACAACATAAAAGAAACAATTAGCCTTTGCCTAAGCAGCAAAGGCTGAGAGTGTCAAAAAATTAGCTAAAAGAGATCGCCACGTCGCTACGCTCCTCGCGATGACACACCAAAAGGCCATCTTATGTGTCATTGCGAGCCCCGGAGGGGCGTGGCAATCTCGAACGTCTAACCGCTAAAAGACTTCTTTGACAGTCTGAGCCTTTGCCTAAGCAGCAAAGGCTTTTTGTATGTGCAGTTTAAAGTTACATTCATCTAGTCAGTTTTCGATAATCCTAGAGCTATTAGTAAATCCTTCACCGCGTTTATAAATTGATTGGTTTTCTTTCCTTTTTGACCGTAATAGATAAAATGATGATGATACCCAGTTATTTGCCTTCGTTCGAGGCAAGTCCTCTTTCTATTTCCCAAATGGATAATTAATGCTTAATAGGTGTTATAATGCAGGTAATTGTGTGCAATTTTATCGATAAAAATTGTTCATTTGTATTAATCTTTGGGTAAATTTTGGGGGGGGCAGAGGAGTGAAAGTATGGTTCTGACGAGCAAAAAGCTAGCAAGTATAGTGGTAATGGCGATATGTTTTTGGTGTGTTTTGTTGATTGTTCATTCACCTGATGCGTTTGCCTCTATGTCTGATATTCGGGGCCATTGGGCGGAAGAGTCTATAGAGGATCTTATAGATCAAGGAATATTTAGCGGTTATCCTGATGGGAGGGAACTGAATTTACATTGACGATTAAATTTGATCAGGGATGGGAAAGAAGCTTATTAATAACGATAGTAAACTGACAAGGAAGTGATAATTGGACAACACTAGCAACATAATCTCACTTTCGGGGGCTTTGCCCCCGTTTTTTATGCAGGTCCGCTGAATCTGCTCCATGGAAATAAAATGCTGAAGTTTTGGTTCGAGTATAAATTGTCATATTTTAGAAGGAATTACATTATGACCAATCGAAATTAATACGGTCGAGAATACGGAGAGGGATGGGGGAATATGGGAAAAAGTGTAATATTGATAGAGAATACCCAAAAGGGTCATTGGCTGATGCTTAAAGCCATAAGTATCATTACCATATTAGCTCTCTTGGCTACTTTGGGCATATTTTTCAGTGGAACTGGCTCAGAATCATTGGATATTCCCAAAATTGTTCGGGTGGCCTTGGTATCGTTTGTACTGCTTGCTCTTATTTACTTGTTGGCCAAGTATTTCGGAGATAAGGAGTTTTCCAAATACGTCATCATTGTTTTAGCGAGCCTGATAATGTACCAGTTCTGTTCAACTTTGACCGGTTCTCCGGAGTTGTTTGCCACCTTTTATTTAGCCATAGTTCTAAGCCTCGCATATGTGGACGTAATGCTGACCGTCTTTGCTTCCGCAACAGTCATAGTTTTACATACTTACTTGATCATTGCGCATCCCGAGATTATACCCGCCGGATCATTGGGGGCAACCTTAGGAGTCAGATATCTGTGCTTTATCTGGGTTGCCGTGGCGGGTGCAATAATAATCGGCATATTTAAGCGATTGTTGTACAAATCCATAGAAAGCGAAGAAAAAAGTAACGCCTTAAACGAAAACTTAAAAGCAGTAGCCCAGGTAATATCCAAAGAGGTTAATGCCCTAAGTGAAGCTGCCCTGAATGTGCGCCATTTGGCTGAAGAAACCGGCCAGGCTGCAGTTCAAGTCAGCGCCAGTATAGAAGATATGGCCAAAGGAGCCACAGAGGAAGCCCTGCATGCGGGCAAGACTGTGGAAGTGGTGAAAGAGATGTCGGTAGCTCTTGAGAGTGCCGGCAAACATGTTCTGCAGGTAAGCAATCAATCCAGTCAGTTCAATAAAATTGTAGAAGACGGCATGGAAGCCATGAAGCAGCAGACTGCATTTATGCAGGATAGTAGAACTGCTCAGCAAAGGGTAAGCGAAGCGGTACACGAACTAAATGACAAGTCAGCTGAGATAGTAAAAATTGTGGAATTAATAACGGGAATCGCTGACCAGACCAATTTGCTGGCACTGAATGCCGCCATAGAAGCAGCTCGTGCAGGAGACGCAGGGCGGGGGTTTGCGGTAGTAGCGGAGGAAGTCAGGAAACTGGCTGAGGGTTCAGCAGAAGCGGCTCAGAACATATCCCGCCTGATTGGCGAGATTCAAGATGGTATGCATGACACCGTAAAGCAAATCGAACTTTCCAACAAGATATCCGAACAGCAATATGAAGCGGTGCAGAAGACCCAGGCGATGTTTGCCGAAGTAGAGCAGGGCGCTTCCCGTATTAATGATGCCATTCAAGAGATATCAGCTATTTTGCAGCAGATTCTGGCCTCCACCGAAGATGTGGTTGGAGAGGTGGAACAAATCTCAGCTTCTACCGAGGAGTCCGCAGCAGCGACCCAGCAAATCACCGCGCTGGTAAACCAGCAGCAGGAGGCTGTGGAAAGTGTCGCCAAAGCGATAGTCAATATCGAACAGTCCGCTGCCCAGCTAAAAGAGCTGGCCCAACAGTTTGGTTGAACCTGGCAGACTTGATACCTTCACGCAATTTGTCGGATCTCTTGCTTGCAGGTATTTTTTTACCTGTTGCAGTGTGATAATATTATGGTTAATCAATATAATATTAAATTTAAGTTATTTCTACGAGATTGTTTTCCTAAAGTCAAAGGACCATGGAAGCAATCCGATAGGGTATAACTAGAAATGGTTATGCCTCCCTTTTTGGAAAGTAGAAATATCGCATTGGTTTATGCGAGATATGTTGGTTAATAACGGCTTTCCAGAGGGAAGCCGTTTTTTGTCGGGAAAAATTATAAAGGAGGGTGAGGGTCGAGAGTTTTGCAGCGAAAAAATATAAGGAGGGAATGGGATGAAGAGGGTCTTGTTGGCAGTAATGTTATGTTTCTTGGTTTTATTCACAGGGAGTGCTTATGCTATGGAAACAGTGGAAGTATCTGTAGATGGCAAGTCTGTTAGTTTTTCCGATCAGGCAGCAATATTTGATAATAACAAAGATCAAGTTTTAATTCCTCTGAGGGCCATTTGTGAAGCATTGGGAGCCCAGGTAGAGTGGGATGCAGGTGCCCAAAAAGCTCTGGTCACCTTTATGAACAAAAAAGTGGAAATTACCATAAACAGTAACCGCGGAACTCTTAATGGAAAGGAGTTTGCATTATCAGCGGATGCTGTTATTATGAACGGACGAACCATGGTTCCCCTGGATTTTATGCAGAAAGCATTAGGCAGCAAAGCAACTTGGAATGCAGATACTAAATCAGTTACTATTCTGGACCGCAATGTAAAGATTAAAATGGCAAGTACCATAGGGCCTATTGATGCAGGAATCGTTGGCACCCTGGCCGAGGAATTTGAAAAGAGAACAGGAATTAATGTGGAATTCCTGGGTGCTGGCACCGGCAAAGCACTGGAAATGGCCAAAAGCGGAGATTATGATCTGGTAATGGTACATGCCAAAGCACTGGAGGAAGCCTTTGTTGCTGAAGGTTATGGGACCAAAAGGATACCTGTCATGTATAATGATTTTGTTTTAATGGGGCCGGCTAGTGATCCGGCAGGAATTAAAGGAATGACTTATGCTGAAGCCTTAAAGGCCATTATGGACAAGGGAGCCAAGTTCATCAGCAGAGCTGACCAATCCGGTACTCATGTAAAAGAAATGGAATTATGGGAAGCTGCTGGTTTAGAGCCTAAAGGAGATTGGTATGTGGCCTGGGAAGGAGGCTCAAAAGGAAATAGTGCTACTTTGAAGTATACCAATGAACAACAGGCTTATACCTTAATTGACAGGGCCACCTACTTGGCACTGAAAAATGAAATCTCCATTGTTCCTTTGGTCGAAGGCGAAGAAGACATGCTCAACTTTATCTCTGTAATTCCAGTAAACCCGGATAAGTTCCCGCAGGTAAATGCTAAATTAGCTCAGGATTTCATTGATTTTATGACCTCTGATGAGGGACAGATTATTATTCGTGACTTCAAAAAAGACCTATATGGTGAACCGATGTTTTTCCCTAATGCCGAAGGGTGGCAGGGGAAGAATTAACCGGTAGTTCAGATGATTTAATTTTAAGTAGGGGGCTTTGCCCCCAGAGAGTGTCAAAAAAGTTGCTAAAAGAGATCGCCACGTCGCTACGCTCCTCGCGATGACATACCAAAAGGCCATCTTATGAGTCATTGCGAGCCCCGGAGGGGCGTGGCAATCTCGAACGTCGAACCACTAATAGACTTCTTTGACAGTCTGAGGGGGCTTTGCCCCCATTTTTTTTGCTCGTTTTGGGTAAGGACAGGATATTTTCGCTAAAGGTATCAATTTTTGTAGATAATATTCGTTTAAGCGTATATGATTAAAATATATGGAAGAAAAAGGATTGTGGCCTGTTTGAAATACCTGATACCAAAGGAAGCTGCGGAAAAATGGGGAATATCGGAACGCCGGGTGCAGTTTCTCTGCAAGCAAGGGAAAATCACAGGTGCAGAGCGCCATGGGAGGATATGGCTGATTCCTGAAACCGCCGGAAAGCCGAAGGACGCGAGAATCAAGTCAGGACGGTACATAAAAAGCAAGCCGGAGTCTCCCGCGTCTGAAGCCCCAGGCGTTGCCCCCGCAATTCAGCAGGATGGGGAGCAGAACACATTCTTCCTTTCCACAGAGCTTGCGGCAATCGTTCCCCGGCCCCGGTTGATAGAAAAAATTGCCCCGCCGGGAAGCAGTCTTACCTACATCCATGCGGACGCGGGCTATGGCAAAACCACCCTCCTGATACAGTATGCCAGCCAACAGGGTGATGCGGTCTGGCTTTCCTTGGACGAAAGGGATGGCGACATTACATATTTTTTGCATCATTTGGAGGAGGCTTTTCGTAAGATACTGCCTCGCTTTGGATTTCATGCCACCGACCTGCTTCCCTTCTTAGCCGAGGAGACCTTTGTACACAGGGCGCTGGCGGCATTGCTGCATGCCTTAGGACGCCGGAAGCTTATCCTCATTCTGGACGATGTCCACGTGATCGCGGGCAGTGCAGTGATGGACTTTTTAATCAAGCTGGCCAAAAGCTGTCCTCCCAACCTCACCCTTATCTTAGCCGGACGTGACGAGCTCTGGAGCGGGCTTTTCCGGCTCAAGCTGGACGGGCGGGTCGCCGAGCTGACCCAGGATGATTTGCTCTTTAGCCGGGAGGAAACAGAAGAACTCTGGGGCTTTTTCGATGAAGATGCTTACGTGGCCACCGAGGGCTGGGCGCTGGCCCTGCAATCCTACCGGATGGCTGCCTGGAGCGGAAAGCTCCGCCTGCCCCATGATGACCGGAAGCTGCACCGTTACTTGCTGGAAGAAATTTTTAAGCAGCTTCCTGAAAATATGCAGAATTTCCTGCTGGCCACCGCTTGGCTGCCCGAACCTAACCCTGCGGAATGCGATAGGCTTCTGCATATCCAAAACTCCCAGGAGATCCTGGATGAGCTGGTGCGCAGGAATATATTCACCACCCAGACTTCTCCTTCCACTTATCGCTACCATACCCTGTTTAGCGCCTTTTTACGGCAAAACGGCAATACCCTGGGGCGAGAAGTATTGCGCCGGGCCATGCTGGACAGCTATGCTCGCAAGGAATACCATCAGGCTGCCACATATGCCCTGCTTCTGGATGATGCCGCTTTTGTACACGAATGTATCGATGCTGACTTGGGCAGACCCTTTGGACAGGGGAACTACGGGAACATCAGAGGGTATTTTGACTGTATGAAAGCCCAGAACATAGAATTGTCTCCCCGGGTTCTTTTAGCCAGGGGGTTGTACCTGTCCAGTCAGGGACACTTCCATGGGCCGACCAATGTTTGCGGGAGGCCCTTCCTATGCTGGGGGAAGATCGCCGGATTATGCTGCAGGTGCTGGCCCATAAAGCCAGGATTCTGCGCAATAAGGCCTCCTTAGAGGAAAGCAGCACTCTGATCGACAGCCTGCTGCCTCTGCCGGAAGATGCCCCCATGGAAGACTGGTACATGGTGATGATTGAGAAAATCCATAACCTGACCCTGTCCACTTGTCTGGCGGAAGCCCTGGAGCTGACCCAGACCATGCTGGAAAAGTGCGTTTCCCGGGGCAATACCAGGGTCAGGGCTTGGTTTGAGCGCTCCCTGACTGTCATTTACTTTGTTAAAGGCGACTACCTCAAGTGCCTCCGCTATTATGAAAAATCCCTGTCCCTTTCCGAGGAAGAACAGGACTGGCTTTCCCGTCACTGCGTGGGCGTCTACGCCGCCAAAGCCTATCAGTTGACTGGGCAGGAGGAAAAAGCTGTTCCGCTGATGGAAGCAGAACTGTCCCGCCTGCGCCGTTTAGGACTCCATGAAGAACTATGCATTAATTACCTGATGTATGCCGATATCCTGCTGGCTGAGGAAGTACGCAAATCCAGCCAGGGAGGCTTCGCTGATTTTTCAAGTTTCCACCGGTACCTGGAGCTGGCGGAGGAACACGCTGCCTTAAATGGAAACGCTCGGGATTACATTCTCTTTGCTAAAATCCTGCACCTGGGAGCAGAGCTTTTTGCTCAACCCGCAATGGGGCTTCACAGTGTCAAGGATATCCTGCAGATGGCCGGAGACGCCACCCCCTTCTTTCAGACTATAGCCTACGGGCGGGTTGCCAACTTCCTCCACATGCTGGGGCAGGATATGGAACAAAGCAAAACCTTTTATAAGCAGTCCATTGAAATCGGTGAAAAGCACGGCACTTGGAATATTCCCATGCTATGCTATGGTGAGCTTGCCGCCATATATCTTCGTGAAGGGGACGAAGAAAGAGCGGAAGAATACGCTCGCCGATTTATGGAACTTTCTATGCAATTCGGTCATCGTTATCATTTCCGTATTAAATCCCTTTTCGGTGAAGTGCTGAAATTTGCCCTGAGCCGCGGCATAACTCCGGAGTTTACCCGTGAAATGCTTGATTACGGCGGTTATGCAGCCCAACGAGTGTATATCAATACCCTGGGAGCCTTTTACATCGCTCCGGCTCATGACCGGCACTCCCGGGTCAAAATCCGTACCCAGAAATCCAGGGAGCTTCTGGCTTATCTTCTGGAGCACCGGGAAGGTGTCAGCCGGGAGCGAATCTATGCTGATCTATGGGGGGACAGTGAGGGTGACATTACCGGCACATTCCACACTCGCCGGGGTGAAATCCGCCGGGCTTTTGAAAGCCTTGGGGCCCAAAACCCCATTGTATATGAAGGAGGCGTGTACCGGCTGAACCTGGAGGAAATCGCCTGTGACTACGATGCCTTCCAGCAAGCTGCGGATATATTCATGAAGGACCCCACTCCTGAAAACGCCCAAAGGGTGGTTGACCATTATACCGGGCGTTATCTGGATGACCTGGAGGCTCTGTGGGCAGAAAGCACCAGACTCCGCTGCGAGGATACATTTCTTCAGGCAGCGGAATCCCTGCTGGAAAGCTACCGGGAATCCGGTGAGCGGGCTAAAACTTTAGAGCTGTTGCGCCACTGCACCAGCTTGACTTACCAGGGACATCGCATTCCTTCGGAGGCGGAAAGCAAGAGAACAAAGAAATAATAACAGCTGCCTGAAACTGTGGCCAACAACAGGACGAAAGGCACAGGAGAATAATTATCTCTCCTGTGCCTTTTTTCCCATTTTTTCAATTACTTCATGGTTGGTGGCATTTTTGGTGGTAGTGGGTTTTATACAATAATAAATAATTTTTGGATGCAGGTTACAGCTCTCGGAGAAAACCATAGAAAAGCAAATAGTTATAAGAGAAGCGCTTATCATCTGAACATGTAATCAGCCTTTTTTTGAATCCTGCTATGCGGGAAACTGCAGCAGTGCACCCATAGTATTTGGGGGAGGTAATACGAATGAATATAGTGAAAAAAGCGTTGCCGCTCATATTGCTTACATTAATAATCATATTGGTGATGCAGCCAGTAACGGTATGGGCTGATGAACCGCCCGGGTTTTGGCAATCACAGATTGATGATTTGGATGAACCCGTTATCATTAGCAAATGGGGAAGCCAGTTGAAGATTGATGAAGATTTATATATTCATAAAAATGTTGTATTGCAATGCGATTACTCTATTGTTCTTTCTGATGCTAATAAAAAAACGATTGCGGCCGGCAAAACACTGACCTTAAAGACAAAGGGAGGTCCTGCTGGACTAGTGTTGCTCAGCAATGTCACCGCAGAAGGGCCGGATGCGACCGTAATAATAGACACCTCCTCGTCAGATAGCGCTGGCGGAGATGTTTATCTAGGATTTTTCAATGATTCGGGCGGGGATTACCCGTCATTGATAATAAACTGTTCGGGAGGAAACGGCGAAGATGGCAAGATTTATTATAACAGCTCTCTGCAGTTCAGCTCTGCCGCTTATACGGTTAATGACGGAGATACGGCTGCGATAACGGTCAGCCGCACGATCAGCGACGTCGGAAAGGTCAGAGTGCAGTATTCCACCAGCGACGGTACGGCCCAAGCCGGAACCGACTACACTCCGGTTAGCGGAGTGCTGGAATTTGCCAACGGAGAATCCCAAAAAACTTTTTATGTGTCTACCAACGATATTTCAGGCACCTCCCGCACCGTCAACCTCATACTCAGCAATCCCGACGCTTGGGCAACCCTGGGCGATCAAACGACGGCAGTCCTGACCATCGAGGACAATGATCCTGTTTGTGAAATCGGTACAACTCCATACTCCACGCTGGACGAGGCACTATCTGCAGTGGCAGCGGGTGAAACAAAGACCATCAAGCTGCTGGCGGACATTGAGTATACCGGCGGCATCGTGATTACAGGCAAAACCGTCACCTTTGACCTGAACGGGCACACCCTGAACGTGACCAACGATGGAGGTCACGGGTTGGAAGTAGGAAGCGGCGGTGTGGTTAATCTTGACACCTCAAAGGGGGGCTCGTTCAACGTAACAGCTAGCGGAAGTGGAAGATACGCCGTATTTGCTCACGACGGGGGACAGGCTACTGTGACCAGCGCCACATTGACCAGCGGGGATATGAACAGCAGCGGCGCAATGGCAAGCGGAACGGGAAGCTTTATCAAAGTTACCGGTGATGTCACAGCAACAGGCTCCGGCATCGGTACGTATGCCGAAAATGGCGGAAGAATTGAAGTGGGAGGCAATGTGACCGGCGCGATAGGTGGTGCTATAGCGAGTGACTTAGGAAGCGCCGTCACCGTTGCCGGGAACGCTGAGGCAACTGCAAGCGGTCCCTATAATAGCGGAGCAAGGGCAGAATATGGCGCTGCGGTTACGGTCGGAGGCAATGTCATCTCCAAAGCAGGCCGCTCTGCTTATACCTATGGTGAGGGAAGCTTGCTGATTATTGAAGGCGCAGTCTCAACGAACTATGAGGGCGGCGCAGGAGCAGAGGCCAGAGAAAAAAGCACTATCATTATTAAAGGTGTTATCACCGCCCCTGTGTACCTTAAACTAGATGATGTACCAATAAATGCTTCTGAAGGTACCAGCGGAACGGGGGCCGATGCTGGTTACAAAATCTACACCAACTATAAGAGTTCTACCATAAAGGTTAAAAACAACCCGCCTGCAGCGAAAAGCCCGGTACCAATCCAAAGCATGACCGCGGGCAGTACGGCAACTTTCAGCGCCTCTGATATCGCCGTAGATATAGAAGAAGACCCGCTGATCATCACGACCATTGTGACAGGCCCGGAGGCAGCAAAGGCGACGGCAAGCCTTAATAGCGGCACTGTCACCCTCACCGGCGTAGCGGCGGGTGACACATCGGTTGTGGTTGCAGTCAGCGACGGGACGGATACAGTAAATATAGCTGTGCCGGTTTCCGTTACCCCGGCACCGCCCACCCTAGTAACCTCCATCACCGTAAAAGGAGCAGACGATGCGACCACCGTGGCCAACGGCGGCACCCTGCAAATGATAGCGGAAATTGAACCTACCAACGCCACGGATAAGACCGTGACCTGGAGCGTGTTTCCCGGAACAGGTACAGCCACCATTGACCCTTCCACCGGATTGCTGACCGGCACTGGGGAAGGCACGGTGACCGTAAGGGCAACAGCCAACGACGGCTCCGGTGTATATGGCGAGAAGGTCATCACCGTAACCGCACCGCCGCCCCTGAACACACCGCCCAACCGCAGGGCCGGAGTACCCGCGAATGTCACGGCTAGCGCAACGGTGAACACCGCCTACACCCTGGACCTGTCAACTATTTTCGAGGATGCGGACGGTGACCCGCTGACCTATAAGGTATCGGTAAACGGAGCGTATGTTGCCGCGGATAGAGTATATTCCTACACTCCGACTGTCACCGGTACAACCACACTGGTATTCAAAGCCCATGACGGGACGGTGGACTCCAGCGACACCTACACAGTGACCCTGACGGTTTCCGGTGCCAGTTCCGGCGGCAGTGGCGGCGGTGACAGCAGCGGAGGCAGCAGTGGAGGCAGCAGTGGAGGGGAAGGCAGCAGTACTACTCCTTCGAATTCTGCCAGCAAGTCTATCCCCGCTGACACCGGAGGCATTGTACAATTGGAAAACGTCTCCGTAGAGATACCCCCCGATACCCTGCCCGCTGACGTCACATTGGAGATAGAGAAGCTGACAGGGAAAGAAGCGGAAGACCTGGTGCCCTCTGGAATGCAGGTCAAACTGGGCAGCGATATTTACGAGATTACCACCACCGGCAGCAGGGACTTCGACGACAAAACCATCACCATTCGCATCGCCTACGATCCTGATAAGATTGCTGAGGGCGAGCAGCCGGTTATCCGCTACCGTGACGAAACCACCGGCGAGTGGGTTGACCTGCCCACCATTATCGAGCAGGGCGCCGACGGCAAGTGGTACGCCGTGACCCAGGTCAACCACCTGACCAAGTTCGCTGTCTTCAGCGCGTCGGTACCGGCGAAAGAAGAGCCTGTCAGGAAGGTGATCGTCCTCACCATAGGTCAACAAGAGGCTACTGTAGACGGACAACCGTACATCCTGGACGCCCCGCCCTTCTTAGATACGAAGGCCAACCGGACCCTGGCGCCCGTACGCTTTGTAAGCGAAGGCCTGGGTGCGGAAGTGGACTGGATAGGCGAAACCCGCCAGGTTGGTATAAGGGACGGGGACAAAGAGATAGTGCTGACCATAGGTTCAGCGGAAGTTCGAGTAAACGGTGAGAGACAGATCATAGACAGTGCTCCTGAGCTGCATCCTCCCGGGCGCACCTTTGTACCCCTGCGCTTTGTCAGCGAGACTCTGGGAGCCACGGTGGATTATGATCATGAGACACGGGTGATTAGGATAATCAAATAAGATGTTTACAGGAACTTGGGCGGCAGGCTGGTGCCGGCTAGTTCGGCAATTTGATTAATAGGCTGGAGTCCCTGGGTAACCAGAAGTTTGGAGGTGCCCTGGGACAATATCCGGCCATTATTATCTTCCACCCTCACATCTGCCAGGCATATGGAACGGCCTACTTTAATTCGCTGCCCATGGGCTATAATCGTGCCTTCTTTGATGGATGCCAGGTTATTTACATTCACATCTATAGTTATCAAACCCGCCTCTTCCGGCAATTCGGCATAGACAGCCCAGTAAGCTGCTGCATCAATGAGAGCTGCATAAACCCCTCCCTGTATGGCCATGTAAGGAGACAGGTGCTTGTGCTCCATTTCGATGTGTAACTTGGAAAAACCCACTCCCATGTCTTGGATAGTCATAGAAAGCAGCTGAAAAAAAGGGCTTTGGTTAACCAATGCGATCAATTTTTTTATATGCTCCTGGTTAAGTTTCAACCCCTTAACCCCCCCTGGAATACTTTTAGTTTATTTTATGAATCATAGCAATTTTGCATATTACTAACATAATAACCCAGATGCTGAGAAGGAACCAAGCTTGCAAGTTTTTCTAAATTTCGTTACTTTAGTAACTAATAACGAATATACTAAGGTTGTGAACAAAGCAACCCTTAATAGAAAAGGAGGGCTGCAGGATGAAAACTAATGAAAACCTCAAAGCTGCATTTGCCGGAGAGTCCCAGGCCAATCGCAAGTATTTGGCCTTTGCCGACAAAGCCCGAAAGGATGGCTTTGAAAAAGTTGCCCGTTTATTTGAAGCCGTAGCAGAAGCAGAGACCATTCATGCGGTTAAACAATACCAAGTATCCGGTAATGTAAAGTCCACCCTGGAAAACCTGCGCGCGGCTGCTGATGGGGAAAACTATGAACATACCAACATGTATCCGCCCTTTATAAAGGATGCGGAGGAGGAAGAAGCCAAAGCTGCCCGGGCTATATTCCATTTAGCCAATGAAGCTGAAAAAGTCCATGAAAAGCTGTTTTTAAAGGCTGCGGAAGCAGTGGAGAAGAACCAGGATGTAGCTGCGGAGAGTTTCTATTTATGTCCCGTATGCGGATATGTTTGTGAAAACGAAGCACCGGAAAAATGCCCCATCTGCGGTGCACCCGGAAGCAACTTTAAAAAATACTAAATGCTATGTATAAGAAGGCTCGAGCAATCCACTCGAGCCTTTTTTAGTTAGCAGGTTTTTTAGTTCTATTGTTTGGAAGCCTGATATATCACCATGCAAGCCAGACCACCGAGGATAAGGGCAATAGCTGCTAGAACCAATACCAAGGCTGCAGGGAAGGTGAAGTATATATACAGTGCAATCAGCAGAAAACCAATCTGGGATATGGCGGTATTGCGAAATACTACTCTAGCAAAGGAGAGATCCTTTCTGGCTAAATAAGCAGCATAAGACAGCCCCAGCAGGAAGGGAGCCAAAAGCATGAATCCAAATGCATGACCGGATACACCCAATGCTGCCGGCAAGAAGGGAAGGATCAGGAAAAACAATCCCAACAATAGCTGACAGCAGGCCAGGAAGCCAAGAATCTTTTGCACTTTGGCTATTTTCGCCATAATGGCTTGCATAGCCTCGGCATCGGGGGGAGCCTGAGTAACCGCATTAGGATCAGACATTTTTATACCTCCTTAACCAGAATTAGTAATTAATGTATATACTATTAATATTAGCCATTTTCAGGCGGAGGTCAACCATATTGTCTCAATATTATGAAAAATGCGGCAATTAAATACGGTTGGTTAAGGAGTTAAATCATAACTGCAGACAAGATCTGGTATTGAGCTGTTCCCCGAGGAGCATTGACGGTTATGGTATCTCCTGTGCGGCTCAGCAGCAATGATTTGCCTACCGGAGACAAGCAGGAAACGCAGCCTTTAGCTACCCTGGAGTCAGTAGGTATAACCACCTGCCAGTTGTAGACCTGGCCATTGTCCAGGTTTTTTACTTCTACCGCACAATCAATAGTTACAAAGGGCACCGAATTGTCGTTGCTGTTTTCCTGGAGGGAAGCGGTTTTCACCAGAGCCTCAATTCGCTGAAGATATTCATCCAGCAAGCGAGCGAATTCTTCACGTTCCCGGGAAGGCATGGGGAAAAAATCGTCTATCAGGGCAGCTTTACGTTCTTCCAGTTCTGCAAGCTGCTGTACCAGTCTACTATGAACTCCAGGGGAAAGGGAAATACCAGGCATACATTCTCCTCCTCCAGTATCTTACTATTTAATGGAAAAATTATTTAATAAAATGCTATGGGCACTTCGCCTTAAGCGAAGCACCCACTGTATACAATATACCTCTTGCAGTAAATGGATGTCAATAATGGTTGACGTTTCCAATTAATAACAAGGTTTATGGTTTATGGTTAATTGTATGCAATGATGCAAGCAAACAGAAGTTGTTGGTACCCAGCTATATTGTTTATCTTTAAGATATGCGGGGGTTTATATTTGCAGGTATACTAATTGGAAGAGCAGGGGCTATAATAGATGTGGCTATATTCAACGCTAATCCTGCTTAGAGCCCATTGAAACTGATACGCTCAGGCATGGGGTAGGACGAGATCTTACTGTGATTGCCGGCCTGATGAACCGTGGCAGGATTAGGAACGAATATGAGAAGAAAACGCCGGATTAGTTAGGTTTATAAAAGGATAGGGGGATATCTTATGCCAAACCAAGGTAAAGTGCTGGCGGTTAACATCTCAGAAAAAAAAGGGCAGAAGAAACATGATGTAGGCAAGGCCTATGTGGATAAAGATTGGGGCATAAAAGGCGATGCCCATGGCGGTACCTGGCATCGCCAGATCAGTCTTCTGTCCTGGTCCAGTTTCGAAAAGATGAAAGCCATGGGAGCAGATGTGTTTTACGGAGATTTTGCAGAAAATATAACCGTGGATGGCCTGGAAGTGGCATCTCTCCCGGTAGGTACTCGCCTTAAAATAGGGGAAGTCTTGCTGGAGGTAACTCAGATTGGCAAGGAATGCCATAACCAGGGCTGCGCAATAAAAAAACAGACCGGTACCTGTGTAATGCCTTTGGAAGGAATCTTTGTCCGGGTTTTGTCTTCGGGCTGGATTGCAGCCGGAGATGTGATCGATATAGTTGAATAATGGTTCAGGTGCGATAAGTGCCCGCGTATTGGCAGGCAATAACCCAATAAGATAGTTAAAAAAGATGGCGTGTGGAATTAAACCCACAGGCCGTAGTTTTTTGCGAGTGACAAATTTTGTTGGCGGTAGTATTATGAAGGTGAAGAATAGAGTTAATGGATAAAAGAAAAAGTTGGTTCAGCAGTCCGTTGGGTCCAGGTGGAGAAAAAATCTGGTCTCAGTTGATTGCCTGGTATGATGCAAGCCGAGGTGGTAGGCTCCAGAGGAGCCTGGCAAGGAGGGTGAGGCATATGATAAGGGCTCTACTGAACTTTCTGAAGGTCCATTTCTCTATCTCCCGGCCTTGGAAACCAGAGGATGATCTGGATTTCCAATTCTGGATGGAGCAGCATGGATTGACTGTATATAGAGGAAAAGAGCTGCCCCAATAAGAGAATAGGTGTGAATGTGCGCCCGTCAGTGACGGGCTTTTTTATGACCATAATCCGGAATATATAAAACTAATACCTAAAACCACCATAAATAACCCGCAGCCCATCAGTATGGCTTGGTAAATCTTCGGGGACAGAAAAGCCCGCCCCTGGCTGACCATTACGGCTATTAGGGTATACCAAAGCAGGTCAGACAATATGTGCCCGGAGAAGAAAGCGGCTATTCCTGCTGTGCCGTTGCGGAGTGACAGAGTAAGATATCCCAGGCCAACGGTAGCCCACCATATTGACCAGTAAGGATTGAATAATGATATCAGTATTCCTGCCAGCATCGGATGCATGGTTACAGGAGCGGAGGCGGGCTGAGCGGGGTCAGTGTTAAGGCTGGTCAGACGTCCGCTCCGCACGTCTTTTATCATGGTAATGCCCAGGTAAACCAGAAATATTCCGCCTACCAGGGCAATAATCATGGTCACCGTTGGTTTGGTCAGAAACTGGGCTATTCCTGCCAGCAGGGCAGCCACCAGGGTGAGTTCCAGGAGAGCATGACCCAGGACTATCTGGGGACCGGCTTTCCATCCTCTTTCCGCACTGGAAGCCATGGCTGCGGTTAATAATGGTCCAGGCATCATAGCTCCGGATAAGCCCACAATGAAGGCAGTGGTAAATAAGGCGGTGATATGCATGAATAACTACCTCGATTTGGTAATATCGTTCATAATTATATTAAATTACTGCTTTACTGGGCAAACCTTTTTTGGGTATATAAACATTAGACGGTGTGTCCTTTTTACCTGATTTCGTCGTCAAACATTCACTGAACATTCACATTTCTTGGTTATAATTATCAGCAGAAACACAGTTGAGCAGGTAATGCATCTGAGCAGAATATAGATGAATAAGGAGATGATAACATGAAAAACGTGAGCAAAATATTAATTTTGTTTGTTATAGCATTTATTCTTGGAGGAGCATTTGTAGCTGAACAGCAGGGCACCTCCCTGTGGGCGGCTTTTACCGGCCATGAAGAACCTGCGGCAGTCGAAACCCAGCCCCAGACGGATGCCATAACTGCTTCCTTACCGCTGGCTCAAGGTACCATGACAGTGGCGGACATTGTTGAAAAATCCAGTCCGGCGGTAGTCAACATCAAGGCTAAAGTACAGGTTAATTCCATATCCAGCAATCCCTTCTTTAATGATCCCTTTTTCCGTCAGTTTTTTGGAGACCAGTTCCGCTTCGATACCAGTCCGCGATATGAAACAGGTATTGGCACCGGGTTTTTGATTACCAAGGACGGATATATATTGACCAACCAGCACGTTATTGAAAACGCTGTCTCGGTAACGGTTCAGCTGAACGGCCAGAAGAAAGAGATACCTGCTCGGGTAGTAGGACAGGACCGGGATTTAGACCTGGCAGTATTGAAAATCGAAGGCAGCAATTATCCGGTACTGCCCCTGGGGGACTCCGACAAAATGCGGGTAGGCGAATGGGTAATTGCCATTGGCCAGCCCTACGGTTTGGATCATACAGTAACTACCGGAGTTATTTCCGCTAAAGGTCGTCCTATAACCATCGAAGACCGCCAATACAAGAATTTGATCCAGACTGATGCAGCTATAAATCCGGGTAATTCCGGCGGGCCTTTATTAAACCTGAAGGGTGAGGTTATCGGTATTAATACCGCCGTCAATGCTCAAGCTCAGGGAATTGGTTTTGCCATTCCTATCAATACCGCCAGCCAGGTACTGAAAGACCTGATCAGCGGGAATAAGATTCAGCATCCCTTTTTAGGAATCAGTATGGTTGAGGTGGATGATGATATTAGAGCTCAATTGGGCTTGAGCAGCGATACTGAAGGGGTGCTGGTAGTAGAGGTAGTCAGCGGCAGTGCCGCAGCTCAGGCAGGAATTGCCAGAATGGATGTAATCACAGCTATTGACGGAAAACAGATCGAATCAACTACTCAGGTGCAGGAAATAATCTCCAGTCATAAAGTAGGGGACAAAATTACCTTGAATATAATTCGCCAGGGAAAGAACATCACATTAACTGCCACTCTCCAGGCCAAGTCATAACCAATTTCCTTTTGGCTTATGATATACACAATAATAGCGGAAGCTTTGCCACAGCTTCCGCTTATTATTTATTAGCATCACCTTTTTACTGTCGCCCGAATATGGGCTCTCTCCGGTTTGGTTAGAAATACTTGAATCTGGTAATTAAAGCAGCAGTAATCAAAGATAAGGCAGAAGCGAACCATAAAATGCTGTTGCTGCCGGTTCGGGGCAGTTCTCCTTGAGGCAGGTCCTCCACAGGTACCGGAACGGTTTCCTGAGGTATTTGTGCTATGATCAATGGCGGCTCCTCGGTAATCTCTTCATATTTCGGTGGGGGTGTAACATCGTTGCCTCCGTTATCACCGCCGCCTCCATCCCCTTTGCCATCTCCGTCATTGCCGCCGCCATTGTCACCGCCATTATCTCCTCCGTTATCGCCACCATTGTTACCACCATTGCCGCCACCATTGTCGCCTCCGTTATCTCCCCCGTTATCGCCTCCACCATTATCTCCATCGGAGTGCTGCTCAGCGCTTATGATAATATTAAAGGTATAAGTGGAATTCTGCTCAGCCATTTCGGTGACCCTGATATTAACTGTTACGATAAGGGAATCACCAGGCTCCACGATTGAAGCCTCAGAGCGAGCAGCAGAAATATCTATGCACTCCGGATGCTGATTCGTGAGTTTTAAATCACTGAGCTTGATGGGAAAGCCTGCCGTATTCACAACCTCGCAATCAATCTCAGCTTGGTAACCAGGATAGGCATTATTTACAGTAACGATCATATTATTGCCTTCTGCAGTGCAGGTGGTTTGGGCAACATCCATGGTTTCGTTTTCGGTTATGGTTGGGTTGGGTGACCAGGCCAGAACCGGTGATCCATACGAATAAATGGGATTAGCCAAAGTGAAGCAAAAGGACAATACTACCAACCCTACGATGACTACCGATGTAAAATCAATCTTTTTAATCATTCTCATCAGTCATCCTCCTCGCTTACAGTGAAGGAGCACTGTCAGTGCCTACTTCATTAATTATTCTTTGTTCAACGGGGGGGCATAAGAGTTCGTACCTGTAAATGTAGGGATTGCTTACCACGTAGAAACTATGTTTTCTCTGTCTTTCATCGATTTCATAGAGTATGGGTTGCTCTATCTCATCAGCTGCCTTGACCAAATCCTCAAAATCGTTTACCAGCAGGATTTGGTCCACTTTAGTTGCAGGCAAACTGCTGGTTAGAGTTACCACCCTCTCCCCATGTTGGCGAAGGATTTGAGCCACTTTCTTATCTTCGGGGCTAAGGTGTTTATCCGAGCTTCTGGTCAGCGCCAGCATGCCTATACATAACAGTGCCGCTAACAGCAAGGTTGTTCCCAATCCTATATTGACGGTTCGAATACCTTCAACTGGCCGGGTGGTTTCAACTTCAATGGCTCCTTCTTTGTTCGGGGAGAGATTGCCCTGTACTGTAAATACCTTGCCCTGCAAGGGAATTATCAAAGTGGGATGCAGTTCATCAGTAAAACTGCCTGTGCCGGTTTTTCCCTGCACTTTTATAAGATAATCGACCTGCAATTCTAACCGGCTGGGATAGAATTTAGTAGCTTCCTGCATGGCTTCGGCAAACATAACATAGCTGTTGACAGGTATTAAAATATTATCCTGGATCTGTATCTTATTATCATTGGCGGCAAAGGTTTGGGACCCTAGAAAAGAAAGATTACGCCTCCACACTTCCATTTCTTTGTCACTTCCTACCGTACTGTAAGCCACCAGAGCCCCGGCTACCTGATAGGTACCGGTAATTTCAGCCGGAGCTTCCCCAAAAAAGTCATATTCCAATTGGGTTTGCAGGGAATCAGCCAGGGAAGTTATATAAGCCTGACCAGGTCCTAATGTAGTCTCGGTAAAGAAATTATTGGGCAGCAGATTAACCTGATAATCTATAGTGGCGGCGTGCTGGTAACTATAGACCTTTTCTTTTTCTGTAACCTCACTTGGGCGTATAAAATTGTTCCATACCAAACCAGCCCCGCAGCCAGCTATTATTAGCAGCAAATTTATTATAATGCCTGTGCGAATTTTTCCATTTAAGCTTAGTATCATCCCAGACCCTCCTATAATTCTCCGTTTATTTGCTCAGCAAGTAATTTGAATGCCGATAGGTCAGCAGAGTGTATGATCATGCTGGGCCAGCCGATTTTGGGTATTATTGCGACGACCCGGCCTACCACCTGCTCTGGCAACACTGGATCAGAATCTACAGCTTGGTTGTTATCTCCTTTGGTAATCAGAACCTTCTGATGGTTTTCTTCCCTTATATCTATTACCCGGTGAGCTACCCGGATGTTTTCAGTCTTAAATTGAATAATGTCGCCCACTTGTACCTGTTCTGCCGGGATCTTCTTGACGATTACCACATCGCCTATCTGGATGGCCGGCAGCATGCTGCCGCTGACAATAACCGAAGGGAATATGGAGAAAACACCTGCACAAAACCATATGATAATGATGGCAGCAATACCGGTAATCAAGCTGGCTTGGTGATTTTCTTCCCGGGTCAGCTCTTTGCGGGACTTTTTCTCATCCAGGTAATACTGGCGTACCAGGGTAAGGCCGACAAGGGGAATAAAGGTAGCAACCAAGGTTTTGGTTACCCAACCTGGGTCAGGAAGGATAGGAAAGAACCATTCAAAGGCCAGCCAGGTACCCCGGTAAACAATTGCCGGCCAGGCTCCGCCCAGGAGAGCCAGATAGCTGGTAAGAAGGTTTTCGCTGATGGCCGGGAACAAGGTAATGCCCAAAAACTGTGCTATCTTTAAGTTATCTGTTAAAGTAGTCAGGACTGAAGCCGGAAACCAGAATAAAGCAAAGAAAAGGCTGACCACGGCTACTCCCCAGGTGGGGTTGCTGCGAAAGACCCGGTTGATTAGCCAGGCTCGAGAAAACTCCAGCCCGGCTACAAATGTACCCAAAAAGATTAAGTTGGTGAGCATGCCCCGCGGGCTCAAATCATAGGGACTTTCCCCGAATCCGTCCAAAACACCGGTAGCCAGGGAGGCTATAATAGCCAGGGCTCCGCACAAGAAAGCCATCCAGCATAGGAACTTGCGCAGCCTCAGTTTGCCGGCGGGACGAACGCCTGGAAAAACTCTGATAACCAGGACAGCCAGCATGGCCCAAAGCAGGGGACGTACAACATAATTGCCCCAGAACCCCCCCAGCCATTTGCCGATAATAAAGTTGTCAGTCAGATATAGTATTCCGATAGCTGCAACGAGCAGAACAGGGAAAGCCTGGTTTAGTTTAGTGCTGTACTTGTAGTCTAGCATGTGGCTGACCCCTAATCGGTTGAACTGTTGTCGGAAGAACTACCGCCGCCAGAGGAGGATGAACTTCCGCTGCCCCCACTGCCGCCGCTTGATGATGAACTTCCACTGTCTCCACTGGTATCGGAGGATGATGAGCTTCCGCTGTCGGCTCCAGTCGTACCGCTGTTGTCAGACGGCCCACTAGCACCAGAGGAGGATGAGCTACTGCCTTCTGATGAGCTGTCACTGTGATTGGGTTCGCTGCTGGCATCACCGGATTCGCTGCCAGATGCTGCTGCTGAATCTGAATCAGACTCGCTAGAGTTTTGAGCATTGTCTGCTGCTGGTGTATCATCGCTGGGCGTATTCTCATCAGCCGTTGAGTCATTGAAATCGTTCTCATAGCCTTCTCCAAAAGTATTCGCGCCTTGCTGCTCTTCTGTTTCAGTTCCGCCATTCTCACCGGAAGCATTGTTTTCCAGGAATTTATTGGAGTCAGGAGCAGCAAAGCCGGGTAATTCCAACAGCATAACTTGCTCGGTTTGATTGAAATTAAAAATACCTTTAATACTAAGCTCATCTTCCCAGCGGCTGATGCCGGTTGGGATAATAGCCAGAGCTGCTGCAGCACAGAAACAGAAAAGCACAAGTCGCTTCACAGGATATTCCTCCTTGTATAGGTTAAAGCGGGGGAAGGGCAGTACCATCCCCCGCTAAATCGGCTAGATTTCGTTAAACTGTTTCCAGTTCATAGTCAGAACGAATTCAATGGTCTTGTCTTGAACATCATTAGGAGCGTTTTCATCTAGCATTATCCAAATACATCCCGGCTCTTCATCGGAAGTGCTAAATGTCATCCAACCTTCAGGTGGGAGAATCACTCTGTTAGCCAACTTCTCATTCATCGCATCATCCAACTTGTCAAAATCTTCCCACACCCAAACATTATCAAACCAAAAGTCACATTGTCCTAAAATATTTCCAGATAAACCTGTGCTGGTGCGGTAGTGAGCAGCACCCTTCAGGTACTCTGCCCATTTTGCTCCTTTGGTGAACTTCAATTCAGCATTTGCAAACTTGGCTGGCACTGTGCCTACGTTTTGCTGTTTAACATCAAGGCGTATTTTGGCTCCTGGATATAATTTGTTAATCGTTACGATGTACTTGTCATCGCCCTCAGGGTAGATGTCAACCTCTACCAGATCATTATCGAGAGGAAAGCCGGGTATGTCTTTATATTCAATACTTGGATAATGTTGCGCAAATGGGTGGCACCCGTCTTCACTAACAAAACTAACATCGAGAGTTCCGGTTGTTACGGTGCCGTTAATATAGAGAGTATCGGTCCACCAAGCATAGCCAACGCCAGTGAGGGCGAAAGCCAAAACCAAAATAATAGCTAGAATTTTGGAACGTTTTTTCATTACTAAGTCACTCCTTTATTAATGCTCCCAAACTATCCTTTTTTGATAATCCGATGACCAAGAGTCAGTGCACTTATATGTTTTTGCAACACCTCCTTCAGCAATTAATACGGGATGGCTTGCTGGAAGTGCATCGGTACCTGGACCTGCAATGTGTGGATATCTTCCTCCGGTATATTGCTGTTTACGCTTAGAGTTAATGTACCTTCAGCACTCTTTCCGCCTTCCAACACCACATCTGATGGATCTTTGGGAAACTGGTTAACAACCTCAACAAAAATTGATCCGTCGTTTTCATAGGTGGGCGTATCCAATACATATCGGACCGGTATATTTCCCTGGTTAGTAATTTTGTAGTCAAGCTGGACAGTATAGTTCGGATATGGATTGTCGACAGTAAGGAGTATGGTACGACCGTCTGGCATGATCTCTGGAATGACTGAACAAGGCGAATCCATAGAATATACCTGCCCCCGGTTTACATTGGTAAAAACTGGTTTTATGTGGCCGGTTTTTACTATCCCTTTAGTTTGAGTTCCGTCCTGCCACCATGCCATTGAAACGCCTGCTGAACTTATGGAAAGTACCAGGGCGATCCACAGGATCTGCCATATCGAACGATATGCTTTTCTCCTTCCTTTCGTTGCCATAAGCGCCTCCATCCAGGGGATTTCATTACCAGTATGGGAAATAATTAGTAATTATATGCATCGAGGTTGCATCTCCATTCCCCTAAAAAATTATCAACCTCACTATAGCAAGGGCAGTCTTTCAACTTCTATCGACCTTGAGGAGGTAAAACAGTTGATACCAAAGCAGGGAGTAGGTAATAAAATAGTAATAAATGGTAACAAAGCTTGGTATTTTATCAGGGAAAGGCCAAAAGATATGGCTTCGCTGCGCCCATGTATGCCCAGTTTGCGGTAAATGCTGCGCAGGTGGGATTTGGTGGTGGAAAGAGATATGTACAGGGCATCGGCAATTTCCTGGTTGGAAGCCTGTTTGCCTAAAAGCTTCAGAATTTGAATTTCTCGTGGGGTCAGCATTTTGAGGCAATTTGCTGCCGGACTGGTTTCCTCCTGAAAAGCTTCCGGGGACATGCGGGGCAGGCATAATAGTCCGGCGTGCACCGTCAGTTCTACCGCATGCACGATTTGGATCGGCAGCAGGCGAGCGGGCAGACAGCCTTTGATCCCGTATCTGAGCAGTTGAGTAATATTCCAGCAGTTAGGATTATCAACCACAAGAATTGGGAGAGAACAAAATTTTGCCAACTCAGCAATCATGTTATCGGGACAGCCCTCTTCTATTTTCCAGACCAGTACATCGGGATAGAGGCAGGGATCGCTGAAGAATTCTTCGCTGCTTTGAGAGGCTATCAACTGTCCGGTACTCCCTGCCCGGAAGGCCATGCTCAGGCTTTCCCGCCACTGAGGGTTTTCGCCCACAATCATCAACCGGAAATCAGCCATTTTTTCACCCCATTATAAGTGGACCTGAAAGCATATACTCAGCAAACGCTGAATATAATTATAAATGCAATTTACAAAAATTGGAAGATAAGAAATGGAGAATTAAAAAGGGCAGGCGTTAATAAAGGACGGTTCATTCTGATCATGGCGGCAGATAGAAATGAACCGTCCTTTTTTCTTATTTTATCCGCTGCAGGTGTTCGTGGATTTTTTCCAGGACGACTCCAGTGGTGCCGGTATCTATCTTTATTAAGGCGGCATGATCCAAATAGGTAGGTCCTTTATTGATGATGATCAAATCCTGGGTGAAAGTGCAGAACTCCCTGACAAAACCGGCCAGGGGGTATACGGTGAGGGAAGAACCTATCACGATCAGCAGGTGAGCGGACAGGATCATTTCCCGGGCATCGAAATAGTTATAGATATTCTCCCCAAACAGCACCACATCAGGCTTTATGATACCGCCGCATCGGGAACAGCGGGGAACGGTTTCGGGATAGTCTTTTACATATTCGGCATCATAGATAGCCCGGCAGCTGCGTTCCTGACAGATGAACTGTTCGGCATTGCCGTGGATGGGTATTACTTTTTTGCTTCCGGCTTTTTGATGAAGGTTATCAATATTCTGGGTTACCACACCATATACATAACCTTCTTTTTCCATTTGCGCCAGCATATAATGGGCTTTGCTTGGTTCTACTGCCGGGAAGTTAAAGTATTGGCGGTAAAAAGAATAGAATTCTTCAGGATTGCGACGGAAAAAATCAATGTTTATAATCCGCATAACTCGATCTTCACCCAGTTGCCGGTAGATGCCGTTTTCACCGCGAAAATCAGGAATGCCGGCTTCAGTGCTTATGCCAGCCCCGGTAACCACCACGGTTTTGTGGGAATTTTTCATTATTTCGGCCGTACGCCTAATAAGATCTTGCATATATATACCTCCAGTACCAGGCTTTGACTACAATATACACCTGCTGAAGGCGGAAGTAAACCAAGTGTGCTCAGACAAAATATAGCCTTAAGCACCGGTATTCTATACGCAAACTATAACAAAATTTCATAGATAATATAACTAATAATGTGATATATTTAACAATAGCAATGTGGAGAGGAGCATGTCTAATGAGCAATCAGACGACCGTAGAAGATTTTCTGAAAATCCGGGAAGTCAGCATTATGCGGATAAAGGATGCCAAGGAGAAAAGCGACCAGAAAGTAGTGGGTATTTATTGTACCTTTTGCCCTCAGGAATTAGTGTTGGCCGCGGGAGCTATACCGGTTGGGCTGTGCGGTACCAAAGAGGAACCCATTGCCAAGGCGGAAGAGCACCTGCCCCGGAATTTATGTCCCCTAATCAAATCATCCTATGGATTTGCCGTCAGTGATACCTGTCCCTTCTTCCATTTTTCCGATGTGATTATTGGCGAGACCACCTGTGACGGCAAGAAGAAAATGTTTGAGCTGATGAAGGACCTTAAACCGGTGTATGTGATGCAGCTTCCCCATCTTAACAGGACTCAGGCTTCCATGGATATGTGGATAGATGAATTGCGCAACCTGAAAAGTTTCCTGGAAGAGCACCTGGAAACAGAGATAACCAATGAGGCCATTTGGAAAGCCATTGACATTGTCAACCGGGAAACTGCGGCGGCCAAAGCTGTTTGCGACCTGAACAAAATGGATCCTCCTCCCTTAAGTGGTCTGGATTTACTGACTGTTACCTGGTCACGAGGGTTCAGCACCGATAAAGAAGAAGTTACTGCCATGCTGGATAATTTACGCCGCCAGCATGCTGCAGGCACTGCAGCTTCAGGGGCTCGCAAGCCCAGAGTCCTGCTGACCGGCTGCCCGGTGGGGCTGGGAACAGAAAAGGTTATTCGCATCGTCAGCGAGGCCGGGGGCAATGTAGTGGCTATGGAAAACTGCACCGGTTACAAGACCTTGGAACTGCAGACCAGTACTGAATTCGATGATCCTATAGTGGCTTTAGCCCATAAATATATATCCATTCCCTGTTCCTGCATGAGTCCCAACACTTATCGTATGGAACTTCTGGAAAGGATGATAGATGATTTCAAGGTGGATGCGGTTATAGACCTCACCTGGCAGGCCTGTCATACCTATAATATTGAAGCCTATGAGGTGAGCAAGCTGGTAAAAAGCAAAGGCCTTCCCCACCTGCACCTGGAAAGTGACTACTCCCAGTCAGATGTTGAGAGCATAAAAGTACGCGTTGAAGCCTTATTGGAGATGGTTAACCAATGATTTCTATCGGGCTGGACATTGGGTCGGTAGCTGCCAAAGGGGTGCTGCTCCAGGAGGGACAGCAGCACTTGATGATAATCCCGACCGGCTGGAGTCCTCGCCAAGCTGGAGAGCAACTGATCGACAGTTTATTACAAAGAGCTGGCTATCCCGTCAAGGATGTGCATAATATTACTGTAACAGGGTATGGACGAGTAGCCCTGAATAATGGTGCCCGTACGGTTACCGAGATAAAATGCCATGCCCGCGGGGTGGCGGCCTTGTACCCCCAGGTGCGCACCATCATCGACATTGGCGGGCAGGACAGCAAAGCTATACAAATTGACAGCCGGGGCCGGGTGATTGACTTTGTTATGAATGATAAATGCGCGGCTGGCACTGGACGATTCCTACAGGTGACGGCCAATGCCCTGGGATTGGATGTCAGTGAACTTTCTGACGGGGAAAAACCGGAGCAAGCAGTGGATATCAACAGCATGTGTACGGTTTTTGCTGAATCAGAGATCATCGGGCTTCTGGCTCAGGGAGTTGACAAGGGCGGGATTATCGCCGGGCTGCATCGTTCGGTAGCCAGGAAAGTTGCGGCTATGGTCAAGCGATTGGGAATCGTGGGAGAAGTAGCCTTTACTGGGGGCGTAGCCATGAACCGGGGAATAAAAAGAGCTCTGGAACAGGAACTAGGCTGTACGGTTATTGTACCGGAAATGTGTCAATATACCGGTGCATTGGGAGCAGCCCTGATTGGCAGTGAGGGCTAGAAGGAATACACGGTAGTAATTATAAAAGAGGTGTTGGTAATGAGCCGTATTATCGATGCACGGGGATTAAACTGCCCGGAACCGCTTATTTTGACCAAACGGGCTATGGATGAAGGCCAGGTTGACCGTCTGGTAACCATAGTTGATCGAGACGCTGCCCTGGAAAACGTAACCAAGCTGGCCAAGAGCCAGGGATTCGAAGTAGAAGTCGAGAATAAAGAGGGCGATTACTATATCACCATGATTCGCTCCGGGCAGATGGCAGCCGAGGCAACTGACATACAGGAAGATGTGGCTGTTTTGGTTACCAACCGCTATTTGGGCCAGGGCAGCGATGAACTGGGTGCGGTTTTAATGCGCAGTTTTCTCTATACTCTCAGTGAATTAAAAGACCGGGTAAAAAATATAATTTTTATGAACAGCGGGGTTTTCCTGACTATCGAGGGCTCGGAAGTTCTGGAGATTTTGCAGGGACTGAGCCAGGACGGAGTTAAGATATTATCCTGCGGCACCTGCCTGGACTTCTATGGACTGAAGGATAAACTGGCGGTAGGAGAGGTTACCAATATGTATACCGCCACGGAGATACTAAGCCGGGCCAGCCGCAGTATTACTCTATAAGAAAGGAAATACACGGTGGAAATCATTTACATGGACAATGCGGCCACTTCCTATCCCAAACCTGAAGCGGTCTATGAAGCGGTGGACCGTTTCAACCGCTTTATGGGAGGAAATCCGGGACGGGGAAGCAGCAGATCAACTTTGGAGGCCGGGTCAGTGGTCCTGCAGACCCGGGAAGCACTGGCAAAATTATTTAATATAGGGGATAGCTCGCGTATTGCTTTTACCTGCAATGTAACAGACGCCATCAACACCGGTCTGAAGGGGATTTTGCAGCCAGGTGATCATGTTATTACCACCAGTATGGAACATAACGCGGTGGCCCGTACTTTGTACTATTTAAGCCAGCAGGGAGTGGAATGGACTGCTGTGCCCTGTGATCCGCAAGGACGCCTTGATCCGGAAGATATACGTAAAGCCATCAGGCCCAATACCCGCATGATCTGTATGCTCCATGCTTCCAATCTGACCGGGACTATCATGCCTATTGAGGAAGTGGGCAAAATAGCCCGCCAGGAAAATGTGCTCTTTATGGTGGACAATGCTCAGACTGCCGGAATCCTGCCGATAGATGTAGAACGAGCCTGTATTGATTTGCTGGCCTTCACCGGTCACAAGGGCCTGTTGGGACTGCAGGGAACTGGCGGCCTTTATGTGCGTCCCGGCCTAACGGTTAAGCCCCTCAGGCAGGGGGGGACCGGCTCATTTTCCGAGTATCTGGAACAGCCGGAATTAATGCCGGACTGCCTGGAAAGCGGCACCCTCAACACTCCAGGTTTGGCCGGGCTGCTGGCGGGGGTTCGCTTCATAAAGGAAACAGGCCTAGACACCATTCATCAGAAGGAGCAGATCCTGTTGGAACAGTTGATAGAAGGGCTGTCGGAAATTCCTGGAGTAACCCTTTATGGCCCCTCAGATCTTAAACAGCGGACGGCAGTCCTGGCTATCAATGTTGAGGGGATGGACTGCGGTGAATTGAGTCTTAATCTGGACTATGAATTTGGAATTATAACCAGGGCAGGTCTGCACTGTGCTCCTCTGGCTCACCAGACCATCGGCACCTTCGAAAGGGGGGCCTGCCGGCTAAGCCCCGGTTTCTTTACTACCCAGGAGGACATTGACAAGGTGATAAGGAGTGTGTACCAGCTGGCCAATCGTCGGCAGTAAAGGGACCTAGCACAAAAAGCGGGGTGGGAAAGATGAATGTTTCCCACCCTTTTTGGTGTTTACATTTATGTTAAGGGGGTACAGACAAAACTTCTATCCTTGGTGCTTCAGCCTTTTGTTATTTATTAAAGGATATAGTTGAGACGGCGGGCTTCAAATTTTAGCCAATCACGGAAATCGGGATGAGCAATTCTGATTAATTCTTTAACCCTGGTACGGAGGTTCTGACCTTTCAAAAAGGCTACTCCGTATTCGGTAACCACATATTGAACATCGGTGCGGGATACAGTAGTAAACATACCGGGGGTTATGGTGGGGACAATCTTGGATCGCTTATTGCCCTCTTTGTCAGTGTAAGTTGAGTACAGGGTCAAAAATGATTTGCCGCCTTTGGAACGCCAGGCCCCCTGGACAAAGTCCAGCTGTCCTCCGGTTCCGGAATACTGCGCCGGGCCAATGGATTCGGAAGCACACTGTCCGGTTAAATCAACTTCAAAGGTGGCATTTACCGATACCAGATTATCGTTATATCCGATTACCACCGGGTCATTGACGAATTTGGTGGAGTGCATTTCTACCAGGGGATTATTGTCTATAAAATCATAGAGTTTGCGAGTGCCCAGGGCGAAGGAACCGATCCATTTGTAAGGCATAAAATTCTTTTTCGCGCAGGTAATAGCCCCAGCATAGTATAGGTCCACCATACTGTCGGTGAGCATTTCCGAATGAACCCCCAGGTCCTTTTTGTCCTTCAAGAAGTTGGCGATAGCGTTAGGCATCCCGCCGATACCGATTTGGATGCAGGAACCGTCATCTATCATGTCAGCAATATAATGGCCGATTATTTCATCTTCTTTGGTTATGGGAATCTCCGGCAATTCAAACAGGGGAATATGGTTTTCTACTATTGCACTGATTTCGGTGATATGCAGCTGGTTATGCCCGTAGGTACGCGGCATATTCTCATTGACTTCTACCACTATGTGGCGAGGATTTGCAGTCTTGGCAGTCTCCCATCCCCAGTCAACATTACAGCCTGTACTGAAAAAGCCGTGTTTATCCATGGGAGATACTACCATCGCACTGATATTACAGGGGCGGCATCTGACCACCATGTCTACAGTTTCTCCCAAACGGCAGGGGGTATAGGTAAAAATCCCCTGTCCTACGCCTTGGCGGGTAGCTGGAGAAACAAAGCCGGTATCAATAGTCACCTTCCCCACTAAATCTGGGTGATACAAGTCAAACCAGCGCACATCCACACCACTCACATAGGTTATGTCTTCTACTTCTCCGGCTCTGATGCGCTTGGCCACCGCATTTATCAGGGCCAGGGGCTGCCCGTTGGACAAAGGTGCTACAATGGTATCACCGTTCTGCACTAGACGAGCGGCTTCTTCCGGAGTAGTTAATTTCTGTTTATATAGTTCCTGCCATCTGCTATGCATCCCTTATACCCCTCCCGAGATATTAGTTTTGATCACCGCCGTTTTTAACCTTACACCTCCTTTCTGCGGACAGATTCGATCAATTGTATAATACGATGTGAAGTTAACATATACCTGCCAGAATATATAAAAAATTCTGAAATCAACTCAGCATGATGAAGACTTCCCGGCTAAAAAATTTTTTAAAAAGAGTTGCAGAAAAATATTTCCTTAGGTAGAATTACTTTTAGATAAAGGGGACAAAAATTATCCACATTAAAAGGGGCGTTGGCCATGCAAATCACTCGCCAAACTGAATATGCCATCCGTACCATGCTGGAGTTAGCCCTGGCCCCCGAAGGAGAAGTCCTATCCACGCGTTATATATCCGAAAGACAGGATATACCGGAGGATTTTCTGAAGAAAACCATTAAGCTGCTGGCCCTGGCCGATCTGGTGGTTACTCAGCGGGGTACCGGGGGAGGTGTCAGACTGGCTAAACCGGCAGATCAGATAACCATGCTGGACATCATTACTGCCGTGGAAGGCCCCATTAGTTTAAATGTTTGTCTTTCTCCTGCTTACAATTGTCCTAACCAGCCTACCTGTCCTTCCAAACAGGTATTCCAGAGAGCTCAAGAGGCTTTAGTGGCTGAGTTAAAGAGGCAGTCCCTAGCTGATATGGTAAAATCCATGTGATTTTTGGTAACTTCACCTCAGTTTGAGGTTGCTTTCAAAAGGGACAAAAAAGGTAGAAATACTCAACAAGTGGAATTTCGGAGAGGAGGAATTGGAAGATGTTTTGTAACCAGTGTGAACAGACTTCCAAAGGAGTAGCCTGCACCGTTGTGGGTGTGTGCGGCAAGAAACCGGAGGCAGCGGTTATGCAGGATTTATTGCTGCACAGCCTGCAGGGCTTGAGCAAGTATGCCCAGGCTGCCCGGGGGCAAGGGGGTGAGGTAGGTCAGGAGATCAACCGGTTTACTGTGGATGCACTGTTTACTACCTTGACCAATGTAAACTTTGACCCGGAAAGTCTCCAGAACTATATACACCAGGCAGTAAAATACCAGCAGCAACTGCACCAAGCGGGGGTTAATATAGAAGGCTCTATAATGGAGATAGAAGGGCGCACTGTTGCTGAACTGGTGGAAGAGGGAGAGCGGGCTGGATTCTTGGTGGATCTCACCCAGCCGGAAGATATTCATTCCCTGCAGCAGATTTTGCTGTATGGAATCAAAGGAATAGCTGCTTATGCTCATCACGCTCGGGTACTGGGGAAGGAAGATCAGCGGATCTATGAATTTTTACATCAGGCTCTGGCGGTTATAAACGATCGCAGCAAAGATTTGGCTTTTTGGCTGGATATGGTACTAAAATGCGGCGAGATAAACCTGGTGGCTTTGGAGCTTTTGGATTCAGCCAATACTGAAAGCTACGGGCATCCGGTGCCAACTTCCGTTTCCCTGGGTCATAAAAAGGGTAAAGCTATTCTGGTATCAGGACATGACCTGCGCGACCTAAAAGAGCTGCTGGAAGCTACGCAGGGAACCGGCATAAATATCTACACCCATGGGGAAATGCTGCCAGCCCATGGTTATCCCGAACTGAAGAAATACCCGCATTTGGTTGGTCATTACGGCACCGCCTGGCAGAACCAGCGCAAGGAATTTGCTGAATTCCCTGGAGCAATTTTGATGACTACTAATTGCCTGCAGGAACCCCGGGAAAGCTATAAAGACAACATTTTCACCACCGGGCCGGTAGCCTGGCCGGGAGTGACTCATGTGCCCAATGGCCAGTTTGATCTTGTTATTCAGAAAGCCCTGGAAATGCCAGGATTCGCCGAGGACCTGGAAGCAGGTTCGGTAATGGTAGGATTTGCCCATAATACAGTTATCGGCATAGCAGATACGGTAATAGAAAAAATTAAAGCCGGAGACATTCGTCACTTCCTGCTGGTGGGAGGTTGCGACGGATCTAAAGCAGGACGCAACTACTACACTGAGATAGTTGACCAGGCTCCTGCGGATACGGTTGTTCTGACTCTGGGATGCGGCAAGTACCGCTTCTTCGACCATGACCTGGGGCAAATCGGAGGAATACCAAGACTGTTGGATTGCGGCCAGTGCAATGATGCCTTTTCCGCAGTAAAAATAGCTCTGGCCCTGGCAGATGCCTTCCAGTGCGGAGTAAATGAACTGCCCCTGTCCCTGGTATTGTCCTGGTACGAGCAAAAAGCCGTGTCCATTTTACTCAGCCTCTTATACCTGGGAATCAAGGACATTCGCCTGGGACCGAGCCTGCCGGCTTTCATTTCGCCGGGTGTGCTGCAAGTGCTGGTAGATAATTTCGGAATTAAACCGATAACTACTGCCCAGGAGGATCTTCAAGCTATCCTGCAATAGGATTTATTATAAGTATAAAGGGGCAGCCGGTACTGCCCCTCAAATGCAAAGGAGGAATACTCATGGCGGAAAAACTTTCTGGGGTCTGGGTGGCAGCTGAATTAGTGGAAGTACAAACCGGGGCGGTGGTCAGCCGTACCCTGGTTAATGAAAAAACCGGAACGGTAACCTTGTTTGCCTTTGATCAAGGCCAGTCCTTAAGCGAACACAGTGCTCCTTTTGATGCTCTGGTACTAGGGCTGGAAGGTGAGGGTGAAATTCGCATCGACGGGGAACCTCATACTGTAAAAGCGGGAGATTTGCTGATAATGCCGGCCAATCATCCCCATGCGGTGCTGGCGGTAACTCCTTTCAAGATGATGCTGGTTATGATTAGAGAAGTGAGAAGTTAGCTGAGAAGTGAGAAGTGGGAAGTTTGAAGTGAGATTTCTGTGATGAAATATCCTATCGGCTGAAGCAGTGAGATGTAGAAACGGTAAGAGTATTTGAGGAGATGATTGTTGGTGGAGTGGACGGAAGAAGCTAAAGCCGCCCTGGAAAGAGTACCTGGATTTGTGCGCTCCATGGCCAAGCGAGCAGTGGAAAAAGAAGTACGCTCTCAAGGGCGCACTTTGGTAACTGGAGAAGATGTAGCCCGGGCTCATAAGAAGCATATTGCTTTTGCCGAGGACAAAGAAGGAGAACAGTCCAAAACCCGCATTGCGGTAGTCCGCTGTGAAACGGTATCCGAAGTATGTCCGGGAGTGGCTTGCTTTAAAGCTTTTAATAAAAGGCACCGCCATTTCCAGGGATATGGAGATGACACGGAAATAATCGGCTTTTTCACCTGCGGAGGATGCCCAGGCAGGAGGGTCTCCCGGCTGGTGGACAGCTTGAAAAAACACGGCCTGAATAAGGTGCATCTTTCTTCCTGTATGCTTCTGGAAGGGGACTATCCGGCGTGCCCTCACGTGAAGGAAATTAAGGCTATGATAGAGAGTAAAGGTATAAAAGTGGTGGAAGGAACCCACCACTAAGCTATGAATGAGATGTCAAAATGGCAAAAAGAACCATCGTGAAAATAGACGAAGAACTGTGCGACGGCTGCGGAGCCTGCATCAGTCCCTGTGCAGAAGGGGCTTTGATGTTGGAAAACGGCAAGGCCAAAGTAATAAAAGAAGAATTGTGCGATGGGGCGGGTGTCTGCCTGGCAGTCTGCCCTACCGGGGCTTTGTCACTGGAAGTTCGTGAAGCCCCTGAGTTTTCAGAAATAGCTGTGGAAAAGCATTTAGCTGAGCAGAAAAGGACCTATATCCCCCAGAATTGTTTCATGTGCAATGCCAGTGAGGAGGAGAGATACCTGATTGCCGTCAAGCATAAAGGGCAGTCCAGGTGGTGCTGTACCCGTTGCCTGCCCAGACTGATCCACGGATAATGTGTTATGGATGACAGTCTGCAGCGTAAACTTTAGATTTCGCTTATTATAAGGAAATAAGCCCCTAGCCGAAGCTTGAGCTTCGGCTTTCTTTATATACCTATCTTCGCTTTGTGTCAACATATCGCCCCCCCGCTTTATTTCTCACAATTGTTACCTGCTGTGAAGACCACGATGAATGAAAAGTCACCATTTGTGTCATCGCTGTGAAAGTGACTGCGCTGTGTCATCGTGAGCGCGTAGCGCGTGGCGATCTCAATCGGGGAGACAGATAGACGAATGAGATTGCCGCGCCCCTTTCAGGGGCTCGCAATGACACATAAGAGGACTTTTCATTCATCGTGGCCTGTGTTTCAGGTGATAATTGCGAGCGCGCAGCAATCTCTATGTCAACTAACGGTTTGAGTCAACAGATCGCCACGTCGCTTCGTTCCTCGCGATGACACTATAGCTGCTGTTTTCTGACGAGAGGATCATTTTCACTAAAATGACAAAGGGAGTGCCCCTTGTATCAAAAAAACTCACCGCCTTTAGCGTCGCCTTATTGATAGTACGCCTTTAAGAGCATACTATAATTAATAATTGGAGAATTTTACTTAAAGGATGAGACGTCTTCCTGGTGCAGGCAAGGGGAGGAACCCTCATGGCCGATTTGCTGTTACAAGGCAAAATCTGTTTGGTCACCGGTGCCAGTCGTGGTATCGGAGCAGCTATTGCCCGCGCAGCCGCTGCTGCAGGGGCGATGGTGGCAATTAACTATTGCCGTTCCAGGAATCTGGCAGAGTCCTTGGCTGAAGAACTGCGTAATGAGGGCGGCCAAGCTATGGCCATACAGGCAGATGTAGGTTCTTCGGCTGATGTGGAGAGAATGTTTGCTACCGTAGAAAAAGCATGGGGCCCGGTTTCCCTGCTGGTAAACAATGCCGGTGTTTCCCTGCGGGAACTGGTTACCCATACCAGTGAAGATCAGTGGGACCAGGTCATTAATACTAATCTGAAAGGACCATTTTTGTGCTGCCGGCGGGCTCTGCCTCATATGATCCGCAGCCGCTGGGGCCGAATTATAAATATAGCTTCGGTATGGGGAATGAGAGGGGCTTCCTGCGAAAGTGTTTATGCAGCTTCTAAAGGGGGATTGATCCTTTTTACCAAATCACTGGCCCAGGAAGTAGGGCCTTCGGGAGTTACAGTAAATGCCCTGGCACCGGGACCTATCGGTACCGATATGCTGGCTGATGAACTGACGGAAGCCGAAAGGCAGGATTTGGCCGCTGATATTCCTCTAGGGAGGCTGGGGAGTCCGGAGGATGTAGCTAAAACAGTGATATTCCTTCTTTCAGAGGGAGGAAACTATATAAATGGTCAAGTCATAACTGTAGACGGCGGTTGGACTGCCTGACCCAAGGATGGGTTTGAGCAAGACCAGTTAATAATACTTAAAACAGGAAGGAGCAATGAAAATGCAGCAACGTCCATTAGGAACATCAGGACTATCCGCTTCGGTAATCGCACTTGGCACCTATGCTATAGGTGGATGGCGCTGGGGAGGCACTGATGAGGATGAGTCGATTCGTACCATCCATGCCGCTTTAGACGCCGGCATCAATTTTATCGATACCGCCCCGGTTTATGGACTGGGCCTGTCCGAGGAAATTGTGGGCAAAGCCGTGAAAGGAAAGCGAGATAAGGTTATCATAGCTACTAAATGCGGTTTGGTCTGGCATACTCAGCAGGGGGTCTACTTTATTGATGAATACGGGAACCCCGTTCACAAGTACCTGGGACCGGAGTCCGTCAGATATGAAGTGGAACAGAGCCTGCGCCGCTTGCAGACGGATTATATTGACTTGTATCAAACCCACTGGCAGGATGTCACCACTCCTATAGAAGATACCATGGCAGAATTAGTGCGTCTGAAGGAAGAAGGCAAAATCCGGGCTATCGGAGTGAGCAATGCCACCGTAGAGGAAATGGAACGCTATTGCAAGCTGGGAGCAATAGACAGCGATCAGGAGAAATACAGCATGCTGGATCGCCAGCTTGAGGAAACCAATTTGCCCTGGTGCCTCAAGAACCAAGTGGCATTTCTGGCCTATTCTCCTTTGGCACAGGGGTTATTGACGGGTAAAATTGGACCGGACCGGGTATTCAGCGATGATGATTCCCGCAGCACCAATCCCCGTTATTCAGTAGAAAACCGTATCAAGATCAGGTCTCTGTTAGACGGTATTCAGCCTTATGCTGATAAATATGGCCTAACTTTAGGCCAGATGGTTATTGCCTGGACCCTGGCTCAGCCAGGAGTGACCCATGCTCTGGTAGGAGCCCGCACTCCGGAACAGGCCATAGAAAACGCCACAGCCGGAAAGGTAGAAGTGGATCCCGACGATTTACAAGTTATAAACACTTTGGTCAGAAACTTTTCTCTTTAAACAGCTGGTCTAAGAGTCACTAAAGCTTTTTCTTAATTACATCAACCCTTTTTACTTATTCTTCGGGTGCAAATGGAGCCAGACTCTATACTGGGTCTGGCTCTTTTCAGGAGGAACTTATTCGTGCTGCCTTATGATCTTATATTGTTTGATTTGGACGGGACCTTGACTGACCCCTGGGAAGGTATTACCAAGTCGGTTCAATATGCCCTGGCCAAAATGAATATCCACGAGCCGGACCGCCATAAGCTGACTGCTTTTATCGGCCCGCCCCTGGCTGAATCCTTTCAGCATTTTTACCGCTTAAGCCCGGAGCAGGCCTGGTTAGCGGTGCAGTATTACCGGGAATACTTTGGGGAATATGGTCTGTACGAGAACCGGGTGTACCCGGGCATACCGGAACTGCTCCAGGAACTTAACACCCGGGAAATTGCGGTGGGGGTGGCAACCTCCAAGCCCACCCTTTACACTGAGACGATCCTGCGGCATTTTGGCCTGGATGAGTATTTCCAGCTGGTGGTAGGCAGCAATATGGACGGTACCCGGGTAGCCAAGGCGGACGTGATTCAAGCCTGCCTGGAAGCATATGACCGGGAGTGCAGGGCTCTAATGATTGGCGATCGCCGTCATGATGTGGAAGGGGCACGCAGCAACGGCATTGATTCTATAGCGGTGGCCTATGGTTATGGATCAGTTGAGGAATTGACCAGCGCCCGGCCCAACTACTTGGTTCATACCGTGGAAGAACTGACTCAGCTGCTGTTGGATGGCAATTTGAAATAACCTCCACTGTTTCTTTGCCAGGAGCACGGCAACGTGGCGAGCTCATGCAATCTACGCTAACTGCGGCTTAATAGGAATGTGAGCCGAGATGCAGGGGTATTAGCCAGCTCGCTCCGGGACTCCTCGCCTGCAACACATCGGCAAACTTTAAGTGCGAAGGGGACCGCTCATAATTCGGCATCCATGCGCTCAGTACTCGCTGCTCGAAACGTCCTGTTTCTCGCTTCCCTTCGCAGCCCTCAGTTGCGCCGTGAGTTGCCACGGCTCGTCGTACGTCGCTCGCCGGCTAATACTCCTGCAAGCTAAAGCTCAAGCAGGCAGGTAGTAGCGCTGGTTATCGCAGACAACCTGTTGCTGGTCAACTAAATAATTTAGGTGAATCATGTCCATGATGTACTCATACAGCAGGAAGACTTGCTGGGGAGGAGGCAGCTTCTGGTAAGTGGGCAGGCAGCGGGCGATTTCTCTCAGAGTATGATGCCCGCGGCGAATACAGTCCAGGATGCGTTTTTCCCGCTGAAAAATGGTGTCCCGGTAAGCTTTGAGACGCGCAGGGACCTGTTCTTTGACAATAGCCTGACCGTGGCCGCTGACAATAAAGCCTGGTTTAAGGGCCAACAACCGCTCGATGGAAGCCAGCAGGTCGGCAATGGAACAACTCAGGTTGCCATACCAGGGACCGAAAGGGGAAAGGTCCAAATCGGCTGTAAAGACAAAATCCTGCTCAGGGAAGAAAAAGCCGCAGTGTCCTGCCGAATGCCCGGGAAGATGCATCACCTGGACTTGAACATGGCCAAAATCGAATACCTGCCCTTCATAAAGAGGCCCGGTTACCTGGATAGGGCGGTAACGGATAGCATCCATATACCTTTGGTGCAGGTGTTTGTCAGGGACTAAAAGGTTAAACCCGAACTCCTGCAAATAACCATCCGCTGATTCTGCCATGGGCTGATCCGCCGGGTGCATGAGTACCTGGGAGGCTTTAAGATCAGGGGTTAGAAAACAGTGGTCCAGGTGACCGTGAGATTGCAATAATAAATCGATAGGGCGTCCTTTTAGGAATTCTTGGCCATCATCCGGGGGACTGGAATCAATCAAGCCGGTCCTGTCATCTTCAATCCACACACAATTGCAGTAAGGAAACTGAAATCGCGGTAATTCCAGTACCGTAATCCTTCGCGAAAGCCTGTGAATCAAGAAAAGCCCCCCTTTTCCCCTTTAGATTTCATTATACTATATGATAATGAAACCCTGGGGAAAACCCCTGGGGCAGATCAATAAACGCTGGCCAAAGGAGCCTCATTTTCCTGATTTAAAATTTGGCCGGGATAGTTTTTGAGCATTTTGCGCTCAATATAGAAACGGTCGGATAGAGGATCATACTTTACGGTGTCTGCAGCGGTAGGACCCTGACCGGGTATTATATACAGGATAATGGCTGAGTACGGGACCAATTGGTCCGCATATAAACCCCTTAACCCTGCTGCTCCTGAGGAACCGGGATTAAGTATTACCGTATCTTTTACCACCTGAATGCTCTGTTGATGAGTATGGCCGGTGACTATCAGCGGGTAGGTGCCTGCCAGCTTTTTAGCCACCCGGGGATTGTGGACAACTACCAGGTCGATATCCTGATCAGGAGGGGAGGCTAACTCCTGGGCTTGCTGGTCCAGTAGCTTGTTCCATTCCGCCTGATCGGCAGATACTTCGGTACTTGCGGACAGGGGGTCAGCGCTGCCTAGTATGTGCAGTCCCTGCACATTAACCACCTGACCGTCCAATATGATGCTGTTTTTCATATTCTTGACGAATTCAACGGTATCAGCGGAGTCATGATTACCGGGAGCGAAAACATAGGGCAAGTCAATTTCCATCAGCCCTTCGGCCAGGTGAGTCTCTAATGGGGAACCGAAATCGGTTAAGTCGCCGGCATCGATTATCAGATCAACCCGGAATTTGTTAGCCAGGGCTTTAACAAGCTCCACTCCTACCGGATTGGACTGCAGATCACTTACCAGCAGCACTTTAAGTGTGTCATCTTCCTGCTCTGGATCTCCCAGCAGGGATAAGCTGTTGACGCTGGTAAAAAGCTGCCGGATATTGCTTACTAACAGGTGAGTCTGATTTTCCATTTCCTCAAGACGATCCAGTAGTTCTCCCGGTTCGGGAATAATCGCGGAGGCCAGGGAAATTACCCCGGTATAGGTGGGTTCCCGGAAGGCGTTGATATCATAAGTTTTGATTCCGTATCCAAGTATGGAGGCAAACACAAGACAGCCAAAAAGGGCGGATAGCAAAGCATGGCGAAACCGGGGCCTCCACAATGCCAGTACTAACACCAGTGCCCCCGCAAATGCCGCTCCTAATTGCTGCCAGGCAAATCCATAAAGCATGCGGGGCATATTATCCCGCAGGTTAGACAGAAAGGTGAGGCTGTCTTGCGATGAGAGCATTCTTTCGGCCAGATCAGTACCGATGTATTGCAGCCGGATATGAAAAACCAGAGGGGAATGGTGAGTCGGGGCGGAAATGGTGCCCAGGGGGGTAAGGTGGATTACCGTCTCCCCATGCCATGCGGATTGGACGGACATGCTTAAAGACAGTCCTTCCACATGGTAAACTTTGCCTCCTAGCAAATAGACTCCTAAAAAGGATCCGGCTGCTGCGGTAAGCATAATAGCTAAAACAATGAAAACACGCAGATAGGTTGGGTCAGGTCGGCGGATTAATCTTAACATGAATATCTCCCCAGGTTGATGTATGTATGACCTAACCAGAGGTACGTTTATATTGTATCATCTAAATAGTATAAAGTGTCGAACTTTGGCATTGAAAAATTATTACAGGAGGTTGCTATGAAAACACAATGGCGGAAATGGTCACTGCTTGCGGTCTTGATAATTCTGCTGCTGGTTCAGCCAGGGCAGGCGGCGGAAATTGTGGAGGTAGAGATGAACGGTCTGCCGGTAGAATTTGATACCCCGGCGGTCATTAGTAATGACCGGGTTATGGTACCCTTTCGCGGATTGGCGGAATTATTGGATGTGCAAGTAGAATGGCTGGCTGACAGTCAGACGGTGATGGCGGTGGCGCCGGGAACACAGATAAAGCTGCAGGTTGGCAATCCAATTGCCTACCATAACCAGGAACCAGTCTTCCTGGATGCGCCCCCTATGCTCACCCAGGGAAGAGTTTTGGTGCCGCTGCGCTTTTTCAGTGAGGCCTTTGGCTGCCAGGTAACCTGGAACCCCGAGGGCAGGCAGGTACAACTAGTATCTCCTCCGGTAAAGATGGAGGTTTTAGGTTATTACGCCCTAGGGGACAAGACCAGCAGCAGCTGGGAAGATCTATTCGGCAAGCCCTATCCTGATCATGACCGGGGCCATACGGATTTGGTAAGCTGCTTGGCTTTGGGGTGGTTTAGTCTGGATGAAGCCGGCAATTTGCTGACCACCAGCCGTACTGGATGGCAAAGGCCGGATGGCTGGGAGGATGTTTTAACCGTGTCCCGATCCCGGGGACTGAATAATGAAATGACGATACATATGGTTAACGGGCAGGGTGAAATTACGGCTTTATTGAATGATGACAAAGCCTGCCGGCGGGCAGTTGAAGAGATAAGCCGGGAAGCCCGTTATTATGACGGAGTGAACCTGGATTTGGAGGGTTTGGGCTTATCGGCCAGTGGTTCTGAACTGCTGGAAATAAGGGAGAAATATACAGCTTTTGTAACCATGCTGGTCCAGCGCCTGCATCAGGAGGGAAAAACCGTCAGTTTGTCCCTGCATCCCCCCAACAGCAGTTACCGGGGATATGATTATGCAGCCCTGGGAAAGGTCTGTGACCGGCTGGTTATCATGGCCTATGATTATGGCCCCAAGCCGGAACCTTTAGAGAAGGTACGGGAGGCTGTGGAGATGACCCTGGCCCAGGTTCCTGCCCAAAAAGTTCTGCTGGGGATTTCCGTGCCGGCTGAAAACCCTGCCAGCTTAACGGAAAAAGTTGAGCTGGCCCGCAGATACCATTTGCAGGGAATTGCCCTGTGGCGGTTGGGGCTACTGGATGACCCCATGTGGCAATCCCTTTCTTATCGCATTGTTGCCAGGTAGTTTGAGCTGTACCAATATGCAGATGAAAGCAGGTGTTGATGCACCTGCTTTTCTTGTTAAGAAAAGGAAATTGGATAGTTGTGCCGAATTAAAAGAGATAGAAAATTTATTATAATCTCTTTTGCGCAACAATTCGAGAAAATAGCATTATTGGGGAGGACTTACGGTGTATGAGAGAGAGTATCGCCAAAAACTAGTATCAGCTGAGGAGGCCGTGAAAGTTGTTAAATCAGGGGATATTGTAGACTATGGGTTTTTTAACGGCAAACCGGTAGTGTGTGATATCGCCCTGGCGGCTCGCAAGGACGAACTGCAGGATGTACAGGTTTACTCGGCGGTGACTATCCCGCCGGTTCCGGAAGTGGCCAAGCTGAGGGGGCACTTCATCTATATCGATTGGCAGTTCAGCAAGATCTCACGGATTCTGCAGTCCAACTATGGTTTAGCCTATTACTCGCCGATTCTGTACCATCAAGCACCATCATTATATCGTGATGGGATTGCACCCCATCGCAACGTGGCCATTTGCCGGGTGGCTCCTATGGACAAGCATGGGTTTTTCAACCTGGGACCTCATAACTCGGAAACGCTGGCGAACATGGAAGTTGCGGACTATGTGATAGTGGAGGTTAATAAGAATATTCCGGTCTGCTTGGGAGGAGCCGAAGAATCGGTGCATATTTCCCTGGTGGATTACATCGTGGAAGCTCCTGATGATCAGGTTTTAATTGACATTCCCGGAGCAGAGCCCACTGAAGTTGATAAAAAGATAGCTGGACACCTGATGAATTTCATCCATGATGGCTGCTGTATCCAATTGGGCATCGGCGGCATGCCCAATGCCGTGGGCAAGGCTATAGCCGAATCCGATCTTAAGAATTTAGGCGGCCACACGGAGATGTTTGTTGATGCCTATGTGGATATGATTGAATCAGGCCGTATGAATGGAGCGGCGAAAAATATAGACCGCTATCGGGTAGCTTACACCTTTGCCATAGGCAGCCAGCGGATGTACGATTTCATGCATATGAATCCGGCCCTGGCTTCCTATCCGGTGAATTACACCAATGATCCCCGGGTGATTCAACAGCTGGATAACTTTATATCTATCAATAGCGCTGTTGAAGTGGACCTGTATTCCCAAGTAAATGCCGAAAGCTATGACACCACTCAGATTTCCGGTAACGGCGGCATGTGGGATTTTGTACTGGGAGCCCAGTGGTCGAAAAACGGCAAAAGCTTTATCTGCTTGCCTTCTACTTATACGGACAGCGAAGGCCGTTTACGTTCCAGAATTGTCCCTACATTTTCTCCTGCTTCTATTACTACGATTCCCAGGCAGATGGTGGATTATATTGTTACTGAGTATGGAGCGGTTCGCTTGCGGGCCAAGCCTACCTGGCAGAGAGCAGAAGAGCTGATATCCATTGCTCATCCTGATTTCCGGGATGAATTGATTAAAGAGGCAGAGCGGATGAAGATATGGACCCGTTCCAACAAAATCAGTTAATCTAATAATAATGAAAGCCCACCCTGAGCGGGTGGGCTTTTTGCATGATATCGATTTATTTAGGAGCCATACGGATAGCGCCGTCCAGACGAATGGTTTCGGCGTTGAGGTAAGTATTTTCCACGATAGCCTGTACCAGGTGAGCAAACTCCTCAGGATTACCAAGTCTCTGAGGCATCGGAATCGATGCAGCCAGAGAATCGCGAGCAGCCTGAGGCAGCTGGGCCAGCATCGGAGTATCAAAGGTACCAGGAGCAATAGTGTTTACGCGAATCAGGTGACGGGAAAGGTCGCGGGCAATAGGCAGGGTCATTGCTACTACACCGCCTTTGGATGCGGAATAAGCAGCCTGACCAATCTGGCCATCAAAAGCAGCTACGGATGCTACGTTGATGATAACGCCTTTCTCGCCGTCTTCAGGCTCATTCTTGTCCATTTGGTAAGCAGCCTGACTGAGCATGTTGAATGCGCCTACCAGGTTGATGTCGACAACCATCTTGAACCATTCAAGGTTCCAGGGACCATCCTTGCCGATGGTACGTCCTGCGCTGCCGATACCGGCGTTATTGACCAGAATGTGTACGGCGCCGAATTTTTCAACAGCAGTGTTGATAACGGCTTTGGCATCGTCAACAGAGGTAACATTGCATTTTACAAAAACAGCTCTGTCGCCCAATTTTGCTGCCAACGCATTCCCTTTCTCCTCATTGAGGTCAGCGATGACCACATTGGCACCGGCTCCATGCAGGCGGACTACAGCAGCCTCACCCAGACCGGACGCTCCGCCGGTTACGATAGCAGTTTTTCCAGCGATCTTCATACTATCCCTTCACTCCTTTTTTATTCTTTGGGTAAGAGATGTAAATCAGGGCTAGTGTTACCCTTATTCACCCCCCTTATCCCTGTGGCAGGTGTTTTCAGCAAGGCCACCTGCCATATATTCTATATATTACCACAAAGTATCTTTGGTGGTAAGCATCTATCCATAAATGTGAAAAAAAGTGCTTCAGGGTAAAAATAAACATTTCCACCTCTTAAAGTTTTTGGAAGAAGAAACTGCAGGAGTTAGTTGAAATAGGATGCAGTGCCTTGTTATCATGGGAAAAACCTGTGCTTCTTGGAGGTGCAGCATGCTGAACAGAAGGACTTTAATTCTGGTCGCAATTACCGTAGTCTTGATTGGTTTAATATTTTTTAGTAACCGGCCTGACCCAGAAGAAAACCAGGCTAATGATGGCGCAGCAGTACAGATTGACAGGGTTTTACAGGAGGGCCAGCCAGCCTGGTTATTATTTCGCACTAGTACCTGCCCGGCCTGTGCTGAGTTAAAGGAAACCTTTGACCGGTTGCAGCCTGAGTATGAGGGAAAAGTGGTCTTCATTGATATAAATCTGGATGTTGCAGAGAATTATGAATTGGGGCGTGAATATCGCATCGGCTATGTACCCCAGACCTATATTATTAACTCCGCCGGGGAAATCACTTACCGTATGGTAGGAAATACCCCTGAGGAAGAGCTGCGCCGGGAATTAGACCGGGTGGCAGTAAAGAAACCATAGGTTTTAGTTAACAGTTTCTACTGCAGGCGCCGGACTAGTCTGGGGCAGGGGAGGTATAAAACAGGCAGCCACCAGATTTAACAGGGCAATGGCGGCAGCGCCGGCAAATACCCACTGTACCCCGAAATGAGCCCATATTAGCCCGCCTGCCATGGGAACCATCATGGACACCCCATGATCGATGGTCTGCCCCATAGACAGGGTAGGGGCAATATCCCTTTGACAGTCAGCAATCCGGTTAAGATAAGTGGCCCGGGATATGTGTACCGCAAACAGAAGCTGGTCAGCGATGTAGCAGGCCATAATAATGATCAGGGCAGCGGAGGCGGGAAACCACAAAGGGGAAAACCCATACAGAACGCAGATAATAACTAGAAGGATTGATTCTCCGGAAATGACAATACGTTCTCCCCAGTGATCAATGGCCATGCCCAGCAGGGGACGGAACACCAGGGATAAAGAGGTTCCGATCAAGCCCAAAATGGCAAAAGTCTCTACGCTGCAATTAAATAAAGTAATCAACACCCAGGGAGCGAAGGTTAGGAAAACCTGCTTGCGAGCCCCATAGAGAACATTAAGAAGATAATACAATGAATACTTGCGTTTTAGAACAAAACTATGCTGGGGACGCTGCAGAGGAACCGGTTCGATCAAAGCCAACAGAACTCCAGCTGCCAGGGCACAGCTGCCGGCTATCAAGAAAATGGTGCTGAAAGAAGGCTTTAGGTGGGTAAATATTTCATAAATAAACAGCATCCCCAATAAAGTGCCCAGTGCTTCCAGAGCCCCAATGCGTCCCAACAGCCGGCCAGCCTGGCCTTTTGCAGCTAAGCGCAGGCAAATGGAGTTTTTAAGCACCATGAAAAGATGAGCGCCGGTACTCCACATCAGCATCCAGACAACCACCATTGGCAGGTTAGGGGCCAGAAACCCTTGACCCCACAAGGATACACATACCATCATAGCAGCCAGCATAGCAATGCGGGTGTCGGGCAGGAAGATTAACAGGGTAAAGATAAATACCGTTAAAAATCCCGGCAGTTCACGGGGAAACTCCAGCCCGCCCCGGGTTACTTCGCTTATATGATGAACCTGAGCCAGGTAGTTGTTAAAAGAAGGTTCGTAAAAACCGGCATACAGCCCCATAAGCAGGCTGGCTCCTGCAAAGAGCAAAACCGGGCCCCAGTACTTCTGCGCAGATGATGTCAAGGTACACTGTTCCTTTCCCGATTAATACCCATTCATTTTACTCCTTTACTGTCAGGCTGTGAACTACCTGCAGGTACTTTGAGAGTGTCAAAAAAGTTGCTAAAAGAGATCGCCGCGTCGCTGCGCTCCTGGCGATGACATACCAAAAGGCCATCTTATGTGTCATTGCTGTGAAAATGGCTTTCATGTCAGTAAAAAGGCAACCATTGTGTCATCGCGAGCGCGTAGCGCGTGGCGATCTCGAACGTCGAACCGCTAATAGACTTCTTTGACAATCTGGTTTACTGGCTGCAAGATCAGTTCTAAAAGAAGCTCTGCCCAATACATTTGTAGTGAGGGATGCAGCTGTAAATTGTCGTTTCTGTCAGGACCATTGGAGTATTCAAATAAAGCCTGGATTATCTTGTGTGGCAGCGGCAGATCTAGTAAAATCAAAAACGACTATACCCTTGCAAGAGGAAGGGAGGCCCGCGATGGCTATTCGCCTTTATACTGACAATGCCTGTGATTTGGAGCTGGATTATTTAAGCCAATTGCAGGTAAAAGTTTTTCACATGCCGGTAACTATTCAGGGACAGACCTACCGGGACAGATTAAGTATCGATCCTCCTGAATTCTATCGCCTTATATCCCAACCAGGAGTCGTACCCACTACCGCCCAGATCACTCCTGGCGAGTTCCAGCAGGAATTTGAAAAGGTAATAGCTGAAACTGATGATGATGTTATCTACATAGCTTTTTCCTCAGCCTTAAGCGGGACCTACCAATCTGCCTGCCTGGCTCGTGACCTGGTAAATCCCCAGCGTATAACGGTAATTGACTCGAAAAGTGCCTCCGTGGGCATGGGCCTTACGGTTATCAGAGCAGCCAGGGCTATTGCCGCCGGAAAGGATAAAAACCAGGTCATTGCCGAGATAGAAGATAATATTAGACGAATTCAGCACTTATTTATAGTGGGCAGCTTTGAGATGCTGAAACGGGGAGGCCGGGTCAGCTCCGCTTCGGCAGCTCTGGGAAATCTTCTTAACATCAAGCTGCTGCTGCATTTTGTGGATGGTGCTATTGTGCCTCTGGAAAAAGCCCATGGTTTCAAGAAAGCCCGCAAACGAATGCTGGATATAATGGAAGAACGAGGCAACAACCTGGCTGACCAGCTCATAGGGATCAACCATTCTGCCGCCTATGAGAGCGCTCTGGAATTAAAGGGCATGATCGAAGAGCGCTTTGGGTGCAGGAATTTTGTAATAAGTGAAATCGGCGCAGCTATTGGAGCCCATGTAGGTGCCGGTACCATATCGGTGTTTTTCCTGACCGAATAAAATAATTGTTAACCGCATAACCCCCTGTCCACAAGCAGGGGGTTTGCTTTTCACAATGTCGAATGTTTAATTAATTGCACATATGGGTGCGAATTATGCTAAAGTAACATAGAAGGCCAAATAACTTCTTCAGGAAGGGTGAATATGAACCATAGGGAAATAGTGGCTGCTGAAGGATGGGCGTTTATAGCCTTGCCTGCCCTGCTGGCATTGCTATGCTTTATACTTTCCTGGAAAATTGCTGGAATAATTTGGGCTGGGTTAAGTTTGTTCTGCCTGTTTTTTTTCCGCAACCCGGAAAGAACTATTCCTGAAGGGGTTGGCCTGGTGGTGTCCCCGGCTGACGGCCGGGTAATGGACGTTGCCAGGATTGAGGAACCATTGTTTATTAAAGGGGAAGCCATCAGAATACGCATTTTTTTGAACCTGTTTAACGTGCATATTAACCGCATGCCGGTGGAAGGGACCGTGGAATGCATACAACGTGTACCTGGATCCTTTCTTCCTGCATATAATGAAGAAGCGAGTTATAAGAATCAGCGCAACTATATTGGGATTTTCAGCCAGGAAGGCCGGTTTATAGTTGCGCAGATTACCGGCTTAATTGCCCGGCGGCTGGTGTGCTGGGTAACCGAGGGTCAGCATTTGGCCCGAGGAGAACGGTTGGGGCTGATCCGGTTTGGTTCCTGTACGGAAGTGTATATACCTGGCCATGCTGATGTACAGGTAGCTCCCGGTGATAAAGTAAGGGGAGGGAAAAGTGTTATTGCCAAGTTTTAATCATGCCCGGGCGGCATTGGTGCTGACCATGGGTAATCTGATGTGTGGCTTTATTGCTCTGGTCTGTATAACCCAGGAGCGTTTTATGGAGGCTTCTTTGCTGGTCCTGTTAGCAGCTGTTTGTGACAGCTTGGATGGCAGGGTTGCCCGGCGTGGAAATGTAGCCAGTGACATGGGGAAGGAATTGGATTCCTTATGTGATGTGGTATCTTTCGGAGTAGCCCCGGCTTTACTGGTGTATGTGCAATTTTTCTCCCAGCATATGTCTATAGGGGCCCTTCTGGCGGCCTTGTTTTATGTAGGCTGCGGTGCTTACCGCCTGGCTCGTTTCAATATTTCTCATCATACCGATTACTTTGTGGGTATACCTATTACCCTGGCAGGTATTATAACCGCTTTGGTATCCTGGATAGGCAGCGGATTGCCCGGGGGAATTATGATCGGAGTTTTGCTGGTACTGGGCTGCCTGATGGTCAGCACCATTAAAGTTCCCAAGCCCCTGCAGCGTTCCGTGCCAGAAGAAGAGATTTCTCTTTAGTCTCCCGTTCCGCTTGCCGGCCCAACCAGGTGCAGCGGCTCTTTATAGCCGAGAATGGTGTGATAGACTTTCAGGTAGTCATCTACCATACGCTGGACACTGAAACGTTCTGCCACCCACCGGCGGCAATCCCAGCGGTTGATGGTATGCAGGCGGCCAATACATTCGCATGCTTCCTCCACATTGTTGACCAGAAAACCGGTTTGCTGGTCAACAATAACTTCCGGCATGGAGCCTTTGTTAAAGGCGATTACCGGTGTCCCGCAGGCCATTGCCTCAATAACGCTCAGTCCAAAGGGCTCCTTAAAATGAATAGGATGCAAAAGAGCCAGGGCATTCCCCAAAAGCTCATTGCGCTGGACCGGACCCACCGATCCCAGGTATATTACCTGGTTATTGTCAATGTAAGGAGCCACCTGGCTGTTGAAATATTCCTTGTCCTGAATAATGCCGGCAATAAACAGGCGGCGGCGGCATAGCCTGGCGATCTCAATAGCTTCCCGGGTGCCTTTGTCAGGGTGGATGCGCCCGAAGAAAAGCAGGTAATCCCCCGGTTGGTCCCGGAAAGTGAACTCTCCCAGGTCAATACCGTGGTAGACAGTAGCCAGGTAGTGAAGGTCCGGACTGCGATCAGCATTGCTGATGGAAACATAATAACTGCTGTTCTGATACTCCCGGTATACCGGGAGTATTTTTGAGGAAGAGAATCCGTGGATGGTGGTTACTATGGGGGTATCCACCAGCCGGGAGAAAACCAGAGGCATAAAATCGTAGTGATTATGAATCAAGTCGAACTTGTCAGCCTGTTCAAATAGATGGGCAATGTGCAGGGCTTCCCATACTTTAGGATTTATCTGCGGGTTTTCTTCGTAGGGGAAGGGGCAGATATATTCCAGTCGTCCTTTGGTAATGGAATCACCGGTAGCAAACAGAGTAACATCTATTTCCCTTTCCACCAGACCTTCTGTTAACAGGGAGACTACTCGTTCCCAGGGCCCATAACTGCGGGGCGGTGTTCTCCAAGCGATGGGTGATAACATGGCTATCTTCATGTCTTTTCTCCTTCACTATGATAATTGCAGTATTATCTTTCGTATGATTGCTGTAAAAATGGCGATCTAATGTGTCATTACTGTGAAAATGGCGTCCTTTTGTGTCATCGCGAGCGCGGAGCGCGTGGCGATCTCAATCAGGCATACAGATATACGAATGAGATTGCCGCGCCCCTAACGGGGCTCGCAATGACACATAAGAGGACTTTTCATTCATCGTGGCCTGTTCTGCTGGTGACAATTGCGAGCGCGCAGCGCGTGGCAATCTCTAGGTCAGCCTAACAGTTTGCGTTAACAGATCGCCACGTCGCTGCGCTCTTGGCGATGACACCCAAGATAGTCTTTTTGGTTCGTCAAGCTGCTAAAGTTCCTCGCCCTGACCGGTAATTTCCTTTTTATAAAGCTTAAATAGTCTTCGCAGGTTGCCGACCGGATCCTCGTAAAATCGATCCGGGTCTTCATTGGCAAGCCAGGAAGGTACTTCAAAGGGCAAACTGGGTTTGCCTGTCCAGGAGCCCAGGGTGACCAGGGCCGGTTTTATTGACCCATCCCAGCGGGTTAATCCAAAGTACCGCTCATGGGCGTTTTCCTGCAGGGGCGGTTTACCGTAAAGCTGGGGATGATAGTCGGCAAAGCACCAGCCCAAGGCACCTATTGTACCAGCCGCATGCAGCAAGGATAAAGAACGGTGATAAAGGTCATTCACCTGTTCTTCTGACCACAGGGGAGTTTTAACCGCCTCCTGCTTGGATTTTGGCCCTGTTTGCGCGGGTTCATTGGGCCAGCCAAACTCTTGAAACAGCACCGGCCTGCCGCCTCCCAGCCATGAAGTAATTATGCCCAGGAAAGGCAGCAGGTAAACATCATCCTTATCCACCCAGGACAAATAAAAGGGATAGCCGTGTATGCTCAAAAAACTGCAATAACAGGAGGCATCCTGGGGCCAGAGACGGCGGTCTTCTTCCAGATCCTCGGCGTGCATTCCCAGGGTAACGGCGCTGCCCGGGTGGGAATCCAGTATAGCATTGCTCATGATGTTCAGCCATTTTCGCCCCGCTTCACGATCATTGGGAATGCAGCAGTTGGAGGATTCATTGCCCAAATCATACGTGGTAACCGCGGGATGACCCCGCAGAGCGGAGCATATCTTTTCTATCTGCAATACCTGGGCTTGCTGGATTTCCGGGTCGTGGTAAAAATTGCGGATGCTTCGCATGTGCAGCTTTCCCTGGCTGTAAACCGGAAAACGCTGGGGCTTTTCTTCGGACTGCAAAGCCCAGTCAGGAATCCAGTTTACTCCGCTCATATGACCGCAGAAGAAGGTGGGCATAAGATCGAGATTATGGGCAGCAGCCAGGTCAGCGGTGATGAGCAGGTTATCCAGGCTGGTTTTGCTGATCTCATCAGGACGGGGCTGAAAGTCCTCCCAGAGTAGAAATACGCGTACGGTATGCAAATGGCAGGAGCTTAAAGAAGCAAAGTCACGGTCTACCTCGGCAGCATCAAAGGCTTTCCACCAGTACATAGCCTTGCGGGCTGGCCAATAGTTTATCCCTGTTATAAAGTTTCCCTGCATTTAGCCACCTGCTGGAACTTTTTTAAAATTAGTATCAGTAAAATGACATTGGATATACCACAAAATAAATCGGGACCAGCCGGAGCTGGTCCCGATTACGGCAGCCTATGGAAAACCACAGCCTGTCCGGGTGCCAACAGGCACGACTTCTAGCTGGGCGGATTGTTTTTCCTTCCCATTTCTTCCAGTTCCCTGATAAGACTGTCCAGATCAACATTTTTACCTCGAGCAGCCTGCTCAAGTGTCATCCAGCCTGCACTTCAGCCTAAACAGCGAACTCCCGCATTCATAAGCAGCCTTTGGGAACCGGGTACTTGCTGCAGAATGTCTTTTATCAGAGTACGACGGGTGATCATGGGAGAGTACCTCCTGTAAATAAATGCCATAGGTTACTTCTATTTTATACGGTATCTTCTGCAGAAGTGCAATTATTATCCCAGGAAATTTATTTTAGCTTGAGTTTCGGTATGCTGGGATGTGGACTGGTCGCCTTCTAGAAACTGTGCTATTATGTTAAGGGCAGTACAAGGAGGAATACCGTGCACCCAATTAGTTTTGAAAGTATGCAATTAAAACCCGAACTTCTTGAAATGATCCGTGCCAAGGGCTTTGTACAACCCACTCCTATTCAGCTGCAAACCATTCCCTTAGCCCTGGACGGCCATGATATTATGGGTCAGGCGCGGACAGGCACTGGCAAAACAGCTTCCTATGGGATTCCCATATTAAACTGCCTGGTGCCCGGCGGCGGAATGCAGGCACTGGTTATCTGTCCTACCCGGGAGCTTTCTGTACAAGTGCGCAATGAGATAGCTTTTTTAGGCAGCGCTCTGGGTATTCAAGTGGTGGCTCTCTATGGGGGGCAGTCCATCGAGGTTCAATTTCAGGCCCTGATAAAGCAGCCGGAAATAGTAATAGCTACCCCCGGCAGGTTTTTGGACCATCTGCGCCGGGGCAGCGTGTGCCTGGAGGATGTGCGCTTCGTAGTACTGGACGAAGCCGACGAGATGTTGGATATGGGCTTTCTGCCCGACGTTGAGACTATTTTAAGTGCTTGTCCTATACCCCGGCAGACATTTCTGTTTTCGGCAACTCTTCCCGAAGAGATCAGGGAATTGGGCCTGAGGTTTATGCAGGATCCCCAGGAAGTGCTGATTGATGTTGATGAACCTACTGTTCCTATCGTAGAACAGCGCTGTTACCGGGTGCATCCTGAACGTAAAATCCAGGCTTTATGCTGCCTGCTGGAAGCTGAGCAGCCCAGGGTGAGCCTGGTATTTTGCCGCACTAAGAGAGGAGCCGATGAGTTAGCCCATCGCTTGGAACAGAGAGGATTTAAAGCTGAAGCTCTTCACGGAGACATGTCCCAGAGAGAGCGGGATCAGGTTATGAACCGGTTCAGACGGGGGAAACTGCGGGTGTTGGTGGCCACTGATCTAGCTTCACGCGGGCTGGATATTGATATGGTCAGCCATGTAATTAACTTCGATATTCCTGACGATCCTGATATATATGTACATCGCATTGGGAGAACTGGACGGGCTGGCCGGGGCGGCGTAGCCATAACCCTGGTAGAACCCAACCAGATAAAGCAGTTGCGCGTGATCGAACGGCGTATTGCCAGGAGGATCAAAATCTGTGAACTGCCAGGGCAGAATCGCGGCTGGAGCCGGCACGAAGAGGAGCTGTTTAAGCAGATAATGAAAGCTGCCCGGCAGGCTTCCAACCACTATCTCAGTATGGCCCGGAGCATGCTGGACAGGGAAGATGCGGTATTTATCCTGGCGGGGGCCTTAAGGTTATTGGAAGAGGGGTCGGCTGTTCTGGAAAAGGATCTGCTTTCCAACCCACCCGAAGAACCCCTGGAGGATACTATGGTCAATGTAGAAATTCCGGTAGGGAAAGTTCATGGGATAAAGGCAGACGAGTTGGTGCAGTGGCTGTTTGATCATACTTTATTGCGGGAAGACCAGATCGGTGAGATCGAAATAGACCAGCACTCAACTTTCATCGAGGTTCCTTTGGAATTTGTGGATGAAATATACCAGGTCTGCGATCAACCGGAATTTATGAGACCAACCGCCAAAAAAAGGCGCCAGCCTTTTAACCAGATTTACCAAGGGCAAAGTGTTAAGGGAAGATGAAAATCTTCCTCAGACTGTCGAAAAAGGCCATGTAAAGAGATCGCCACGTCGCTGCGCTCCTCGCGATGACATACCAAAAGGCCATCATATGTGCCATTGCGAGCCCCGGAGGGGCGTAGCAATCTCAAATGTTGAACCGTTAATAGACTTCTTTGACACTCTGGGGAAGATGAAAATCTTCCTTTTATTTTTTAGGTAATGAATTAAAAAATATTTCCAGCTTCGTGATTTCATTGGGCAGAGTATTAGATGATACTGCCCATAATAAACGGTGGAGGCGTATCGTCGATGGGAACAGCCTTGTTAGCCTTTAAAGATTTGACTAGACCCCTGGATGACGAGGGACGCAGACTGGTGGTCAGCGGGAAGATAGAGCCCGGTGAGGTCCTTTTTGTGCGAGGACCCTCCGGAGCGGGAAAATCCACCTTATTGAAAATTCTGGGACGCATCTTGACCGCCTCAGGAGGTGAAGCCTGGCTGCGGGGCTGTTCATGGAAGGACATTCCTGCTCCCCAGTGGCGCCTGAAGGTACAGTACGTCTCCCAAAAGCCGGTAGTCTTTGACGGAACGGTTGAAGACAATCTGCTTATGCCTTTCAGGTTTAGGCTGCTCAAACACAAGCCCAGTCCTCCCCGAGAGCAGATAAAGGAATACCTGGAAGAGCTGCAGCTGCCTGCCACGCTGCTGGATCAGCCGGCCAAAACCCTATCCGGCGGTGAAACAGCCCGGATGGCTTTAATTCGTTCTCTTCTTCTGGAACCGGAAGTGCTGCTTTTAGATGAGCCCACCGCTTCTTTAGATGAAAACAACCGCCAGCATTTGAACACTTTGCTACAGTATTGGGTGGTCGAAAAACCTCGAGGTATAGTGATGGTTTCCCATAATGAACAGGATCTGCAGGCTTTTCCCAAGCGTAACAGCTTATTTATTGGCTGATGGTTAGGGGGTAATAAGGTGGATGGTTATATACCCATATCTAATGGCCAGCTCTTGCTGACTGTAATTCTGGTTTTCATAACCGGATTAATATCTGCGCTGCTTAAACTAGGCCTGCTTAGACCTCTGCTGTGGGGGACAGTGCGAGCCTTTATACAGTTAACTTTGATCGGGTATGTATTGAAATATGTATTTCAGTGGAACACGCTGTGGGTTATTGTGCCTTTGCTTTTACTGATGAGTTTTATAGCTGCCCGGGAAGCTACCCGGCGTATCACTCGTATTCCTTATAATCCTGGCTTAAACACTTTTTTATCCCTGACTGCCAGCACCTTTGTAGTTGGAATTATCGTGGTGGTATTAATTATCGGACCTGAACCCTGGTACTCAGCCCAGGTAATGATACCTATATTTGGTATGTTGTTCGGCAACTCCATGAATGCTGTTGCCCTGTCTTTGGATCGAATGTACAGCGAGATACATGCTAATATCGAGGAAGTGGAACAGTTGCTGTCCCTGGGGGCTACCCCCTGGGAAGCAGTGGTGGGCTATATACGAAAAGCGGTTAGTGCCGGTATGATGCCTACCATCAATTCTTTAATGGTGGTGGGCTTGGTCAGTCTGCCCGGCATGATGACCGGGCAGATCCTGGCCGGTATGAATCCCCAGTCGGCGGTACGTTATCAGTTTGTAGTGCTGGTAATGGTTGCTTCCTGTGTTGCTATTGGCTGTTTAATGATAGTGCTGCTTTCTTATCGTAAAATGTTTGACCAGGATGGCAGTCTGGTGGATGACCTACGCCGCAATTAATATATTTATTTAGCCACATTCATATCGGCTGCCTGACGGCTGAGTTCAGCAGCCAGATCCTGTAAAGCCTTGATGTCGTCGACCATAGTTTGCATAGCCTTGCTTTGCTCGGCAGCAATGGCTGAGATTTCTTGGCTGCTGGCCGCCAGTTGCTGGGAACCGGTAGAAATGTGCTGTATCGACATGTCCACCTGTTCTCCTGAAGCAATCATTTCCTCAATCATGGTGGAAATCTCGTTAACTGAACCTTCGATGACTAATGCATGTTCTTCGATCTCATTAAACAGTTCTGAACTCTGCTCAACTGCTTCCGCCTGCTCCTGGAAGGCCTGGTTCAGTTCATGAATCTTGGAGACAGTTTCCTGGGTGTTTTCCAGTACATCGGAGATTATTTTGTATATAAGTCCAGCAGCTTCGGCAGCCTGATCTGCCAGTTTACGGACCTCCTCAGCTACTACCGCAAATCCCCGGCCTGCCTCCCCAGCCCGGGCTGCTTCGATAGCGGCATTCAAAGCCAGCAAACCGGTTTGGTCGGCAATCTGGGAAATAGTTGATACGATTTTGCTGATTTCCATAGACTGATCATTTAGATGCTCCACTACCTGAGTGGTGGCCTGATTAGTTTGGGAGGTTTTCTGTACAGCAGTAATCTGCAGATCCATTGAATTACGGCCGGCTTTTACAATTTCCGCGAAACGAGCGGCTAACTGGCTCATAGTGCTGATATTGCTGCCAATGTTGTTCAGGGCTTCCATCATTTCATGTATGGTACGGGAAGTATTCTCGGTTTCTGTAGCATGGGTGCTGGCAGTTGCGGCAATCTCCTCAATACTGCTGTCAATTTGCCGGAATGATTCCTGGTTGGCCCGGGTAACTTCCAGGATACGAGAGGTTGTGTCAGAGAGGGCAGCAGCATTTTTCTCAATTATGGTAGCTTCATTCTGCAGTTTAGCTCCGGCTTCCTGGGCAGCTTTTTCTCTGGTTTCTGCTAATAGCATTAGCCGGTGGGTGGCAATGGAGCCTATCCCGGCAGCCACTGCTGCGAAAATAAAGGTGAAATACCGAATGACCAGAGCATTAGTGGCTGGTTTCAGAAAAGGCATGAATTGCAGCAGAATCCAATCACTTACTATGCACAAAGCACAAGTGAACAAGGTTAAGCGGATATCGAAATAGAGCAGTGACATAATAACGACTATGTACATCATGGATACGGTTTCGATTACCGGGGAAATAACTCGGCAACTCATCACTAATATCATTAAAGCCATGACCATAATCCATTTCATCCAGACTTTTGACTCGAAAAAGCGCAGCAAAATAAAAACTATCCCAATAATCACCGCACTGAATACTAACCAGCTGATAATGGTGAAAATGGTAAAATTATCACTGGTTTTACCTGCGATAAAGGTACCTGTGGTGCCGATAGCAATAAGAATGACTACACCAATAATGACCTTTAAAGCGCGATAATGGTTCTCAATGGTGTTTTGCTGCATTAAATTATGGCTCACCGTTATTCCCCCTTGATATCCTTCATTATCCATAGCCAAAAATAATATTTTATATATTCATTATATCACGGGGGCTATCCTCTTTGTACGCATATATTTTAAGTTTGAATATTTCGATGAGGAAAGGAACCGTTAGGCTCCTTCAGACTGCCGAAAAAGGCATTATAAAGAGATCGCCACGTCGCTTCGCTCCTCGCGATGACATAACCAAAAGCCCATCATATGCGTCATTGCTGTGAAAATGACTGCGTTGTGTCATCGCGAGGAGCGAAGCGACGTGGCGATCTCAACCGGTAAGCCCGGCTGATTATGAATGAGATTGCCACGCCCCGTCGGGGCTCGCAATGACAATTAAGAATTCCTTTCATAGCGATGACAGACTTAAGTTTTCGTTTATCGTGGCCTGTTCTACTGGTGACAATTGCGAGGCGCGAAGTGCTGTGTCAATCTCGAACGTCCAACTATTAATAAGCTTTTTTGACACGCTGAAAGGAGCCGTTGGGCTCCTTTCAAGTCTAGATTGTAAATGTTATTTAAGATTGTAAACTTGATTTGATTTGCTGGATATCCTGCTGGCTGGCAGGGGGTGCTGGCTTGTAGAAATTCTTTTGCTCAGCTAACTGGTAGAGCTGGTATTGGAATTGTTCATCAGAGTTGCGGATCTGCTGCAACGTCTGGCGCAGCTGTTGATTGGAAGTCTGGGCAATGGCGTTGGCATACCCAATCAGACTGCTGTTGGTCATGGCCAGAATGTCATTAACCATTTCTTTATCCTGCATATGCTGAGTCATATTATCATCTCCTTTAACCTAAAAACGACATTAGTTTCTGGCGAGTCTGACTGGCGGATTTGGCAGATTGCTGGAACATCTGCTTGATTTGGGGATCGCTGCACTGTTCAGCATAAAAATTGAGCTTTTTCTCGGCTGTTTCATGAGCACCGATCAAGTGTCTCAGGTTTTGCAGCTCCATCTGGTTTAAATTCACTTGGCCAACACTCTCCTTCTGGTATTATTCAACATTCTTAGATTGCATCAGAGTTAATGCTTCTATGCACAAATTTAACGATTCATCAACGGTGCCGGCGGGATCGGGGGGAAAGGGAGGATTGTTTTGACTTTTTAACCGATGGGCTGCTGTTTGATAATACACTGAGCTCTTCCGTTACAAAGCGATGGGCTGCTACCAGGTTGGCGTTGGCATCCTTGCCCCATACGGTTACAAATACATTGTCAGCTGGATTTAACCTGATTTGGACCTCAAACTGCAGTACGTTGGTAATGTCAAAAATCTCGAAGTCGCTGGACAGAGGAGGGATTTCCCTGACAGCGGTGCTGACAACATTCTTGACCCCATCCAGGGAATACAGGGTTATCTCTGCCTGGACGGGCTGGGTTTCATTATTGTTCAGCACTTTGACAAACAAATTAACCGAAGAATTGGCAGCGGCGTTTTCCACTGCTCCGGTGGTATATATGCGCGTCACCATTGCTCCACCTTTCCCAGGTACGATTTACTCTTTTTTATGCAAAGGCAGTACACAAGGTGACGAAACATCCTGTTTCTCGCTTCCCTTCGCAGCTCTCAGTTTCGCCCTGTGCTGCAACGGCTTGTCCTAAGTCGCTCGCCGGACTAATACTCCCAATATTACAGCGATGTTTTCATAGTTTTTATATATTGCAGCCACAATGAGCTCTAAAATCAGGGGCTATTAATTACCATGGGTGAGAACTGACATGATCAAGTTGTTTACGCTGAACTGGCCGTTAGTCACTTCAGCCATGCGGCTTTCCCCGCCGAAGAGTATCTGGCGGATATCATCAAGGGAATGGCCGGAATCATGCAGTTCCAAAACCTGCTGGCTGACCGACTGCAGGTATGACAGGAGATTGGTTACTGCCTGGCGGCCCTTGGGGATTATCTGTCCCATGGAGGTGAAAAGGGTGAATTCCTCGGGAGCGCAATTTAAAAGATACTGCAGAGACTTCATTATTTCATGGACATTTTCTTCCGGGCGCAGCACTTTGGGGCGCTCGGAAATAAACAGGTCACCGCTGAAGCACCACCCCTGCTCTTTTTCCAGCAGGGCTATATGGCCGGGACAATGACCGGGAGTAGGCAGTACTGCAAAAGTATAGCGGGGGGTTTTAATGACTGGGCCCAGTTCCTGGGCATCTACCGGCTGCGGGTATCCCCACACCAGTTCCTGGTAAGGATAAAGAGTGGGAACCTGGCGCATCAGGGGCAAGGAATCCCGGTGGGCATACATAGGTATCTGCCGCTGTTGATGCAGCATCCAGTTGCCGGCAATATGGTCTTCATGGTAGTGAGTATTTACTATCTGTTCCACATGATAATCAGATAAAAAATCCACCAACTCCTGGGCGGTATGCTGGCATCCGCTGTCAATGAGCAAACCGTCTACCAGGTAAGCGGCTACCCAATAAAGCGGTTGTCCGTTAAAAACCCGGCTCATACGTATTTGCAGCACTTCTCCGTACTGTCGAGTCTCTATCATAATGGTTTCCCCCCTTCATATAATCTATTACCCATCCCCCCAATTATTTCCTGCTTTATGGGGGGACTGTCTTCCGTATGGTGAGTTAGAAATATTTACCGAAAACCCCTATCCTCCTGCAGTTTCTCTGGCAGATATTAGCCTTGGAGTGTGACACCGTTTATTCGAACTGTCCATATACTACTACTAAAAAGCCTATCAAACAGGCTGTGCTCAAAGGTAAGAGGAGGGGATAACAATATGAAGCGAGTTAAGGTTTGGCTGGCATTGGCGTTAATATGCGGATTGCTGGCCACCTCCCTGGTTGGCTGCGGCAAATCAGAAGAAGGTGAACAGCCGCTGACCAAGGTACGTTACTGTGAAGTGGTGCGCTCTATTTTCTATGCACCTGTTTATGTAGCTATGAATGAAGGCTTCTTTACTGATGAGGGATTGGAAATTGAACTTACCACCGGACAGGGAGCTGACAAGGTAATGACTGCGCTGCTGTCCGGAGGGGCCGACATTGGTCTGGCCGGTCCTGAAGCTACGGTGTATGTGTTAAACCAAGGGCAGGAGGACTATGTAATAAACTTTGCCCAGCTTACGAAAAGGGACGGTTCCTTCCTGGTTGGCCGCAAACCGGAACCTGATTTTAAGTGGGAAAACCTGCGGGGAAAAACGGTTATCGGGGGCAGGCCCGGCGGAGTTCCTGAGATGGTTTTGGAACATGTTTTGAGAAAACATGGTCTTACCCCCGGTAAAGATGTTGAGATCATTACCAATTTGCAGTTTACAGCTACTACCGGAGCCTTTATCGGCGGTACCGGTGATTATGTAGCCAATTTTGAACCCAATGCCAGCCAGTTGGAAAAAGAAGGTTATGGCTATGTGGTAGCTTCCCTGGGTATAGCCGGCGGGGAATTACCCTACACGGTGTTTGGAGCACGCAAAAGCTATATAGCGGAAAACCCAGAGGTGATTCAGCGCTTTACCAACGCCGTCTACCGGGGACAGTTATGGGTGGAGAATCATAGTTCCGAGGACATAGCCCGGTCCATACAATCATTTTTCCCGGACACAGATTTAGAACTGATAACCATGGTGATAGAGCGTTACAAAGCTCAGGATACCTGGGCTAAAGATCCCATTATGAAAGCCGAGTCCCTGGACAGACTTCAGGAGATAATCATTGAAGCGGGAGAACTCAGTGAACCGGTGGATTCAAATCTGCTGATTACCCATGAATTTGCCCTGCAGGCTATGGAAGAGGTGCAATAACCCGGCAATCGTTAACTGTGGTGCAGGCTGCTATGACAACTTCGCTGGTTTAAGCAGGAGAATTAGCCGGGCGAGTGACCTACGACGAGCCGTGGCAACCCACGGCGCAACTGAGGGCTGCGAAGGGGAGCGAGAAACAGGATGTTTAGAGCAGCGAGTACTGAGTGCATGGATACCGAATTACCCGAATTACGAGCGGTCCCCTTCGCACTTAAAGTTTGCCGATGTGTTGCAGGCGAGGAGTACCGGAACGAGCCGGCTAATACTCCTGCCTTCCGACATACGTTCCTGTTAATGATCAACATGAGATTGCCACGAGATTCGCACTCGCAATTGTCACCAGAAGAACAGGCCACGATGAATGAGAAGACACCTTTTGTGTCATTGCGAGCGCAGCGAAGCAATCTCAAAAGAGGTTCGCAGGCTGTGGAAAAGAGATCACCACGTCGCTTCGCTCCTCGTGATGACACAAAAGGAAGCCATTTTTGCAGCAATGACATTTGAGCAGACCGCGATGACACGGTGAGAACACTTTCAAAACAATGATTAATGAAGGCAGCTCAGCTATGGCTTACCTGCCTTTTCAAATCCATGGAGGCAGCTATGATGAGAGAATGTAAAGTCTGCTTACAGGACGTCGCTATGACCTTTCAGACCCTCGAAGGAGAAACAGAAGCTTTACGGAGCATTACCCTGGATGTTTATGAGGGTGAATTTGTCAGCATAGTGGGACCCAGTGGCTGCGGCAAGTCAACCATATTAAATATCTTGGCGGGTCTCCTGGAACCAACCCGCGGTTCAGTAAAGGTTCAAGGCAAAGTAGGTTACATGTTTCAGAAGGACCATCTCTTTGAATGGCGCAACGTCCTGCGTAATTGCCTGATCGGACCGGAAATCCAAAAGCAGGATTTAAAATCAGCACGGGCTTATGTAGAACAGCTCTTGCGTAAATACGGCCTGGGTGACTTTTTGTATCATTACCCCCGGCAGCTTTCCGGCGGTATGCGCCAGCGGGTGGCCTTAATTCGTACTCTGGCTATATGTCCTGATATTCTGCTGCTGGATGAACCCTTTTCCGCCCTGGATTACCAGACCCGACTGACCGTGGTTGATGAAGTGTGGAAAATCCTGCGCCAGGAAAAAATGACCGCTATCCTGGTGACCCACGATATTGCCGAGGCAATTTCTCTGTCTGATCGGATCTACGTACTGTCCCGCCGCCCGGCGGTAGTAAAAAACATCTATACCATTGAGCGGACTGTTCCGGGGCTAACTCCTTTGCAAAACCGCAAAGATGAACGTTTCCGCATTTATTTCGATCAGATCTGGAAGGAGCTGGACATCCATGCCGAAATCTAACCACCTATCCCCCCAACGCCGCCAGTACCTGCGAAAGCAAAAGATTCAGCGAATTAGTATATTCACTACGCAAATAGCTGTGCTGGCAGCGTTCTTTTGGCTGTGGGAAGTAGCTGCCGATCTGAAATGGATAGATTCTTTTGTAACCAGTCAGCCTTCGCGGATGTGGCAGACCATGCTCACTATGCACAGTACCGGGGAATTGTATTTACATGTATGGACCACCGTCTGGGAGACTATTATAGGATTTACCTCCGGTACCATAGGTGGGCTGGTTATCGCCATAATTCTGTGGTGGTCCCCCTTTTTGGCCCGGGTAGCCGACCCTTATCTGGTAGTGCTGAATGCCCTGCCCAAAGTGGCTCTGGGACCGATACTTATTGTCTGGCTGGGCAATGGCCAGCCGGCGATAATCGTTATGGCTCTTTTAATATCCATTATCGTTACTATCATAAGTATGCTGCAGGGATTTTTGTCCGTAGATGAGGACAAGATCAGATTAATGCAGGCTTTCGGAGCCGGGAAGGTGACTATTTTTGCCAAGGTTATACTGCCAGCCAGCCTGCCCAATATGATTTCCGCCTTGAAAGTAAACGTGGGCTTATCCTGGGTAGGAGTTATAATGGGAGAATTCCTGGTATCCAAGGCCGGTCTGGGTCACCTGATCATTTACGGCGGGCAGGTATTCCATCTGGATTTGGTAATGACCAGCGTAATTATCCTGGCCCTGTGTGCCGCAGTTATGTATGTGGCAGTAGCTTACCTGGAATCCAAGCTGCTGCGCTGGCAGTCCTGATTTTTCAATTGCAGCCGCGGCTAAAGCAGGGTTATTATCCGGGCGAGTGATGTACCCCGAGCCGTTGCCGCCCAGGGCAAAACTGGGAGCTGTGAACGCAGGCTGTTTTCACATCAACAATTCTGCAGGATGGTCCAGAAGCTCTCTGCTCCAGTTTTTTGGAGTAAAGCTAAAGGACCATCCTGATTTTTGAAGAATTAATGCCTTGACCTTACCTTATACTAAGGTTGAAAAAACTAGCAGAGGATGATCAACATGAAAATTTCTTATAGCCTGACAGAAAAAAACTTTAATGAAATTACTGCTCAGCTATCGCAGACGGCTATGGGTATCATCAAGGCGGACACGGTTATTAAGGGTGGACGAGTTGTTAACGTAAATACAGGAGAAATCCTGGAAAACCAGGATATTGCCATCAAACATGGCCGTATTGTTCTGGTGGGCAAAGCCGATCACACCATCGGGGAAGAAACGGAGATTATTGATGCCAGCGGTTATACCCTGGTGCCGGGTTTCCTGGATGGACACCTGCATGTGGAAAGCAGCATGATGGGTGTAGGGGAATTTACCCGGGCAGTGCTTCCCCGGGGTACTACTACTATCTTTATGGATCCCCATGAAATAGCTAATGTTTTGGGCATGAAGGGGGTCAAGTTGATGCTGGAGGAAGGACGGGCTATGCCCATGAAAGTATATGCCACCATGCCTTCCTGTGTACCGGCAGCTCCCGATTTTGAGGATGCCGGGGCCATATTTGGACCCCAGGAAGTAGCCGAAGCCATGGAGGATGACCGTATCATTGGATTAGGGGAAATGATGAACTTCCCAGGAGTAATCTATGGTGATCCTAGTGTTCATGGGGAATTAAAGGCTACCCTGGATGCAGGCAAGCCTATTACCGGACATTATTCTATTCCGGATTTGGACGTTGGTTTGCAGGCATATGCAGCTGCCGGAGTAGCTTCCTGCCACGAAAGCACTACTAAAGAAGATGCCCTGGCTCGCATGCGGCTGGGTATGTACGCCAAGCTCCGGGAAGGTTCAGCCTGGCATGATGTGAAAGAAACCGTACGGGCTATCACCGAAAACCGTATTGATACCCGTTATGCTATTCTGGTGACCGATGATGTTCATCCTCACACCCTTATAGAATTAGGCCATCTGGACCATGTGGTCCGCCAGGCCATCCGCCAGGGGGTAAATCCTATCACAGCCATTCAGATGGTAACCATCAATACTGCCCAGTGCTTCCGGGTGGACCGTCACCTGGGCAGCATATCCCCGGGGCGCTGTGCCGACATAGTATTCCTGAGCGATTTAGCTGAGGTTAAAGTGGATAAAGTTATGGTGGATGGCAAACTGGTAGCCGAGAAAGGAAAAATGCTGGTACCCATCCCGGCTTTTACCTATCCCGAGGAAGCCCGCCATTCCGTACACCTCAAGCAGCGGCTGACTCCCGAAATGTTTAAGATTGCCGCTCCTGCCGGAGCCGCAAAGGTTAAGGCTCATGTAATAGAAATCATCGAAGCCCATGTGGGAACCTATCATCGTATAGTGGAAATGGATGTGGTGGATGGACAGCCCCGCCACCAGGGAGCTGAAGATATTGCCAAGGTAATGGTCATGGAAAGACATGGCGGTCCGGGCACTTTTGGCCTGGGATATGTGAAAGGTTTTGGCCTCAAGGGTGGGGCAGTAGCCTCTACTGTAGCTCATGATTCTCACAATCTCCTGATCGTAGGCACCAATGATGAGGATATGGCTCTGGCTGGCAATACCTTGGCCGACCTGGGTGGCGGTATGATAGCTGTCAGGGATGGTCAGGTACTGGCAGTTCTTCCCCTGCCCATAGCCGGTCTTATGTCCGACAAACCGGTGGAAGAAGTAGCCCAGGCAGTGGCCCGTCTGGACGAAGCCTGGAAGGAACTGGGCTGCCAACTGGTTTCTCCCTTTATGACCATGGCTTTAATCAGCCTGCCGGTCCTGCCGGAATTGCGCCTTACCAATCGCGGCCTGGTGGACTGTCTCAATTTTAAGATGCTGCCTTCGGTGGTGGAATAAAGGAAGGTACTACTCTCGGGAAGAATCCTCTGATGCTGGAGCAGCGGGCAGGTCTTTGTTTATCTCATCCAGTAAGTTGACATATAAGAGCAGTTCTTCCCGGGAGGTTATATTGAGTTTGGCATAAATATGCTTGGTGTGGGTTTTAATGGTGTTTATGCTCAAACACAGGATTTCTGCGATTTCTTTGGCAGTGTTTCCCTTTGCGTATAGGTCATATACCGCTCGTTCCGAGGGGGATAGTTTGGCAGTGTTTTGAACGAATTCATCCAAAAGGGAAAAGGACAGGTTCTTTTCCCGGGCACCTTCATATAATTCCCGGTTGCGGGTGGCCAGATAATTGATGAGGTTGTCGATTTCCGGTATTTTAGTCGGGGGAGCTCCACTCAGATTATCTGACTGGATAATTGCCAATCCCTGGGAAATAGGTTTCAGGAACCGCTGGCTGATAATTAATGCAGCGGCTATTCCTAAGAGCACCAGGATGCTCAGCAAGGAAATCAGCATAACATTTAATCTGGCCACCGAAGCAACCAGGTCCTCCTCAGGAATCAATACAGCGGCTATCCATTTTTCCGCTGCAAAAGCTGAGCCTTCTGGATATAAGCGTACCGGGGTATGAAGCCCCCAAAAGGAACAATTATTATTTTGCCGGTAAGTGTAGAAAGAGCGTTTGTTCTTGCTGATATTCAGAGGGGAATTATCGCTGACAAGGTTCCTGACTGAGTAGCTGCCTGATACTAGGGCTTGGTTTAAATTCAGTGTTGAGCCGGATTGAGGAGCCAGCAAACAGAAAAGACGGTTATAAGTGGTTTGATGAGGCATGTAGGACAGCTTAAAAAACATTGCGCTTACATCCATGCCGCAAACACCAAAAACATTGCCCTGGGAATCGATCAAGGGTACTGAACATATCATAACTTCACTGTTAGTGCCGGGCAGTGCCAAAGCCGGAGTCCAGTAATACAGGCGTGATAAAGGCAGATCCTTGTGGAGGCGGGCCGCTTCCATGGGACGATGATAATAAGGAGCTTGGCGGGTGTCAAATTCCATTTTCCATTGGGCGTCCAGGGGCAGTGAGTTGGAACGGCCAATGCTGGGAAAACCCCGGAGTACGATAATATTGGGGGCAGAAGCGCTGATTACGTTAGGTTCCATATTTTTTAGGTATAGACCGGCTTTGGAGTGTTCCGCCTCCTTAAGCTGGGGGTTAACCGTGGCATCGAGGATAAAGAAAATACCGCTGCTCTTGGATTTTTGCAGGGTCAGATAGGTTAGATCAAATTGAGCAGCTATTATTTTATCCAGTTGGTGGGGGTGTTCTTCCAGCTGGGAGAGAGGCACCCCTAATTGCTGGGAAGTCTTTTCAATACTTTGGGATAACTGCCGGGCAAACTCAATGGCCTGCACGGATAGTTCACCGTAATTACTGGAGATTTTCGCGGCGGTATGGTTAAGTTCACTTTCAACCAGTGTCTCACTTTCCGACAAACCAGCAGTAAAAATCCCGGTAATGATGAGGATGGCTATTACTCCTAGCATGATAGTTATTACCAACACCATCAGGAGGAGAAAAAGCCTGATACCCAATGGCAAACCGGCTTCAGCCGACAATCCGAAACGCTCTGTTAAATACTTTCTAGACAGCCATCTGCTATTCATCGCGAGGAGCCTAGCGACGTGGCGATCTCTTTTAGCTAATTTTTTGACACTCTCAAAGGGGGTGTGGCCCCCTTTTTGCTTATATTTGCATAGGTACGGCTATATTTAAATTAAGTTTTTAGCCTGTTAATTATTTCCCGAATGCACAGTTAGGGTAATGACAAACCGGGCATTCCTGGCAGAGCCCTCCGTATCCCAAGCTGACTATTTGGGAACGACTTACTCGCTGACCTGTAAATATATAAGGAAGAATCAAATCCAGACTGGTAATGGAGTTAAACATGACACAGCCGGGAACCCCGCATATGGGGATATTGTTCAGATAGGCCAGCATCAGCATGGACCCTGGCAAAACAGGTGCCCCGTAGAAGACTACCTCAGCCCCGGTTTGTTTAATGCCGGTAGGGGTCACATCGTCAGGATCCACAGACATGCCGCCGGTGACGAACACCAGCTCCGCTCCATCATCAATAAACTTTCTTATATGCGCAGTAATAAGGGGTGCATCATCTGGTACCAGTACCTGCCCCATGAATTCTCCCGGGTATGCAGCCAATTTTTGCCGCAATACCTCACAGAATCCGTCCTTGATTCTGCCGCTGTATACTTCATTGCCGGTGGTCACCACCCCTACCCGCAAGGGTACAAAAGGCTTCACACTGATGAGAGGGCTGCCGGTATGACATATCTGCTCTGCAGTTTCCAGTTTGTCTTTTTCAATAGCTATGGGAATAACCCGAGTACCCGCCACTGTTGTGCCTGCACTTACTGCCTGACCGCCGTGCAAAGTGGCCAGAACAATACCTTCTATATTGTTGATTTGAGCCAATCGCAGGGAATCTATTTCTAACAGACCACTGCAGGTGGCCTTCAAGCTCACTTTGCCCTGATTAGGTTCGCCAAAAACAATGCCGGGGCCGCTGGCGGCTTCAGCCAAACGCAAAGCCGCCTCGTCTTCATGGACAAGGTTTTCGGTTTCTTCCCAGATATAAAGATGTTCCTTGCCCAGATCCCGTAGTAAAGTTAGGTCTTCAGCCCGGACAATATGTCCCTTTTTGAAGGCGCGCACTTTTTCTTTGCCTGGAACAATCCTGGTTATATCATGGCATAAAGCCAGACCAACAGCTTCATTTACCGGTATCTTTTTCATTATAAGCCTCCCACTAGTGCAATAATGCCTTGTTATACCGTCTCCACCCGGCAGGGGACATAACGGTGCAGCGGGGTAGCCGTGAAAGGATCCCGATGAGTGTTTTTGGTTAACCTATTGACGTTAACTCCATAGGTTTTGCCCTGGTATTCCAGGCCAAAACCATGGGGGATCATAACTGTACCAGGACGAACCTCAGTGGTGATTTCCACTTCGATTTTGGCACTGCCTGCTTCGGTAGTGATACGAGCCATCTGCCCGTCTTTTAGCCCTAGCTTCTCACCATCTTCAGGATGCATAGCCAGGGTACAGGCCCGCTTGCCTTCATTCCAGGCCGGATTGCGCATCAGCGAATTAGCGTTCATGCTGGTGTGACGGCCGGCCATTAATATCAGGGGATAATCTTCCGGCAGTTTTAGAGCTTCAGCTTCCTTTTCCGGGGTGACGTCTTTCAGCCACTCAATCATTTCCGGAATATATACATTGACGCGGCCATCGTCAGTCTTTAACAGGGCAAAATTATTCTCAGGATCGATTTTTCCTATCCAAAGTCCTTCGGGATGGTCCAGTATAGCCTGGAAGATTTCTTCGCCCATCATCGGCCCCTTTTTGAAGCCGGCCCGGGCTGCGTTTTCCCGAGATTCCTTGGGCATATTCTGCAGTAATCCCCACAAAGCCGCCAGATTGGTAGAACCCAATACCGGCCCCAGGGTTTTACCCAGAATGAAGGGTGTTATGGCAATATGCTCGGGATGGGCCTGCAGGTATTTCATAAGCTCCAGGCCATATTCCAGACGATTGTGGGCTTTTTCGTAAAGTTCCCGGGGAAGCTCGGGAATGAGACCCAGGGCATCGGCAATGCGCAGGTGAATTTCCGATATTTCCAGGGGCTCACCTTCAGGCTCCACAACAGGCCGGCGCATTTGAAAGTATACTCCCGGCACTGTCCAATAGAAGAAAGTGCTGTCCCAGGATTCATAAGCGGAACGAGAGGGCAGAACATAATGGGAAAGCTTGGCTGTTTCCGTCATGCTTATCTCGCAGGTGACCAGAAGATCCAGCTGCTTGAAAGCTTCCTCATAAGCGGTGGTATCGGCGTAAGAGCGTAAAGGGTTGGATTGGGTGCATATTAAAGCTCGGGTTCGCTCCGGGTGATCGGACATGATTTCCTCGGGCAGGACATTGGGAGGAGCGTAACCCATCAGGATGGGAATACCGGTAGTCACTGTTTTCCAGTTTTTTGGACTGCGTTCATCAGTGTGAGCTCCCAAAGGCATAAAATATCCCGGTATCATATTGGTGCCCGGTAATCCAATCTGTCCGCACAGGGCCAGCAGTACCATTACCAGGCAGGAAACCAGGGTGGAATGCCGGTTCATCAGGATTCCCAAATCAGTATGCAGGCCCACTTTGCGGGTGGCCATCAGGCGGGCGAATTCTCTTACCTGTTCATATTCCAATTCACATACCTTTAAAGCAGAGGCTATATCAAAATCCTTCAGATAAGGCCAAATTTCCTGAAAACCGCTTACATGCTGGTCAATGTAGTCCTGATTATACCAGCCTTCCTGAATTATCATGGCAATTACCGCCCTTAACAGGAGGGCATCGGTACCCGGGCGCAGAGCCAGATGCAGGTCGGCGATCTGGGCCGTTTCCGATCTGCGGGGATCAATTACCGCCAGTATTTTGTCAGGGTCATTGGCAAACTTGCGCAGGACTAAGGGAGCCCGGGGCATTTGATGGCTTTCCATGCCGTTCCAGCCGATAGCTACCAGCATATCAGCATTTTCTTCATCAGGAACGGTACCCAGATACTGTCGTCCCAGGACCCTGCCCTGAACCCAAAAGTGCCCCGTCAATTCCTGCCCCAGAGCACTGTAATGATAACGGGAGCCCAGGCCCCGCAGCAAGCGTACGCCGAAAGCTGCCTCAAAGTGGCAGGATTGTCCTCCTCCTCCCATATAGGCGATAGAACGAGGTCCGTATTTATCCCTTATTTCCTTCAAACGGGCAGCAATTTCTGAGATAGCCTGATCCCAGCTTATGCGTACAAATTCGCCGTTCACTTTTTTCAGGGGGTACTTCAACCTTTGTTCATGATGCTGAAAATGGGCAATGTTCCTGCCTTTGCGGCATATATATCCCTGGCTGCGGGGGTTGCTCTTGTCTCCCCGAACTTTGACAATGCGATTGTTTTCAACTAATACTTCCAGGCCGCAGTTTTGCGCACATAACGCACACCCGGTTTTTTTCCATTCGCTCATGGACATCCCCCATTGCTAATTTATTTGTTTACACAATAACATGTATTATAGTAATATTACAATAAAAAAATAATATTATGTTAAAATAAATGAAATAGTACGATGAAGGAGACGGGGTATGGATTTCAGGGATTTCTATTGTTTTCGCTTGGGAGCAATCGCCCGCAAAATGACCCGATATTACAACAATAAACTGGCTCCCTATGGTATAACCATTGTCCAGTCCTGGGTTCTTTTGTTTTTATCAAACCATGACGGCAGCAGTCTCAAGGAAATTGCTGCAGCTGTTCAGTTGGACAGCCCAGTGGTAACCGGATTGATTGATCGTCTGGTCAAAGAGGATCTGGTGGTCAGGGAAGAAGACCCTGAGGATCGCAGAAGCCTAAAAATCAGTCTTACCCCGCGAGGCAGGGAAGTAGCCGAGAAAGTTCATCCTGCCGTGGTTGAGTATAATCAGCGCATCAGAAGTATTATTGCCGAGAACGATGTTCATGCCTTTGAAAGGGCTTTGGAAGCCTTGGAACGAGAGTTATGAAGGGAATTGTGAGGAAGCAGAGGATGGTTTAATACTGGCGCAGCAAACGATACAGCTTTCCGCGGCTGATTCCCAGCAGGCGAGCAGCCTCTGTTTTATTGCCGTTGGTTTTTTTCAGGGCGGTTAGAATTTGTTGCTTTTGATAGTCGCTGAATAAATCTTCTATCTTTCTTCCTGAGAGAGACTGGTTATGTTCTGCATTTGATTCTCTTTGGTGATGCTCGCTTCTCTGGCGGGCTTGATGTGCTTTCAAGTCCAATAACTCGCGTACATCATGGGCAGTGATGCAATCCCCTTCCGATAAAATACACAGGCGCTCAACCGTATTTTTTAACTCACGTACGTTGCCAGGCCATGAATAGGATTCCAACTCAGTTATGGCGCTGACATTAAACCTTTTCTGCCGCCCATATTTCTCATTGAAGTGACGCAGAAAATGCTGGCACAGGGGATGAATGTCCTCAATTCTTTCCCGCAGGGGTTTAACGTGCAGAGTAACCACGTTCAGGCGATAATACAGATCATTCCTAAATCTACCTTGTGCAATGGCTTCGTGAATATCCCGGTTGGTAGCGGCCAGAATCCGTACATCCAACTTTACTGTTTTAGTAGCTCCCAAGCGCATTATTTCGCCGCTTTCAATGGCCCTTAAGATTTTAACCTGCAAGTTATATGGCATATCTCCAATTTCATCGAGGAGAATGGTACCGCCTTTGGCTACCTCGAATAACCCCATCTTTCCTCCCTTTACAGCCCCGGTAAAAGATCCTTCCTCGTATCCAAACAGTTCAGCCTCCAGCAGGTGTTCCGGAATAGCCGGGATATTCACGGTCAGAAAAGGACCGTCTTTACGCGGGGAATTCATGTGGATGGTTTGAGCTATTACGTCTTTGCCAACCCCCGACTCTCCAGTTATTAATACATTGCAGTCAATAGGGGCTACTTTGCGGATAGTCTCAGCCAGCTGCTCCATATCTTTGCTGGCATATATGAATTCCTTGTTAAGGAGTTCCTGGCGAAGCTGCTGTACCTCGCGTAAATACCGTTCACTTTGTTCTGCTTGTTTTTGCAGCATGTCCTGCAAAGCATTGATTTCCGTCAAAGAAGAGGCAGTAGATACGATATACTGTACATTGCCATTTTTATCAAAAATTGGCCGGCACCGGGAGGAGAAGTACCCATGCTTGGTACGGATAGTTCCGGTTACTTCCTGTTTTTTATCCAGTACTTCATGGACGATGGAATTTAAAATCCAACCCTCCTCCAGCCATTGGGCGGGAGTGGTGCCGATCACATTCACATCCTCTTTGCTTAGTCTGCCATACTCAAATAGCTTCTCATTGACGAATACCACCTTCAGATCCGCATCATAAACAACCACTGCATCCGATAAGCTGTTGATTATTTCCAAAAAATCCTCTAATTCCATATTTAAATCGCTCATTTATTCACCTGCATTCTAAGGGTTCTATTATGTTCATTTTACACCAAGTAATGGACGCAGTGGAACAAAATAGAACAGGATCGGGTTGGGAGAGCCGGTTCATCAATTCCATATTACCGTGCTATCTAGGTTGGAACATTAATTGCATTAAGATTCAAATAAAGGTGCAGCGATGACATACAAAAGGGGTAAGGAGGAATTATTTTATGGAAAGTGTTCGGAAAAACCCATTTGAAACCATCACCAGCCTGGCGCAAACACAGATCATGTCTTTGGGATCGGAACTGGAGTACCAGGCGGAAGCTCTGCGGGATCATCCAGCTATAATTTTTGAGGACCGCATCGTTACCTTTGGTGAATTAAACAGCCAAGCTAACCGTTATGCTAACTACTTCGGCTCCCTGGGCTTGAAAAAGGGCGATGTTGTAGCCCTTTTAATGGAGAACCGCCCTGAGTTTCTCATTGCTGCTTCTGGGCTTAGCAAGCTGGGAGTAATCGTATCCCTCATCAACAACGGGGTACGCAAGGAAGTGCTGGCCCATGCCCTGAATATCTGCGATGCCAAAATGCTGATCGTGGGGCATGAATTGTTGGAGCCTTTCCTGGAGATCAGGGATAAAGTACGGCTTCTGGATCCTGGCTATGTGTTTGTGGAATGCGAGGGACAGAATATAGATGTCCCTGAGGGGATCAAGGACCTGGCACCGTTGCTGGCAGCAGCCTCAGACCAGAATCCAGCCACCACCAGTACCGTTACCAGCGACGATATCATTGTCTATATTTATACTTCTGGAACTACCGGCTTTCCCAAAGCCTGTGCAGTGACCCAGAAACGCTGGCTGATTCTGGGCAATCTGTTCAAGCTCTTTGGGCAGATGACTCCGGAAACAGTTCATTATATGGTCCTGCCCCTGTATCACAACAGCGGGTTTGATATTGGCTACTCCGCCACGATTATATCCGGGGCTACCATGGTTCTGCGGCGCAAGTTTTCCGCCCGTAACTTCTGGAAAGATGTGCGCAAATATAATGTCAGCTTCTTTATTTATGTGGGCGAACTGTGCCGCTATATTTACAATCAACCGCCCCAGCCTGATGATGCTGATAATCCGCTTAAGATGGTGGTGGGCAATGGCATGCGGGGAGATCTCATGGAGCCTTTCCGTAAGCGGTTTGGCATCGAGCAACTTAAAGAAATCTACGGTGCTACCGAAGGGGTGGGGTCCTTCATGAATCTGGAGGAAATCCCCGGTATGTGCGGCAACCTCAATATGCTGGGCAGGCGCCAGGGTGAGATAGTTAAATGCGATCTGGAAACCGGCGAGTTAATCCGGGATGAAAATGGGTATGCTATAAAGTGTGAAGTCGGTGAAACCGGGCTTTTAATCTGTGAAATAAATGAACTTAACGTTTTTGCGGGATATGTTAATAATCCCCAGGCAACTGAGGAAAAGATCCTGCGCAACGTGTTTAAGGAAGGAGACCGCTACTTTAACAGCGGCGACCTGGTATGCCTGGCGGAAAATGATTATTTCTCCTTTGTGGACCGGTTAGGAGATACTTTCCGCTGGAAAAGTGAAAATGTCTCCACCACTCAGGTATCCAATGTGGTCAACAGGTTCGGGCAAATGGAAGATGTCAATGTTTACGGCGTAAAAATACCTGGAATGGAAGGTCGCTGCGGCATGGCCGCCATTAAACTGCTGGAAGGAGAGGTCATAGACTGGGCTAAACTGGGGGCGTTTGTGTGTGAGAATCTGCCGTCCTATGCCCGGCCTTATTTTATACGGGTGCGTGACACCATAGATGCCACCAACAGCTTCAAGCAGGTAAAAACCCAATTGCAAAGGGAAGGTTTTGATCCGAACGTTATCAAAGACCCGCTCTATTTCCTGCACCCGGAGAAAAACGTGTATGTAGAGCTTACTCCCGAATTGTATGAAAAAATTGTAAGCCATGAGATTAAATTTTAGCAAATAGCAGAAACGCCCTCCCGGATCAGGGGAGGGCGTTATCAATTTTATTATGGCCTGCCCCGATAATGGGTCTGGTAGCCTTAGCTACAGCTGTTGGGCTATTTTAGCTAATTCTTCAGACATGGCAAAGATTTCTTCTAAGCTGGCAGTAATCTCTTCCGTGGCTGCGGCTTGTTCTTGCGTTGCCGATAGGGAAATAAGGCTCTTTCTGCTGGCTTCCTCCACTTTGATTTTTATGTTATTAGTAAGCTCAGTGATTTTGGGAACTGTACTCTTCGATTGATCAGACAATTTCCTGATTTCTTCGGCTACGACCCCAAAGCCGCGACCCGCATCACCGGCCCGGGCCGCTTCAATAGCTGCATTTAATCCCAGCATCTTGGTTTCATCGGCAATTTCCTTGATGAAGGCTGAAACATCGTTGATCTGTTCTGTAATACCAATAATTTCGGTTATGCTATCATTTAAGGATTGTTCGTTAGTATGTATTTCTGAGGCAGATGAAGTCAATTCCTCTATGGCAGCAGAAATTCCGGACAGCCCGCTTTCGAGATTATTGGCCATTTCCCGCAGTGTATGTGCGGTGACTTTGGGCAGAATGACATTCAGGGTAGCTACGATATTTTGTTTCTCCTCATCTTCAAACAAAGGAAAACAGGCTGCGTATATGGGAACTCCCCACTTGGTTTCGTCCACATCATAACTCATGGGCTGTTTGGATTGGATAACCTTATAGGGAAGATCATCCGGAGTGAGCTTATATCCTACGGTAAGAGCAGGCATATCAAATTTCGCGGAAGCTTGCCGGTAAGCAATCTGGGTCAAATCTGTCATGAACATAAAGGATCCTTCATGGAACATCTCAGTTACAATTGGTGCAAAGTCATTAAAGGAAGCTGCAACTGGATGCAGTTTGGGGAAGACAATGGCCATAGCTCCAACTGCCTGACCATTGTCATTGACCACCGGTATGGAAATTATTGTTAAACGCATACCGTAGACACTCCGGGGTACATCTTGGATAATTACTTTATTTTCCCGAATGGTTTTCATAGTCCCTGTGTCGGCACCTAATTTATAGCCGACTTTAAAAAGTTCAATATCGAATTTTTGTGATGATTTAACCCATTCTATGGTGTCCCCATCAATATACCCGAACATTATACCGCCGGGTATGTAATCGGCAATGGCTTCAGCTAGAATTTTGCATGAATTCAATTCCGATAAAGCTATCATGAGCTGTCACTCCTTTGCTAGTGATTTTGAAAGACTTCTTCTTTCATCTTTAAGGCGTCCAGCAAAACTATTAAACGATCTCCCATGTTACATATCCCCTGGATACAATTTTTGCCTATACCCGCTATTTCCGAATAAAGGTTTTCAATTGATGCCTCGTCGATCATAAGGACTTCAGAAACATCATCTACAATGGTTCCCACGAGCATATTACCCAGGTCGATAACCAGCAACCGGTTGTCAGCATTCCGTTC
>LFSR01000001.1 GCA_001513155.1 Syntrophomonas sp. DTU018
TTAAGATAAATATTATTTTTCTAAGACCAGGAGTTCCCCCTACTAAATCTTGACACAGACAACCTGCCTGGGAATATTGCAAAAGCTTTGATGCTCTGGTATATTAATTTTTGGTAATCACGCACGCTGGCGGACTTTTCAATTCGTGCCGTAAAAACGGTGGTTGAAAAGGTGGAAGCCGCGGAGGAAAAACGAAAAGGAGGATTAACATGTCAGTTATTACCATGAAACAGCTCCTGGAAGCAGGAGTACACTTCGGACATCAAACCCGCCGCTGGAACCCTAAAATGGCTCCCTACATTTATATGGAGCGTAATGGTATTTACATCATCGATCTCCAGCAAACAGTCAAAAAATTTGAGGAAGCTTATGATTTTATTAAAAGTGTCGTAGCTGAAGGCAAAGACATTCTCTTTGTTGGGACCAAGAAACAAGCCCAGGAGACTATCCGTGAAGAGGCTACCCGTTGCGGTATGCATTATGTTAACCAGCGCTGGCTGGGAGGAATGCTGACCAACTATAAAACTATCAGAGCCCGGGTACTGCGCCTCAAGCAACTGGAAAAAATGGAAGCTGAAGGAGCTTTCGAGGTATTAACCAAGAAAGAAGTTGCCAAGCTAGTTAACGAGAGAGAGCGTTTGGAACGTTTCCTTGGGGGAATTAAAGATATGGATAAGCTGCCCGGAGCAGTCTTTGTTGTTGACCCCCGTAAAGAGAAGATTGCTGTAGCGGAAGCCCGTAAATTAAACATTCCCATCGTAGCTATTGTAGACACAAATTGTGATCCTGATGAAGTTGATTATGTTATTCCCGGTAATGATGACGCCATTAGGGCGGTTAAATTAATTGCCTCTAAAATTGCCGATGCTGTATTAGAAAGCAAACAAGGAGAACAGATAACGGCATAATAAGTGCATTGGGGGGTGCAATACCAAACACCCCCTTTTTCCTAAATACTTGATAGGAGGTTGCCAGAGTGATAACAGCACAAATGGTTAAAGAACTTCGGGAAAGAACCGGAGCGGGAATGTTGGACTGCAAAAAAGCGTTGGAAGCTACAGGGGGAGACATTGAAAAGGCGATCGATGAACTTCGTACCAAGGGCTTAGCAAAAGCTGCTAAGAAGGCAGGGCGTATTGCCAGTGAAGGCCTTGTTACCTCCTATATACATGGCGGCGGCCGGATTGGAGTACTGGTAGAAGTAAACTGTGAAACAGATTTCGTGGCTAAAACTGAGGATTTTAAGCAGTTTGCCCATAATATAGCCATGCAGATTGCTGCTGCTAATCCTTCCTATGTAGCAAGAGAGGAAGTTCCTCAGGCCGTGCTGGATCATGAGAGGGAAATCCTGCGGGCCCAGGCTCTGGAAGAAGGAAAGCCGGAAAAAGTGATTGATAAGATGGTAGAGGGCCGTCTGGAGAAGTATTTCAAAGAAAACTGCCTTTTGGAACAGCCTTATATAAAAGATCCCGATAAAACTGTCCAGCAGATAGTTTTGGAGACCATATCCAAGCTTGGTGAAAACATCAATATACGCCGTTTTGCTCGTTTCGAAGTGGGAGAGGGCATTGAAAAAGAGACGGTTGATTTTGCAACGGAAGTAATGGCTCAGATTAAAGGTGACTAGGATAAATAAGCTGGAGGGTATTGCCTTGGAATCTCCCAAATATAAAAGAATAGTGCTTAAATTAAGCGGTGAAGCCCTGGCAGGAACCAAAGGGTATGGAATAGATCATGAGATTCTTTCTTCCATCGCTCGTCAGGTGGTAGAAGTTGTCAGCAAGGGTGTCCAAGTGGGGATCGTAGTCGGTGGAGGCAATATCTGGCGGGGCGTTGCCGGCAGTGCCCAGGGAATGGATCGGGCTACCGCAGACTATATGGGTATGCTGGCCACGGTTATAAATGCTTTGGCCTTGCAGGATGCCTTGGAAAAGCTCAACATGGGAACCCGGGTTATGTCAGCTATAGAGATGAAAGAGATAGCTGAGCCATATATAAGAAGACGGGCTATCCGGCACCTGGAAAAAGGTCGGGTGGTAATTTTTGCCGCCGGAACAGGCAATCCTTATTTTTCCACCGATACGGCTGCTGCTCTTCGTTCTGCTGAAATCGAAGCAGAAGTTATACTCATGGCCAAAAAAGTGGACGGTGTTTATGATTCTGATCCGGTTACCAATCCGGATGCCAAGAAATTTACCGATCTGGGCTATATTGATGTACTTAACAAAGGATTGGGAGTAATGGATTCCACAGCTGCATCCTTGTGTATGGACAACGGTATACCTATTATTGTCTTTGATCTGACCAAGGAAGGAAATATCTTAAAAGCAGTTATGGGGGAAGACATAGGCACCTATGTTGGGAGGTAATAAGATGATCAATGATATTCTCAGCGAAGCCGAAGACAGGATGAAAAAAACCATTGAGCACCTGACCAAGGATTTAGCTACGCTAAGAGCTGGTCGTGCCAACCCGGCTATGCTGGATAAAGTAATGGTCGATTATTACGGAGAACCGACTCCCCTTAATCAACTGGCTAATATAACAGTGCCTGAAGCACGGCTGTTAGTCGTACAGCCCTGGGACAAAAGCAGTATTCCTAATATAGAAAAGGCAATTCTTAAATCAGATTTAGGGGTAAATCCAACTAATGACGGCAATGTTATTCGTATTGCCATACCCCAGTTAACAGAGGAACGTCGCAAAGAATTGGTTAAGATAGTCAGAAAACGGGGCGAAGAAGCTAAAGTAGCTATACGCAATATACGTCGCGATGCCAATGATATGCTGAAGTCCAGTGAAAAGGAAAAAATCATTTCCGAGGATGAAATGAAAAGAGGCAGCGACGAGGTTCAGAAAGCTACTGACAAATATATCAAGGAAATTGATGCTATTCTGAACGCTAAGGAAAAGGATATTATGGAAGTCTAGTCATAGCGATGGCTACCATGTATTATATTTATAGACATTACTCTACCCCCGTTAAACGGGGGTTTATGATTTTAGGAAGAAGGGTGACAAGTGAGTCGGACCACAACCGACTATATGCAGCTTATAAACAAAGACAAACTGCCCCAGCACATAGCTATCATTATGGATGGCAATGGCCGCTGGGCTCAAAAGCGTTTTATGCCCCGAACCTTTGGCCATCGCTCCGGTATGAACTCACTGAAACAAGTGGTAGAAACCTGCTGTGAATTAGGCATAGCATGCCTTACTGTTTACGCTTTTTCCACGGAAAACTGGAAGAGACCTCGGGATGAGGTTAATTACTTAATGAATCTTCTAGTGGAGTATGTAAATAAAGAAATCGAGGAACTGCACCGCAATGGTATTCGCTTGCAGATATTGGGCGATTACCGCAGCCTTCCGGAGAGAAGTATTAAAGCCATTGAAATGGCTCTGGCCAAAACTGCTGCCAATCAAGGCATGGTGTTTAATATTGCTCTCAACTACGGTGCCCGTGATGAAATCATTCGTGCCGCCAGATCTTTAGCCAGGCAGGTAGAGGAGGGGAAATTACGAGTAGAAGACATCAATGAAGAGACTTTCAGTAGAGCCCTCTACACCTCCGGACTACCGGATCCGGACCTGCTCATCAGGACAGCAGGGGAAATGCGGCTCAGTAACTTTTTGCTCTGGCAAATGGCCTATACTGAATTCTGGTTTACTTCCATACTATGGCCTGATTTTGACAAGGAGGAACTGCTCAGGGCCATATGGGAATATCAACAACGGGACCGTCGTTTCGGAGGCCTGAAAAAAAGTGAGCAGGAGGACCATCATGCTTAGAACCAGGGTAATTACAGCCATTATAGGGATCCCGCTGCTGATAGGAGTATTGTATGCCGGGGAAATGTTCCGGTTGGGTTTTTTTCTGGTATTATCCTTAGCGGGATTGTACGAATTTACGGCTATGATGAAGAGTGCCGGAAGAAGAGTCCCCATCCTGCCTGCCCTGCTGTTTATGATGGCTATATTGCTGGCAGATATTATGGACCAACCTTTGCTGCCTTTGCTATTTATAACTTTGCTGCTGACTGTATTTATAGCCGTAGTTAATTATCCTCGCATTACTTTTGAAAATACTGCCCTGATCATGTTTTTCTCCGCTTATTTAGGCGTATGCTTATACTATGCGGTACAATTATCTTTTCTGGAGCAGGGCTTTATGGCCTGCCTGCTGGCCTTTCTGTTAACCTGGGCCAGTGATATAGGGGGTTATGCGGTAGGCAATCGGTGGGGCAAACATAAACTGGTACCCCAATTAAGCCCTAACAAGTCCTGGGAAGGGGCCTTGGGAGGAGTTGGATTAGCGGCAATAACTTCGTTGGTTTTCTTTACGGTGACAGATATGGTGATCCTCACCCCTGCATATGCTTTAGTACTGGGAGTAGTGGCAAGTATAGCTGCTCATTTTGGAGATCTGTTTGTATCCGGAGCCAAGCGCTTTTTCCGGGTAAAAGACAGCGGCAGGTTATTACCGGGACATGGGGGGGTTTTGGACCGTTTTGACAGTTTTCTGCTGGTAGCACCGGTTATATTTTTCTGCCTTCAATACCTGGGCTAAGGAAAGAGAGGGGAATGATCCATGGATCCTGAACTGCAGAAGAGTCTGAAGACTCTGGTAAAGCTGGCCATACTGGTCTTGGCTTTGCTTACCATTTATCTGCTGTTCGCCTATGTTTTTCCCATAGTGGGCAGGATATTGGCTTACATTCCCCTGCTCTTTTTGCCATTTATTATTGCGGTAGCTTTAGCGGTAGTGGTAGAGCCCATAGTAGCCTTCTTTGAAACCCGGCTGCGGATGAAACGCAGTCTGGCGGTGATATTAAGCCTGGTTCTGTCGGTGGGCGGCTTTATATACCTGATTTCCCTGGCTATTGCCCAGGTGGTCAAGGAATTATCCGGTTTGTACCCCCTCATGATTTCCTATTCAGATCAGGTAATTAATAAAATCATCAGCGCTCTTTCTGATTTCCGCTTGTTATACCTGGAAATGGATTTATCCCCTGAATTGCAGCAGGCCTTGGGGGATAACCTGCAAAAGGCCTCAGATTTGCTGCAAAGCATAGCCAACGAAAGTCTTAAATATCTGGTCAATATCTTTGCCAGCCTGCCCGGGGCATTTATACTCATTTTAATAGCCATGGTGGCGACCTTCTTTATTATCAAGGACCGGGCTCTGCTGCGCAGTTTTGTTCTGCAGTATATTCCGGGCAGTGCCCGCTCCAAGTCCCAGGAAGTTATTGGTGAATTGTTCCGGGCTTTGATTGGTTTCGTGAAAGCTTACAGCATATTGATCAGTATTACGGCCATCATAACTATAATTTCTCTGAAAATAATCGGCATCAAATATATTATCACCGTTGGGATTGTGGTAGGACTTCTGGATATTCTGCCCATATTGGGACCGGGTACCCTATTTATTCCCTGGATAATCTGGGAATTGATCAGCGGCCGTACCAAACTGGCCATAAGTCTGCTGATAGTTTATGTAGTTATTTCCGTGGTGCGCCAATTTTTGGAGCCCAAAATTATCGGGGACAATATAGGCTTGCATCCGCTGGCCACTTTAGTCTCTCTCTACGTAGGCTTGCAGTTGGGCGGCGTGGTTGGCATGATAATGGGGCCCGTTCTGGTAGTAATCTTCATTGCCTGCTACCGGGCAGGGGTTTTTGATACAATTAACTGGAGGAAAAATTATTGATGAAAAGGATTGCTGTACTGGGCTCCACCGGATCCATCGGGCGGCAAACCCTGGATGTAGCAGCCCATCATCCTGATCTGTTTAAAATTCAAGTTCTGGCCGCTTATGACGAAGTGGATATCCTTGCTGAGCAAGTATACAGGTTTAATCCGGCCTGTGTAGTGATATACGATGCCTCTAAATACCAGCAGTTGAAAGACCGGGTTCCTGCCAGCGTGGAAGTATTGACAGGACAGGAGGGTTTATGCCAGGCTGCTGCTTATGAGGACACTGAAATCGTAGTGGTAGCAGTCAGCGGTGCAGTTGGCATCCTGCCCACCTTGGCTGCCGCTCAAGCCGGTAAACGCATAGCCCTGGCCAATAAGGAGACTCTGGTAGCTGCCGGGGACTTAGTCATACCTCTGTGTAAGGAAACAGGCAGCGAGCTAATTCCCGTAGACAGTGAACACTCCGCTATTTTTCAGTGCCTGCGGGATGAGAGAAAAGCCTTGCAGCAGATATGGCTAACTGCTTCAGGGGGGCCCTTCAGAAAATTCAGCAGGGAACAGCTGCAGCGGGTAACGGTGGAAATGGCCCTGCAGCATCCTACCTGGTCTATGGGGCCCAAAATTACCGTGGATTCAGCCAGCCTGATGAACAAAGGATTGGAGGTCATTGAGGCTCACCATTTGTTTCAAGTTGATTATGATAGAATTCAGGTATTAATTCATCCCCAAAGTGTTATTCACTCTATGGTGGAGTTTGTTGATGGGTCCTGGTTGGCCCATATGGGAGTTCCCGATATGCGGATCCCTATTCAATATGCCCTGACTTTCCCCGAAAGATTCGAGACACCCACTCAACGGCTTGATTTGCTGGGTATGGCGGATTTGCATTTTGAGCAACCTGACTTAGAAAGGTTTCCAGCTCTGCAGTTAGCCTATGAAGCGGGAAGGACAGGAGGAACTATGCCAGCGGTCTTAAATGCCGCCAATGAAATAGCGGTGCATTCTTTCCTGGCAGGGCATCTGCGTTTTGCGGAAATACCAGATGTGGTAGCCTATGTTATGAGCCGCCACCAGGTCAAAGTGGTCAGGACAGTGGATGATGTATTACAATGTGACCAGGATGCCCGGGAATTGACCAGGGAACGAATTGCCAGAGGAGGATAAATAAGTGTCCATATTGATAACCATCATTATTATTGCCATATTGATATTAGTGCACGAATTGGGCCATTTCCTGGCAGCACGCCGTATAGGCATACCAGTATATGAGTTCAGCCTGGGATTCGGTACAAAACTGCTGTCCACCACTCGCGATGGAGTCCAGTATTCACTGCGCTTATTGCCTTTAGGCGGGTTTGTGCGCATGGCCGGTGAAGAGCCCGGGGATGAAGATGATCCCAACGGGTATAACAACCGGACTCCCCTGGAAAAGATAGGCGTTTCCTTTGCCGGACCCTTTATGAATTTTGTATTAGCTTTGCTGCTTTTCATATACAGCTTTGCCTTTATTGGCATTCCTGAATCATCTGATGAACCTGTTATTGGAAAGGTACTGGAGAGCAGGCCTGCTGCCCATGCCGGTCTGCAGCCCGGTGACCGGATTATCAGTGTGGATGACCAGTCCGTAGCCACATGGTCAGAATTTACCACCCTAATTGCCTCATCAGTACCTGGAGAGCCATTAGAAATTAAAATAAACCGGGATGGTCAGACTCTAAATCTCCAGGTTGTGCCAGATGATCAGGGAAGCGGCGGTAAACCCGCTATTGGAGTATTGAACCAGGTTAACTATAACCGGCTAGGTATTGGGGAATCTATTGTACTGGGATTGCAACAGACCTATCAATTAACGGTGTTGTTGTTATCCTGGTTTGGCACTCTATTCACCGGGGGAGCGTCTGCCTCAGATCTGGCAGGACCAGTGGGCATTGTCAGCCTGGTAGGAGAAGCGGCGCAGATAGGTACCGTTTTCCTGATTAATTTTGCGGCCTATTTGAGTATAAACCTGGGTATTATTAACTTATTGCCTATACCCGCTCTGGATGGGAGCCGGATTGTTTTTGCCACCGTGCAAGCTATACGCAGAAAACCTATCGAACCGGAAAAGGAAGGATTTATTCACTGGTTAGGCTTTTTATTCCTGATGCTGCTGATCGTCATAGTAACCTTCAATGATATATTAAGATTGATTAAGGGATGACTGTAATGCGCCGGAAAACCAGGGTTGTTAAAATCGGGGATGTGCCTGTAGGAGGTGACAATCCCATAGTGGTCCAATCCATGACCAATACCGATACCCGCAATGTTGAAGCCACCGTCCACCAGATTAAAGAATTGGAAGCTGCTGGGTGTGAACTGGTACGGGTAGCGGTTGTGGATATGCAGGCTGCTGAAGCTATAGCCAGGATTGTACCCCAGATCAACATCCCTTTAATAGCTGATATTCATTTCGATTACCGCCTGGCATTAAAGAGTATTGAAGCCGGAGCCCAGGGCTTGCGAATCAATCCCGGCAATATTGGAGAGCGCAAGCGGGTTCAGGAAATAGTTAAACGCTGCCAGGAACGGGATATACCCATACGTATAGGGGTAAATGCCGGTTCCCTGGAGCGCCGGCTATTGGACAAATATGGAGAAGTATGCGCTGCCGCCCTGGTGGAGAGTGCCAGGGAGCATATTAAAATCTTGGAGGACATGGCCTTTTATAATATCAAGGTTTCCCTGAAGTCATCTTCAGTTTTGATGACTGTTGAAGCCTACCAGCTATTGTCCCAGCAGGTGGACTATCCTCTCCATGTGGGAGTTACAGAAGCGGGCACCCTGGAACGGGGACTGGTAAAGTCCGCCCTGGGTATAGGTTTGCTGCTTTACCAGGGCATTGGTGATACTATCCGGGTTTCCCTCACTGCAGATCCCGTGGAGGAAGTTTGGGCAGCCTATGAAATCTTACGGAACCTGGGATTGAGAAACCGGGGACCCGAATTGATATCCTGCCCCACCTGCGGCCGCAGTGAGATTGATTTGATCGGTCTGGCCAAGGCCGTAGATGAGAAAATCAAGTACCTGCCCGATCCTATTAAAATAGCAGTTATGGGCTGTGTAGTTAACGGCCCTGGCGAGGCCAGGGAAGCAGATGTGGGAATAGCCGGAGGACGGGGAGTAGGCTTACTGTTTCGCCGGGGTGAAATTGTTAAAAAGGTACCGGAAGCAGAATTAATAAATGAACTAATGGCAGAAATTCACAATCAATGTGGACAAGGGGGTACAGGCAATTGAAGTTTTCCGAATTGTTTTGTCCTACACTGCGAGAGGTTCCCAGTGAAGCGGAAACCGTCAGTCACCAATTATTGCTGCGAGCAGGTTACATTCGTAAAGCTGGTGCGGGGATTTATTCCTATCTGCCCCTGGCCCAGCGGGTCTTGAGAAAAATAGAAACTATAGTCCGGGAGGAAATGGATCGGGCCGGGGGGCAGGAATTGCTGATGCCCATCATACAGCCCCGCGAGCTTTGGGAGCAGACAGGCCGCTGGGATGTTTATGGTGACGAAATGTTCAGGCTGGTGGATCGTCACCAGCGTCATTTTGCCCTGGGGCCAACCCATGAGGAGATAATTACCAGCCTGGTTGATAATGATGTCCACTCTTACCGGGATTTACCCTTACTCCTGTATCAGATACAGAATAAATATCGCGATGAAATCCGTCCTCGGTTTGGACTGATGAGAGGCCGGGAGTTCATCATGAAAGACCTGTATTCCTTTGATATAGATGAGGAAGGTTTGGACATATCCTACCGTAAAATGTACGATGCCTATCATCGCATTTTTCAGCGGTTAAAGCTGCAGTACAGGGTAGTGGAAGCGGACAGCGGAGCAATCGGGGGCAACGAAAGCCATGAATTTGTGGTTCTGGCCGACACCGGCGAATCGGAAATTGTCTACTGTGAAAATGGCGATTATGCCGCCAATGTGGAAAAAGCCGCCTGTGTGTATAAAGATGAAGGCAATGATGAGGCTCCGCTGGAGATGCAGAAAATCCATACCCCCGGTATGCGCACCATCAAGGATTTGGTTGAGTTTACCGGACAGCCTGAACAAAGGCATGTTAAAACCCTTACCTATTATGCTGACGGAGAACTGGTGGCAGCAGTCCTGCGAGGGGATAGGGAACTAAATGAGATTAAATTGAAGCAGGTACTGGGATGCCGGGAACTGTACATGGCTGATGATGCTGCCGTACGGGAAGCATGCGGGGCTGGGTTTGGCTCCCTCGGACCGGTGGGTTTGAATATCAAGGTTTATGCTGATCTGGAAGTAGCGGGTATGAGGAATCTTACCTGCGGAGCTAATGAGGATGATTATCACTTCATAAATGTTAATCCCGGTCGGGATTTCGTACCGGAAGACTATGTTGATATACGCAATGCTGTAGAAGGGGATTTGTGCCCGGTTTGCGGAAAGCCTCTCCAAGCCACCCGGGGCATAGAAGTAGGACACATATTCAAACTGGGTACCAAGTATTCCGAAGCTATGAATGCTACCGTACTGGACCAAAAGGGACAGGCTGTACCCTTGGTTATGGGGTGCTACGGAATTGGTATTTCTCGAACTATGGCAGCGTCGATCGAACAGAACCATGACGAAAACGGCATAATATGGCCTATGCCCATCGCACCCTTCCAGGTGATTATCGTTCCGGTTAATGCCAAAAAAGAAGATCAGATGAGCACCGCACTAGCCCTGTACAATCAACTGCAGGAGCAGGGAGTGGAAGTACTCTTGGACGACCGGGATGAACGGGCCGGGGTAAAATTTAAGGATGCTGATCTGATTGGAATACCGGTACGCATAACCGTAGGACCCAAAGCTTTGCAGGAGAATCAGGTCGAAGTGAAGAAAAGATGGGAAAATGAAATCCAGCATGTGGCAATTGATCAGGTTGTTGATGCCATTCTGGAAATCATTCATCAGGGTTAAGTCTGACCGGGATGTGAAGGTATGTCAGTCTATGAGATTATTTTCAAGTTGGCACTGGCAGGCATTTTAGGCGGTCTTATCGGTTTGGAGAGGGAAAGCTTAAATCGCCCTGCCGGCTTGCGTACATATACTCTGGTTAGTGTAGGCTCTGCGCTGGCCATGGTAGTTTCCCTGGATATGTATTTTCAGTATTATCAGACAGTCAATGCTGATCCAGGCCGGATTGCCGCTCAGGTAATCAGCGGCATCGGCTTTTTGGGCGCAGGTACCATTATGAGGGAAGGAGCAACAGTAAGAGGCCTAACCACGGCTGCCGGTCTTTGGGTGGTAGCCTGCATTGGTTTGGCAGTAGGAGCAGGACTTTACATTCCAGCTATAGCCACTACCCTGCTGATACTATTTATTCTCATTTATTTCATCCGTTTTGAAGAGAAATTCACCGGCTTAAGAGAATACAAAGGACTGGTAATGGTACTGGAGGATAGGCCCGGACAGGTAGGAGCCATCGGTTCAATTTTGGGAGAATTGGGTGTACTGATCAAGAATATTCAGCTGGAACGTTTAGAAGACAACAATTTGGAAGTAGAATTGCTCCTGCACCTTCCCCCTCATTTGAGTATTAATGATGTAATCGATGAATTAACGGGAGTAAGTGGCTTGAAAAACATTGATCGCTTGAATTAGTTTGATCAGGAGGAGATTTAAGATAATGCAAGGAAAAAGTCTGGTGCACTTCGACTCCTCCTTTGCCGATAATCCCTGCTGGGCAAATGCTGTTCTGGAAAAAGTAGAGGTTTCTCCCCGCCAGCGGCGCTGGAAGATGATCATTGCCGTAGAGCAGCCAGTTCCTGTTTATGAAATACAAGCCGCTGAGCATAAACTGGCAGAGAAATTCCCTTTTGTGGATCAGATTGAGATCATACCCTCTTTGCGCAACAGCAGTCAGCACTTAGCGGCCCTGTTTGAAAAACATAAGGCTGAGTTGTTGACGGCTGTTTTCTCTAATTCCCAGCAACTCTTGGTACCCTATACAACCGACGACCTGCGTTTGGACTTTCATCCTGCTGATGAGTCCCAGTATCAGCAATTTATTGAACAGGAAATCTGCAGCCGGCTGTCCGCCTGGTACTGGCAGGAATATCGCCTGCCGGTTCTGGTACGGGTTATGCCTGCCGGTAAACAGCCGGTTCAACCCCAAGTTACCTTTATAGAGCCTTCCTCAGGCAATTGGCTGTCCGAATCTGGTTCTGGCAAAAAGAAGTCCTCTCCTAACGGCAGACGCTCTCGTTCTGACCATAAACTGTTGGAAACTCAGCCTATGCCAGTGGCTGAATTGCAGGAAGGCTTGAAGACGGCCATTGCCGAAGGCGAAATCTTGGACAAAGAGATTATTACCCTCCGGGATGGACGCTTGGTGGTCACCTATAATTTAACCGACTTTACCGATTCCATACTGGTGAAAGCCTTTTGGGACAAGCCCCAGGAAGACACCATCGACATCGGCGATCGAATCAGGGTCAAGGGCAGTGTCCGTTATGATCCCTTTGTGCGTGAAATAGTCTTATTTATGGATAGCCATATAAAAAGGGAAAAGCAAGTACGTTCCGATATGGCTCCCGTCAAAAGGGTTGAACTGCATGCCCACACCAAAATGAGCGCCATGGATGGGCTTACGGAAATAGGGGCTCTGATTGAGAGAGTTGCCCAATGGGGGCACCCCGCCGTGGCCATTACTGACCATGGATGCATACAGGCCTTTCCAGAGGCGCACCAGCAGGCGAAAAAGCATGGAGTGAAAATCCTTTACGGGGTGGAAGCCTACCTGGTGGAAGAGGATCGCCGCCAGCGGCCTTATCACATTATACTTATTGCTATGAATCGCCGGGGCTTGAAAAACCTGTATCATCTCATCAGCATCTCCTATTTGGAACACTATCATCGTCATCCCAAAATACCGCGCAGTGAACTAACCCGGTATCGGGAAGGCATTCTGGTAGGATCAGCCTGCCAGGCGGGTGAGCTATATACTGCCATTTTGCAGGGCAGAACTCATGAGGAAATAACCGAGATTGCCAAGTTCTATGATTATCTGGAAATCCAGCCTTTAAGCAATAATGAGTTTCTGCTGCGGGAAGGCCAGGTCAACAGTTGGGAAGACCTTAAGAGAATCAATGCCCAAATTGTTGCCCTGGGTGAAGAATTAGGAAAACCGGTAGTTGCCACCGGTGATGTCCATTATTTAGACCCGGAACATGAAATTTTCCGCCGCATTATTCAAGCTGGTCAGGGTTACGAAGACATTGATGAGGGATCCGGTCTTTACTTGCGCTCTACCGAGGAGATGCTGGAAGAGTTTGCTTATTTAGGTGAGGACACTGCTTATAAAGTGGTTATCGAAAATCCCCGCCTGATTGCAGAAATGGCAGACAATATCAAACCGGTTCCCGATGGTTTTTATCCCCCTAAAATAGATGAAGCTGAGGACGAAGTCTACCAGCTGAGCTGGAAAAGAGCCAATGAACTATACGGTGATCCCCTGCCGGAACTGGTAGAGGCCCGTATCAAAAGGGAATTGGATTCCATAATTCAGCATGGTTTCAGTGTCTTGTACTCCATTGCCCACAAACTAGTGAAAAAATCCAATGAAGATGGTTATCTGGTCGGTTCCAGAGGGTCAGTAGGATCATCCCTGGTAGCTTTCTTAATTGGCATAACAGAAGTTAATCCTCTGCCGCCTCACTGGAGATGTCCCAATTGCCGTCATACCCGTTTTGTGACTGATGGTTCCGCAGGATGCGGGGCGGATTTGCCCCTGGCAACCTGTGAACACTGCGGTACGGAAATGCTTCAAGATGGATTTGATATTCCCTTCGAAACTTTTCTGGGATTTGAAGGAGATAAGGTACCGGATATAGACCTGAACTTTTCCGGAGAATACCAGAATCGAGCCCATGCCTATGTGGAAGAACTGTTTGGCAAGGAAAACGTGTTCCGGGCGGGGACTATATCTACCATAGCTGAAAAAACTGCTTACGGATTCGTAAAGAAATACGAGGAAGAAAAAAATCTGCATTTTCGCAGTGCGGAGATTAACCGGTTGGTAAAGGGTATTACCGGAGTCAGAAGAACTACCGGTCAGCATCCCGGCGGGTTGATTGTAGTACCCCGGGACCATGACATTCTGGAGTTTACACCCCTCCAGTACCCGGCAGACAACAAGGATTCCGGCGTAGTTACTACTCATTTTGAATACCATGCCATTGGGGATCAATTAGTCAAGCTGGATATCCTGGGTCATGACGATCCCACAGTCATAAAGGAACTGGAAGACCTGACCGGTGTAAAGGCAGCCTCCATCAAGCTCAATGATAGAGAGACCATGCGGATTTTTTCCAGTGTGGAACCTCTGGGGATAACCGAAGAGGACATCGGATCTACCGTGGGAACCTTTGGCATACCCGAATTTGGCACCAGGTTTGTGCGCCAGATGCTGGAAGCCACCCGGCCAACTACCTTGTCAGAATTGGTCCGGATAAGCGGCTTGTCCCACGGAACCGACGTTTGGCTCAATAATGCCCAGGATTTGATCGAGAGCCAAACCGCCACTCTGAGAGAAGTTATCTGCACCCGCGACGATATCATGGGCTACCTTATCAGCAAGGGAGTGGAAAAGAAAACCGCCTTTAAGATAATGGAAAATGTACGTAAAGGCAAAGGATTGAAACCGGAAGAGGTTGCGGTCATGAAGGAGCATGATGTACCTGAATGGTATATCGACTCCTGCCAGAAGATTAAGTACATGTTTCCTAAAGCCCATGCCGTGGCCTATGTTACCATGGCTTTCCGCATCGCCTTTTATAAAGTATATTATCCCCTGGCTTTCTATGCCAGTTTCTTCAGCGTTAGAGCCGAGGACTTTGAAGCTCAGACGGTGTTAGCCGGTTATGATGAGGTCTACAAGCGTATCAAAGATATTGACCGCCAGGGGAACGGGGCATCCCAGAAGGATAAAAAGCTGCTGCCCATTTTAGAAGTTGCTCTGGAAATGCTGGCCCGGGGATTTAAATTCTACCCGGTGGATATCTATGATTCTCATGCTTATAAATTCATCATAAAGGAAAAAGGTTTATTGCTGCCTTTTTCCGCCTTGCCTAACGTAGGCAGAACGGCTGCTCAGGGTATCGTAGCCGCCCGGGATGAAGCCGAATTTGTTTCTGTAGAAGATTTTCAGCTGCGCACCCGCCTCAATAAGACGGCTATGGATGTACTGCGGGAATACGGCTGTTTCCGTGATCTGCCCGCAAGTACCCAGTTAAGTTTGTTTGGCGGTTAGAAAAACATGAGCATTGCTTGAATAAATTTATGTTACTGTGTTATACTTTTAATTAGGTTGAACCATATTCTGTTACAATTAGTGGGTTTGCACCCACTTTTTCTATTGTAACCTGCATAAAAGAGGGTAGACGCTGGGGGTGGTCCATTGGCTGATTCACCAATTGAAAGTCTGGCTCAAAAAATAGAAGAGCCCATTCGCCATTTGCAGGCTGAATTAGTTGAAATTGAGTATCGCCGGGAAAGTGGTGACCAATACTTACGGATTTTTATAGATCGGGAATCGGGAGTTGATCTCGATTTATGCAGCCGGGTCAGCCGGGCTATTAAGGATATTATTGACGCATCTGGTATTGAATACGACCACTTGGAGGTATCATCACCCGGATTAGATCGCAAGCTCATCCATGACAGGGATTTTGTGCGCTTTAATGGTCAGCCAGTGAAGGTGAAATTATCCAAGAGGTTCAATGGTCCCCGACAAGTGGTCGGGGTTCTTATTGGGAACAGTGAATCCACTATCACTGTGAAAAACGATCAGGGAGTTTTTGAACTTCCCCGCAGCGAAATTACGGTGGTGCGACTGCACCCTCAATTATAAGGAGGCACTACAATGTCGAATGAATTGATTCAGGCATTGATCGAGATAGAAAAAGAAAGGGGCATCCCCAAAGACGCTTTGATAGATGCCATTAAAGTTGCCTTGAATGCTGCCTATAAAAAGAACTTTGGGACCGGGCAAAACGTAAAGGTTGATTTTAACGAAATTACCGGGGAAGTAAGTGTTCATTCCCAGAAGCGGGTAGTAGCGGAAGTCAAGGATCCCCGCCTGGAAATATCTCTGGAAGAAGCTCGGGAATTATACCCGGATAGCAAGGAAGATGATTTAATTTATGTGGAGGTTACTCCCACCAATTTTGGCCGTATAGCTGCTCAAACCGCTAAACAGGTGGTTATTCAAAAGCTTCGTGAAGCGGAAAGAAGCATTATCTATGAGGAGTTTTTAGAACGGGAAGGGGAAATATTAACTGGGACAATTCAGCGCATTGAGAACCGTACTGTTTATATAAGTTTGGGACGTACAGAAGCCATCATGCTTCCTGCCGATCAGATAAGCACTGAAAAATATGAAGTGGGACAGCGGATCAAAGCCTATATTTACGAGGTAAAGAATACGTCCAAGGGACCTAATATCTTCGTATCCAGATCCCATCCCAATTTTCTGAAACGGCTGTTTGAGCTGGAAGTCCCGGAAATATATGATGGAGTAGTGGAAATCAAGTCTATAGCCAGGGAAGCAGGGTCCCGTTCCAAAATTTCCGTTTACTCCCAGGATGATAAAATAGACCCGGTAGGAGCTTGTGTAGGACCGCGGGGATTAAGAGTGCAGAATATTGTATCTGAACTAAATGGTGAAAAAATTGATATTATTAAATATGACAGAGATCCGGAACGATTTATCGCTAATTCTCTCAGTCCTTCCAAAGTAACCTATGTGGATATCAACGAGGAGGAAAAAATTGCTCGAGTAGTTGTTCCCGATTACCAGCTGTCATTGGCGATAGGGAAAGAGGGGCAGAATGCCCGGCTGGCCGCTAAATTGACTGGGTGGAAAGTTGATATCAAAAGTGAGAGCCAGGCAGGTCTCCACGAAGAGGTGAATGATATCGATGAAGAAGCCTAGAAAGATTCCGCAGCGTATGTGTGTGGGATGCCGGGAAATGCGCAACAAGAGGGAACTTATTCGCATCGTCAGAACCCCTCAGGAAACTGTCGAGATGGATACCACCGGCAAAAAAGCTGGACGGGGAGCTTATATTTGCCCTAATAACAATTGCTTTAGTGAAGCAGTTAAAGGCAAAAGACTGCAAAAAGCCTTAAATAAAGAGATTCCTGATGATGTTTTGGAAAGAATTAAAATACAGATTAGTGAAATGACGCAGAACTGAGGATGTGGTACAAATTTGAGAAAAGTCTACAATATGATCGGTTTGGCTCAGAAAGCAGGCCAAGTATCCGCTGGAACTATGGCGGCGCGCACCAGCCTGATTCGCAAACGTGCCTGCCTGCTGGTTATGAGCGGTGATATATCTAGCGCTACTCGTGAATCATTGATTTCTTTATGCAAACGACAGAAAATACCCTGGGTGGAGTTCGGGGATAAATATGATTTGGGGACTGCTGTTGGAAAAGCCTATCGGGTAGCTCTGACCATCAATGACTCCAGTATGGCTAAAGCAGTGCTTGACTGTCTGGAAACCGAGAAAAAAGATACTAATAGCACGGGGGTGGTTCAATGGCCAAAATAAGAGTGCATGAGCTGGCAAAAGAAATCGGAATGCCAAGTAAACAATTGGTGGATATTCTTCAGGCAATGGGGCTTAATATTAAAAATCATATGAGCACCATGGAAGAAAACCAGGTTGTCTGGGTCAAGAAAAAGCTGCAGGAGGGTGCTTCAGCAACGGGCAAAGGTAAGCAAGAGGCCCAAGCAGCTAGAGGTGAACAACCCGACAGCCAAGCCCGAGAATCGCAAGCCAAACAACAGCCAAAACCAGCTGAGGAACAAAGGGATCGGGGACCTTCCCAAGTTCAAGGACGGTCTGAGGCAAGTTCCCGACCAGTCACGGACAATCTTAGAACCCCCCCTGAAGTACAGCACCAGCAAAAGCAATCCCGTGCTGACCATGCTCGTGAGCAATCTTCCCATGAATCACATCGGGGACCCCAGCAGCAGCGTGCTTCTCAGCATTCCCGCGGATCACAGCCATCACGGGAACAGAATAAAAACATACAACCCAGCCGTGATCAACGGGGAGGACAATTTGGACGCGGCCATCAAACCTCCTCTTTTGGAGATAGACATCAGAGTGCCCAGGCCGGAAGGGGACAAAGCCAGCCCAGTCACCAATCCAGGGGGGCAGGAAAACCTAATCAGCCTGGCCATCGCCCTGCTCAGGAAGCCAATAAATATCGGCCTTCATTGACGGTAGTGCCCACTGATCGTCCCCGTATAGACACTAAAAAGAAGCAAGTTAAACAGAAATACGATGCTCCAGATCATGACAATTGGAAAACTAAATCCAAAGGAAAACAGCAGCCCAGCCGTGATTATAGCCGGCCGGTAAAGAAGAGCAAGCACAAACGCAAGAAAGAGGAGGCTGTTCTCGAGCTGCCCAGTGTAATTACCATACCCGAATCTATAACCGTTCGTGATTTGGCCGAAAAAATGCACCGGAGTCCTGCGGAGTTATTAAAGAAATTAATGGAATTAGGGACTATGGCTACTATAAATCAGGAGATTGACTTTGAAACTGCCGAAATACTGGCAGCCCTTTATGAGGTCTCTGTAGAACGGGAAATTACTGAAGAAGAACGGTTGCTGGAAGAAATTATCGATGATGAAGAGAGTTTAAAACCACGTCCTCCGGTAGTAACAGTAATGGGGCATGTTGATCATGGTAAAACCTCATTGCTGGACAGGATTCGTCAATCCGATGTTGCTTCCGGTGAAGCCGGGGGTATTACTCAGCATATAGGGGCGTATCAGGTAAAGGTCAATGATAATCGGATTACCTTTATAGATACACCGGGCCATGAAGCATTTACCGCAATGCGGGCCCGGGGTGCTAATCTGACGGATATAGTAATCCTGGTGGTTGCTGCTGATGATGGAGTTATGCCCCAGACAGTAGAGGCGATCAACCATATCAGGGCAGCTGATGTGCCTTTCCTGGTAGCTATTAATAAAATCGATAAACCCACTGCCAACCCGGAACGGGTGATGCAGCAGCTTACCGAATATAACATCGTGCCGGAAGAATGGGGCGGAGAAACTATTTTTGTCCCGGTATCTGCCAAGACCGGGGAAGGCATTGACCAGTTGCTGGAAATGGTGCTGCTGCTGGCCGAAGTCCATGATCTCAGGGCTAATCCGAACCGCCCGGCAGAAGGGGTAGTAATTGAAAGCAAGCTGGATAAAGGACGGGGCCCGGTAGCAACGGTACTGGTGCAAAAAGGTACCCTGCGGGTTGGGGACTATTTGGTATGCGGAGTAGAACTGGCCAAGGTAAGGGCTATGAGTGATTATCGCGGCAGGAAGGTTGAGGAGGCTTATCCCTCCATGCCGGTAGAAATCATGGGCTGGTCCGATGTGCCCCCCGCCGGGGAAAAAGTGCGAGCCTGTGATGAGAAAGTGGCCAAAGAAATAACCAGCCTGCGCCTGGCGGAACGTAAACTGCAGGAGCAGAAACAGAGCAGCCGGGTTTCTCTGGATGACTTCTTCAAACAGATGCAGTCTGCGGAAGTCAAAGAATTGAACCTGATAGTCAAGGGAGATGTCCAGGGTTCCGTTGAAGCCCTTACTCATTCCCTGGTCAGACTCAGCAATAATGAAGTAAAAGTTAATGTGATCCACTCAGGAGTAGGAGCCATCAGCGAAACTGACGTAATGCTGGCTTCAGCATCCAATGCGATTATTATAGGCTTTAACGTCCGCCCGGACAGTAAGGCCCGCAAGCATGCTGAAGAAGAAAACATTGATGTGCGCCTGTACCGGGTGATTTATGAAGCCATTGATGATGTCAAAAAGGCTATGTCCGGACTTCTTGAACCGGAATACCGGGAAAAATATTTGGGCCGGGCAGAAGTACGGGCACTTTTCAGAGTACCCAATGTGGGAGTTATAGCTGGCTCATATGTTATCGACGGCAAAATCCAACGCAATGCGGGAGTAAGGGTGCTGAGAGACGGGGTTATCGTTTACGAGGGTCAGCTGTCTTCTCTGAAAAGATTCAAGGATGATGCCAAGGAAGTTCCGGAAAACTTTGAGTGCGGTATTGGCATCAAAGATTTCAACGATATTAAGGAAGGCGATACTATCGAAGCCTTTATCCTTGAAGAAGTACCTCGCCAGTTATGATCTTTGGCAATAATGGGGGGATTTTATGAGCCGACGCAGACAAGAACGTATGGCTGTTGAACTGAAAAGGACATTGTCCAGGATTTTGCAGGAAGAGATTAAAGATCCCCGCGTGGATTTTTCATCCGTATCCGTCAGCCGGGTTGAAGTCTCCAATGACTTGAGTCATGCCCGGGTTTATATAAGCATTATGGGTGACGAACAGAAACAGCAGGAAACCATGGCAGCTCTGCAAAAGGCCCGCGGGTTTATTCGCAGCAGTGTGGCCGCCGAAATTCAAATCCGCCATGCTCCTGAGATTGACTTCCGCTTGGACCGGTCCATCGAACATGGTGTTCGCATGTCAGCTCTTCTGAATGAAATTATGGAGGAAGGAACGAAGGATAAGGAATGAATACCCTGTCTGAAATAGCGGCCGTTATTAAAGAGCATCCTGCCTGGGTGTTGGTGGGACATGCGATTCCCGATGGAGACTGTATAGGATCATTGTTGGGGCTCTACTGGGGTCTGCATTCCCTGGGGAAGAGGGTAGTACTGGGATTGGAAGACCCTGTTCCTCCCATATATCATTACCTGCCCGGCAGCGATAAATTAGGGCCGCTGCCTTCAGACGTTGATTTGCCTGATACAGTTATTTTTTTGGACTGCTCTGATGAGGAAAGGGCAGGAAAGGCCCTGCAGGACCGGCTTGTCCGGTGTTCTGTAACCATTAATATTGATCACCACGCTACCAATCCGTCTTTTGCCCATTACAACTTTATTGACCATAAGGCTGCGGCCACTGCGGAGTTGGTTTATTATCTGCTCAAGGAATTGGAGATTGAAATAACCCCCGCAATGGCTGAGTGCCTGTATGCCGGCCTGGTGATGGACTCAGGCCGCTTTATGTACAGCGGTACCCGGCCGGAGACTTTGGAAATAGCTGCTCAGCTGCTTAGGGCAGGAGTGGATGTGGAACGAGCCCGTATTGAGTTATTTGAATCCAAACCCCGGGAAGAAGTACTGCTTTTAAGTCAAGCTTTGCAGAACCTGGGCTGGGACGAATCAGGGCGTATAGCCTGGATGACCCTGGCTTATGATGATGTAGCCCGGATTGGTGCTTTGGACTTGCATCCGGAAGGAATAATTAACTATACTCGATCAATCGCCGGGGTGGAAGTGGGACTGCTGATCCGGGAAATCAGCCCGGGTGTTTGCAAGATTGGCTTCCGCTCCAAAGGTAAGGTGGATGTTGCCAGCATAGCTGCCCGGTTAGGAGGGGGAGGACACAAGCAGGCTGCCGGGGCCAGTGTGGAAGGAAGCCTGGACCAGGTTACCCAAAGGGTAGTGCAAATGGTCAGGGAAGTGATCAGTTGAATGCACGGTTTCTTAAATATCAACAAACCATCCGGCATAACTTCCTTTGATGTTATTCGCCGACTGAAAAAGTGTTTCCCCAAGGGGACGCGTATAGGTCATTTAGGCACCCTGGATCCTATGGCAACCGGAGTTCTGCCTGTAGCTGTCGGACAAGCTACCAGGATCATTCCCTATCTGGAAAAGGGCGAAAAAGAATATATAGCCAGCATGACCCTGGGAGCAGTATCGGATACCCAGGATGCCTGGGGTAATATAATTGATGGCCAGCCTGGATCTGTGAGCCGGGAACAGTTGGAAGGAGTGCTGCCGTTGTTTCGAGGGACAATTTGGCAGGAGCCCCCCATGTTTTCCGCTGTTCATTATGAAGGAGTCCGGCTGTATGAACTGGCCCGCCAGGGCAAGACTGTGAGCCGGGAAAAGCGGCCGGTGGAAATAAAATCTTTAGAGTTGCTGGAATTCGAAGACCGGGATCGCTATCCGGTGGCTAAACTGAAAGTGGTTTGTTCCCGGGGAACCTATATCCGCACTTTATGTCATGATATAGGGCAGGAACTGGGGACAGGTGCGTATTTGTCGGCTTTAACCAGGACTCGTTCCGGGGAATTTACTTTGTCCCAAGCCACCGATTTAGATGAGGCCTTGGATAGCTGGTCCAGCTTGCTTATGCCTCTGGATTATCCGTTGCAGGACTGGCCTCTGGTGGTATTGACTACTCCCCAGGATGTACGGGGTATGGAAAATGGACAGACTATAACTGTTAATACCAGGCTGCCGGCCGGCTTGGTTAGAGTGTATCGTCCTGATAATACTCTGTTAGCTATTGCGCAAGTGCAACGCCGTGGCGATAAAGACTATTTGAAACCAGAAAGAGTGTTCCATATTCAGTAATTAAAGGAGCAGACAACCTATGAAATTAATTCGCAATTTAGAGGAGTATCAACCTGCAGGGCCACTATGTCTGGCACTGGGCAATTTTGACGGCGTTCATCTTGGACACCAGCAGTTGATTAAAGAATGTGTCAATTATGCCAGAAATAATGAGGGGATTGCTGCTGCCTATATATTTGACCCTCATCCTGCTCGGGTTATAAAACCTGATTCCGCCCCCAAGCTTCTCGTAACTCCCCAGCGCAAAGCCGAATTGTTGGAAGCTCTGGGTTTGGATCTGCTTATCTATGCTGTTTTTACTCCTGAGGTGGCCAAAATGTCCCCCGAGGACTTTGTGAAAAATATACTGGTGGACCAGCTTCATGTTCAGCAAGTGGTGGTAGGATTCAACTACTCCTTTGGCTACCGCGGGGCAGGTACGCCTGCGTTGCTTAAAGAGTTGGGAACCCAATATGGCTTTAATACGGTAATTATTGAACCAGTGACCATCAACGGGCAGATTGTATCCAGCAGCGCCATCCGCCAGGCTTTGGAGGAAGGGGATGTTGAAAAAGCTGCGGCCATGCTGGGCAGCTATCCCCTTATATCAGGGCAGGTGGTAAAAGGGGAGCAAAGGGGGAAAAGAATAGGATTTCCTACTGCTAATTTATATGTGGATCCAGAACTGACCATTCCCGGCAGTGGGGTATACGCTGCCCTGGCCAGTGTGGGCAGCCGCTGGGTCAAAGCAGTAGTTAATATTGGCCGTAAGCCTACTTTCCATGACGAATATCCTATTACTGTAGAAGCTCATCTTATTGATTTCAATGAAGATATTTACCAGCAAACCATGAGTTTGACATTTTTCAAGAAAATCAGGGAGGAACGTAAATTTAACGGCATTGAAGATTTGGTTCAGCAGATAAAAAGAGACAGGGATGAAGCTGCTCGAATTGTGGTTCTTCCAAGGTAGTGCCATGGATTTACAACTAATTTCCCCTGTGATAAAATCTATCTTGATGCCCAGCAGAGAGAGATTGTATATAGGAAATTTTTTATGTAAAAATAATAAAAGGGTATCAGGTATTGCCTAACCATAGGCTCGGGAAAGCGATTCACCGGCGCTTTGCTGGGTTTATGGCGATTTATGACAAGGAGGTGAGTTACTTGGCTCTGACCCAAGAGCGCAAGCAGGAAATCATTAAGGCCTTTCAGATCCATGAAAATGATACCGGATCACCCGAGGTGCAGATAGCTATTTTGACCGAGCGCATTAACTATCTGAATGAACACCTCAAGGTCAACAAAAAGGATTTCCATTCCCGCAGAGGATTGCTTAAGATGGTTGGACAACGTCGTTCTCTTCTGGATTACCTAAAAAAGAAAGACTTTGAACGCTATCGGAGCATTGTAACCAAACTAGGACTACGCAGGTAAAGAGCGGCTATCCGCTCTTTAACTTTATTAACCTTGGAAAGGGGGAATCAACTATCGTTCATAAGTATCAAACCGAGATAGCCGGCCGTCCGCTGGTAATAGAAGTAGGGCAGGTTGCCAAACAGGCTAATGGTGCTGCTATAGTCAGGTACGGCGACACTGTGGTTTTAGTCACTGCCACTGCTTCCAGGGAACCTCGGGAAGGCATTGATTTCTTTCCACTCACCGTGGACTATGAAGAGAAGCAATATGCGGCGGGCAAAATCCCCGGAGGTTTTATCAAACGGGAAGGAAAGGCCACTGAACAAGCGACCCTGTCCGCCCGGTTGATAGACCGTCCTATCCGGCCGCTGTTTCCCAAAGGCTTCCGTAACGATGTCCATGTAGTGGCCACGGTTCTGTCAGTGGAAAAGGACAACGCACCGGATGTTACCGCTATGATTGGGGCTTCAGTAGCACTCAATGTTTCCAACATACCCTTTGCCGGGCCAATAGCCGGTGTGGTTGTGGGTATGGTTGAAGGCCAGTTGGTCATTAATCCCACCATGGAACAAACCCTGAAAAGTGACATGCATATTACAGTGGCCGGTACTAAGGAAGCCATCATGATGGTGGAAGGCAGTGCCAACGAGATACCTGAGGAGCAAGTCCTGGAAGCTATTTTATTCGCTCACGAGGAAATCAAGCGTTTATGTGAATTCCAGGAGCCGATCATTGCAGAGTTGGGCGTTCCAAAATTTGAAGTAAAGACTGTGGAACTGGATCCGGCAATTAAGGAAGAAATTACTGAATATGCAACTCCTATTCTGAACCAGGCAGTGCGCAACCCGGATAAAAAAGCCCGGGAAGCCTCCATGGACGAAGCTAAAGCATCTATACTGGAACATTTTGCTGAAGTTTACCCGGACAATCTTAAAGAAATCGATGACCTGCTGGACAGCATTTTGAAGGACATCGTACGCAGCATGCTTATTGATGACGGTGAGCGCGTGGATGGCCGGGAGTTAGACGAGATCCGCCCCATTTCCATCGAAGTGGGATTTTTGCCTCGCCCGCATGGTTCAGCGCTGTTTACCCGGGGACAGACCCAGGTGTTGTCCGTTGTTACTCTGGGGGCTGCCAGTGAGGAACAGATCCTGGATGGACTTGGTATAGAGGAATCCAAACGTTACATTCATCACTACAATTTCCCGCCGTACAGCGTGGGAGAAGTACGCCCCATGCGGGGACCAGGACGCAGAGAAATAGGTCATGGCGCTCTGGCAGAGAGGGCTTTGCTGGCGGTATTGCCCAGTGAAGAGGAATTCCCTTACACCATCAGAGTGGTCTCAGAAGTGCTGGAATCCAACGGGTCCAGCTCGATGGCCAGTGTATGCGGCAGTTCCCTGTCCTTGATGCATGCCGGAGTACCTATTAAACGACCGGTGGCAGGCATAGCCATGGGTCTGGTCAAACGAGATGACAAATTTGCCATTGTTACTGACATCCAGGGTATTGAGGACGCTTTGGGTGATATGGACTTCAAACTGGCGGGTACCGAGATTGGCGTTACCGCCATTCAGATGGACATCAAGATTGCCGGTGTAAATCGGGAAATACTCGCTGCTGCTCTGGAAAAGGCCAGGAAAGGCCGTATGTTTGTGATGGGCAAGATGAATGAGGTCATCTCCAAGCCCAATCCAGATCTTTCTCCCTATGCTCCTCGATTGACCCGCATGAACGTTCCCGTAGAGAAGATTCGGGATATTATTGGCCCTGGCGGTAAAACCATTCATAAAATCGTCAATGAAACCGGATGCAAAATTGACATCGAAGATGATGGTACCCTGTATATACTGGCTACCGATGAGGAAGCTGCCAAGAAAGCCAAGTTCTACATCGAATCCATTATCGCGGAAGTTGAAGTAGGCAAAACCTACACCGGAACCGTTAAGCGCATTATGGATTTCGGCGCTTTTGTGGAGATTATTCCCGGCGTTTTGGGTACCCAAGGGAAAGAAGGCCTGGTCCACATATCTCAGTTAGCTGAGGGAAGAGTCAATAAGGTGACTGATGTAGTAAACATCGGCGACAAAATCGACGTCAAAGTTACTGATATTGATAAACAGGGACGGGTCAACTTATCCCGCAAAGCATTACTTAAACAAAAAAGGCAGCATAATTAGCTTAGGCGATTAACCAGTACCAACAAAGGCTCAAGTAAACCGAGTTGTCTCGGTTTATTTGTGTTTTCTGAGCCTTTTTTCCTGCGAAAAGGCCGCATAGGCAGGCTTATTTTGGAATAGTATTTAGAGAATATTTGACAGCAGGGGTGGGCAATATTTTTTAGGAACCAGTTCTGTTTTATCCGTCTGAACGGCCGTATTCTCTTGATGATTGCCTTCTTCATCAGTATCTCCGTTTTCACTGCCTGGCTGGACAACTTGATTAGGGACATGTATGGAGTAAAACCCGGTGTCAAGCTGGAAGGCCGCGATGTAAGCGGAATGCTGAGAGAAGAAGTCAAGGCTTTGGTAATGGAAATGGCGATGCAGGAGTGGCGCCTTCCCAAAGAGCCGGAATTGGATAAAATAACTGGTCGTATTATTCCTGAAGAGCCAGGAGTTACAGTTGATGTGCTGACTACGGTAAACAACATCATGCATGCCCAGGCCAATCAGACTGTTTTCCTGACTCGCAACAGCATACCCAGTAAATATCGCAGTGAAGACTTGGAAGGCTTAAAAAGCATTGGAGCCTATTCCACCTATATCTATGGCTCCAAGCAGCGTTCCAACAACATACTTCTGGCGTCGGCAGCAATTAACAATACGAGACTTTTGCAAACTGGCCAGCCCAGGAAAATTGGGGATTTGTTTTTGATAAAAAAGGAC